>JAJRSA010000034.1 GCA_024279035.1 Alphaproteobacteria bacterium
ATATTCACCGCAATAACGGACTGCAAAACATGATCGCTAAAAATGTAGGGGCTTTGGCAAACATCAACTTAAAGAGCGCATAGAACAAGGTAGATAACTTAAGTGCGCCTAGAAAATTAGAGGCTATTGTGAATCGAGTCTAGTGTAGTCCATCCAAAATAGTTTTACCCATAAAAAGAGGTTTCTATGTCAGACAGCCAAGTTGATCCAGAACGTACAGAAAAATTAGAACAGATTGAAAGCTCTATACAAGGAATTAGGGATTTCATTTCTACTATAGAGGAAAACAAGAAATATGTTGATGGGTTGGTTCAAAACGTAGGCAAAGCAAAAGAACGTATTGACACTGCTGAACGGCAGATAGGTGAACAAACAGAAAAAGTTGATTCCGATGTACGCACTATTGAAACTACAAAGGGTAGGTTTGAAACTCTAAAGACTGAAGCAGATCAATTATCATCTGAACTCAAAGGTAAACAAACGGATTTACAGAGTCAAATAAACAAAATTCAAGGACAATCTGATACCCTTAAAACTCTTGAGGACGAGCTGACGGATTTGAAAAATAAAGCAGAAACTGCTAAGTCAGGCACCGAAAAAGCTCATCAAGATATTCAAGCTCAACAACAGACATTCCAAACATCTATAGATCAGACAAAGAAAAAATTGGATGAACTTACTAATCAGCAATCTTCGGTACAGTATAAAATTGATGAAATTCATATCTCTCATGATGAGATTAAGAAGATTCATGATGAACTATTGGTAGACGAAAAAGATGGGGAAGGAGAAATATCGGGTTACTCGATTAAGAGTGAGATAAATAATCTACTGGCTAAAATTCAAGAAGAACACACTGCTATAACGACAACACATCAAGATCATAAGGATAAATTTTCTAAACTCTATGATACATTAAACGAGAAAATAAGATCTCTTCTTCCTGGAGCAGGTGCTGCTGGTTTAGCATCCTCTTACTATGAAGCAAAAATGAAATATACAACTACAAATGACTTTTCTTTGCCAGACGATAAAAAAAAGAAACTATCACTCAGGGCGTTTGCCCCACAATGGGGAGCATATATATTCCACTATATTTTGTTCCTTACTCCTCTTGTAGGTTTAGTTTGGATGTTCTTTAACTCTGGCTTTAATGAAATCCCGGATGTGTTTGCAGAACAACCCTATACAGCATTGCTTTATAAACTCACTTTGACATTACCTTTGGTTGCAATAAGTTCCTTTGGTTTTACTGCGCTGATGACGAGCAAACGATTGTACGAGGAATACAATCATAAACAGCGTGTTATGCAACTTTATTATAGTTTTAAAGAAGAAATTGAGTTGGCACAAAACCCTGATTTAAATGTTAAATTGTTACATGTAATGCTAGACGTTGTTAAAGACAAACCTGCATCAAAAATGACACGTAAACAAACATCCCTTCTAGATTCTATGCAAGATCAACCATCTAAGATAGTGAGTTCTGTTACTAAAGATGAGTAAATTATCTAATAGTTTTCCAGTTTAGATTAAGAATGAAAGCATAAAATGACTCAAAAACCCCTCAACAATAAAATAGCGCTTGTTACAGGCGCCTCTCGTGGAATTGGAGCGGCGGTAGCAAAGGCGTATGCGCGGGCGGGCGCGCATGTGATTTTGTTGGGGCGCACTGTCGGAGCGTTAGAGGACATGGATGATGTGATCCGTGGAGACGGGGGCGTGAGTACGATTATGCCTGTGGATCTCAGAGACATTGAGGCGCTGTCCACCATAGGTCCTACTATTTTTGAAAAATTTGGCGGACTGGATATTTGGGTGGCGAATGCTGGCATTTTGGGAACGCTGCGTCCTTTAGCCCAAACCCCTTTGAAAGAGTGGAGTGAGGTCATGGCGAGCAATATAACCTCTAATTTTCAAATGATCCGCTCTCTCGATCCATTGCTCCGTGCCTCCGAGGCAGGGCGCGCTATTTTTGTCACCTCTGGCGTTGTTCCTCGTCCGCGTGCCTATTGGGGCGCATATACAGCGAGTAAAGCAGCGCTCGAGTCTTTGGCTATGACTTATGCGTGTGAGACAGTCAAAACAAATGTCCGTGTTAACCTCCTTGATCCCTCTGCTGTACGCACAGATATGCGCGCGCAAGCCTGCCCTGGGGAAGATCCAAAATCTTTACCTCATCCTGATGACATTGTCGGTACATTTCTTGATTTAGCCGCTCCATCATGTACGCGTCATGGAGAGCGTGTAGATGTCTAGTTCAAGATTGTGTTTGAGGGAAGAGGAGTGTCACATTTGTTCCAACATTGATTTGTGACTCAATAGTGAGTGTCGCGTTATGGAGTTCTACAAGTTCCTTGGTGATGGCAAGACCTAGGCCTGATCCATCATGGTCTCGCGTATATTCACTTGAGACTTGCTCAAAAGGGTTGGTGATGGAATTAAGTTTCATGGCAGGGATGCCGATTCCGTTGTCTTGTATTGTGAGTTTTATTTTATCGTTGAGAGTGACACAAGAGAGTGTTACCTCTCCATTGTCTGGCGTAAACTTTACAGCGTTTGAAAGAAGATTGAGGAGAATTTGTGTCAAGGCTCGACGATCTGCTGTAAGCGTGATGTCCTCTTCTTTCATGTCTGTTTTAAGGGTGATGTGTTTATCGAGCGCGCGCCCTTCCATCATTTGGAGAGAGCGTTGAATGAGGGTAGACATCTCAACTGTTTCGTATGTGAGCTCATATTTCCCTGCTTCTATTTTAGACATATCTAAAATATCACTTATTAAATCAAGAAGATGTGCCCCACTTTCATGAATACCGTTGATATATTCAAGATATTTTTCGGTTCCAATAGGCCCTAACATCTGGCTTTGAATCATTTCAGAAAATCCAATGATGGCATTCAAAGGCGTACGCAGTTCATGGCTCATATTGGCTAAAAACTGTGATTTTGCGGCATACGCGCGTTCAACAGATTCTTTGGCGTCTCTGAGTTCTTTTTCATGTTCAATATGTCCTGTGATGTCTTGCATAATTCCAAACAAGGAGATCACTTCGCCGTCCTTATCAAGTTTACAGCGCCCCTGACATTTTATAAATCGTTCTTCCCCTGAGGGACGTTTGATTGAAAATTCCATCTCATAGTCACGTTTTTCAATCAAAGCGCGTTGAAAGGCATGCATAGAGCGCCCAATATCTCGTCGATGGAGACGTTTATTAATAATATCTATTGAGGGAGTAAAATTTTCTCGATTAACGCCAAAAATCCTATAAATTTCGTCCGACCACTCAATGGTGTGGGTATCCATATGCCACGTCCAGTGCCCCATATGCCCAATGGCTTGGGCTTCAGAGAGATAGTCTTGATGATTGATAAGGGTTTGCTCATGAGATTTCATGGCAGATAAGTCCTGTCCAACCATGTAGCAGTCTTGACCTATCGTCTTTAAACGCCACTCCATTGGATAAATTTTACCTTCACGTGAGACAATGCGGGCTTCGAAATCAATCATTTTATTTTGAAGAACTTCTCCTTTGGCTATATTCATCAAAATAGGGTGGATGTGCGCCCGATCTTCAGGATGAATAATGTCGATGAAAGAGAGTTTAGGCAGTTGTGTTTGGTCATAGCCCAAGAACAGGGTAAAGCGCTCATTAACGCTTTTGAAAAGGCCATTTAGGGTACAGGTGACCATCAAATCATTTGAAAGATCTAGAAATGTTTGAGCATTAGGCGTGTCTTGAATAGTATTATCTTGAAGCGCTTTTTTGTGAGGGTGCGTAGAGACTAAGGTTTCTTCAATCCATTGTGTCAACGGGACGTCTTCGGACACCACACCGTTTTCAATATAGCTCGCAACGACTAAAATTATTCCGTTCGAGGGAAGGGAGTCAAATTGAAAGGAGATTTCTTCTCCCTTTTTATTCAGAAGTGTATGAACGCCTGAGCGAATGGTTTGAACCCAACTCTCTGTGAAAGGGGAAGAGGCTAAAGAATCTTCTTCTGAGGCAAAATGGAGAATATCTCTGGCAGGTGTCTTCTTTGCTTTAGAGGCTGTAATTCCAAGGGCTTTACAGGCAGATTTCCCCAAAAATCCAAAATACCCCGTTGGGAGGATCAAGAGACGGTTGTCTCCCGCCTCTTTTTGAGTTTTTTTAGGGGGGGCATTTTGTATTTTTCGGGCGCTCTGTGCCATGTAGTTAAACCTCTATCAAGCCTATAAAACGAATCAGCTTCCGTTATCATAATATAAAAGCGAGGGATCTGCTAAGAAATACAGATTATCTAAAAGAGTGGAAGGAGATAGATCAGCTCCTAATACTTCACAGAGCATCCATATGAGCGCGTTTGTGTGACTTCTATCTCTGTGCCTTCTGTAAGGGCAACCATAGCCTCCAGAACATAATTTCTGGCCGTTTCGACAGCAGATTGACGAGGAGAAGGATTGTCATCAATAGCGCCTTGGTAGCGTAGGATACCTTCTGCATCTATAACGAAAAGATGAGGGGTTGTTTTGGCGCGATAGAGATGTCCAATTGTGCCTTCTGGGTCTAAAATACGGTGCGTTGGGTTTGTGTTTTGCTCTCCCATAATGGCATTGGCTTCTTCTGGTGTTGTGTTGCCTTCTTTACCGTCTGCGGAGGAGACAATGGAAATCCATGTCACACCCAACTCTTTGGCTTTGTCTTGAAGAGACTGCATGTTTCCTGTTTCATAATGCTTAATCACGAATGGACATTGGTGATTTGTCCACTCCAAAACAACATTTTGTCCTTTTAAGCCTTCTAAGGACACTTCATTTCCATGCGTATCTGTTGCAACAAAATGAGGCGCTGGAGCTCCAATTTGAGGAGGCTCATCTGTTGCATCTTTTATCATCTCTGTCTTTACAGAGTCTTCCATTGCGATCGCAGGGGCTACCACCGCGAAAGAGAAAAGAGCTATCATTGTTATCATAAAGAGACGGATCATGTGTGTTTCCTATGTGTCAGGGGTTAATTGTTCGGGACTAATATGTTTTTAAGCATGGAAGGCGTTAGAATTTGGGGGAGAATTTGTGGATCAGGGCGGTCTCCAGTTTCTTTGTTGCGGGCTGGATAATAAATATAGAGCGGAACACCTGTGCGGTCAAATGATTCTAGATAGGCGGTTATTTCTGGCCTTAAGAGAGTCCAATCTCCTACGATATAGGTGGTATTTTGTGCGTTAAACGCGGTTTGAATATCTTCTCTTTTAAAAATGACCTCGTTAATTTTGCATGTGATACACCACGCGGCCGTCATATTCACAAAGACGGGATGGTCTGTGCTGAGTTCTCTTTTGAGTGTTTCTGGGGTGTAGGCAATTTGCTCATATGCCTGAGTTGTTTGAAACTGTGTGGCTTTAAAAATTCCAACAACACACAGAATTAAAAGAAGAATTTTGATCCATCGCCAGATCCCTAAGGGCTTATGTGTCAGGAGCCATGCGCTCAGAGAAATAAGAAGTGCCCCCGAAAGCACAGCGATCAATCCGTTTGTTCCTGCTTGTTGTACCAAGACCCATGTTAGCCAGATTGTTGTTGCCCACATAGGGAAAGCGAGAAATTGTTTAAAGATCTCCATCCATGCCCCAGGTTTGGGCATAATTTTTTGTAAGACAGGAAGGAAGGAGAATAGCAAAAACGGTAAAGACAATCCAAAGCCAAGGCTTAGGAAAATGAGAAAGGTCACAGAGGGAGGTTGAAGGAGCGCATATCCGAGAGCCACACCCATAAAAGGTGCGGTACACGGTGTGGCGACAATAACCGCCAATATGCCCGTGAGGAAATCTTGGACGAGCCCTGTGGATTTTGCAACTGTCCCAGATCCAATATGTGTCCAGCGTGTTGTCACATCAAAGCTTCCAAACAGATTGAGACCAATGGCGAATAAAACCCATGTAAGGATCAAGACTACAAGAGGGTTTTGCAATTGGAAGCCCCAGCCAATCTCTGCCCCACCAGCTTTCAGAGCAATAATTAACCCTGCCAATCCTGCAAAAGAAAGAAGGACACCTGCCGTATAAGAAAGCCCATGCTTGAGGGAGTCTCCTCGGCTTTTGTCCGAAATTTTAACCAATGAAAGCGCTTTCATGGATAAAATTGGAAAGACACAGGGCATGAGGTTTAAAATAAGCCCGCCCAGTATCGCAAACAAAACGGCAGACCATAGATTGGTTTGGACAGGAGGAGGAGAGAGTTTTTCTTCTGAGACAGTAAGGGGTATCTCATTGATTTGAAATCCAATATTGCCTTGTGCCAAGACTCCCTTAAAGCTTGATATATCGGCAAGCGCACGATCTGTCCGTGGAAAAGAAAAAATAGTCTTTGAGTTTTTTGTTTGTATGTCTGCCGCACTGCCTGCTTTCACAAGCCCCCAGTCTTCAGAGAAAAATAAGATAGGGTCTCCTGCTTTAAAGGGATTTATTTCAAGTTCAAGTTCAAAATGTGTCCCGTTTTCTCTGAGAGAAAGAAGACCTGTATAAAGGGAAGGAAGAGCGCGGTCTGCAGATTTAAAAATACCTTGATTTACCAATTGAGCATGCTCTCCAACAGGTAAGTCCACAGAAAACACCCCTGTTTCAGGAATACAGATTTCTTCACAGACCAACCAATCCGCATGGGCGGTGATGGATAGCGTTTTATCTTGCAGATTTTCTGGAATTTTAACTGTTGCAATAAGATGGACGGTGTCTTCATATATGAAATTCATGATCCCTTGAACATCAAGAGCTTTCGGGACAGGCCATTGGAACGCACTGATCTCTACACCCTCAGGAGCGTTCCACTTGACTTGAATAGGTAATCCTGATTCCCCAGGGTTCTTCCAATAGGTATGCCAATGCTCATCAATTTTTTGTTCTAAAATGAGATCAAACGATTGGCCTGCAATCGCTGTATCGACAGAAGGAATGAGTTTGATCTGTACATGATTTTGAGTATCCGCATAGGCAATACTAAACATCAGATAAAAGAGAGGAATAAAGATCTTTAAAAAATTCATTATAGAAATATACTTTTTGAGTGTGGAGCTATACAATTATTCGTGCAATTGTAAGTGTATGTTACATGGTGAACCCTAGAAAGGGAAATAAAAATGCACGGTTATTTGAGAATTGGCGTTCAGGGGATTCACAAAGAGAAAAATGTGGAACTAAACATATATTCAGACAATTTGACTCGATAAATATTCATCTTGCACCCTGCTCTGATTGGATGGTATGTATGCAATTCAGCTTTATCCTCAATTTTAATGTAAGGGAGCCTCTATGGATCACTATAATAAAACAGGAAAACTTTTACATTGGAGCATAGGGCTAACCATCATTGGGTTGCTTGCCCTTGGATTGTTCATGGAGCAAATGGACTATAGCGATCAGAAAATGCAACTCTATCGCATTCATAAATCCTTTGGGATTATTGTTTTGACACTTATGGGAGTGCGTGTTCTATGGCGTATTGTAAGCACCTCCCCCGCCTCTCTTAAAACACACAAAATATGGGAAAAAGTGCTCTCCAAAATTGTCCATATCATTTTGTATGTCATGGCCTTCTCTATGCCTCTTAGTGGATGGGCGATGTCTTCCTCTTATGGATACCCCGTTTCTGTTTTTGGACTCATAAAACTCCCTGCTCTTTTGCCTAAAAATGAAGTACGAGGAGAAATATTAGCTGATCTTCATGAACTCGGAGGCTATGCTTTAATCGCCCTTATTGTGTTACATGTCGCAGGCGCCCTCAAACACCATTTTATAGATAAGGATACAACCCTCAAACGTATGTTACCGTTTGTGAAATAAAAGGACTCTCCTTCTTAATAAAAAACTGATATAGTGCTCGATTATGAGAACATTGTACCATCTATGGCTCCAGCCTTTTTCTCGAAAAGTGCGCCTTCTTCTCTCTGAAAAAGGGCTAAATTTTCACTTGGAAATTGAAAAAGTCTGGGAACGACGGACTGAATTTTTAGCGCTTAACCCCGCAGGAGACGTCCCTGTTCTCATTGAATCTGACGGTACAACCCTCTCGAATAGCGCCGTCATATGTGAGTATCTCGAAGAGGTTTATCCAGAAATCACCCTTTTAGGACACGACCCCGTTCAACGGGCAGAAGTACGACGTCTTGTGGGATGGTTTGACGTTAAATTTAACCGTGAAGTCACAGATAATCTGTTTGGTGAAAAACTGATGAAACGCGTCCTCCATTTGGGAGAGCCTCATGGGCCTTCTGTGCGCGCAGGACATGCCAATATTCATTATCATCTAGACTATATTGGCTTTTTGACGGAACGACGCGAGTGGCTTGCAGGAGAGCATTTTTCAATGGCAGACATTGCGGCTGCGGTGCATCTCTCTGCCATTGATTATATAGGAGATGTTCCGTGGGATGAGCATCACCCTGCCCGTGATTGGTATGCCCGTATAAAATCACGCCCCAGTTTTAAACCTCTTCTTGAAGACCGTATCCCTGGTTTTATGCCCTCTAAACATTATGAAGACATAGGTTTTTGACCCCTAAACCATGACAAACGAGAAAAAATTATTTTGTTTTGGATTTGGATATGTTTGTGATCATCTTGAATACTATTTACGCTCTGCGTCGACCCCGTATAAATGGGATGTGTGGGGCACAACAAGTGACCTCGAAAAACGCGAGATCTTTGAACAGCGTGATATTTCTCTGATTATTCAAGATCAAGAGCGCATTATGTCGGATGTAGACTCTGTGCTAAACGGCACAACGCATCTTTTAATCTCTGTCCCTCCTAAAAATTTAGGATGCCCCATTTTCAGATCTTATGTACGTGAAATTACCAGCCTCAAGACGTTAGAATGGGTTGGCTATCTCTCAACCATTGGAATTTATGGGGATTGTGGAGGAGAGTGGGTGGATGAAGAGTCTGAAACCAAACCCTCCACCATTCGTGGATCACGACGTGCAAAAGCAGAAGAACAATGGCTCTCCCTGTTTAAACGCTATAAGGCTCCTGTTCACCTCTTTCGATTGGCAGGAATTTATGGAGAAGGGCGATGCGCCTTAGACTCTATCCGTGCAGGTATTGCGCGCAGAATTTATAAAGAAAATCATGTCTTTAACCGTATTCACATTGAGGATATCTCTCAAATCCTTGCAGCTTCTATGCACCACCCAAGGGCGGGCGCTATTTATAATATGAGTGATGACGAACCCGCCCCCAGCCATGAAATTATTTCCGAAGCTTCAAAAATTATGGGAGTCGAAGAGCCTCCCCTTATTGATATTGAGCATGCTAATTTAGCGCCGATCACACAGAGCTTCTATTCTGATAATAAGCGGGTTGGAAATAGCCTGATCAAGAATGAATTCGGCATTACCCTTAAATATCCCACCTATCGAGAAGGCCTACGGCAATGTTATGCATATAGCCATAGCGCCAGTCGCACCTTTTTAAATTGAGTCCCAAAGAGGTGAAAATCTAATTCCATAGGAGTGAAAAAACACTCACAAAGGAGGATTAAACCTATGAAACCAAAAGATTATCTTATAGATATTTATTTGAAAATTGCGACTAGTGTAAAGTCAGTGAGATCAAGACACAAGAGACATGACGCTAAACACCCATAGATTCATTTATATTTTTAGTTTCATGGGTTGAATTATTTCATTCCTTCGAATATACATGGGCTTGAAAAATTGAAGGGGTCAAAAACTTACATAAGATTACATCACAGTCGGAGTGTGGCGCAGCCAGGTAGCGCACTCGCCTGGGGGGCGAGGGGTCGGAGGTTCAAGTCCTCTCACTCCGACCATTATAGTAATTCCTTATTATTTTCAATGATTTAATCATATCAGGTGCGCGGTGTGACTGTAAGGTGCGACCTAGGCTCAGGACTCATAAACATCAAATATCTCTCAAGTAGAAGATAACAATAGCAGCAATCATACCTCATTCCAACACGTCGCCAATCTTGGATCCAGAGCTATGCTCGAAAGTGGTGTATGGGGATGATCTAATCCATCAGGATTGTTGAGGCTGGAAGTTGATTTAAAATCATGTCCGCGCCCTTAGAGGTGTTTTACAATCGCATTAGGTTCAACAACCTGTAACGCCATGCAACATGTCGTGATTTGTATGGGGCAGGATTATTGGTATATTTTAGATCACAGAAAAACCAACGAGAAAGAGTGCAGACCATGTGTGGTATTATTGGGATTATTAGCAAGGATGATGTCGTTCCTCGTTTGATTGAGGGCTTAAAACGTCTGGAATATCGAGGATATGACTCCGCAGGGATTGCAACACTTGTTGAAGGGCACATCCAAAAACGCCGCGCGGAGGGCAAGTTGATTCATCTTGATAAAAAAATAAAATCTGAGCCCTTAAAAGGGCACATAGGCATTGGGCATACACGGTGGGCCACGCATGGGCGTCCGACAGAAAATAATGCGCATCCCCATGCCACGAACAAAGTCGCTGTTGTCCATAATGGCATTATAGAGAATTATAGAGATCTCAAGCAAGAACTCGAACAACATCAATATCGTTTTGAGACGGAGACAGATACAGAGGTCGTCACTCATCTTATTGCGCACTATATGACCCAAGGAAAAGACCCTAAAGAGGCTGCGTTTAAAGCCTTTGACCGTTTGGAGGGCGCATATGCTCTAGCTATTATCTTTGCAGGGGAAAATGATTTAATGATTGGTGTTCGGAATGGAACACCATTGGCGGTGGGGTATGGAGAAGGAGAAATGTTTTTAGCCTCTGACTCCTATGCACTCGCCCCCCTCACCAAGAGAATTACGTTCTTGGAAGATGGGGATCGTGTGACTGTCACAGGGAATGCGGTTGAGATTTATTCTAATGATAATAAAATTGTAAAGCGTCCTATTCGAACTACAGCACAAAGTGGAGCCACAACAGGAAAAGGGGAATACCCCCATTTCATGCTCAAAGAAATTTATGAACAACCTGCGGTGATTGGAGACACACTCAATTCCTTTATCAATCCTGCCACAGGGCAAATTACATTGCCTGAAGATATTATAGAGGCTCTCATAAAAACACCACGCATCACGCTCATTGCGTGTGGAACAGCACATTATGCCTGTATGGTAGCCAAATATTGGTTTGAACAGATCGCGCGTGTTCCCTGTGAGATTGATGTGGCTTCAGAGTTTCGATACAGGGAAGCGCCCATGCCCGAAGGAGGGGTAGCTTTGTTTGTTTCTCAATCAGGAGAAACGCTCGATACCCTAGAGGCACTCCGCTATTGTAAACGCCAAAATCAAAAGATCTTATCGATTATCAACACAATTGAAAGTACGATTGAGCGTGAATCTGACTTTGTTCTTCACACTTTAGCAGGTCCAGAGATAGCCGTGGCCTCAACCAAAGCATTCACAACACAGCTAACAACACTTGCCTGTTTGGTCTTAGCCGTGGCCCATGCCAAAAATGCCTGCTCTGAAGACACTCTTGAAACCCTAACGACAGCGCTCAGACACCTCCCCACACAAGCCCGTAAAATGTTAAATCAAGCGTCCTCTATTAAAGGCATTGCAAAGAAAATTTGTAAAGCGCGAGACATTCTCTACATTGGGCGAGGAACACTCTACCCCATAGCCTTGGAAGGAGCGATCAAACTCAAAGAAACATCTTATATCCATGCTGAAGGCTATGCCTCTGGTGAAATGAAACACGGGCCTATTGCCCTTATTGATGAGAGCGTCCCCGTGGTGGTGGTAGCCCCTAGTAATGCTCCCCTGTTTGAAAAAACAGCCTCTAACGTTCAAGAAACTGTCGCACGAGGCGGGCAAGTGCTTCTCATCTCTGACAAAGCAGGGACAAAATCTCTTGAGGCTGCCTCAAAATGGGCCATCACCATTGAAGATGTACACCCCTTCGTCTCCCCTATTCTCTACGCTTTCCCCATTCAGCTCCTTGCCTATCACGTCGCCGTTGCCAAAGGTACAGATGTTGACCAACCAAGAAATTTAGCGAAATCTGTAACGGTGGAGTAATAGACTGGTGTGGGGTCTAAAATGAAATGTGACTTTCGTTAATTTATACCGCTATTGTGGGCACTAATGGGAACACAAATGGTGGAATAAGGCGGTTCTTACCAAGTGATACGAACCTAAATGAGCTCTCAAACGCAGATATTAATGCGGTAAGTAGACAGCTTAACCATACACCGAGGAAGTGCCTAGGATACAAAACCCCTCATCAAGTATTCCATGAACATTTACAGTAATTTGCATTAAGAATAAGACATATCCCACACACCGTCATCCCCGAGGACATGCACAGCATGTCTTAAACATCGGGGATCCACATGTCAGTGGTACAGCCACTGTCTTTATAGAGGAATAGAGAAAAGGGTGGATTCC
>JAJRSA010000035.1 GCA_024279035.1 Alphaproteobacteria bacterium
GGCACTTCAATTTCCTTAAAGGGAAACCAGAGTTCTTCATAGTGATTAAGGTACAGAGCAGATTGCTCTGGCCAATATTGAAGTAAAATATCCTCTTTTAGCTCTTTCAAGAGAATATCAATAGCTTCAATACCCTGCCAAGGCCTACTCATACGTCCATACAGCTATTATGCCATTGGGCTTAAGATGTCTTTTCACTTCCTGATAAAAACTTTCATGGTTAAACCAGTGAACACCACATGCTACTGTCACTAAATCAAGAGAATGTGCATTTACATTACTCGTTTCTGCGGACTCCACAGCATATTTAATGCGAGGATGATAACCAGCATTATTAATTTGCTCTATATTTATATCTGTAGCAATAACATGTTCGAAATAATTGACGAGGTCAATGGCTACCTGACCTGTTCCTGTGGCACAATCCCAAGCCCTATCAGAATTCAAACATTCCCCTTGCAACCATTTATAAAATTCCATTGGATAAGAAGGTCTGTATTGTGCGTACCGTTCTTTTTGTTCTTTAAAATCTTCAGACATAAATTCTTACACTACAAGATTAAACATTTAATCCTTCACAAGAGTAAATTCCCCCTCACCGTGGAGCACTTTTACAAAATTATGTGCTTCTCGGATGGAAAAGACCATAATGGGAATCTTATTTTCTCGGGCAAGGGCAATCGCAGTGGCATCCATGACCTTTAAATCTTTTGTGAGGACCTCCATGTAGCTGATTGTATCGTATTTTGTAGCACTGCTATCTTTCATAGGATCCGCGCTATAGACCCCATCAACTTTTGTGCCTTTGGCAATCAGGTCACAATTCATCTCAGAGGCGCGGAGTGTGGCCGCTGTATCTGAGGTAAAGTAAGGATTTCCTGTGCCTGCGGCAAAAATAACGACACGCCCTTTATCCATATGACACATAGCGCGACGGCGAATATAAGGCTCACAGATTTCATCCATCCCAATGGCGGATTGGACTCGAGAATTGACTTTAATATTTTCCAAAGCGTTTTGAAGCGCCAAGGCATTAATCACAATCCCAAGCATCCCCATATGATCAGCTGTTGTTCTATCCATCCCTTGTGCCGACCCAGAGACACCACGAAATATATTTCCAGCCCCCACGGTGACACACACTTGAATACCAACATCTACAACATCTTTAATGTCGAGAGCAATCCGTTCGATTGTATCGGGATCAAGCCCAAACTCTTTCTTCCCCATTAAGGCTTCCCCAGAGATTTTAAAGAGAACACGCTGATAGAGCGGTTTTGAGTTTAAATGAATCATAAGAGAACTTTCGTCACGTGCAGTTTGAGTCATGGTTTAACCCCTTTTATATTTTTATACACCCTACTATACAAACAGCCGCATCATATTACAATGCGGCTGCGTGGTTATTTATTCTAAAACCATCCAGCCGTCATCCTCGAGGACATGCACAGCATGTCTTAAACATCGGGGATCCACATGTCAGTGGCAAAGCCACTGCCTACATAGAGAAAGAATGGATTCCTGCCTTCGCAGGAATGACAAAAGACGTTTTTCAGATTAAGCAGTTGCGACGGTCGCAGCTACTTCTGCTGCGAAATCAACTTCTTTTTTTTCAATGCCTTCTCCGAGAGAAAAACGAACATATCCCTTGAGGGTTATAGGCGTTCCAAGATCTTTAGAGGCAGCCTCAATAACTTGAGCCACTTTCATTTCGCCGTCCATAATAAACTTTTGATCCATCAAGCAAATTTCTTCGTAATATTTACGAATACGGCCTTCCATCATTTTTTCAATAATATTGTCAGGCTTTCCACTTGCACGGGCTTGCTCCATAAGAACGGCGCGCTCTCTGTCCAAGAGCTCTGGATTTACACTCGCTTGATCAAGACATTCAGGCTTAGTTGCCGCAACATGCATCGCAATTTGACGCCCAAGATCTTTGAGCTTGCCTTGATCTCCTTCAGACTCAAGTGCCACAAGCACTCCAATCTTTCCAAGATTGTCAGCGACGGCATTATGCACATAGCTTGCAACAACTCCATTGGAGACGCTCATTTTATCCATACGACGCACAGACATATTTTCACCAATCTTGGAAATCATCTCTGTGAGTGTTTGCTCAACAGGTTTCCCTTCAAGGTCTGCCACTTTAAGCTCAGCATCATTAGAGACACTCAACGCCACGCCTGCCACTGAACGGGAGAAAGATTGAAACACATCATTCCGTGCCACAAAATCTGTCTCAGAGTTAATTTCAACAACAGCTGCTGTTGTGCCATTGTCATTTGTTGCCACAGCCACCAAACCTTCAGCCGCGGTACGCCCTGATTTCTTAGCAGCTTTTGCTAACCCTTTTGTCCGCAACCAATCCACGGCGGCTTCCGTATCGCCATTATTTTCTGTGAGGGCTTTTTTCGCGTCCATCATGCCGGCGCCTGTTTTTTCACGAAGGTCTTTGACCATTGATGCTGTAACTTGTGTCATCATCTATCCTTTTATGTATGTATGTATCTAATTATTTATAAGAGCAAAGAGACAACAGCTTATGCTGTTGCCGCCTTTTTAGTATCTTCCGCAGGCTTCGCGTCCTCTGTCTTCACCTTTTCTTTTTTTACGGCTTCGACTTCTTTCACATCAGATTTCTTTGCATCAACAATTTTTGTGGCCTTCTTAGGGGCTACGTTTTTCTTTGTTTTTGGGATTTTCACATCCACATTTTCTGCTTCGCCAAGATCCACATTACTTTTTGAAAGTTGTGTTTTAACCCCATCAAGAATACTTGTAACGGCAAGGTTACAATAAAGATCAATCGCGCGAATAGCATCATCATTCCCAGGAATGGGGTAGGTAATTCCATCAGGATTACTGTTCGTATCAATAATAGCTATCACTGGAATATTAAGCGTTTTAGCTTCTTTAATGGCAATTTCTTCCTTGTTTGTGTCAATGATAAATACAACATCAGGCGCACCTCCCATATCACGAATCCCCCCAATGGCAAGATCAAGCTTTTTACGTTCACGATCTAACATTAAGAGCTCTTTCTTTGAGCGTGTTGTTTCTTCTTCGGCCAGAATAACTTCAAGCTCTTTCAAGCGTGTGATTGATTTTGAGATCGTCTTCCAGTTTGTCATCATTCCCCCAAGCCATCTATGATTCACATAGAATTGTCCTGAGCGCGTAGCAGCATCGGCTATTTTTTCCTGTGCTTGTCTTTTTGTGCCCACAAAAAGAATACGGCCCCCTTTTGAGGCTGTTGTCTTCAAAAGGCCCAAGGCTTCATTTAAAGCAGGTACAGTTTGTTGAAGATCAATAATATGAACACCATTTCTGACCCCAAAGATATACCCCCGCATTTTAGGATTCCAGCGACGTGCACGATGTCCAAAATGAACACCCGCTTCCAAAAGTTCACGCATAGTAAAGAGAGATTTAGCCATTATTTTTTCCTTTTCCAGTTGTACCTCTACAGATCATAACACCACACTCAATGAGTAACACGAAGAGTGGCACGGGAGGGAGAGAGTGCTAAAAGCATCCACCCAAAATCTGTATGTGTATTCATCTCCACAAATAGAGACGTGGAAGGGGTATAGCAGGAAATAGACAGCTTTTGCAAGAAGAAATTAGAGGTCTAGATTTCTTGCAGATTGAGACAGAGATGTTTCTTGCTCTTGCTCTGAATGTTCTCCTTTATAAAAGGGATCAGGCATCATTGTAAGAACCACAACAGGAACAAAGGCCACTGCTAAGGTAAGAGCTGCCTTTAGAAGCGACTCTTTTACGACTGTATTGCCTTCAAACTCAGGGGAATCTTTCCATTGATTCACATCTTCTACATTGTAGGATTTCATTCACAGTCTCCTTTTTTAATTAAAAAAATTCATAAGCACAGTTATAATTTATATTTACGTAATTGTCAATATAAATTATCCAAAGCGCCAGAATTTTTTCTTTTTGCGTGCCCCAACCCCTTTTTCAGTCGGTATTGTCGCCACATAGGGCTTCCCATTGACCTTCAATACTGCACTCAATGGACGACGGGCAGAATGTTTTGTTTTTCCGCCATAGCCCATGCGTAAAATCACATGGGCACGGCCTTGTTGGTTAATCTCATCATGCAAACGTAAACGCATTTCAGGCACTTCACACACTTGATTAAGAGGAGAGAGAGATAATCCCTTGGATTGCACCAACAAACACAACCGCATCAACGCCTGCCCTGTCATCATTCGCTCTTGCGCTCCTCCAGAAATAGTGCCCAAGATCACCAAGAGAGGAATATGCGTTGCAAAATCCGCATCTGTAACCGCCTCCTTGTTCTCTCCCTCAAAACGGCGAATAACATGAGGGGTAAACTGATTCATCACGGCAGAAAAACTGGCTCCGTACTCCGGAACACCGTCATAGCTCTCTTCACGTCTTTTATCCGTCCATAGACAAATTTCACGTCTGAAATTTTTATTCATGGATTGAATACGGTCAGCTTCAGCCACCATATTAATAATGGTTTTCTTTTCATCCTGATCACACACATAAAGCCATGCGCCTTCTGCCGAACAAGCCGTCTTAAAATCATCCATATCCTCTTGAGAGACAGGCTTATCCAAAAAAGCCCCATGATTTTTTTCAAACTCTGTGATGCTTTTGAAGAGGGCCTTCTCCTGCATGTCATCACTTTCTCCCTCAATTTTATCTCCAAGGGTCAGTTTCGCCAAAAGATCTTCATTCTCCTGATCTGGGATAAACTCTGTTGTCTCACTATATCCAAAATAATGAAGCGCCAAACGGAGATTAAATAAGGCATTAGAGCACGCTATAATCAACGCTCGATCATCAGGGTCAATGATCGGCAACGCATAGCGTCGATCCGCATATAAACGACACTCATTGCCTTTAACCTCAAACTGCCATGGCTGTGTGTTATAAGACGACGGTGCCAAAATCGCATAGCGCACACAAAACGCCAACTTATCCTGAGGCGTTCCCTCATGAGGAAATTCATATTCCGATACCGACCATGCCTCAATATTTGCCATGCTGACTGTGTTCCTTATGCGCTAAATAGTTACCCTATAAGGGTATAGTTTCTTTTTCAGATATAGTCTACAACTCATTAATCGCCTGCACGGACTCATTCTTATAGAGTGCGCGACGAATATCCTTTGTGAAATCGTAGAAGTGAGGGAGTTTCATTTCTATTTTATTCTTCCCCTCAACTTCAAAACTGAAGAAAATGCGGGAGCGACCCCCCTCTTCTTGCCCCGCCAGAATTTCTGCAATCTGCGGTATTTCGGTGGTGTCAGAGAGCACGACACGCACCTCTGAAATTTTTTGATCGAGGTTTTCTTCCATGGGGAGAATGTCTTGCACCATCAAGCGAAGTTGATCATCTTTATATTCGGCATCAATGGTGAAAAGGAGTGAACGTCCCACGTCAAGAAGGTTTGTGGATTTACTCAAAACCTCTGAGAACACCATCGCCTCATAAACCCCTGAGGTATCAGAAATTTGTAAGAACGCATATTTATTGCCTGATTTCACAGAGACTTTAATTTGTTTCTTAATCAAGACTCCCGCCACTTTTTCTCGCGTTGAAGGCTTGCTCTGTAAGATATACACCAAATCCATATAGGTTTTAATGCGTAGGCGTTTAAATTGGTCTCGTTTCATATCCAAAGGATGAGCAGAGAGGTAAAACCCGACGGCTTCAAATTCATAACTCAGACGCTCTAAAGGATCCCATTGAGGAACAGAGGGTAGCTCTGGAACGCCTCCAATGCCTGACTCTGCTCCGAATAAATTATTTTGCCCTGCTTCTCGCTCTTGTGCAACACAGGAGGCATGGCCTAACACCATTTCCACGGCGCTATACATCTGAGAGCGACTTGGGATTAAACCTTCAAATGCGCCTGCCGCCACCAAGCGTTCAATTTGGCGTTTATTGAGGGTTCGAGAATCTACACGATTTAAAAAATCATCCAGTGATTTAAAAACGCCATTCTTTGTACGCTCCTCGACCAAGCACTCCATCGCGTTTTCCCCCACCCCTTTAAGGGCGGCCAAAGCATAGCGAATAGCATCTCCTTCTACTTTAAATACAGCATCTGAGTTATTGATATCAGGGGGCAAAATACTAATCTTCATCAAATCAAGTTCTTGCTTAAAAATCGCTAATTTATCCGTATTCCCAAGATCAAGAGTCATAGAGGCAGTCATAAACTCAACAGGATAATTTGCCTTCAACCATCCCGTCCAATAGGCAATCAGAGCATACGCCGCCGCATGTGATTTATTAAACCCATAGCCTGCAAATTTTGAGATTTGGTCAAAAATATGGTTAGACTTCTCTTCGGGAACATTGTTTTTCTCTTTGGCGCCTGTCGTGAAAATTTGGCGTTGACTATCCATCTCGGCTTGAATCTTTTTTCCCATCGCACGGCGGAGAAGATCTGCGCCTCCAAGCGTATAGCCTCCCAACACCTGCGCCGCTTGCATGACCTGCTCCTGATAGATCATAATCCCGAAGGTTTCTTCAATCACAGGTTGCAAGAGCGGATGCATATAGTCAGGCTCTTGTTTTCCATCCTTAATCGCAATATAGGTGGGAATATTATCCATAGGACCAGGACGATAGAGCGCTACAAGCGCAATGATATCCTCAAATCGATTGGGCTTGAGCTTTCTCAAAACATCTTTCATCCCCGAGCTTTCCAATTGAAAAACACCCGTTGAATGCCCTCGAGAAAGGAGCTCATAAGTTTTTGAATCATTCAAATCTGTTTGGAGAATATCAATATCAATCCCTTTTTCTTTGATCAACTCCATTGATTTTTGAATAACCGTCATCGTCTTCAAGCCCAAAAAGTCAAACTTCACAAGCCCTGTGTCCTCAACAAACTTCATATTATATTGGGTCACAGGCATGTCAGAACGTGGGTCTCGATAGAGAGGCAATAGATCATGCAACGGACGATCTCCAATCACCAAGCCTGCTGCATGGGTAGAGGCATGGCGGTACAACCCCTCCAATTGCAATGCAATCGAGATGAGCTTGTCATGCGTTTCATCCGTATGGCGTACATTTCTTAAATCCTGATCCTGCTCTAACGCTTCTTCAAGAGTGAGGGGCGCGGCAGGGTTACTAGGAATCATCTTTGCAATCCGATCCACCACAGGGTAAGGGATTTGAAGCACACGACCTACATCTCGAACAACCGCCCGCGCTTGCAACTTTCCAAAAGTAATGATCTGCGCCACACGGTCTTGTCCATATTTATCTTGCACATAGGCAATGACCTCATCGCGCCTGTCCTGACAAAAATCAATATCAAAATCAGGCATAGAAACACGCTCTGGATTAAGGAATCGCTCAAAAAGAAGATTGAGCGCCAAAGGATCTAAATCTGTAATCTTTAATGACCAGGCCACCACCGAGCCTGCGCCTGACCCACGCCCTGGTCCGACAGGTATATTTTGCTCTTTCGACCATTTAATAAAGTCCGAAACAATCAAGAAATACCCAGGGAAGCCCATATCTTCTATGATTTTCAGCTCATATTCTATCCTATCCCAATAACCTTGCGGATCTTCCCCCTCTTCCACAAAATTATCCAAGCGCCACTGCAAGCCTGCTTTGGCTTGCGCGCGAAGTTCATCCACTTCACTGCGCCCCTCTTCTGTCTGAAAGGCAGGGAGAATAGGATCAATCTTTTTCAAGAGGTAATGACAACGCTGTGCAATCTGGAGAGTATTTTCAATTGCCTCAGGTAGATCAGAAAAGAGCGTACACATTTCCTCAGAACTTTTAAAATAATGCTCCTTGGTTTCTGTGCGCCGATCTTCTTCTGTGACATAGCGTCCATCCGCAATACATAACAGCGCATCATGTGCCTCATGCATTGCGCGATTTCCGAAATACACATTGTTGGTGGCGACCAAGGGAATGTTTTCTGCATAGGCCAGATCTATCAACCCCTCTTCAACTTTCTCTTCTTCCACTAATCCATGGCGCTGAATTTCGATATAGAGGCGGTCTTGAAAGATCTCTTTTAAAGAGGAGAGATATGTATGAGCTTCTTCCTTTTGCCCATGAAGGAGACGCTGTCCAATGCCTCCAGACAGCCCTCCCGTCAAACAGATCAAGCCTTCACTAAACGCAGACAGATTTTTGAAATCAATCGAGAAAGACTGCCCAGAGTCTTCGTCCATATAAGCATCACTCAAGAGACGACAAATATTACGATAGCCCTGCTCAGATTGCACAAGAAGAACTAATTCATCTTCTCCCACAGACACTTGCGCGCCCAAAATCGGTTGCACCCCGCCCTTAAGCGCCTCAGACGCAAACTCCATCGCCCCAAACATATTATTCGTATCCGTGACAGCCACAGCAGGGATAGAGTTGTTCTTACAGGTTTTAATCAGGTCTTTGACCTTAATCGCACCCTCCGCAAGGGAGTATGCAGAATGCACATGGAGATGAATGAATTCGGGATTGGACATGCGCGTAGTGTACTCATTATAGCTGACGAGTCAAAATAAGGATTGACCTTCCTTTTATTTTATGTAAACATACAGAATGCTTGATACACAACAACTCCCAGAAAATTATGCAGGACTCAGAGTTTCTGATTCACTCGAAGATCTTCTTGCGTCAAATTTCAACTTACAAACAGCTGAGAATGTTGTCCTCTTCCGTCGAAAAAAAATAATATCAATACACTTCAATAGCTTAGCAATAAAGATAGGGAAAGAAACAGGTCTTGAAGAAGAAGAAAACAAAGATTTCACTCAAGATGAGTTTTTAAAAATAACACAAAATATAAATCTTACTCCAGAAGAGATATTAGCAAGAGATTTTATTATCCAAGATCTTTATGCAAGTAGCATATTAGACCCTATACTCTTTTTAGAATCCCCCCAGTTTGGACAAGATAATAGTGTCTCCAAATGGCATAGAGATGATTCATACACCCCATCTAGACTAATTTGTAGCTACAATATTGCCGCTACAGAATTCCTGCGAAACGAAGAGGCGCTCCCTTCAAAAGGGGTTTTTTATACACAAAGGGATAATAGCACAATATACAGGTTTAGAGTTGGTGATATAAGCCTTCACTCTAGCAACACAGAAACAGAACAAAAAGAAAATGTTTTTATTCATCGACGCCCTTCAACTCAAAACATTCAAATCCCAAGACTTATATTAATAGCCTAAAACCCCGACACTCGCCCCTCTCGAATAGTCAGAATTCGATCCATCCGATGCGCCAGATCCATGTTGTGGGTGGCAATAAACGCGCCTATTTTTTGGGTACGGACGCGTTTAAGGAGAAGATCGAAGACGGTGTCTGCGGTTTGAGGGTCGAGGTTTCCTGTGGGTTCATCAGCCATGATGAGGGTTGGATCATTGGCGAGCGCCCTTGCAATCGCCACACGCTGTTGTTCTCCGCCAGACAGGCGCGCAGGGCGGTGCTCTGCACGCTCTTTGAGGCCCATATCATCTAACAAACTCAAAGCTTTTTCTTTTGCATCTTTACGAGAGATCCCTGCAATCATTTGAGGAATGAGTATATTTTCAACGGCAGAGAATTCAGGTTGTAAATAGTGAAACTGATAGACAAACCCCATCCTATGCCGTCGAATTTCTGTGCGCTGTTTATCCGTACAGGAGGTAATATCTCGTCCCTCCATAAAGACCTGTCCCGACGTCGGAGAGTCGAGAAGACCCGCAATATGAAGAATCGTTGATTTCCCTGATCCACTTGGCCCCACAAGCGCTACAATTTCTCCCGCATTGATCTCAAAAGACGCCTCTTTCAAAACACAGAGTGCCTCTCCGCCTTGTTCATAGATTTTAGTCACTTTATCGAGCTTAAGAATATTTTTCATACTTCCATTCCAAATTTTTATTTTCACCACGGATAGACACAGATAAACACAGATTATATTTTTTGCTCTATCAACATCTGTGTTTATCTGTGTTTATCTGTGTCTATCCGTGGTTATTTCCCCTTTATCTTGTCATCAAAAAAATAGAGAGGAAAGAGAGTGCAATACCCACCATTTTAGTCGGGCTGAGTGTTTCAGAAAAAATAACAAACCCTGCTATAATAGCCAAGACAACAACGCCTATCCGCGTCACAGGCAAAGCAACACTAATCGGAGCCCCTGCCCTATACATGTAAAAAATAGCTATATTAATGACCCCAATGATGATCCCTGCAATCATAGAATAAATAACAGCTTTACCTTGAGCAAGTTCTACATGCTTCATCCATACCTCAATGCGTCAACAGGATTTAACCGTGCGGCACGCCATGCAGGATAGAGGGTGGCCAAGACAGATAAGACAATCGCCATCACAATAACATAGGTCACCTCTCCCCAATCTACGACAGCGGGGAGTTGTGAGAGAAAATAAATCTCGGCAGAAAACAATTCCGTTCCAGAGAGTTTTTCAATCCACTGGCGAATAGATTCAATATTAACGGCAAACGCAATCCCAAGTACAGCGCCCATGAGTGTTCCTGAAATCCCAATACTTGCACCCGTAAGGATAAAAATTTTAAGCATCGAGCGTCTCGACGCCCCGATTGTACGCAGTATCGCAATATCTGACGCCTTATCTTTCACCAACATAATCATGGACGAAACAATATTAAAGGCTGCCACAATAATAATTAGAGTGAGAATAAGAAACATCACATTGCGCTCAACTTCCAAGGCATTCACAAAAGAGCTATTTGCGTCTCGCCAATCATACAGCGATATATTATATTCAAGTTGAGTCTTAAGATTATTCTTTATAGCATTTAAATCATTTATATTTTTAGTGACGACCTCAAGATAAGACGCACTGCCCTCTGGCAATCTATAAAACACTCTTGCCGTTTCCAAGGGCATAAAGACAAAGCCACTATTATATTCAAACATTCCCACATCAAAGATAACACCAATCTTAAAGCGCTGAGACCGAGGAATGGTTCCAAAGGGAGAGGCCTTACCCTTGGGCGCCATAATCACCACTTCATCGCCGATAAACAATCCAAATTTTTCTGCCAATTTATTCCCAATCGCAATATTCTTGCCTGAAAAATCCATGACATCGCCTGCCACAATGCCATCTCGAAAGACTTTTTTAACAAGAAAATCATGGGACGTCATCCCTCGTACAAGCACACCATTGGCCACGCCCTTCACATTCAAAAGCCCCTGCCCTTCAATGATAGGAATAGCCGATTGAATGCCTTTCGCCTGTTCAACTTTACTTTTAAGCTCTTTATAGTCACGCAAAGGCGCACCCACCACATAGGCATTCATGTGCCCATTTAACCCCAAAATACGGTCAAAGAGCTCTTGACGAAACCCATTCATCACAGACATCACAATAATAAGAGTGGCCACGCCGAGCATAATCCCCACAAACGAAAACCCCGCAATCACAGAGACAAATCCCTCTTGCTTGCGCGCCCGCAAATACCGAAAAGCCATCAATCGTTCAAAGGGAGAAAACATCGCTTAGAATCCTCGTTTAAGGTCTTTAATATCCGTTGTCAATGTCGTCACAAGACTATCGAGAGAAATTTCATTGCGCTCGCTTGTTGAGCGTTTCTTCAGTTCAACCACCCCGTTTTTCAAGCCCTTCGGACCCACAATGACTTGCCATGGTAATCCAATCAGATCCATATCTGCAAATTTTGAGCCTGCATTTACATCTCGATCATCATAGAGGACATCAAGCCCTGCTGCTTTTAGTTTTCCATACAGGCCCTCGCAGGCTGTAGAGGTCTCTTGATCTGAAACTTTTAAATTGAGCAACCCCACATCAAAAGGCGCAACCTTTGCAGGCCATTTAATGCCCACCTCATCATGATTGGCCTCAATGATTGCCCCCACCAAGCGAGACACGCCTATGCCGTATGATCCCATTTCAACAGGCACCATTTTACCTTCTTTATTTTGGACAGTCGCCTTCAAAGCCTCCGAATATTTCGTCCCAAAATAGAAAATATGCCCGACTTCGATGCCTCGGGTTTTGATCAAATTAGCAGGTGCGCCGACTCCATCATGCGTTTCATCTGTGGCGGCATAAATGCTTGTCATCTCTTTGAAGTATTTATCGAGTTGCTCTCTATTCTCATAAAAAACATCTTTTCCAGAGACATCTGTTTCCATCCATTTTTCATCGACATAAACTTCGCTCTCGCCTGTATCAGAGAGCAAGATAAATTCATGGCTGAGATCTCCTCCGATAGGCCCTGTATCGGCCTTCATTGGAATAACTTTTAAGCCCATATGCGTATAGGCCTTCAAATAAGAGAGAAACATCTTCTGATAGGAATACACCGCGTTTTCTTTTGTCAAATCAAAAGAATAAGCATCTTTCATCAAAAACTCACGCCCGCGCATCACGCCAAATCGAGGTCGAATTTCATCTCTGAACTTCCACTGAATATGGTAGAGATTTTGTGGAAGATCTTTATAGGACTTAATGTATGAGCGAAAAACATCCGTAATCACTTCTTCATTGGTCGGACCATAGAGCATTTCTCTGTCATGACGATCCGTCATACGAAGCATCTCCTCTCCATACGCCTCATAACGTCCTGTTTCCTTCCACAAATCCGCCGATTGAATGGTGGGCATCAAGCACTCATGCGCCCCTGCCTCATCTTGATGATAGCGCACAATATTTTCAATCTTTTTAAGAACACGCAACCCCAACGGTAACCATGTATATATCCCCGCACTCTGTTGCTTAATCATCCCTGCCCGCAACATAAAGCGATGAGACGATATTTCTGCTTCTTTAGGATTATCTTTAAGGGTCGGGAGAAAATATTGGGAGAGGCGCATGATGGTCTTTCTAATCGTTATAGTTACTATTGATAGTATCTTGCCCAAACGCTCCATAAATTTCTTGTTCTTTGGGAGGTTCAAGCGGGATTGACTTTACGGGTTCTACAGCACCCTGTCCATCCTGTTTTTTGTCTTCATTCTGGCATATAGTCTCTGCCTTATCGGAGATATCTTTGTCTTTATAGATCACGCGTCCCTCTTGCGTAATAGTGACATATCCTAGTTTTGAAGAAGACACAGGCACGGTTAGTTCTAGTTTTTCTGCGAGATAATTGGTCAATGGAATGTCTATATCTCCAAGTTCTATAGACACTGCATTGAGATCCACATCGGCAGAAGGGCTATAGGTTACATCCTCTCTCGGTGTATGAGTAACACGCACATGATCACACAGGGAGGCTGCGTGTGCAGAAGCCCCCCAAAAGCTCAAAACCAACAGAAAAAAGGCCACGCCTTTCATTTTAAATCCTCTGCGCGCATCTCTCGTGCCATTTCGTAAAAATTAATCATGCCACTCTCAATCAAAAGATAGACGATACTCCAAACGATCGCTGTGAGACAGCCTGTGATAATGAATTTTTTTATAATTCGTGGGTTTTTGGGCGCAGAGGCAATTGTACCTCCTTCGGTTGTTCCTGTTGGGGTATTCCCCCATGGCAAAACCCAATATAGAACAAGCCAATAGAGCATTAAATAGACAATAATCCCTGTGAAAATGCTCATCTCAGGCGGTCACCTTTCTCTTTTCTGTTGACCCAAGGCAACTGAGAACAGCAAAAACAAGCAATCCTATACCTAACGCAGGTAAGGCTGATCCAAAGCCATAAGGAAGCGTATAGGAGATTAGTTTCAGCTCAAAGACGGCTTGGATTAAAATACCAATTGTCATGCCAGTAATTGCACCTGTGGCTGTAGCTCTCTTCCAAAACAGCGGGCCAATCAGAGAAATAGCCAGCAAACTCACAAGACCAATCCCTTTTGAGGCCAAATCAATAATAGGCCCTTGAGCCTCAGGGAGAAGCGCCAATCCTGTAATAAGAACAATGAGAATCAAAAAGAAAGGATAAGACTCCACAAAACCATTAAAAGCGCCCAGAGCTGTGGAGAGCATTAAAATAGCTGAGACAATAAACACAACAAGAAAAAGTGCATTCCTCTTTTTTAAATTTTTATCCAACATAAATCCTTCTCCTTATTTCGTCATTCCCTGAATTATAGAAGGTAATTCTAGGGGAATCCTGTAGAATATAGATCCCTAGATCGCCCTAGAATATATGAATATATTCAGGCGATGACAATAAGGAACATCTTAGCCTTGATACACATGCACCACGACATTCGGTTTAAAACCATAACGATGGGTTAAAAACCGTCGGATTATAATACGGAGTTTCTCTTCTATCTCATCAAGGTCTTTACCCTCAATATCCAGTAAGGCACTCTCTATTTCTCCATAAATTTCGATCAAGAGGGATTCTTCAGCTGATGAACCTCGATCTTCCAATCCAATCAAATCAATCTGTGGATCATCCGTAAGTTTACTCTTTTTATCAAGCACCATTGAAATAAAGGCCACGCCCGAAAATTGTAATTTCCGCCGTGCTGACAACGCTGTACTCTCAAGATTAATAATGCGGTTTGGTTCAACGCCTAGAAATTTTGTTTCGATATGATCAATAATGCGCGGATTTTTGGGATCCAAACAAATGACGGAGCCATTTTGAGGGGCAATCACGTGAGGCACACCACACTCTTGCGCCAAATCTGCATGGGCTTCAATCATAATACGCTCTCCATGTACGGGAATGGCAATATGGGGTTTGCTCCACGCCAACATACTCCGAAGCTCACCTTGACGTGGATGTCCTGAGACATGCACAAGATTTTCTCCGCAATTCTCATTGGTAATGACATTTAAACCGTTCGCCACAAAAGTATTTTGAAGCGCATTAATTTCTTTTTCATTGCCTGGAATTTTCCATGAAGAAAAAATGACCGTATCCCCTTTCTCTAACTTAACCCCTTTAAACTGTCCTTGCGCAATACGAGACAGTGCCGCACGAGGTTCTCCTTGTGAGCCTGTCGTAATCAGCACAACATTGTCTCGAGGTAGGTTTTTAAACTGCTTATCTGAAAGAAACTCTTCGATATCATTCAAATATCCACATTTTTTAGCCGCACCAATCATGTTTTGCATGGAACGCCCCATCACAATCACACGCCGTCCCACAGATTCAGCTGCTTTTGCAATGGAATGGATACGTCCAACATTGGAGGAAAAACCTGTAATCACGATGCGGTTTTTTTGGTGCTTAAAAATTTCAATCAAGCCTTTTTTTACCTCAGACTCACTCGGCACGCTCCCTGATTTTTGTGCATTCGTAGAGTCTCCAATATAGGCAAGAACGCCCTCTTCACACATATCTTTAAAATCTTGCGCCTGCGTCGGCGGACTGATCGCAGGATTCGGATCCAGATTCCAATCCCCCGTATGCAAGATTGTCCCTTGATCTGTCTTGATTGCCGTAGAGAGATTTTCTAAAACCGAGTGCGTAATATCAATGAAATTTAAGTGGAATGGGTCTAAATCAAGCTCTTTGCCTGCTCTCACCTCAGTAATTTTCATCTTCTTGCACGCAGGGAATTCTTTAATTTTACGCCTGAGCACTTCCGCCGTAAACGGAGAACAATAGACAGGACACTTTAAACGCGGCCACAAATGAGGCACAGCCCCTATATGATCCTCATGCGCATGTGTCACCACAAGCCCGACAAGATTATCTTTGTATTGCTCAATAAAGGACGGATCAGGGAGCAATAAATCCACCATGGGATAGTGCTTCCCCGCAATCCCCATGCCACAATCCATAATGAGCCATTTGCCTTTATAGGCATAGAAATTGAAGTTGCACGCAAACTCTTCCGAGCCTTTGTAGGGAATAAAATGGACGTGATTAGGGTCTAGTTTCATACAAGTTCTATCAAACCTTTCAGGGTTAAATCGGGATCAACATGTTCAATCGCAGGGATAGACGGGCTAAAAATACTGGCAAGCCCTCCTGTGGCAATCACAGTGGGTTTAATATCTACTTCATGTGAGAGTTTTTCAATCAACCCTTCTATCATACTTACATAGCCCCAAAAAATTCCTGACTGCATCGCATGGACTGTATTCGTCCCCCGCACATGAGGCGGTTTTTGAATAGAGATTTTAGGAAGTTTTGCGGCAGCTGACACAAGAGCATTCAAAGACAAATTTACACCAGGCGCAAAAACCCCTCCAAAATAGCCCTCTTTTTCTGTAATCAACGTGAGAGTCGTCGCCGTTCCAAAATCAAGAATAAGCGCATCTCGACTATAATGTTTTGCACAGGCAATCGCATTCACAAGCAAATCAGCCCCCGCCTCATGAGGATGATCGATCGTAATTTTTATATGAGGGAGAACCGTTTCCACGGTCACCATCACCGCCTCACATTTAAAATAATGCGTCGCCAATTCTTGAAGATTAAAGTTTGCATCAGGCACAACAGAACTCACAATCAAGTGTTTCACCTGATCAAAATTATACCCATTCAGGTTAAACAACTGAAGAAGCCACATGGCATACTCATCACTTGTCCGAGACGCATTCGTCTCACACCGCCACGAGTGTTTAATCTCTTTGTCTTCACACAGCGCAAAGACTGTGTTTGTATTTCCTACATCAATGGCAAGATCCATCATAAGTTTCTCCTAACTAAGAGATCATAAAGGTCGCTTGTAACGTATAAAGAGAAGAATTTCCAAGAGTTTTATCTAAGGCACCAAAAAAAACCTTGACATTTTGAGTAAAATATAGGAATATATTCTTTGTTATCGCCCTGAGTCTGCCCGACTTAGGGCTTTTTTATACTAATTTTGATTAAGAATAAGATACATTGCCTTCTCTCCCGTCATCCTGAACTTGTTTCAGGATCTGGTGAATAGAGACATGAGATCCTCAAACAAGTTCAGGATGACAGTGTGTGGGGAAGAGTGTCTCATTTTTAATAAAATCCACTATATCTTGAAACAAAGGAGTGAACATAATGCTTTCTTTTTCTAATTTTATAACAGAGCCTGTTGGGAACAATCTAACCAACAGCCCTGATGATATTCGTTACACCAAAAACAATTTGAATGCTCTTGGGTTTATTCAAGACGATGTTAATGAAGAAATCCTCACACGAGATTTAGACCAAGGGATCAAAGACTTTCAAGAACAGTATAATTTACGGAGAGATGGTCTCCTTTTCCCTCGTGGAGAAACAGAAGAGTCCGTCATAAGTGCATTAGCTCGTATATCTGAAGAGCCCCCACCTCAACGAGGAGGATTCCTTCCTGATATCCAGAAAAAACGAAAAGATCCATTGCTGATCTTAAAGGAAACACTCGAAAAACGCCGTGGAAGAAAAACAAATCCCAAAACCACAGGAGACACCCGCCTCTCTTAAAGCCAAGGAAAGCGTAAACCAAGAAAACTCCACTCCTGTGCCAAAGACAAAGCCTGAGATGGAGAAAAGGAGAGAAAATCTTCCAATTATTAACAAAACAAATCTTCGTGAAAAAGCATTGTTGCATGATGAGGGTGCAAAATTTGAGATAAAAGAAAATCCTGCGGCCAAACATTCAGATCATGAAAAAATAGAGTTGAAAAAGAAGGCTTCTAAAATTGTACAAAAACATGATGATCTTATTTTAAAATATGCGAAAGAAGAAAAGCTGGATCCTGATTTGGTGCGTGCCATTATGTTTGCAGAAAACGCGACGGGGCACAAAGCAGGTCTCAATAAAATTGCGGATAAATTAAACATATCGAACACACCTCTTCCCATGAATATAAACAAGGATAAATGGGCAAAACTCATAAATAAAAAAACCCAATGATTTAAACGATCCAGAAGAGAATATCAGAGCATCAGTGAAATTAACAAAACGTATTCATGAACGCATTGAAGAACCTACACCCGCAAAGGTTGGATCTATATGGCAATTCTCTGGGCGTGAAAATACAAATAAATTTGGAGAATATATTGGCAGAGTGTATAAAGATAGGAGATGGGAAATAAAGAAATAAGCAGTGATAGGTTTTCGAAATTTGTAAAAACCATTCAAGCAACAAGTTTCTGTATAATCTTATTCTCTCTTATTGTCCTTATGGGAGAGATTGGGTTTGTTTCATATGGTGAATATTCTTACGGACTCCATATGGCGTGTAATGATACTCTCTCACAAACGTCTGTGTATATAGTACATCTGGAAGAACCCTGCCTTACACTACAGCGTAGAATAGGGAAATTCTTTCTTTTTCTGTTGTATCTCTCCTTTATTATTCAGTGGCCATTTTGGATTGTTTGTACAGCGTCAAGCCTATATCTTAAACTAAAGACAAGATGCTCAAAAGAAAATCAGGGGACATCTATAATAGAAAAAATGACAAAGTTTGGACTCTTTATCTATATGATTTTAATTTCAGGGGTGATCAGTTTTTCTGTTTTTACAGGCTTACTCAATAATACGGGAGGAGAATATTGTACGTATAAAGATACTCATGAAGGAGGGAGTAATATTATTCATGGAGGAGCGCCCTGCCTATTGAATAGCACGCTCTTTTTCGAAACATTTCTATTCTGGGGTGTTTTTTTGAGCCCTGTTGTTACCATCACAGCTCTTCTTTATCTCTTCCGTTTCAGGATGGACAGAGTTCAGGAAAACGATTAAAGCCTAAAAATACACTTCTCCTGCACTGACTCGCTCTAATACTCCATTGTCCAAGCGTAACAGCAAAGCTCCATCCTCATCCAGCCCTTCAAACACGCCTGTGAGCGTTTTATCAGGGAGACGGACTTTGATCTCCTCTTTAAGCTTATACGCCTCTTCCATCCATATTTCTCTAATAGAGAGGAATCCATTTTCTTTATATAAATTGATATATTTTTTTATATTTTCAAGGAATTTAGCTAACAAAAGAGAGGCACTCACCTCTTGGGAAGAGACTTCCTGAAGGGCACATCTCTCGGGAGGGGCGTGGAGAATATTTACACCTACTCCGATATATAAAGCCTCTATTTTTCCTTCATCAGACAAATCTGACTCGAGAAGAATGCCAGCGCATTTTTGGCCATCAATGAGAATATCATTTGGCCATTTAAGATGCTTCACATGCCCCTTCTCTATATATTTATCCAATGTTTTAGATAAGGCCACCGCGACAAGAAAGCTATATTGCCCTGCCTGTGCAGGAGAGCAATGAGGGCGCAAGAGAAACGACATTGAGAGATTTCCCTCTGGCGCAATCCAGACTTTCCCCTGACGTCCACGCCCTGCCGTTTGTTTCTCGGCGGACACAACACAGCCCTCCTGTGCCCCCCCTTTGGCCTTTTCTTTTAAAAGGGTCTGCGTGCTCTCAACACACGCATGATGATCAATTGTCCAGTTGAATGTCATGGGTTTGAATAATCGCAGGAGGAGTCAAAAGATCTGTCGCAGTTGTGCGCGCAAAAGGAAGTAAGGCATCAGGACGCAAAACATAAAAGACGGCAAAGAGCACACTTACAATAATGACCCCATTCCTAAACACACCAAACCCTTTACTATAGGGCATGTCAGGGGCATCAAAGAACATCACTTTAATAATACGCAGATAGTAATACGCCGCCACAACAGAGGTCAACACGCCCACAAGAGCCAACACATACATCTCCTGCGCCACAACTTCTTGAAACACAATCATCTTGCCAAAAAAGCCAGACAGAGGCGGAATACCACTCATCGAAAACATTAAGAGCGCCATGGCATAGGCTAATTTAGGATGATTTTTGGACAGCCCTGCTAAATCTTCAATCTGCTTAAAGACCACGCCATCGCGTTGCATACATAACATCACCGCGAAGACACCTGCCACCATAATCAGATAGAGCATCAGATAAAAGAACGTCGCCGTCACACCTTCTGTGGTGAGCATCACCACCCCTAAAAGGGCATAGCCCATATTTCCAATCGAACTATACGCCATCAAGCGTTTGAGATTTTTTTGAACCAACCCTGCAAAGGCCGCCCACACCATCGACATCACAGACAAGAACATAATGACCATCTGCCAATCCGTCACAAGTGCTTCAAACGGCCCAACAAGAAGACGTAATAACAACGCCAAAGCCGCGAGTTTCGGCGCAAGAGCAAAAAAGGCGGTCACGGGGAGCGATGCACCTTCATAAACATCCGGTGTCCACATGTGAAAGGGGACGGCCGAGATTTTAAAGGCGAGACCTGCCATCAAAAACATCATCCCAAACACAACACCTGTTTTTTCTATGCCTTCGAGTTCTGCGATAATCTGTCCAAGTTGGGTATAGTCTAAAACACCTGTAAAGCCGTAGAGCAAAGAAATTCCAAACAAAATTAGCCCTGAAGACAGAGCCCCCAAAATGAAATATTTAATTCCTGCCTCTGCGGATTTGGCTGAATTTCTATGGAAAGCGGCGAGGATATACAAGCTCAAAGATTGAAGCTCTAACGCCATATAAAACGACAAAAGATGATGCGCAGACACCATCAAGAACATGCCCAGCCCTGCCAATAGAATGAGAATTGGAAACTCAAATTTTACAAACCCCGTATCATAGAGATATTTCAACGAGAGCATATAAGACACCGCCAAGGCCACCACAAGAATAAGCTTCACATTACGTCCAAAGACATCTTGCACCAGCATCCCTCCTAAAAGAGGCTCTTTCCCGAGAGGCGCATTCATCAAAAGGACAGAGACAAAAAACAACCCTAAAATACCCAAAAACGTCAAAAGTCGTGTCGATTGATCCCCCTTAAAAACGCCAAAAATCAAAAACCCCATGACCATCATCGCCATAAAAAGCTCTGCCCATAATGGCTGTAATGCGGTAAGTGTTAGCATATTATTCATTGTTGTAACTTCCCGTATCTTTATAGATCTGTGCCTCATAATGAAGCTGTAACTTCTCAAGGGCAGGGCCTGTGCGTGAGAGGATAAAGTTTGGTTTCACGCCCAAGGCGATGACCATGAGGACAAGGGGGAGAAGAATTAATAATTCTCGTTTATTCACATCCTTCATAGCCCTCGCATCATTATTGGTGATGGAACCAAAGACGACACGGCGATAGAGGAGGAGCATGCAGGCTGCGCCGAGAACAACACCTGTTGTGGCACACATGGCAACAAAGATATTGGTTTGGAACACGCCAAGGAGTGCCAAGAATTCTCCAACAAAGCCTGATGTGCCGGGGAGACCGACAGACCCAAGCATTAAAATCATGAAGAGAGTGGCATAGCGGGGCATATTTTTGACAATGCCTCCGTATTTGCTCATCTCTCGGGTATGGAGACGGTCATAGACAACGCCAACACACAAGAACAACGCCGCAGAGATCAGCCCATGGCTAATCATTTGGAACACCCCGCCTTGAAGCCCTTGCGTGGTCATGGAAAAAATTCCCAAGGTCACAAACCCCATATGCGCCACCGAAGAATAGGCAATCAGCTTTTTCATGTCTTCTTGGACAAGGGCGACAAGAGACGTGTAGATAATAGCAATCACGCTTAAAGCATAAACGAAGGGGATAAAATACTCTGTGGCTTCTGGAAACATGGGAATTGAAAAGCGTAAGAACCCATAGCCTCCCATTTTCAAAAGCACCCCTGCCAAAATGACAGAGCCTGCCGTTGGGGCTTCAACATGGGCATCAGGCAACCATGTATGAACAGGCCACATGGGCATTTTCACGGCAAAACTCGCAAAACACGCCAGCCACAACCACATTTGTAAATCACGCCCCACAGGACTCGCAATCAACTCAGGGATAGAGGATGTTCCAACTTGGAAATAGAGTGTTAAAAGCGCAATCAACATCACGACAGAGCCGAGCAATGTATAGAGGAACAATTTAAAGGCTGAATAGACACGGCGCTCTCCGCCCCAAACTCCAATAATCAGGAACATGGGAATCAACACGCCCTCAAAAAATACATAGAACAAGAAAGAGTCCAAGGCTAAGAATGTCCCGATCATAAAGGTCTCAAGCACCAAAAAGGCAATCATATATTCTCGGACACGGGTTTTTATAGACGTCCAACTCGCCAGAATACACACAGGCGTTAAAAAGGCGGAGAGCACCACAAAAAAGAGCGATATGCCATCTACACCCAAATGATAAGAGAGACCAAGAGAGGGCATCCATGTCAGTTGTTCAACAAACTGAAACCCTGCGTCGCTCGGGTCAAATTGCACAAGAAGCATCAGGGCAAGCAACAAAACAAAAAGAGAGGTAAATAACGCTGTATGGCGCGCATTTTTTGCAATTGTCTCTTGTCCGCCTTTAATGAGACAGAGAAACAACACGCCAATCAATGGGAGAAACACCAGAAGCGATAAAAGAGGCATATCCATCATAGAATCCCTCCATTTGTGCGGAGAAAGACCCAGCTCAATAATCCCACCACAGACACCACCATGACAAAGGCATAATGATAAATAAATCCAGTTTGCATCTGTCCCAAACGCCGTCCAATACGGTGTGACAAGGAGGATAATCCATCTGGGCCTAAACCGTCAATGAGGGCTTTATCTCCGCGCTTCCAAAAAAGTTTCCCCAGACCGCGTGCTGTTTTGACAAAAAACACATTATAGATCTCATCAAAAAACCATTTGCGGTAAAAAAGGAGATGAAACGGCATAAATATCTTTCTAAAAATCGACGGTAACACTGGAAAAAACAGATAGAATACATAAGCAAGTGCAATCCCACTCACCCCCATGACGAGAGGAAGACTCTTGACCCATTCAGGCACATGGTGAGCATTCTCAATTGTATCATTCTCAGGCAGAACATGGAGTGAGCTTTCCCAGAAATGCGTTCTCCCCTCTCCCACAAAACCGTCATAGAAATACGCTCCAGAGAAAACTGCGCCCATCGCCAACACCATCAAAGGAAAAAGCATAATTTTAGGCGACTCATGGATTTTCTTTTGTACCTCAATCGGCGCACGAGACTTGCCGTGAAAGGTCAGTATCATCAAGCGCCATGTGTAAAATGCCGTCATAAAGGCCGCCGCAATCCCTGCCCAAAAGGCATACTCTCCAAACCAAGTGTGATCTGCGTAGGCAGATTCTAAGATCATATCTTTCGAGTAATACCCTGCGAATAAAGGAATACCTGCCAGAGCCAGCCCTCCAATCCACATCAAGCAATACGTCACAGGGATTTTTGTCCACAGCCCACCCATATTACGCATATCCTGCTCATCCGACATGGCATGAATCACAGAGCCTGCGCCTAAGAATAACAAGGCTTTAAAGAACGCATGAGTCATCAAATGGAACATCGCCGCGCCATAGGCAGAGACCCCTAGCGCAAAGAACATATAGCCGAGCTGAGACATCGTAGAATAGGCAATCACACGCTTAATATCAAACTGAGTCATCGCAATAGTCGCTGCAATCAAGGCTGTTGTCCCTCCCACCAATGTAACAACCATCAACGCATCAGGGGCATATTCATAAAGCGGTGAAAAACGAGCGACTAAGAAAACTCCTGCGGTGACCATTGTCGCCGCATGAATAAGCGCAGAGACAGGGGTTGGGCCTTCCATCGCATCGGGCAACCATGTGTGCAACCCAAGCTGAGCCGACTTTCCCATCGCGCCAATAAAAAGCAATAGCCCAATTACTGTTAAGGCATGAAACTCATGCCCAAGGAATTTAATCACATCGCCTGTATGTGCCTGTACGTTTTCAAAAATTGTGGAAAAGTTCACAGAGCCAAAAATCATGAAAATGGCCATAATCCCCAGTGCCAAGCCAAAATCTCCCACTCGATTGACGATAAAGGCTTTCATAGAGGCCGCATTTGCGCTTTCTTTGTGGTTCCAAAATCCAATCAACAAGTACGACGCTAATCCTACGCCTTCCCAGCCAAAAAAGAGTTGGAGTAAGTTATCAGACGTCACCAACATCAACATCGCAAAGGTAAACAGGCTTAAATACGCCATAAAGCGTGCTTTAGCTTTATCATGGCTCATATATCCTACCGAATAGACATGCACACACGCTGACACAATTGTGATCACATTCATCATCACAACCGTCAGTTGATCTATCCGCAATGACCACTCGACAGAAAAAGTTCCCACATCAATCCATGAAGACAGAAAAAGGATACGAGAATTTGCGTGAAGAATGACGTCATTAAACAACATCACAGAGCACACAGCAGACACAATAATACCTGCACATGTGATAAATTGAGAGGCTTTATCGCCAATGGATTTCCCAAATAGCCCCACAAATAAAAACGTCACAAGAGGGGTAAAAACAGCTATATAGTCCATAATATTGTCCCCCTACCCTTTCAGCGTTGAAATATCTTCAACTGTAATTGTGCCTTTGGATCGGAAGAAAATTACCAAAATAGCCAGACCAATGGCGGCCTCTGCGGCGGCAACAGTCAAAATAAACATTGTAAAAATTTGTCCCGAGATGTCTTGTAGATAAGCCGAAAAGGCTACAAAATTAATATTCACAGCCAACAACATCAACTCAATCGACATTAAAATAATAATCACATTTTTTCGATTAAGAAAAATCCCAAACACTCCAATTGTAAACAAGAGCGAAGAAAGCGTTAAATAATGCAAAATTCCAACTTCAAATGGCATACGCTCTCCTCCATCTTGTCATTCCCTGAATTGTCACAGACAATTCTAGGGGAATCTCTCTCTGGATCGCCCTAGAATGGTTAGAACCATTCAGGCGATGACAATGATTGAGGAAAATATTCATCATATCCCCTTCCCTGTTTCAACTTGTTGTATCTCCATGGCATCCTCTTGCGTGGTCGCATTTTGTTTTGCAACATTCTGACGACGGACATTTGGACGTGTTCTGTGCGTTAAAACAATCGCACCGATCATCGCCACAAGTAAAATAAGCCCCGCCACCTGAAAGGCAAAGATATAGTCTGTATAGAGTACAGCCCCTATTTGCTGTGTATTGGATATCTCAGGAAGCGTGTCAGCCTGTGGAAAAACTTCTGTTCCAAAGCGCGCTTTAAAAAGGACAAATAACTCTATCAAAAGCACCCCTCCAAGGAGTACCCCCAAAGGAACATAGTGCATCGCCCCTTTGCGCAATGATTTAAAGTCCACATCCAACATCATCACCACAAACAGGAAGAGTACAGCCACCGCGCCCACATAAACAATCACTAAAATCATGGCCACAAATTCTGCCCCAAGCAAAACAAACAGCCCCGCCGCATTAAAAAAGGCAAGAATCAGAAGCAACACTGAATACACAGGATTCTTCGCCGTAATCACGCCAAGCGCACTCACCACAAGAATAAAAGCAAAGCCATAAAAAGCCAATGAAGGAAGCATATCTGGTGTGATCATCTACCAACACCCCCAAATATCATCCTGCCGTCATCCTGAACTTGTTTCAGAATCTCATGCCTACATTCCCCAGATCCTGAAACAAGTTCAGGATGACAGAGGACGTTGAGTAATGAATGGAGAGTGATCATTTATATTTCGCCTCTGTCTCTAAATTTCTAGCGATTTGCGCTTCCCATCGATCTCCATTAGCGAGGAGTCTTTCTTTGTCGTAAAATAGCTCATCACGTGTTTCGGTGGCAAATTCAAAATTAGGACCCTCCACAATGGCATCCACGGGACAGGCTTCTTCGCATAATCCACAATAGATACATTTTGTCATATCAATATCATAGCGTGTTGTGCGTCGCGAACCATCCTCTCGAGGTTCTGCTTCAATGACAATCGCCTGAGCAGGGCAGACTGCCTCACACAGCTTACACGCAATACAGCGCTCTTCCCCATTCGGATAGCGACGCAGCACATGTTCTCCTCGAAAACGAGGACTCAAAGGCCCTTTCTCATGAGGGTAATTGATGGTGACCCGAGGCTTCACAAACATATATTTGAGGGTGAGCCACATGCCCTTACAAATTTCGATCAAGAGCAGGCTTTGTAAAAATTGTTTCATCAGAAGGCCTCCATATTCGGTAATGTCCCCGTTGCAATCAAAACACCAGCAACCACAACAACCCAAACTAAACTTAATGGCAAAAAGACTTTCCAGCCCAAACGCATCAATTGATCATAGCGATAGCGCGGAAAAGACGCCCGTGCCCACACAAAGAAAAAGAGCACGGCTGAAATTTTGAGGGCAAACCATATAAATCCAGGCACAAAGCTCAAAAACTCTATACCAAAAGGTACATGCCATCCGCCCAAGAATAAAATAGACGTCATCGCACTCATCAAAATCATGTTGGCATATTCTCCAAGAAAGAAGAGCGTAAAGGCAAAGGCAGAATACTCTACCAAGAATCCGCCAGACAATTCAGATTCTCCTTCTGGTAAATCGAAAGGAGCGCGGTTGGTTTCTGCCAAAATAGAGATCAGAAAGATAATGAACATCGGAAAGAGCATAATTTGCATCCAAAATGGACGAGGCGCTTCAATAATATCCGTTAAATTCAAAGAGCCAACACAGAGTAAGACCGTCACAATCACAAGCCCCATAGACACTTCATAAGACACCATCTGTGCCGCAGAGCGTAAGCCTCCAAGAAAGGCATAGCGAGAATTTGACGCCCATCCTGCCATGAGCACGCCATATACCCCCATAGAAGAAATCGCAAAGAGATAAAGTAATCCCACATTTAAGTTCGACATTGCCAAGCCCTGATCAATCGGAATCACGGCCCACGCAATCAAGGCCAACGTAAAGGTCAGCATGGGCGCTAAAAAGAACACAAGCTTATTAGCGCGTTCTGGAAAAATAGTTTCTTTGGAGAGAAGTTTAATCCCATCCGCAATCGGTTGGAGCAAACCAAAAGGCCCTACAAGCATTGGCCCTTGACGCCGTTGCATCGCCCCCATCACTTTCCGCTCGGCGTACGTTGTATAAGCAACCGCCACAAGAAGAATACCAACGGTGATGAGGATATGGAGCACAATCCAAAAGAGAGGCATCAAAATCTCTATCATATTCTACGCTCTCCCGTCATCCCAACGGAGGGGTGTATATGAGTGTAAAAAAACATCATCCCTATGCTGCATCCTTCAGGATTTTATCCAGATTAGGTTTAAAGTAATTCGGACCTTTGAGAATCTTCCCATCTGACTCACGTACAATCGCTTGTCCGTTTTCATCAAGCTTACTCATATTAGAGCGCTGTACTTCATCAAAAGCAATTTGCTTTAAAGGGTGCAATCCAAACGAAAGATAAGCCCCATCCAACACATATTGAAGATCAGTTAAAGCATCAAGTGTTTCCAATACATCATTGTTTTTCAATGCTTCTTTTAGTTCATCCAACTCCTCTTGAAGCAAATTTACACGCAAGGCATTTGTTTTCTCATCTGTAATATTTGGACGATCTTTAACGGGCAATCCGTATGTCTCATGAAAGATTTTAACATCTTCTAATGTGGTGTTTTTTGTTTCAGTCATACCTAAGCCGCCTTCTTTATTTTTGTCTTTGTTTTTTTAGGATAAAATTTGTCAACGCACGCGCGCATCGTTTTCGACGCACGACAAATGACATTGGTCATGTAGTAATGATCAATGGTATTTTTAAATCCACTCTTAAGAAGGACGCCTGTGACACCAAACTGACCCCATTCTTCCTGAGGGCACACATCAATCTCTGCAAAATGCGCCCATTCCTCCGTAATGCGCGCACGCAACGCAAGAAGAGAATTGTAAGGGAGTGTTTTACCGAGTTCCTCAGAAAGTGCTCTGATGATTTTCCAATCTTCTTTGGCCTCTCCGACAGGAAAGACAGCTTGACGAGTCATCTGTACGCGTCCCTCTGTATTCACATACAAAGCATTCTTTTCAGTATAAGTTGCCGCAGGGAGAATAACATCAGCACGATGCGCGCCAAGATCTCCATGATGCCCCTGATAAATAACAAATGCATTTTTATTACAATTGTTTATAATATTTTCCTCATCTGAGTTAAGAAGATAAACAACGTCCATTTCTTCTGTTTTTATAGGCGCAGCAGAGACAAATCCTACATCCAAAGCCCCCACTCGACCTGCATGACGATGAAGGACATTAAAGCCATTCCAATCATCTTGAATACATCCAATTTTTTCTGCCAGATCACGACACACGGCATGAAGAGCGAGAGCATCTGTGCGAGAAAAAATTTGATCGCCGACAATAATCATTGGCTTTTGAGAGTCTTTGACTGTGTATTTTTCTATATCCTGAGCCGTTGTGCCTAAATGTTCGTAGGGATAAGGCAGGTCAACAGGCTCACCAATTAAAGAGATAGGAAGGCGCTTATTCAACCATGTTTTGCGGATACGCGCATTCACAAGCGCGGCTTCCATTTTAGGGTTTGTTCCAATCAAAAGAAGTGAATCCGCCTCTTCAATGCCTGCAATCCCAGAATTAAAGATATACCCTGCACGTGTTGAAGGATCAATGCGCATGCCATCTGTCCTACATTCTATATGTGGTGAGCCAAGAGAGATCATTAAATCTTTAAGCGCCACAACAGAGTCTACATCTGCTAAATCTCCAGAAAATGCTGCAATTTTATCTGGTGATGTTGCTCTCATGGCCTCGGCCACAGAGGTCAAAGCCTCACTCCATTTTGCTTTTTCAAGCTTTCCTGTGGTTTTACTACGCACATAAGGTACATCAAGACGGTTTTTCTTTAATCCATCATAGGCAAAGCGCGTTTTATCACTGATCCATTCTTCATTCACCCCCTCATGAAGACGCGGTAAAATACGCATCACTTCTCCGCCTTTTGTGTCGACACGAATATTAGATCCTACCGCGTCATGAACATCAATGGTTTCCGTCTTTTTCAGTTCCCATGGACGTGCTGTAAACGCATAGGGCTTAGACGTTAAAGCTCCGACAGGACAGATATCAATCATATTACCTGAGAGCTCTGAGCTTACTGCCTTTTCAACAAACGTTCCAATTTCGACATCTTCCCCGCGATTCAAAAGCCCGAGATCCGCCGTCCCTGCAATTTCTTCTCCAAAACGTATACAGCGTGTGCACTGGATACAGCGTGTCATCACAGTTTTAATCAAAGGCCCAATATCTTTGTCTTTGACGGCGCGCTTAGTCTCTTGATAGCGAGACCGATCAAAGCCATAGCCATAAGATTGATCTTGTAAATCACACTCTCCGCCTTGGTCACAAATCGGACAATCCAGAGGATGATTAATGAGCATCATCTCCATCACGCCTTTGCGCGCCTTTTGAATCATCTCGGAATTGGTTGTAATATCCATCCCTTCTCCAGCCTCAATTGCACAAGAAGCCACAGGTTTAGGCGCATTTTTCAGCTCCACCAAACACATACGGCAATTGGCAGGCACGCTGAGCTTATCATGATAGCAAAAACGAGGAATCTCAACGCCAAGCATCTCCGCCGCCTGTAAGACAGACGTGCCTTTCTCAACCTCAATGAGCATTCCGTTTATCTTTAGCTTTGGCATCTCATCTAACCTATCACGTCATTCCTGCGCAGGCAGGACTCCACCTTTTAATGCTGTAAACTCTCATACAAATCTGTCCATTCTAAATTCATCTTTTCTATTTCTCTGATCTTCCACTGGCGTTTCCATTTTTTAATCGCTTTTTCCCTTTTAATAGATTCACTTATTTCGTCATGCACTTCATATCAAACCAATCTTTGGAGGTCATATGTCTTTGAGAACCCATCAACAACTTTGTTTTTATGCTCTCATATTCTTTTAGGAAGATTTGATGTGACGCCAAGATATAAAGTTCCTCTTTTTTTGTTTGTTATGATATATACATATCCTTTCTTCATGTCCCTAAAATGGATTCCCGCCTTCGCGGAAATGACGTATATGTGTTATCTGTTGAATTCTCATGCCGCCTTTGCCTGTTTTCTGTATACCAGAATTCTCGCCTCCATCTCAGGTCTAAAGTGACGAATAAGTCCTTGAATGGGCCATGCCGAGGCATCACCGTGCGCGCAGATTGTCTGCCCTTCTATTTCCTTGGTCAAGTCATAAAGCATATCAATTTCATCAATGGTCGCATTGCCCGTCACCATCCGTTGCATAATGCGCCAAAGCCATCCTGTGCCCTCACGGCACGGTGTACATTGCCCACAACTCTCATGCATATAAAAATAAGACAAGCGCGCAATGGCATAGACAATATCCGTACTTTTATCCATCACAATCACGCCTCCTGTGCCTAGCCCTGAGCCCACCTCTCGTAAAGAGTCAAAATCCATTCGAATAGTCGCACATGTATCTTTTGGTAAAAGAGGCGTTGATGAGCCTCCAGGAATAATAGCAAGGAGATTATCCCATCCTCCTCGTACACCACCTGCATGTTTTTCAATGAGATCGCGGAGAGGAATCCCCATTTCTTCTTCTACATTACATGGATTTTCTACATGACCCGAAATACAAAAGAGCTTTGTGCCTGTATTTTTTTCATCTGAGCCAAGACTCGCAAACCATGCGCCTCCACGACGTAAAATGGTTGGCACAGAGGCAATTGTTTCCACATTATTGACCGTTGTCGGACAGCTATACAATCCTGCCATCGCTGGAAAAGGAGGCTTATTCCGAGGTTGCCCCTTCTTCCCCTCCAAACTTTCCAAAAGAGCGGTTTCTTCTCCACAAATATAGGCGCCTGCGCCACGATGCAGATACACATCAAAATCCCATCCCGATTTCGCCGCATTTTTTCCTAATAAGCCTGCCTCATAGGCTTCTTTAATCGCTTTCACAACCGCAGAGCCTTCATTATAAAACTCACCCCGAATATAGATATAGGCGGCATGTGCCCCCATCGCAAACCCTGCAATCAAAGCCCCTTCTAAGAGTTTATGAGGTTCATGACGTAAAATATCACGATCTTTACATGTCCCTGGCTCTGACTCATCCGCATTAATGACTAAATAGTGAGGTTTTTGTGTTTTTTCTGGATCAGGCATAAAGGACCATTTGAGACCCGTTGGAAATCCAGCCCCTCCACGCCCACGCAAGCCAGAGGCTTTCATCTCAGAAATAATCCAGTCCTTGCCTTTTTTAACAAGCGCCCCTGTCCTCTCCCAATCTCCACGCGTCTTCGCTTCTGGGAGTGAAAAACGCTCAAAGCCATATAAATTTGTATAGATGCGATCTTTATCTTGGAGCATTTTATGAACCCACCCCTGCTTTTTTAGCTTGTTTTTCTAAACTCGTTGGTCCAGACAGCGCCATCGAGCCTACACGTTTCGTCTGAGAACCTATGGATGGTTTTTTACCCGCAGCAAGGGCTGTCAAAATAGACACAATACTCTCCGCCGTTAAATCTTCATAATAATTATCATTGATCTGCACCATAGGCGCATTCACGCATGCGCCAAGGCATTCCACCTCCAAAAGCGTAAAGAGTCCATCCTTTGTACTCTCTCCCACTTTGATTTCAAGATGAGTTTCCACCGCCTCAATAATCGCCGCCGAACCACACAGCCAACACGGTGTTGTCGTGCACAGTTGCACAAGGTATTTCCCCACAGGGGCTAAATTATACATCGTGTAAAATGTGGCCACCTCATAGACTTTAATAGGCGGTTGCCCGACAGCCTCTGCAATGCAATCCATCGCAACCCTCGAGATCCATCCTTCTTGCCGTTGCGCTAAATCCAGCAAAGGCATAATACCACTGCGCGCTTGGTTAGAAGGATAATTCGCAAGAATATCCTTGACCTTCTTTTGGCTTTTAAACGAAAAGTCTTTCGGTTGATAATCTGCGTTAGGTTCAAATTTTGGTTTCATATTGTTTCTTACTTCATTGTCATCCCCGCGGAGGCGGGGATCTGGTCACATCAACTCATCGTACAAATCTCTCCACTCTGGATTCATTTGCTCAATCAGTCTCATCTTCCATACTCTATTCCATCTTTTCAGCCGTTTTTCTCTTTTGATCGCCTGTTCTATCTCTGTATGAACTTCATAATAAACAAGTGTTTTTATTTCATATTTCTTTGTAAATCCATCTAATATTTCATTTTTATGCTCATATATTCTCTTTACTAAATCCGACGTCACCCCAACATAAAATGTACTATTTCTCCCTCTTGTTAAAAGATACACATAATATTGTTTTTCCATCTCTGTCCTCTCCCCTCTCTACACTGTCATCCCCTGAATTTTTGAAAAAAATTGTAAGGGGATCCGGAGCCTTATACTCTAAATCTTATCTTACCTTCCCCCGTCCAGATCCCCGCCTCCGCGGGGATGACACATTTTAATATTTTCATCGATCAATCTCCCCAAAGACAACATCCATAGAGCCAATAATAGACACAGTGTCGGCGATCATGTGGCCTTTGCTCATGAAATCTAGAGCTTGAAGGTGGTAAAATCCGGGGGCGCGTATACGACATCTAGAGGGACGGTTTGTGCCGTCGGCGATGAGATAAACGCCAAACTCTCCTTTGGGGGCTTCTACGGTGGCGTAGATTTCTCCTGCAGGAACATGGTAGCCTTCTGTGAAGAGTTTGAAATGATGGATCATGGCTTCCATGGAACGTTTCATCTCTCCGCGTGCAGGAGGCGTTATTTTATGATCATCAACAGCTATTTCGCCATCTGGAATATCGCGTAAACATTGTTGCATAATTTTTAAAGATTGACGCATTTCTTCCATCCGCACGAGATAGCGCGCATAGCAATCTCCCGTTTTTCCAACAGGCACGTCAAACTCCATCTTATCATACACTTCATAGGGTTGAGATTTTCTCAAATCCCATGCCACACCAGAGCCTCTGAGCATTGGCCCTGTAAAGCCCCAATCTAGAGCTTCTTCTTTTGTAGCCACCCCAATATCAACAGTCCTCTGTTTAAATATTCTGTTATTTGTGAGGAGGTTATCTAGATCATTTAAAGTATCAGGAAAGCTTTCTGTCCATGCCATCATATCCTCAATTAAGCCATCAGGGAGGTCTTTACTCACGCCTCCTGTCCGAAAGTAGTTCGCATGGAGACGCGCACCACACACACGCTCATAAAACTCCATCCCCTTTTCACGCTCTTCAAATCCCCAGAGGGCTGGTGTAATCGCCCCCACATCAAGAGCAAAGGTTGTGATATTTAAGATATGATTTAAAACACGCCCAAGCTCACAAAAAAGAACACGGATATATTGCGCCCGTTCAGGGATTTGAATGTCCAAGAGCTTCTCAGTTGCCAAGGCAAAGGCATGTTCTTGATTCATCGGGCACACATAATCCAAGCGATCAAAATACGGCAAAGCTTGCATATAGGTTTTATACTCAATGAGTTTTTCCGTCCCACGGTGAAGCAATCCAATATGAGGGTCTGCCCGCTCAACAATCTCACCATCCAATTCCAACACCAAGCGCAACACTCCATGTGCCGCAGGATGCTGTGGTCCAAAATTCATTGTGTAGGGACGAATTTGGGTTTCTTTGTCTTTTTTGTCGTCGTGATCTGACATTACTCGCTCCCCTCCTCTTTACGCTCTAGATGCTTGCGGATCTGGACGTCTGTCATCCCATCCCACGGGCTGAGAGTATCAAACATACGAAAATCTTGGCGGAGTTCTACAGGCTCATAGACAACACGTTTTTTCTCTTCATCATACCGAAGCTCTACAAAGCCCGTCAGAGGAAAATCTTTGCGCTGAGGATGCCCATCAAAGCCATAATCTGTCAGAATACGACGATGATCAGGATGATCACTAAACATCACGCCATACATATCCCACACTTCCCGCTCTGCCCAATTGGCTGCGCTGTAAATATCAGAAACCGTTGGAACAGGCGTGTTTTCATCCGTTGTGATTTTAATGCGTATCCGTACATTATAGACCAAAGAGAGAAGATGATAGACAACATCAAAGCGTTCCTCATTGTCAGGCGTATCCACACCACACACATCGACCAACTGCTTAAACAAACAGCGATGATCATCTCTCAGAAAGACCAAAAAATCATGAATGTGGGTTCTGTCTGTTGTAACAGTCAACTCGCCCCTTACAATCTCATAATCCTGTACAGATTGGTCTGTGCAGGATTTAATATATTGCACTAAATCAAGAAGCGTGTCCGTCATCGTGTCAGCCTTGTATCTTCTCTCTGAATTTTCTTTTGAAGTTGGAGCAATCCATAAACAAGAGCTTCTGCCGTCGGCGGACAACCAGGTACATAAATATCAACAGGCACAATCCGATCACACCCGCGCACCACAGAGTAAGAATAATGATAGTACCCTCCCCCATTCGCACATGATCCCATCGAAATCACCCACCGAGGTTCAGGCATCTGATCATACACACGGCGCAGAGCTGGTGCCATCTTATTGGTTAACGTCCCCGCCACAATCATCACATCCGATTGTCGAGGGGATGGACGCGGAATAATCCCAAAGCGATCAAGATCATAGCGACTCATATAGGCATGAATCATCTCCACCGCACAACACGCCAAGCCAAACGTCATTGGCCAAAGAGAGCCTGTGCGTGCCCAGTCAAAGAGCTTATCCGTAGACGTCAGCACAAAACCCTTATCTTTCAGCGCCTCAGCCAAAGCTGCTGGCGCTATATTTTGCTCCTCAGGGCGAGGAAAACTCACTTTTGTTTGAAGCGGAGCGCTTGGAGCATCTATGATGTGGCGGTCATGTGTCATTCCCAGTCCAACGCTCCTTTCTTCCATTCATAGATAAACCCAACAGTTAAAATACCAAGAAAGATCACCATCGACCAAAAACCAAACATCCCTATTTTTCCAAGCGTCACCGCCCACGGAAACAAAAAGGCCACTTCCAAATCAAAAATAATAAACAGAATTGCCACGAGATAAAAGCGCACATCAAATTTAGAGCGTGCATCCTCAAACGCATCAAATCCACATTCATAGGCTGCATTTTTCTCTGGATCAGGATTCCTTTTGGAGACCAACAAGGAAAACAAAAGCATCACACATGACATCCCCCCTGCGATACACAGAAAGATTACAATCGGCAGATATTCTAATAAAAATGCGTTTGAAGCCATGACACCAGTATTCTATACTTATTTCGCGTCATATCTATATGAAATAAAGATATATATCAAGCCTTGTTACAGTGATTTTCATTAAGAATCGAAAATAATAACACACACTGTCATCCTGAACTTGTTTCAGGATCTCGTATATATATTTACCAGATCCTGAAACAAGTTCAGGATGACAGAACGTGATAAAACATATAAAAAATGGCGCGAGCGACGGGACTTGAACCCGCGACCTCCGCCGTGACAGGGCGGCGTTCTAAACCAACTGAACTACGCCCGCTTTGTGTAGTAGCTCATGTCGCCAAGTGCGACGGAGTATGTATGTAGTCCATTTTTAAGGACTGTGCAACATCTTTATTTGTTATTTCTCCATGACACACATTTAATCCCGCTCTAAAGTTAGGATCTTCTTTCATACAAGCCACCCAGCCTTGATTTGCAAGTTTCAAGGCATAGGGCAAGACAACGTGATTGAGAGCTAAGGCAGAGGTCAAGGGCACAGCCCCAGGCATGTTCGCCACACAATAATGGACAATCCCGTCTACTTCATAAATAGGTGCATTATGTGTTGTCGGGTGACTGGTCTCAAAGCATCCCCCTTGATCAATAGCAATATCCACCATCACAGCCCCCTTCTTCATGGTTTTAAGCATTTCTCGTGTCACAAGTTTAGGCGCAGAAGCTCCTGGGACTAACACAGCCCCAATCACAAGATCAGACTCTTTGAGAAGAGCGCGTAATATCTCTTCCTCTGAAAAACAAATCTTTGCTTTTTGTCCAAAATGTCCTTTTAAAAACTTTATTTTTTCTTCCGAGCGCTCAAGAATGGTTACATCTGCGCCCATCCCCACAGCCACTTCCGCTGCATTAAATCCAGAGACCCCTCCTCCTATCACAAGAACCTTCGCAGGGTTAGCACCCACAACCCCTCCCATTAAGCGTCCGAGTCCTCGGCAGTGCTTTTGTAGAAAATGAGCACCTTCTTGCGTTGCCAAACGTCCAGCGACAACACTCATTGGTTCAAGAAGAGGTAAGCCTTTTCCATTCTCTCCCGTGACTGTTTCATACGCAATGGCCACACATTTTGAGTCAATAAGCGCTTGTGCTTGCTTAGGGTCTGGAGCAAGGTGAAGATAGGTAAATAGAATTTGACCCTCTCGTAACAGAGAACATTCTTGTCGTTGAGGTTCTTTTACTTTTACAATCATGCCAGCAGTTTGGAATACATCCTGCCCCGTTCCTAAAATTTTAGCGCCTGCCTCACGATACTCTTCATCAAAAAACCCAATCCCAGCTCCCGCATTCGTTTCCACATGAACATTATGCCCGTGCGCAATGAATTCCTTAACAGAAGAAGGGACAAGACCTACCCTATGTTCTTGAGCTTTAATCTCTTTTGGTACACCAATAATCATGAAAAAACCCTCACATTTGTTAATGCGAGGGTTCTATCATTCTTTTGCGTAGAATTCTATTATTAAAATGTTAAAGGTCTATAGTCCCTATATTTCCTTCAATGCATGGCTCTCCCTCTTCTAAAGAAACAGCCATTGGATTAAAATCTGTTTGGCTGATATAATTAAGATCTGAGTTCACAGACGGTCCAAACGCTCGATCTAAACCTCTACGTTCCTCGACAGGTTGCCCCTCCACATTGCGATAATGACTCACTAAGCTCATTTGAGGTTGAGCTACCGTAGATAAACCCAATTCATTCATCCGTCCGCCATAGCCTTCTCGAGGAAAGACTTCCATTCCTCCAGACACTTTTAATCTATGTACACGAGCATTCATTAGATTTCTCCTTTATATCTATGCTTAAAGGATACCTCAGACTCTTTAATATTTTATTAATATCACGCCAGTCGCAACTTTTTCCGTACGGGATGCACACTCAACTAGGGATGACCCATAACTAATTATGAAGTGAGTCTTTTATATGATAGGCTGAATAAAAGGAATTACACACTTATGGATATGGATATGGGGAGCACTACGCTCAAGGATAAACACCAGACACAACAAGGCAATGTTTTATTTCTTATACTCATTGCTGTGGCACTCTTTGCAGCACTTTCCTACGCTGTCACGCAATCAGGCAGAGGCGGAGGCAATGCTGATAAGGAAAAACAAGAAATGAAAATTGCAGAGTTTTTTCAGCAGGAAGCGCTTATTAGAACCTTTGTTTTACGGCAATATACACTCAACAAAGTAGATCAAGTCCGCTTTGATGATAGCGCCTATAATGAAAATGGGACCGTCTTGAATGGGAGTTCTACAGGTACAGGGAGATCTGTTGGGATTTTTAACCCCATAGATGGTATTCATAAAATATATCCCCCCATTGAATTAGCTGAAAATTTAGGAAGTACCTTCGATTGGTCACTAAAGAATGCCCCACTACGCTTTCTGGGAAACGAAATCGGAACAACGGCAGGGGATGAGGTATTGGTTGTGTGGAGATTATCCAAAGAAGTATGTGAAGCCATAAATCTAAAGCTTACAGGATCAAAAGCCATTCCAATAACGAGCGATCTAGCGGGTGGGCGTTATGAAGTTTTACGGCAAAATGGTGCTTTTTCAAGTGGTCTAACTGGATCTCATGATCTAGGATTGTTTCCAGGATGTAATGAACGTCAAACATTCACGTCCTACATTTATTTTAGCTCCATCAGAGATAATTAACCCCTCCCCCGCTTCATTTATGAACCCTAAAAGCCTGTTTAAAATCTTTTTAGTATTAACACAGCGAAAGCAAGTGTTACCATTTGCAAAGATGTATTAAGTTTTCTTTCGCAATTTTTCCAAAGTCTTCGGCATTTTTCTAGCCATGCAAAAGATCTTTCAACGA
>JAJRSA010000036.1 GCA_024279035.1 Alphaproteobacteria bacterium
GGACTAACGCCAGCAGAAGTTTATAATCCCGTTTTAGATATTGAGGGGGTACCCCCTCAATATCTAAAACAAGCGGCATAACCCAAACAAAGGGAGCTTAGCATTGCCGCAAAACTGTCCAACAAAGTAGGACCACCTCTAACCGCTAGTGTCCTACAAAACTTTACGAGAATTAAAAATGAAAACTATTCTTTTAACCCTGATTATCATGCTTCTCTCCCTCCCTGCTTTTGCAAAGGATAAGACGGTAGAATCCACCTATGAGCGCGTGACCCGCACAGGAGAAATTCGGTGTGGATATGCAATGTGGACTCCCGTTTTTTATAAAGATCTTGAGACCAATAGGCTCTCGGGCATGTTTTATGACATGATGGAAGAGGTTGGACAAAGGCTTGATCTCAAAATTGTCTGGGCAGAGGAAAGTGGATGGGGAACAATTGTAGAAGGCCTTCATACGGGACGCTATGATATGATTTGTAGTGCAATTGGATATAGTAGCGCCCGTGTTAAATTCATCGATTTTGGACTCCCTGTTTTCTATACGCCCCTCTATGCAGTGACAAAAAAGGAGGACACTCGATTTGATCAAGATATTCGTATTGTAGACAATCCTAAGTATAAAATTGCTGTTTTAGATGGAGAACTCTCGTCCGTAACAGCGCGCCAAGTTTTCCCTAAAGCCTCCACAGTTTCTATGCCACAAATGAATGATTATTCGATGCTCTTAAAAGAAGTCGAGGCAGGAAAGGCTGATATATCCCTCATTGAGCCCTCTGTGTTTAGAAATTATGAGAAAACCAATCCTAATCTCCTTAAAATGCTCGATCACAGCGCCCCCATCAATATCTTTCCTGTGAGCGTTGGCCTGCCCCATAATGATCTTGCCTTTCATCGTATGATCAACGTCACCCTTCAAGAACTCTTAAATGATGGATCAATTGAACGCATCATCCAAAAGTACGAAGAATTCCCCGAGGCTTTTGTACGTGTCCAAAAACCGTACAAGACAGGGCGATAATTCCGCTCTTGATATTTTTACGTAAATATTTTATCGTCTGCGTAAAATTAGAGAACATAACATGTCACAGACTCACCCAATCCAAGCATCCTGTGCCTTCGAAAACGCTATTTTGGAGACACATCAACCTTATGTAAGCATCATAAGTTCATTGACATTTGGGCGCTTTGGATTCGTAAATTGTGGCGTCTCTCAAGGTGGTCAATTCAGCCACTCTTACCTTACGGAATGGAACTTACACAAAAAAACATCTAAAGAATTTCATGCAGGTGATGGTGATGCCTTTACAAAAAGAAATAGGGAGCCTTATATTTTTTCTCCTGGCTGGGGGTATGATATAAAAACATTACAGGCTATGAAAGAAGCAGGCTTTAGTACAGATCCTAATATTGCATTTAGACTGGATAATTATCCACTTTGGGATAAAGATACCTCACATTCAAAAGCCCTCACACAGCATCCTTTAAATCCTATAAAAGAACATTTTGAGTCTTTAGGGATATCTTGTTTTCTTGCACAAGGAGGAGCTTTTCCTGACAAATTAAATGATAGTGCTGTTGTTTTTGATGTTTCTGATCCCTATTTTTTGCAAAAAATAAAGCCAGATTTTCTCTCGTATTTTGTAGAATATCAAGCAAAACAACTCTCAAATCCAAGCCATATAGATACACAAGAAGAGAAAACAAAGTATTGTTATGGGATCATGAAAAAACTCAGGGAATATGGGGAAGAAATTGGTGCCACATATGAACATAGAGCTATAATCACAGGGACAGGTTTATCCCATAGGCATGATAAACATAACTTAGCCAAGACATCTGATCGTGTTGAAAATCAGGCCAAGCACCAAATGGAATGGGTCACTGATACATTTAATGCCATGCTTCCTGTTTTATCGTCATCAGAAAGAGGTGATATTATTCTTCATCTAGTTAGTAAATTAACAAATGATGGGTTTGAGTATAGTTCTCAACGTCAGAACACTTCATTAAAAACTTTACAAATCATTTCACCCAAGGGTTCTTCCCCTTTCTAAAACGGCGCTCTCTGGACAGCCAGTTTGTACGTTCATGCGGAGTTGAGAAAGGGGTTTGAGAGGTTGAGGGGATGTGTGGGTCTATGTCGGGGATAGGGGTATTGGTCATCTCTGATATAACCTGGATGCGCTGTTTGATCGGAGGGTGTGTCTTAAACAGGCCTAAAAAGGGAAGCGTGTTTTCAACGCACATCATTTGGATATCAGCACTTGTCTGTTTCATACGATCCATACCTGCAATCCGTGTGAGTGCGCGCATCATTGCGTCTGGGTTTTTAGTGAGCTCAATAGAGCCTGCATCTGCCATATACTCTCGCCGTCTGGAGAGGGCAAAGCGCGTAAAAAGAGTGGCTAAATAGCCAATCCAGAGAATGGCCGCAATAGCAATGAAAATAAAAACGCTGTTATTGCGCCCGTTTCTACTTCGTCTGGGCATAAAGAGACTATAGCGCACAGAAGACCAAACCATTTGAGCCGCAAAGCCAATCATCCCTGTGAAAATAATACAAATCATCAAAAGACGCACATCCCGATTGCGAATATGGGTAAGTTCATGGGCAAGCACAGCCTCAACCTCATCTTTGCGCAAGGAATTCAAAAGCCCTCGTGTCACGGTGACCGTATAGCTTTTCTCATTCACACCACTGGCAAAAGCATTACGGGCATGGCTTTCAATTACATGAAGCGTGGGCATTGTCATTCCGACACTAATGCATAAATTTTCAAGCAGGTTATAGAGTTCTGGCTCTTGGGCGCGGGTCACAGTATGAGAATGCGCCATTTTACTAATCATTTTCGTATGGAAGAAATAGGACACCACAAACCACAAGGACACAGCTGTGCCCATCAATGGCCAATAGGTCAAAACAATATTATTTCCATGTGCAAATGCCATGGCTTGGCGATCAACCCCTGCTGGTGCAAGACCCCCACCAATCACGACACCTACAAGCCATAACAATCCAAGCATAATTAAGGGGTAGATGGCCAAAAACGCCATAGACCATATATTGTTATTCCAAATATGGGTTTTTAGACCACGTGCCATAAGGATCTAGTTATGATCCAAATTGTATATCAGGGGCGCCTCGAATAGCATCTTCTTGTGCGTCGTCAAGTTCATAAAATTCCTCTATTTGAAATCCGAAATTCTTAGCAATTAAATTGCTTGGAAATTGTTGTATAGAGGTATTTAACTCATTAGTGGCGTTATTAAAGAAACGACGGGCCGCTGAGATTTTATTCTCAAGATCAGACAATTCATCTTGAAGCTTTTGAAAATTCGTATCGGCTTTGAGGTCTGGATAATTTTCAGCCACAGCAAACAAATTAAGGAGAGCGCCCCCCAGGGCCCCTTCCGCTTTCAAGCGATCTCCTTCTGTTTGAGCTTTGCCAACACCCGCACGGGCGGCTGTTATATTTTCAAAAACTTCCTTTTCATGTGCGGCATACCCCTTAACCGTTTTCACCAAATTTGGAACAAGGTCAAAACGTTGTTGGAGCTGAACATCAATATCAGAGAATGCAGTTTTCCGTGTTTGGCGCAACGCAACGAGCCGATTATATAAAATAATGGCAAAAATCACCAAAAGAACAATAATACCTATTAAACCTGTCATAAATTCCATGGGACTCTCCTTTTTGAACTCAAATGTGGTGTTAGCTTACAGAAAGAATGCCTTTAATTAAAGATTTTTCGTGATTCTTCCTCGATTGCCCTTGGACTCTCGATAGCTTTGTGACTAAAATCGTTATAGTTTTAATTCCAATTGACAGGACTCCTGATGTTGAAGATTTTCTTTATTTCTATTGTATCTTTTTTCTCCTTTATAAATATACACGCCTTTGCCCAAACGCCTGCTATGCCAAGCTATGTACAAGCTCTTGCGAATGGGGGGGCACAGGTGAGCTATATGGGAAATGATCTGGGGTTAGATGGGTGGATGACTGTTAAAGATGGGCAAAGACAATATGTATACGTCACACCAAACCAAGAAGCTAATATTGTTGGCCTTCTGTTGGATAGGGATGGGAAAATGGTCACAGCCACACAAATTGACCGTCTCATGAAAAGTAATCCTGAGTATCTGGCACAAGAAATGAAGAGCAAGAAAGTCCAAAAGAATACTTCACAAACACCTAATGTATTGCCTCCCAAAACGCCATCAGCTATAAAATCTCCTTTACCTTCTCCTAAAAGTACCCCCATAGATCCTTCTTCCTCTTCCGAACAGCTTCTTGCTGATATTCAAGTTGCTCACTGGATTGAAATAGGCCTCAGTAGCGCCCCTATAGTTTATGCGTTTGTTGACCCAGAATGCCCGCACTGTCATCAGTTTATTGATACTTTGAGAGCTACAAAATCTTATGAAAAAGGAAAAATAAGAACACGGTTACTCCCTGTAGGAATTTTAGGAAAAGATAGTCTCTATGAGGCTGCAAAGCTCATTGATTCTCCAACCCCGAAAAAAAGTTTTTTTGATCATCTTGATGGAGATGAATTTGCACTCCCTATCGATGAAAAATACAATACAAAAAAAGTGCAAAAAAATATGGCTCTTATGCAAAAATGGAATCTGGACGTAACTCCTTTTCTGATATATAGGAGCAAAGAAGGGTCAGTTAAAATCGTACGGGGTCGCCCTAAACAAATAGAGGATCTCTTGAGCGACATTCAATAAATACATCCAATAAATAATAGAGACGAGGGTAAAAACAGTATGAATAATAAAAACAAATTTTTACTGCAAATTTTTGAAAAAATAGGGGCTCCTTTATTTACATCTGTTAATGAAGTGGCTACGCGCGCTGTCATGACGGGGCAGGCACAGAATCTTCTAACAAACATGGAACAGGCAGGGCTTGTAGCCAAACTTTTAACAAACATAACAAAAGCAAGCTCTGCGATATCAGAAAAGCTAGATCTTGAAACCCAAGACCCCGACTCAGATGATCTTCAAGTTAGTCTGGCCGCAATCTTAAGTCCCGTTATTTCGAATACATATCAATTAACGGGGCAAGTCCTCAAAGATGAAGACATTGAAAGAATTACATCCTCCTTTGAAACCATTCGTACCTTCTCCAATCATTTCTCGTCCATGCCAGAGGGAACAGAGAGGCTAGAGAATCTCCCTGCGCATAAAGCACCACATGATAAAACACAATTAACCTTGCAAAATATTATGGGTATAGTCCCTCTTATCAATGCCGTTTCTGCCTTTCCATTTGGAGAAGATCCCAATAAATTACTTAAAAAAATTATAACGCGTATCCAGAGTGAAGTTGATGATATCAAGAAAGAACTTATATCTACAGAGTCACCTCAAGATAACACGAGCCATATTCAAATTTTTAATACTGTTATTATGATGTATAGCCAATGTCACTTTTCTGAAATGGCAAGGATTATGGCCATGGGAGATAAAGAACGAGAAGAAAACTCCCTATCTATTGATACTGTTTGGATTATGTTTGATCAGCGCATGGACATGCTTAAGACTCTTACACACTCAATTGTGGGATCTTCTGATGTGGTTCAAAAAACCACACAAACTGATGAGACCTTTCCCCTCCATCCCTCTGAAATAAAGGCACAAAACACACCAGAAGCAGATGAAACATCCGCTATTCAAAACAATCAATCTTCCCAAGAGTCTCAAGGCCCCATGTCTTTCTTTAGTAAAAAAATGAAGATGGTGCGTCAGAATGACAAAAGTAATTGCAGCATGCTTGTTACTAGCTGCGCAAACATATAACATTCCCCCTGCCGTTATGATCGGTATATTAAGTGTTGAAGGAGGTACGGTTGGACAAGCCGTTAGAAATTCTAATGGAACACATGATTTAGGCCCAATGCAAATTAACACACTTTGGGTTCCCCAACTTGCAAGCTATTGGGGGGTTGACCAACGGACAGCGAAAAATTGGATACAAAATGATGCGTGTACAAATATGGGTGTTTCCGCTTGGATCTTAGGGCAACATATGAAAGAAACGAACTCTCTTTCCAGATCAATCGCCTATTATCATTCTCGGACACCAAGCCTAGGTAATACATATCGAAAAAAAGTATATGACGCGATGAAAACACACGGACTCATCAATAGTGCACAATAAATATCGAAAAAATAAAAAGGTTTCTTGTCTTATGCTTGAAGATTAGTGATAATGCCTGATAGCATTATAAATTAAATTTGGTTTACGTTCATGAAAAACAGTACTCTCTTACTTCTTATATCTTCTCTCTTACTTATAAATGCATGCGCTGCAAAGAGAGGTTTTTATAACAGCCCTCAAGTTGTTGCCGACCCTGATAAAGTCTCAACCCTGCTTGCACAAGCAGCGGATCGTGCATCAATTGCTCTCGAGACCCTCGCATCTATTGAGCAAATGCGGACGCCAAACGCGACTGAACATCCAGTTCACGCTATTCCCTCGGAACTTAAAAGGGGCATGACTGTTAATTGGGTTGGACCTGTGGAAAATATTCTTGAGACTGTAAGCAATAGAGCAAGCTACACATTTTCTGTCTTGGGAGGATCTCCTGCCAATGAGCTTGTCATCTCTCTTGATATAGAGAATAAGCCCATTTTTGATGTTTTGAGAAGCATTGGGTTACAGCTTGGGACACGTGCCGACGTCCATGTTGACTCGAAAAAGAAAATTGTAGAATTAAAGTACAGATCTGTTCTCTCACAACTTGATCCTCTGTAAAAGCTAAAGAGTAAAAAAGAAATTATATGTTAGAAAAATGTCATAAATCTATATTAACGCTGAGTGTTCTTTCCCTTGTGTTTATTGCTACGCCTTTCAATAGAGTATTAGCAAATTCTGGAGCCTCTCCAAAACCACCAACACTTCATGACATATCAATAAGGCGATATGAAGGTCCTTTTGGAGATGTAACAAAAACGCTCCCCTTAGATATTAGAATAGACGCCATTAAAGAAGCTGCTGTTTCATACGGTGCACGTGCGGGGCTTTCTTTTCGAACCTACCAAATTCGTGCGGATCTAAAAACAAAGTCGGCTTATTTGGATAAAGTCTTTGATTTCAGACAGCTTCTTATTCCTGCCCCGTCTGGTTTTACTATTGAGCCTCCAATTATATCCGAATCTCTTGATGCAATGATCATTGAAGGAGACGGACAACGTGCAGCTGTCTCGGATACAATATATAACATCAATAAAAATGCGAAGTTTATATCAACTCCACGGTCATGGAGACAGTATCTTGAAAGAGATTGGGGTGAAGTTACAGAGCCACCCTCTATTCTTCTCCCAAAAACGCCCGAAGAAATAGAAATGTGGGAAATTAATACAAATATAGGGTGGAATGAAGGGTATAGTCAGGCCGATGAAATCTTCCAACAAGATCTTAATGCTCTTGTTACAGATTACGAGGGAATGATTAGATATAGAAAATTATTAGCACAAAACATGGTATCTTCTCCTTATGCGCTTCAAACAGACCGTGGAATCACGGGGGGTGGAGAAGAAATGCGTATAGGCGATCGTGCCGTTGAAATTACTGGAAAACCCGTCTTTATCCCTGGAGCACAACAATGGCAACCCGCAAGCCGATAAGCCTCATTAAAGGGGATGCGGCAGGGAACATATATCCAGATGAACCCGATCGCTTTCGTGAAGAACATGTAGATTCTCTCCTTGAATGGTGCGTAAAGCAAGGGACATCCGATATTACGATACAAAGCGACCGTCCTGTCTATAACGATATTTCTGGGATTCTTTATCCTGCAACTTATCGTGCTATGGATTCGTCTGATATGGCTTCTTTTCTTGCTAGGATTTATGGGGCGGATGCCTCTGCACGTTTAGCCTCTGGAAAAGATTTAGATATCTCGTATGAAGTTCGCCCTGATCGTTATAGTCGTATTCGGTTTCGTGTTAATATTACAGCTATTCAAGCCCAAGGACGAGATGCGGCTCAAATTACAATGCGCTCTCTTCCAACAGATCCTCCTTATTTAAAAGATCTGGGTGTTGAACAACACATCATAGATAATTGGGCGCCTCGTCAAGGAATGGTTATTATTACAGGGCCAACAGGATCTGGGAAATCAACCCTTTTGGCTGCGGGAAACCGTATGATTCTTGAGCGACCCCATGGATGTGGAAAAATGCTTACCTATGAATCTCCTATAGAATTCACATATGATTCAATCAAAAGCCCTCGCTCCCTTGTTGCTCAAACAGAAATTCCACGACATCTCCCTGATTTTTCAGCGGGCATTCGAAACGCTCTCCGTCGTAAGCCAAATATTATTCTGATTGGGGAGGCCCGTGATCGAGAAACCATATCTGCGGTCATTGAAGCTGCACAAACAGGGCATGCTGTCTATACAACAACCCATACAATCGGCGTAGCCTCAACGATCAAAAGGATGATTGGAACCTTTGAAAAAGAAGAACGTACAGAGCGTGCCTACGCGCTCGTAGAAACATTGCGTATGATTGTCACACAAGCTCTTGTACCTCGTGTTGAAGGAGGACGTATTGGGATTAGAGAGTGGATGGTTTTCCCTGAAGAGATTAGAGAAAAACTTTTAGATATGGGAATTGATGATTGGACAAATGAAATCCAACGCCTTATTCCCTCCTATGGTCAAACTATGACAAAGTCTGCGACAATTGAGTTTGAAAACAAGATCATTAGCAAACGCCATTACCTCCTTATGACAGGCGGTGGCGGTGGTCACTAACGATTTGGTAATCTTTATAGGATATAAGTAAAAGACGATGGTAGCTAATCAAATACAAGAACAACAAGAACAACTCGATTGGAGATGGAGAAATTCTATGCGCCCTGTCCGCTTCTTTGGTTTTGACGCACGCGCCTCTCTTTCGTTTTTCCTCCTATTATTATATTTTCGTTGGATCACTTTTGGTTTTGTTCTTACATCAACTATTATTTTTTGGATTCTTGAAAAAAATGGGTTAACTTTTAGTGCTGCCATACGTCGCTTTAGACTCTCTTTCAGTGGTTATGATAGGCCAGCGCTTATGACATTCAAAAGACGCAAACTTAAAGACTATGGTTAAACATCAATAACAAAAACGCTAAAATTGAAGAAAAGAATCTACAATGACTTTTTTAGTTGCAGATTTATGTGATGGCTATGAAGATCAGATTCAACGCCTCCACACCCAGACTTTAAATCTTATGGTGGAAAAGTACGTCTTCCCTGTCTTCTTTTTTTCATGGCTCCGAAAGACTGTTCAATGGGGTTAAAATCGGGGCTGTATTTGGGTAATAAAAATGACTATATCTTCTTGCGTTGCGCCATGAGCAAATTGGTTCTTTTCTCCCGCTTTCCTTTGACATCAGCATAGATTTTTTGCCACGAACAGCCCACCCATCCAAGCGACCCGTATTAGCCTTAAGCTCACTCTCATCAAAGTATATAATACTTTCCCTACCGTATTTATTACTCAATTTATACAGTTTTTTAAGCTCCATTTTGAATATTTTATAAACTATGCTAGACTGGTTCTAGTTATTTCAACAGCAAGGATTCTCCTTGACGCTCCATAGACAATACGAATTTTGGGATAGTTTAGATCCCCTCCGCACCGCCCTGTGGTCTTACCATTATAGACCAGATGATGACGGCGATGGATTTTTCCCGTTTACTCTACCTCTCTCCTCACGCAGCCCCTTATGGGCTGCGTTTTTTTTAACGCCTCACCTGAAAGGATGAATACTCATGTCTAAAAAATCACACAAATATACAAAACAGGCAAAGCATCTTCACTCTATCAAAGGCGGACAGGAGAAAGTGTTTTTTGACAAAGGCCAGAGTAAAGGCGCAAAATGGCATCCTCTTGATGATGAAATTGATAATAATCGTGATAAGAAATATATGAAAACGATTAAGCCTCGTTCTGAGGGGCAAGCACATCTCATGCAAGCCATTAAAGACTATAACCTTACCATGGCCATGGGGCCTGCGGGGACAGGAAAAACTTATCTTGCCATTGCAGCTGCGGTGGATGCTCTGGAAAAAGGAGAGGTTGAACGTATTATTCTCTCTCGTCCTGCAATGGAAGCTGGGGAATCTCTTGGATATCTTCCAGGAGACATGGAAGAAAAGATGGCGCCTTATCTGCGCCCTCTCTTTGATGCTCTAGGCGATCGTTTGGGCGGGAAGAAAGTGCGTCACTATATGGATGAAGGAACAATTGAAATTGCGCCTGTTGGGTTTATGCGGGGACGGACACTCAATAATGCCTTTGTGGTGATTGATGAGGCTCAAAATTGTACGTACATACAACTTAAAATGCTCTTATCTCGCTTGGGGTGGCACTCCACTATGGTTGTGACAGGAGATCCAGCACAAAGTGATTTGTTGACAGGTATGTCAGGTTTGTCTGATATTTCGAACCGCCTTAAAAAATCTCCCAATATCTCTGTGGTTGAATTGCAATCCGCAGACATAGTGCGTCATCCGCTTGTTGCAGAAATGCTTGAGGTTTTATAAAAATTGCCCTATATGTAGGACATGAATATAAAACGCATTGCACAATCGATTCTCTTTATTCTTATTGGCGCAGGATTGGGGCTTGTGTGGAAGAATACCAATAAATCCTCCGTCTCGACTATCTCAGAAAAACCTGCAATCGTGGCTCCAAGTTTTCACCCTGTTTTTTCATTGATTGACCATGAGGGTCAAAATGTGACAGAAAAAAACTATACTGATAAATATCAGCTTGTGTATTTTGGCTTTACTTTTTGTCCAGAAATTTGCCCGACAGAGCTTCAAAAAATGGCGCGTGCGCTGGAGACCATTGGAGTGTTATCGGATCAGATTTACCCTCTATTTATCTCTGTTGATCCCGAACGAGATACGCCAGACATTCTAAAACCCTATCTCAAAAATTTTGGAGAGGACTTTATCGGTTTGACGGGCACAGAAGCGCAAGTGGATAAAGCGATGGACTCGTTCAAAGTTTATGCCGCCAAAACGGAAGATCCTGACTATACTGATTATATGATGAGTCATTCCTCGTATATTTATTTTCTTAATCCTGCAGGAGATTTATTGGGATTGTACAAAAAAGAAGATTCGGCAGACAAAATTGCGATGGAGATTCGTTCAATCCTCGAGAATTGAGTTTAATTTAAGCGCTAATCCTATTGACCCACTAATCTTTAATTGCCCCATCATAAACGCAATGTTAGGGTCTTTTTTCCCCTCTAAAAACCCTTGGAAGGTGTCCAGAGAACATTTTAATGTGACATCGGAGTCTTCTTCTTCATGAGAGATCAGGGCAGGCGTTTCATTTGAATCAACATAAATGCGCCCATCCTCTCCAAAATCGAATGTGACCTTTGCTTTAATGTGAGGGACAAGTTGAATTCTCTTTTCAATTTCTCCTGTAATATGTTCCAGATCCATAAGTGTTCCTTGTTATATATGCGTTCAAACGCCACGTAGGCTTCGTCCCATACGGGACGGAGACACAGTCGTGTCTCTTAAGGCAAAATCATATAGGAAAACTCTTAAAAAATCATGTAGATTTTAACCGCGCACCCCAAAGCGATTTCCTGACTCATAACGACGCAATCCCGTTTTGAAGATAAGGTACGAGATACACATACACCCTATAACGCCCAAAAGAACACCCAAGAGAGCTGATAATTTATGTGTGAGAAGAAACTCTATGGGGAGGTAGGTCATAAAAGTCACAGGTACAATGGTGATAACAATAATATGGAGCCACCCTTCAAAAATGGCTTCGGGGCGGTTAGAAACAATAAAAGCATTCACCGTAACTTCTTCAGACGTTCCATGAAAATCTTTCAACCAGAAGCCTAAAGATGCATAAGCTAAGACCATGCTTCCAAAAACACATGTCGCACAAATAACCATTAAACACAGAAGAAAAACAGACACATGAGTCATACATCCTGCGATTATTAAAACACCGATACCAAAAAGGATCTCTGGAGGTCCAGACGCCTGAGATGTTCCCATCGCAATATTGATGAGAAGAGGGCGCGGTTGTGTCAAATACACATCAAGTTCACCATTATCAATTTGTCGGGGAAGACTTCTTAATCCAAAGGCAAAAAATGCAACACTTCCCCATGCAACAATCCCTATTCCATAAGCCAATAGAACATGTTCTATTGCCCACCCCCCAATGCTTGGCACGGTTTCAAACATGATAAACCACATACAAATATAAACACTATGCTGAGCAATTCCAAAGAAAGTGCGGACTACATAAACCGCTCGCAGGGATAATGCAGACTTCATATTCACCTTTAAGAGCGCCCACATATAAAGAAAATTAACCACCATTAACCTCCAATCGACGGACACAGACACGATAAATCCAGCCCATCAGAAAAAAAGCGATAGTGAACCAAATAACGAAGTGCCCTACGATAGTCATAATGCTTAAAAGTGTTATTTCTCCTCCTAGAATGGGTTTTATAGCTAGATA
>JAJRSA010000037.1 GCA_024279035.1 Alphaproteobacteria bacterium
CGTTGAAAGATCTTTTGCATGGCTAGAAAAATGCCGAAGACTTTGGAAAAATTGCGAAAGAAAACTTAATACATCTTTGCAAATGGTAACACTTGCTTTCGCTGTGTTAATACTAAAAAGATTTTAAACAGGTTCTTAGGGTCATTGTGGGTACATCCATTGGGGAGCATATTGCTTGTACCCCTAAAATATACCCACAATTTTTCTGGTTGTAAACGAATAAAGATGAATAGAAAAAACCATAAGTGGAATTTAGACCTTTGATTTGCAATGGTCTTGCGGTTAATGATGAATGATAACGAATGTGGATAAAAGGATAAATGGTGGGCGCGGTAGGGATTGAACCTACGACCCCCTCGATGTCACCGAGGTGCTCTCCCACTGAGCTACGCGCCCTCTTGAAAAAATAAAGATCTGGACGATAACCTTGTGGGAGGAACGGAGGTGGGGGTGTTCCAAGGTCATGCCCAGATCACTGTCTAAACAGTGTAGATATCACTATCTGTAAATTTAGGTCTTTTCAAGCAATTTATCGATTTTTTCCAACACTTCATTCATGTGGAATGGTTTGGGAATGATAGGGGAGCGGTGAATTTCTGGTTTTGTAGAGGAGGATTCTACCCCTGAAAATCCTGTGATATAGAGCACTCTGAGCGTGGGATAGAGCGCCAGAGCTTTTTGTGTGAGCTCAATCCCATCCATATTGGGCATGACGATATCTGTGAGGAGGAGAGAAAAAGACCGTGTTTCTAAAGCCTCAAGCGCTTGTGCGCCATCCTCACAGGCCACAACCTCATAGCCTGCTTTGCGTAGCATTAGAGTAAGAAAAGTGCGCGTAGAGGGCTCGTCCTCGGCGACTAAGATAGAGTGTGTCATATTATTCATGTTCGGATATAATGTGAAGACAAATACAGTCGTTTGCAATAAGAATATTGTAAACTTCGTTCAAAAACCACGCAGTCTTCGGGCAAAGCCCGCGTCGCGGTCGCTCGTTGTAATATTAAGAAAGGTCAAAGAAATTTATGCGCAAATATATACTCATATACAGTTTTTTATCTCTTTTTTTGCCACTCAATGTGAGTGGCGCTTTGGCGCAAGGCATGAGTCCAAAATGTAGGCTTGTGCCTGAAAAGATTGTGACGTTAGGTGTGCCCGTGTTTGGAGGGTCTTTAAAATGGAAGAGGGTGCTTCTCCAAACAGAGGAAAATCTTGGGCAAACGCATCTTTTAAAGCTTGTGAAGAAAGAGGATGGGTTTTTGGTGCTTGGAGAGCATATCTCTAATCAGAGTGGGCAAAGGTCTTTACAAATTATCCCGATGGATTTTAATGGAAAGTTTTCAGACGCTTCTCTTAAAAACATAAAAATATCAGGACGTGTTGTGGATGTACTTGCGCATAAAGATCAATTTATTGTTTTGCTGGAAAAAGAGGCAGAGAAACACGCAGAAATTCGGATTTACACCCATAAAGGGCAATTGGTGCGGAGCAAAACATTTAAGACAAAGCTCCATATTATCCATCCAGGGGCGATTGCGGTGGGACAAGAGGGGGCAGTATATCTTGCAACACAATATGAACATAAGAAACAAATCTCAGAGCGCCATTCGGTTGTTTATAAGCTTAATACAAAATTGGGTGAGACATGGAAGCGCTCTTTCTTGCCGAGCACTCCCACTAAGATTCATGCGCTCCATTTGCGTAAAGGCGGAGGCTTTTTGGTGGCAGGGGAAATTGCGGTGTCTGGCGGACAAAACAGGCAACGCATGGGCGGATGGTTGATGGCGTTGAGTGATTTTGGAGGCATGGAGTGGCAACGTGCCTATCCAAGGGGGCATAATGCCTCTCTCTCATTTGTGCATGAGACACCGCAGGGCCATATTTTTACAGCAGGCATGGCCTCGCCTCTGAAGGACAATGGAGACAATCAAGACTCGGCCGCGTGGATCATGACAAACTACGCAAACTCTAACCCCATTTGGCAGCGCTATTTTAAGGGCAGTTATGCGTATAAAACAGTGGATGTTGAGATGAGCGACAACAATCAAGCCACTCTTGTGATGCAAGGAATTCCAACTCAAAAAGGAGGCGTGAGTCATGTGCGTGTCATTGATCTCTCGCAATTGGGAGAGATTGTAACGGATAGAGCCTATCTTGAAGGCAGTGGTGTAGAAGGGAGAGGCATTATATCTTTTGAGGATAAAGGGTTGGGGCGTTATCTTATAGGCGCTACCGAAATGCCCTCTACCCAAGAGGAGGGACGTGTGCTAGATGGATGGATAGCAAGTATCAATCACGCAAGAAAGATCTCTCAATGTCAGTAAGAACAGAACAAATTATAAAGATTCCCACAGAGTTGAAGGGCACGCGCCTTGATAAGGCGTTGGCCACATTGTGTCCAGATGTGTCACGCTCTCGGATCAAAGCGCTTATGTCTGGAGGATTTGTTTTTATTGGAGACCGCGCCTTTGATGATGCGTCTTATACGGTTTTGGGCGGTGAACAGTTTAAAGTGTTCTTTCCCCCTGCCGTTGATGATACGCCTCGTCCTGAAAATATTCCTCTGACAATTATATATGAAGATGATCAATTATTAGTCATTGATAAGCCTGCAGGCTTGGTCGTGCATCCAGGGGCAGGACATCAGACAGGGACATTGGTGAATGCTCTTCTCTATTATTGCAAAGACAGTTTGTCGGGCATTGGAGGCGTCAAGCGCCCTGGGATTGTGCATCGCCTTGATCAAGATACAAGCGGATTGATGATGGTGGCAAAAACCGATATTGCACACCGTTCATTGTCAGAGCAATTGGCAGACAGAACTCTTAAAAGAACGTATCATGCCCTTGTTTTGGGCGTGCCTGTTCCTCGTGCAGGGATCATTGATAAGCCGTTAGGACGTCACCCCAAACAACGTATTAAGCAAGCCGTTCTTTTGAACGGTGGGCGAGAGGCCCAAACTCGCTATAAAGTGCTCGAAATTTTTAAGGAGGAGTTCTCTCTTGTAGAATGTCGTTTGCAAACAGGGCGGACCCACCAGATCCGCGTGCACCTCCAAGATAGAGGCCATGCTGTGCTCGGAGATCCTTTGTATGGCGCTCAACGCACCGCCTTTTACGCGGCTTTTAAACGCGGAGGATATGAGGTTGAAACCGCGAAATATATAGAAGACACCCTAAAACGCCAAATCCTTCATGCTGTGGAGCTGTCCTTCATTCACCCTGTCACAGACGAAGAAATGAGTTTTCATTCTTCGATGGCAAGCGATATTCAAGATATTGTGGATCTTTTATAAATCATTGAAAATAAGCATTAAAATAAAACCTCTTGTATTTACATAAAATTTTAGGTAAATTAAGTATATAAGGTTTTTTTAAAATACCCGTTTTCAAAAAGTCTAATAAAAGATAAAAGTTTAATGTGAGGAAAAGTTTAATAGTTTTAATATAGTATATTTTTTTAAGTTCCATTCTAGTACCCATAACTTCATACCGTCCTAAAGCTCCCAGCTTTAGGCGGTTTTTTTTGACTTTTGAGAACATAATCTTGCACGCCCTCTCAAAACTTCATAGAACCAGACTCGCTTCGTAACTAGGATAAAGAAGATTATTCCTGCATAATCGTTGTACAGGAGGAATTTTTCCTGCCTCTTTTTTTATGTACCACAGATGGACACAGATACACACGGATTATTCTTCTTGGGATCAAAATCCGAGTGTATCTGTGGTAAAAAGAGAGATTTTCTTGATTTTTATCCCTCATACCTCTCTGTTATTGTTTGTTTTTTTATAGTTATTCAGTTCGTTCCTCAATTTTTAGAGCATGGGGGGGCTAGAAGATATAATAAACGGTTTTCCTTCTGATTTAATTTGGGATGTGTCTTTTTATAGAGAGCCATGACCCTATAGTAGGATATTATTCCTACAATGTCAAGCTTATAGTTATTTTTATTAAGAATAAGACACACCCTACACCCCGTCATCCTGAACTTGTTTCAGGATCTGGTGAATATATGCATGAGATCCTGAAACAAGTTCAGGGTGACGGGGGAAAAAATAATGTGTCTTATTCTTAATGAAAAGGGCTATAATTTTTGCCAACAAAAAACCCAGCCTCAATAGGAGCTGGGTTTGCATGTGTAATAGTAAAAGTAATGTAGGTTTAACGTTTCGCCCACTGCTTCATACGACGGGCTTTGTGCAAGCCGATTTTCTTACGCTCAACCATACGGGCATCTCGTGTCAACATGCCTGCTTTTTTCAAAGCGGGGCGCAATGTTGGTTCAAAATTTTCAAGAGCACGGGAAATCCCATGACGCACAGCGCCTGCTTGACCTGATAGCCCTCCACCTTTCACCGTACAGATGATATCAAACTGTCCATCACGAGCTGTTACCAAAAAAGGTTGGTTAATCACCAAAAGGTGTGTTTTACGTCCAAAATACTGATCTTGGGGTTTGCCGTTCACAGTAATCTTACCTGATCCAAGCTTGGCCCAGACACGCGCGACAGACTCTTTACGGCGTCCCGTCCCATAAGAGCGTCCAAGAGAATCCTTTTGAGGCTCTTTTGTAATAGGCGCAGGGGCGGTTACAGCTTCAGTCTTTGTTTCGGCCTTCGCTTCTTCTGGTACAGTTGTCGCAGAGACCTTAGTCTCTGTAGACTCTGTGGCTGTTCCTAAATCTTTTAAGTCAGTGACTGTTTCAGTTTTTGTCTCTGTCTTTGTGTCTTTTGTATCTTTCGTCGCCATGATTAGCCTCTCTTATTCTTTTCGTTCATACTTGCAATATCAAGCACTTCAGGTTTCTGTGCTTCATGAGGATGCTCTGCTCCTGCATACGCTTTCATATTTTTCAAGACTTCTCGTCCAAGAGGCCCACGGGGTAACATACGCTCCACAGCCTTCTCAAGTACACGCTCTGGAAAACGTCCGTCCAAGATTTCACCCTTGGATTTGCTTTTAATCCCTCCAGGATACCCTGTATGCCAGTAAAACTGATCCTGCGCGCGTTTTTTTCCTGTCAAACGCACTTTATCGGCGTTAATCACCACAATATGATCGCCACAATCCATATGGGGCGTGAACATTGGTTTATGTTTTCCACGTACACGGATCGCAATTTGGCTTGCTAAACGCCCAAGCGCAATCCCTTCCGCATCTACGAGATACCATTTCTTCTCAATCTCGCTTGGTTTGGCTGAATATGTTTTCATGTTTTCCTCTTCTCAATAGTAAGACAGGAGGGTTATGGCGTATTTAGATACAGCTTGTCAATCTATTTTTCGTGAAAAGAGGTTGAAATAATGAATATATATCAATGGGGTTATAGATGGGGTGCTATAGTACCTTTGTTATAGGGTCCCCTCAGGAGCGATGCCTTTTTCCACTACAGTAATTTAAATGACTATATAAAACGGATTGAAGATACAACGGAAAGCGTTCTCATTTCTTCCAAAGAGACAAATAGACCTGCAGGAGATGTCGCAGACCAAATGGCAGAAGGTATTTTCTTGGGAGACAACAGACAGGTGTATGTGAGCTCCTAAACAACAGGATCCTTAGCCGCATCCCAATGCGCTAGAAATTGTTGACGGTAGCATTCAGCAATTTCTGCATTCTCGATAATCACCACTTTTTTGGGCGGGCCCCAGAGAAAAATGGCGTATTTATCTCCATAGATATAATAAGGTGTTTGGCTGAAAAAAGCCTTGGGGACCCAGCGATAATGTTCGATTGGTTCAATAAAATTCATATCCCCTTCACAGGAGAGAATTTGGGTTGGTACGCCGTGTTTGAGACGTTTTTTAATCTCATCTAACACACGTTGCCCTGCAAAGTTTTTATATTTTTTTTCGGCGACACCAGAGATCATCAAAGGCTCTTTTGTCTTTTTGAGTGTCTCAAAAATATCGTAGCACAAACGGAGAAGGCTATCTTCTCCCTCCAGAATTTGGGTCTTGAGTGTAGAGCTTTTGAGTTTCACACCTGGGCCTTCGGTAAAGGTGACCCCCGCTTTTTCCAAAGCGCGTTGGATGGACTCTATGGTGTCTACTTTTGGATTAGCAATGCGACGCTCTAGTGTATTGATCAAAGGTTTTGAAAGGCCGGATTCCTTGGCGAGTTTCTCCTGTGTCCAATCCAGAAGGGCGCGCGCCGCCTTAATTTGTTCAATCGAGATCATCTCTCTTTTATATCATGGAAAATCTTAACACTTACGAAAAAAACGTAATAAAATATGCAAAAAACTTGACATAGAATTATAAATATGTTTTATTAATTATAAATTATGTTATAAGCATATTATTAAGGAAATGAAGGAGAGAGAAATGTCACTAAGAATGAAAACAATTACGATTGGAATATGTGCTCTGTTTTTAGTCATAGGAAGTGGTTTTTATGCACAAACTGAAACGCATGCAAAACCACAAAAAGAGTCCGTGTATGAGCGTGTTATTAGAACAGGGAAACTCCGCTGTGGCTATTTTATAGAATCCCCCTTTACGATGAAGGATGAAAATACGGGTGAATTTTCTGGTTTGTCTGTGGATCTCGCTAAAATGCTGGCAAAAAACCTCAACCTTGAATTGGAATGGACAGAGGAGATAAGCTTTGCAACTTTCCCACAAGATTTAAAGAATAAGAGATATGATATGGTCTGTGGGAGTGTTTTTGTTATCTCTGAGCGTGGAAAATTTATGGATTATACAAACCCTTATGCATTTGTCTCTGTCCTTGGCTATGTCCGCCCTGAGACGATACAGTTTGATAAAGATTTTGATACGGTGAACTGGGACAATGTTAAAATTGCAGGGCTTGACGGAGAAGCGGCGAGCATCGTTGCAAAAAAACTCCTTCCCCAAGCGAAGATGGAAATTTTGTCGCAGTTGTCTAGTATCTCGGAAATGTTGATGCTGGTCTCTACAGGGAAGGCCGATATTGGCTTTGTGTTGCCCTCTGTGTTTGAGAATTTCAACGCGCATAATCCTAATAAATTGAGGCAAGCAGGTCTTGATCGTCCGCTCTATAAATATGCGATGAGCTTTGGGGTCGCCCGAGGACAAGAAGAGTTTAAGTCCATGATGAATAATGCGCTTCTTCAAGTCTCAACCTCAGGAGAGTTGAACACATTATTCAAAAAGTATGATCCCAACGGATATTTTGAACAGCCTTAAGTCATTTGCAATCAGAATAAGGCATCTTTCCATCCTACTGTCATACCCGCGAAGGCGGGTATCCGGTCTATTTATAAAGACAGTAGCACTGCGACTGACAAACCAGATCCCCGACGTTTAAGACATGCGTCGCATGTCCTCGGGGATGACAATCTAGATCGTTTTATTTTTAATGAGAAAGACGCTAACTCTATGCAAGGATCTAGAAAGGTGAGATAATATAACTCTCTAATTTCTCACCTTCTGGATTATACCTATGACTCGCCAAAGCACTAACCATATTCTTATGATCGAACCTGCCGTGTTCTACCTTAATCCTGAGACTCAAGAGACAAATGTCTATCAAGTGGATGAGCAGGAGTCTCATGAAAAAACCTTTGCCAAGGCCTTGAAAGAGTTTCGAGACTATCGGGATTGTTTGGTGGAGCATGGAATCACCGTGACGACTTTTAAGGGCATTAAAGACTGTCCTGATCATTTATTCCCCAATTGGGCGTCCACAGGCCCTCATGGTAATCTGGTTTTGTATCCTATGCTCAGCGCCAACAGAAGTGCCGAGCGCATCACACGCATTACCAATAAGCTTGAAAAATATTACAATTTAACCCTCGATCTCCGAGAGGCAGAAGAGGAGGGGCATGCGTTGGAGAGTACGGGCTCTCTGGTGATGGATCATGTGAACCGTATTGCCTATGCAGGTCTCTCTGATCGGACAGATCAAGATCTTGTCCAATATTGGGCCAAAGCACGAGGCTATACCCTCCATACCTTCAATACCACAAGCCATGCGGGTAAGCCCGTCTATCACACGGATCTTGTGATGCATATAGGAACAAACTATGCAGGCATTTGTTCCTCATGTATAGAAGAGGACGATCGCGCGCGCATCGTTGGACAGCTCAAAGAGACCCATGATGTCGTCGAATTTGACAACACCCAGCTCCAAGCCTTTTGCGGAAATTCCTTAGAAGTCCGCGACGGAGAAGGCCGTTACGTCCTCGCCATGTCCAAGAGCGCCCAAGCCACACTCCACCCCGCCCAAACAGAAAAAATCCTCTCCCACATGCACACCATCATCGGCACAGATATCCCCACCATAGAACGCTATGGCGGTGGGTCAGCACGATGTTTGATGATGGAGTTGTTTTAGGCTATTTTTTGCACCATTTCAGGCTTTTTTTCTCTAGGACGCATGCCTACGGGTGTATCGTTTGGAATTGTGAGGGTCATTCTAGGCTCTGTTTCTGCGTGTTCCAATAGAGTTCCATTTTTAAAAGCGTAGTTACTGAGTATAGATTCTTGTGTTCCCACCATACTATCTTGTGCAAACCCAAATCTTTCTGTCCAGATAGAAAGGAGTTCTTGATCTTCTGGGTTAATGTGTAATTTTGCATTTTTAGTTTTACTCTCTTGGATCGCAAAAACAAGAGATTTTGAAAGCTCATATTTATCAACAGTGTCTTTGTAGGCATCTGTGATGATGGGGGGTTCTAGAGTAATACCTTCTGTGAGGGAAAATGTTGAGAAATACTCCCATCCAGGAACAATGGCGACGATGTTGTCAATCCCAGCCCCTCCATTTTGTACAATATACCCTTTGAAAGGCAAGTCTCCATTTTGTCTGATCATATCTGGAGAGACACCCAAGCGCTCTATAAGATCAATATCATTTGGACGTATTCTGCGTGCTTTATAAATGCTCTTTCCATCGTCTATTTCAGATTTTTCAGCCCCTAAAATAGACTTCATATTATATGTCATTAAATTTGGTTCTGTCGCCCCCATTTTAGTAGCATATTTTTGCATGGGGACATTTCTATTGTCTGTTGCCCAGAGAAGAATGTTTCCCCCTTCCTCTTTTGTACGCTTACAGAGCTCGTGATGCATTATCTTAGCGACATTGTGCCCGTCATTATTTCTCCCTAAACCTCTGAAAGATTCAGCCACAAAAAAATCTTCATTATAGGAGGCACGTTGTCCTTTATGATTGATCATAGGGTAATATATGCTGTATCCAGCTAACCCCATATTTTCTGCATACACAACAAAACCACGAATAAAGTTTCCTTTTTTATCTAGTTTTCTTTTTAGAGTAGAAGGGGCTCCTCTGTATTCAGATCTATGGAGAGAGGCTTGGTTTTCAATAAGTGTGTTCAGGGAATTAATATTCACGCTGTGCGGGAGGTCATTTACTCCTTGTATGATGTCTTGTATGTTATGGACATGAAAAACGACAGATTCCACAGGTTGAGCTTTAAGGAAACCCTTTACCCTTTTTGCAGATTCTTTGAATCCTACTGTAGATGAATCCATTCCTTACTCCTCTATGTATTTTTCAGGAATTATTGATTGATCAACTAGACCCTGTGGAGGTGTAATTGAAGCTTCCCAAATAAACTGGAATTGATTTCTGTAGGCTTGCGCAACGATCGATTGTCTTATGATGATGATCATTGGTTCTGGTTCAAAGAGTGTAAGTGCTAGATTGTCACCATACACAACAAAGGGAACGGTAGAAAATTGATTTTTTGGAATCCAACGATATTCTGCATACTTTTTGGCAGGAAAATAATCATCTCCTTCTTTTTGAATAATTTTCAAGCGTTTTGATTTTAAGGATTGCATGCGTTTTACATGAGGATAGGCTTCTTCACCCAACCAATTAGCAAATCTAATATCATCAATATGTGCTTGTAAGACTTCACGATCATCCTTTTGCATTGTTTCATAGAGATCATAAGAATATCTATGAAAGCCATCAATGCCTTTCAAGGTATCAACCTGTGCTGTTTTTGTCCTTATTCCTCCATCAATAAATTCAATTCCTGCCCCCTCAAACGCTGCTCTAATAATCTTCAACGTACTCGCCCGTGCCTTTGTTGCACCTTTTTCGATGCTCCCGATGGAGGTTGTCGAGATATCTGTACGGTCGGTGAGGTCTTGTTGACTCCAGCCTAGAATGCCTCGGGCGCCTCGGATTTGTGCGGTTGTGATTGTCATGTTTGTCTCTGTTCTCTTTATTTGTGTCTTAACACATGGAGTGGTTTAAGAGTATGGGGGCGTTTATACGCGACGCGCTTATCAATTGCAAGTAAAATATGAAAAATAGCCAGTATTTTATGTGAATTAATATTCCATCATCTTTTGAAAAAATAAAATAAAACACTCCTTTAGAGCAAGTTATTTGTCGTATGTCCTGTAACTTATTTTTTCCTTAAGCTGTTTTTCTCTTATATACGCTCAATTTAAGCCTTTATAAAGCGTTGTCAAGCATGAGGGAGTATTTATGTCTTTAAATGGCAGGGGTTTGTTTTTTAACCACGGATGGACACGGATAAACACGGATAATTCTTCTTATGTATGGCTATATCTGCAAGAGTCTCTTTGCCGTCCTCCTGAACGTGTTTCATGATCTATTGAATGCGCCCTTTTAGAGCAATCCCTCCCGTCGAAAGAGGGCGTCTGGATCAGCGTCTCGTCCTCGGAAATTGCGGTAGAGTTGTGCGGGGTCGAGGCTTCCGCCTTTTTCCAGAATCATTTCTCTGTATTTTTTGGCGGTGTCTTGATTGTAGAGGCCTGTCTCTAGAAAAGCTTCAAAAGCATCCGCATCAAGGACTTCTGCCCATTTATAGCTGTAATACCCTGCGGCATAACCTCCTGCGAAAATATGTCCAAAAGAGGTTGATGTGGGGCCTCCATAGCGCGGGAAGAAGGTGGTGTCTTTGGTGATTTCATCTTCAAAATCTGTAATGTTTTTAAGGTCAGGATTGGGAATAGAGTGATAAGACATATCGAGAAGAGACATAGAGGTCTGGCGTAATCCTCCCCAGCCATTCATATAGTTTTTACTGGCACGAAGCTTGTCAATCAGATCTATTGGAATAGGATTTCCCGTCTCATAATGCCCAGAGACAAGGGCAAGAGTTTCAGGGTGATAGAGCCAGTTTTCTTGGAGTTGGGAGGGGAGTTCCACAAAATCCCACAAGACATTTGTCCCTGATGTGGAGGCATAGCGTGTGCGACCTAACAATCCATGCAGAGCATGTCCCATCTCATGAAAGAGGGTTTCAACATCGTTAAAAGAGAGAAGGCTAGGGCGCTCTTTTGTCGCTTTAGGAAAGTTACAGACAATTTCCATGACGGCGGGTGGTGTTTCGCCTTTAAAGAGCCCGTGATCTCTAAAGCTTGATTTCCATGCGCCCGAGCGCTTGTTTTTACGGACATAGAAATCAGTATAGAGCACACCAAACACATCGCCACTGTCTTTGTCTGCGACTTCAAAAACAGGGACATTTTTGTGCCATGTTTGAATATCTGTGCGTTGGGTAAAAGAGAGGTTAAAGAGCTTTGAAAAATGCTCAAACGTCCCATCCAATACTTTTTGGAGAGGGAAATAGGGGCGCAGTTCCTCTTCCGAGAAATCAAAGAGCGCTACTTTGCGCTTTTCAGAGAGATAGCCGACATCCCATGGTTTAATGTTTTCAATATCTGTGGTCTCTGAGGCAAAAAGTTTGAGCTCTGCAAAGTCTTTTTCGGCCGCGGGCTTATATATATTTTTTGTTTTCTCCAGAAAATCCATAACGGTTTTTGTGGTTTTTGCCATACGGTCTTCGAGCACAAAATCGGAATAGCAGGCATAGCCCATGAGCTTCATTTTCTCATTGCGCAATTTTACAATTGTACGGAGTGTGTCTGTATTATCATATTCTCCGCCGTAACCTCTGTTGCTAAAGGCCTTCCAAAGTGTCTCCCTCAAATCTCTGTTGTCGGCGTAGGTGATGAAGGGAATATAGCTTGGAAAATCAAGCGTGAAGAGCCATTCTCCCTCATAGCCTTTCTCAAGGGCAACTTGTTGGGCGCTGTCAATGGCGGTCTCAGGGAGGCCTGAAAGGTCTTTTTGATCTGTGATCCGCAATTCAAACTCTGCCGAGGATTTAATCAAATTATTCGAAAATTCAGGGCTAAGTGTTGAAGATTGTTGATTGAGCTCTTTGAGCTTTTCTTGATCTTCTTGGTTCAATAACGCCCCACTGCGTACGAATCCATCATAGGTGTCATCTAACAGCGTGCGTTCCACGTCGTTATAGTCATGATTGCCTTTGTCGTCATACACGGCTTTGATCCGTTGAAAGATGTCTGCATCCATGGACACTTCACTGGAAAACAAGGAGGTCATAGGGCCTATATCTTCGGCTAAAGCCTGATACTCATCACTCCCAAGGACAGAGAGCAAATTATAATAAATTCCTGCAATATACCCCAAATCATCCGAGCATGTTTCTAAGGCCTCAATAGTGTTGGTAAAATTAGGGGCTTTAGGATTGCTTTTGATCTTTTCAATGTTAGAGCGTGCCGACTCAATGCTTACCTCAAGGGCGGGTACAAAATGCTCTGCCTTGATGTCATCAAAGGGCGGTGTACCATAGGGCGTATCAAAATGCTTAAGGAGAGGGTTATCGGTGTTGTGAGTCATAATGCCTAATTCTGTTTTTTATGTTTATGGTAGGCACAGGCTATATGACTTGAAGGGGTTACGCAACTTTAGACTGTGGGGGGGGAACATGGCTCTGAGTTCGTTTTTGAATAATGCTTGATGTTCGAAAGCAACAGCTTCTGTGCATTGGCGTCTATAGGCGTTATAAAATCCAGAGGGAATCATACCGTTGAAGTGCTCTAGTTTTTGCCATATCTCTCCATCCGGCGTTAAGCCTCCAAGGAGGGGATGTTGTTCCCTATCGTATGAAACGCCTAATTGAAAGCCCTGATCATGAATGGTTTCGTGATGAACAGTTGAGGCGAACGTAAAAATATCGCCTGAAACATCTTCATGGAGATTGATTTTAAGTGTTCTTGCGTTGGTGTCTATCTGTCCAGAAAATGAGCCACATAATAGACTATAGTTAGGTGATCTTTCTTGTCTAGAAAACGTCATGGATGTAGATTTAAAAGGAATAGAACATTTATAATAAGGTGCCGTGATGTTTGAAGCCTCGACCTGACAAAGATGTATCTCCCACAAAAGTTGTTGTAAATCATTTTCTGAAGGGTGAGTAGCAGAGTCAAAAGCCTCAGACAAAAAGGAAGAATCGGATATCAATTCTGTAGTGAGTTGACGACTGGCCGTTAAAAAGTCTTTGTAGGCTTCAGAGTGCTCAATAGAATCTGTGATTTGACTCAGGACATACTCATGACGAAAGAATTGTTTGAAAGGCTCTTTCTTTGTCTCAATACGATGTCCTGTATCTCCTCTAAAGTCAGGGCATTTATTTTTAACATCCTTAAGAATAAGAGCAATGGTATTATAACGTCGTGCCAAAGGCACTTGTTTCCATTGCGCTTGCCGTGTTCCTACGGCTTCCTGCAGGGATTGTTCTGAGACCTCATGATATATACGCATAAATAGACCCAATAATTACCGAGTACGTATATAGACATAAAATAGCACTGTGTGTCAATATTTTTCGAGTGTGTCTTGCATTTATCATGAGAACGACATACCACAGTTCCTATGAAGGGCGCGCCACGATCCAAAGAGTTTGATGATATTTACTTTTCGCAAGACGATGGGCTTGCGGAGACGGCATTTGTATTTTTGAAGGGGAATGATTTGCCTGAGGCGTGGGAGGGGAAGGATCATTTTACCATTGCAGAAACAGGGTTTGGGACGGGGTTAAACTTTTTGGCGACGTGGGATCTTTTTGAGAAAACAGCCTTGAAAGCACAGCGCCTTGATTTTATATCTTTTGAGCAATATCCCCTCTCTGTCGAGGAGATAAGAGAGGTTTTGGCGCCATGGGGAGAGCGTTTTGAAGGTAAAATTGATCGGTTTTTGGATCTCTATCCTCTCCGCATCCCTGGTGTACATAGTGTGTGCCTGAGTGAGAATGTGTTTTTGACGCTCCTCTTTGATGATATCAATGAGAGCCTTCCGACGCTGTCGGGATATAGTGTGGATACGTGGTTTTTAGATGGGTTTACCCCCGCTAAAAACCCTCAGATGTGGACGGAAACGGTGTTTCACAATATGGCACGCCTCTCACATGATCAAACACGCTTTGCAACCTTTACGGCCTCGGGCGAGGTCAAAAGAGGTTTGCAAAAGGCGGGGTTTGATGTTGAAAAAACCGCAGGGTTTGGACGAAAGAGAGAGCGTTTAGTTGGGCATCTAAATAAAGGTAGAAAAAGAGAAATAAGAAATACAAATCGTTCCGTTGCAATTATTGGGGGAGGGCTAGCAGGGACAGCCTGCGCCTATTGGTTTAAAAAGCAGGGTTTAAGTCCTGTTATTTTTGAACAATCGCCTTCTTTTGCGGCCGAGGCATCGGGGAATGAGCGAGGGATGGTGAATCCTCGCTTGTCTAAACTCCGTAATTCTGATGCCGATTTTTATATGCAAGGCTTTGCAATGGCGGTGCGCGAGATGAAACAGCTCTCTCATACTCATGATATAGACTTCCATCCCTGTGGGGCGTTGCATCTCATGCATAATGCGGATATGGAGATCCGTTATCCTGCGACGGTTCAAAATTGGGGGTGGCATGAGGATCACGCGCGGATTGTGAGTGCGGCGGAGGCCTCTGAGATTGCAGGGATTCCTCTTGAACGCGCGGCACTGTATTTGCCCGATGCGGCGAGTGTAAACCCCAGAAAACTCTGTGAAGCATATGCGTTTGGGGTTGAAACACATTTCAATACAAAATTGAACGAACTTATGCGGGAAGGGGATCGCTATTTTATAGAAGGTAGGCTGTTTGATGCCGTAATTTTAGCCAATGGCAGTGGTGTTAAAGCATTTAAGCAGGCAAAAGAGCTCCCTTTATATACTGTGCGTGGACAAATGAGCATGGCACAAGCCACGCCAGAGACTTACAAACTCAAAACAATTCTCAATTACAGAGGCTATCTCTCTCCTGCATTCGATGGTCTGCATGCGCTAGGCTCAACCTTTGATCGAGAGACCCTTCATACGCAGTGTTTAGGCACGGATGATCAAGAGATCTTCTCTTATATGGAAGCCACAATTCCCTCTCTGAAAGGAGTGTTAATGCCCCATGAAAGCCGCGCCTCCTTGCGTGTGTCCTCTAAATACCGTTTTCCCATGTTTGCAGAGATAGCGCCCAATTTATATGTCTCCACCGCGCATGGCTCTCATGGCTTAGTCAGTACGTTACAATGTGCGAGGCTTATTTTTTATCATATGTATATTAAAAATCCTTGACCTTTTTGTTTATATTGTGTATATCCATATTTTAAGTTTTGAAATAGTCAAGAATAAGGTGTGAATTATGATCAATCAAAAAATCTCAGCAGCAGGATGGGCATTAGCTAGTGGCTGTATGCTTGTAGGTGTGCTAGGCGGGGTACTTTTGTGTACACCTGCTAAAGAGAAACAAATAAAGGCAGAAGCAGAACAACAGACTGTTCTTATGAATGCGTTTACTGCAAGTACATGTAAAGACCACATAGGTCAGGGCTTATCTCTTTCTCAAGAACAATGTGAAGGAGATATGCAGAAAAACTTTGCGAGAATATTGACCCTCTAAGACCATTCACATCTTTATTTGTACATTTTATACTCTTCAATTGACCCTATGAGATAAGATTGTAAACATAGGCGGATGTTTATGATTATCTCTTTTGTTCTGACTCTCGCTCTGCTTGTTCTCTTTAAAAAGATTGCCTTTAAGATTGATCTTTTGGATCAACCAGGGGGGCGCAAGGCGCACAAAAATGCGGTGCCTTTGATTGGCGGAATTGCCGTTTTTTCTTCCTTTCTCTTATTGTGTCTGGCTTTCACACCGTGGATGACGCACTGGATGTCTTATCTGGCGCTGACTATTTTACTCTATGTTGGCATTATTGATGATGCAATAGAGGTCAATGCCAAGCTTAAATTTGCTGTTCATTTTCTTGTGGCGACTCTTTTAGTGATGGATGGAATAGTGCTCGAGTCGATGGGAAATATATTGGGGTTTGGAGAGACTAGCTTTGGTGTCTTTGCGCCTCTCTTTACCATCTGTTGCATTGTCTATTTGATCAATGCGATCAATATGATTGATGGGCTGGATGGACTCTCGGGAGGGATTGGGTTTGTGATCGCGGTTTTCCTGTTCTCAGCGATGATGATGAAAGGGTTAAGTCCTTCTCTTGAAATTCGATTTTTGATGGGGGCGCTTTTGGCGTTTTTGATCTTCAATTATCGTCATCCGTGGCGAGAACGGGCCTCTGTCTTTATGGGAGATGCAGGGACAATGGTATTGGGGCTTGTCTTGGCATGGATGACCATTGATTTGTCCCAAGAGCCTGATATGGCCTTTGAACCGATTTCTATTGCGTGGCTGTTAGCGCTTCCAATTTGGGATGCGTTTGGCATGTTGACCTCACGCCTTCGACGCGGGAAACACCCTTTTGAACCAGATCGCAGTCATTTTCACCACCATTTTATTGAGGCAGGGTATAAAGCGGATGAGGCGACTCCTCTTATCTTACTCTATTGCATAGTTTTGTGCTCAATTGGGGTGTTTTGGACAAGCTTTGGGTTGCCTGTCTGGGCGTTGACCTATCTTTGGGTGGCTATGTGGATCTTGCACGCACAGCTAAGCTATAAGCCTGAGGGATTTATTCAGTTTTTAGCGCGTGTGCGCAAAATTGGTCAAAAACCTCAAAAAATCGGTTCCTGATAGTATCCGTTTCCATCATAAGCTCGTGTGCTGCGTGAGAGATCGTTTCGTGGTGTGCATTGGGGAGAGCATCTAAAAAGTGTCTTGTGGCTCTGTTATCCACCAGAATATCCCGTTTGGCGAGTATCGCATGTAAGGGAAGCGTTAAAGAGGATGTGTCGGCGTGACGGAGGTCACGACAAGACTCCACGGCTTCATGCACCCACCCCATTGTCGGTGACCCAATTTTAAGCGTAGGGTTGTCTGCGCACCATGAATCGAAAACTGTATCCCGTATAGGATCATGTGTAAAAAGTGTCTTTGGACGTGGCGTCCAATCTTTTCCTCCTGGCATATATTGGCGGTGGTAGTAAGTGTTGAGTGTTTTCAGAAGAGGAATAGAAATTACATCTGGAATAAAGGCGGTGGCTCTAATGCGTGTGAGAGGTGCTGAAAAGAAAGCCCCTTTGACAAAGTCAGGACGACGCAGAAGGGCATGAAGGCTAAGATGTCCGCCCATGGAATGCGCTAATAGAATGCGAGGAAAATTCTCTCCATAAATCTCTTCAATTTTTGGCAAGATATGATGATCCATCAAATCAAAATAATCATCCACATCCTCTTGAAATGTTCCAATATGGCGTTTATGAGGGTTGGCCAGATAACGGTCTGAAAGCCCTTGCCCCATCCAATCATGAATAGAAACTGCAAAGCCTTTTCCGATCAGGTCGTGCATGACCTCAAAATATTTCTCACAGCACTCACTTAAGCCCAGATTAATAGAGATGAGCGCGTTGGCTTTTGCAGGAAAGACATGCCCATAGCGAATGGTAAATCCACGCGCATTCGTGAATGTATTTTCTATCCATTCTTGGGGGGGGTGAAAGCGAGGCTCCATGGTTTTATCTAGATCAGGTGTTGTTATAAGTTATTCCAACGCCTTTAAAATATCTTCTGTCATTTTTTTAGCATCTCCTAAGAGCATAAGGGTATTGTCTTCATAGAAGAGAGGATTATCAATCCCTGCATAACCTGATCCAAGAGAGCGTTTAATGAAGAGGACGGTTTTGGCATTTTCAACATCCAAAATGGGCATCCCATAAATAGGAGATGTTGGGTCATTCTTGGCGGCAGGATTTGTAATATCATTAGCCCCAACAACATAGGCCACATCAGCCTGTGCAAAGTCTCTGTTGATGTCTTCTTGTTCAAACACATCATCATAAGGGACATTGGCTTCGGCGAGGAGGACGTTCATATGTCCAGGCATACGTCCTGCGACAGGGTGAATGGCATATTTAACGTCGATTCCAGCTTTTTGGAGGATATCGCCCATTTCTCTTAAAACATGTTGGGCTTGTGCCACAGCCATGCCATATCCGGGAACAATAATGACTTTGGAGGCTGATTTCATGATAAAGGCGGCATCTTCGGCAGAGCCGATCTTAGCGTGTCTGTCGCCGAGATCTTGGGCTGGGCCTGCGCTCTCTCCGCCAAATCCACCAAGAATCACATTGAGAAAAGAGCGATTCATGCCTTTGCACATAATGTAAGAGAGAATAGCGCCTGAGGCGCCAACAAGTGCGCCTGTGACGATCAATAGATTGTTTTGAAGGGTGAACCCAATCCCCGCGGCCGCCCATCCTGAATAGGAATTGAGCATAGAGACAATGACGGGCATGTCTGCGCCCCCAATAGGAATAATTAAAAGCACGCCGAGCAGAAGCGCCATGGCTACAATCACCCAAAAGAAGAAGGCACTGTGCGTGAGGCAAAACAGGAGGATTATTAAGATCATGCCCAGTCCAAGAACAGCGTTAAGAGCATGTTGTCCTTCAAAGCTAACAGGTTGCCCTGAAATTGTACCTTGGAGCTTGCCCCATGCAATGAGAGAGCCCGTAAAGGTAATGGCTCCGATAGAAACACCAAAGGCCATTTCAATCAAAGACCCTGTCCCGAGTGTAATTCCATAGGTTTCAGGGTTAAGAAAGGCCGAGCTGGCTACAAAAACAGCCGCAAGCCCCACAAGAGAGTGAAAGGCCGCCATCAATTCAGGCAGGGCCGTCATCTTAATCTTTTTGGCAATGGTGGTTCCGATCAATCCTCCTGCACCAATCCCACAGAAAATGATAAAGTAGGAGGAGACACTAGACATCATAAGTGTTGTCACCATGGCTAATGCCATGCCTGCAATCCCAAAATTCACACCCTTTTGTGCACTTTCAGGATGGGAGAGCCCCCGCAGAGCCATAATGAAGCAAATGGAGGAGATGAGGTAGGCAAAGCCTGTAAATCCAGTCATGTGAGATTATCCCTTCTTCTTAAACATATGGAGCATGCGTTTTGTGATGATAAAACCACCAAAAATATTGATAGAGGCGAGAACAATGGCAAAGAATCCGAAGAGTTTAGCGGTAAGATCTCCTTCTAAAGGCCCCGCCGCGATAATGGCTCCGACAATAATGACCGATGAAATAGCATTTGTGACGCCCATAAGAGGAGAGTGAAGGGCGGGTGTCACATGCCATACAACGTAATAGCCAACAAAACAGGCCAAGACGAAGACGGTTAATCCCATGATAAAAAATCCGTGGGGATCAGCGCTTGCTGTTGTTTGAACAGATGTGGCTGCAATCTCTGTAGCGTGTTGAGCCAGAGAACGGGCTTGCTCAATAAGGCTTTCGGCTTGATCAGCGAGAGGAATATCTTGGGTCATGGGTTAGGCCTTTTTCTTAGTGGGTGTCTTTATTTTTTCTTTAGGTTTTGCCTTTGTTTTAGGGATGATTTTTTTTGCTAAAGGTTTCTTTTTCTCTTGAAAGAGAGGGTGAATGATTTTCCCCTCTTTTGTGAGTGTGACGCCTTGGAGAATTTCATCCTCCCAGTCAATTTTGAGTGTTTGAGTGTCTTTATCAATCAGAAGGGACACAAAGTTAAAGAGGTTTTTGGAAAACAAAAGAGAGGAGTCTGCAGCGATACGGCTCGGCACGTTTTTATGTCCTATGATTGAGACACCGTGTTTTGTAACAATCTTCCCGTTTTCAGATAACGTGCAGTTTCCGCCTTGTTCAACAGCCAAATCAACAATGACAGAGCCTGCTTTCATGGATTTAACCATGGTCTCTGTCACAAGCGTTGGTGCGTCTCGCCCCGGAATAAGAGCGGTTGTGATGACAATGTCTTGCTTGGCGATAGTATCAGCGACGAGTTTAGCCTGCTTCTTCTGATACGCCACCGACATTTGTTTGGCGTAGCCTCCCGCGGTTTCAGCTTGTTTGAATTCGTCATCCTCAACGGCCACAAAAGAGCCTCCCAGTGATTCAACTTGCTCTTTTGCGGCAGGGCGTACATCCGTGGCAGAGACAATCGCGCCTAATCTTTTGGCTGTGGCAATGGCTTGCAATCCTGCAACACCTGCGCCCATGACAAAAACACGCGCGGGGGCAATGGTACCAGCTGCGGTCATCATCATCGGGAAAGCCCGAGCATAATGCTCTGTTGCATCAAGAACGGCTTTGTATCCTGAGAGGTTAGATTGAGAAGAGAGAATATCCATGGATTGCGCCCGTGAAATCCGCGGCATTAATTCCATCGCACAGGCGGTAATGCCTGCTTTTGCATATGTTTTTAGGGTGGCTTGATTGTTGTGCGGAGATAGTCCGCCAATCAACAAGGCATTTTTCTTGAGAGAGGCAATGATTTTATCATCAGGGCTTTGGACACACAGTAATATATCTGACTTTTTAACAATATCCGTGGATGTACTAAGTGTAGCGCCAGCCTCCTTGTAGTCTTGATCAGAAATAGAGGCTGATAGTCCAGCATTTTTTTCAATCAAGAGCATTGCGCCGAGAGCTTTATATTTTTTAACGGTCTCTGGAGAGATAGCGACACGTTTCTCGGAGTCTACGGTTTCTTTTAAAATACCAATGGTTAAGGGCATAATACTCTCCTAAATTTTTATTTCTGGCATGGTCCAGTCTCTCAAGGCATCGTTTAGATCACGTTCTGTCATGGGTTTCACAAAGAAATAGCCTTGTCCGTGATTCCCTCCCAACTCTTGGAGCTTTATAACTTCTTCAGCAGTTTCGACGCCTTCAGTGACGACTGTAAGATTGTTATCCTTACCAAAATTGATAACATTTCCTATGAAGTTTGCGCTGTCTTGGTCGATGAGGAGTTGACTGGTATATTTGCGGTCGATTTTAAGGCAATCAATAGGAAAATTTGCTAAATGTTCTAAATGTCCAGAGTTTTCAAAATTATCCAAGGCAATTTTAAGGCCTGCATTTCGACATAAATCAAGAGTCTGTTTTGATTTTTGAGGTTGTTCTCGTAAAAGTTCTTCTGTGACTTCTAGTTGAATTTGAGACGGATTAATATCGGTCTTGCTGATAATGTTATAGAGCATTCCGAGAAATTCTTCTTCTGAAAAGTCACGGCTGGTGAAGTTGACGCTCATGGTTAATGTACGATCTTTTCCCAAGCGGTTTTCAATACGTTTGAGCGTTAAACATGATTCTTCTAAACACCATTCGCTGGCCTCAATGATAAGGCCACTTTCTTCGGCAATGGGGATGAAAATAGCAGGCGAAATAAAGCCATGTTCAGGGTGTATCCACCGCATTAAGGCCTCGAATCCTGATATAGATTTCCCCTGAATATCAATAATAGGCTGATAGTTGAGAGACAGCTGTTTTTCTTCTAAGGCGACTTTGAAATCGTGAGCCGTGATTTGGAGTGTTTCTTGTTCGGACATGTTTTTTGTGTTGTATTTCAATCAATGTGAAATGTTTATTATATGGCTTCGACATGCTATCACTATATAGCTTATCATGAAAAGATGTTTTTCTCTTTTATCTCTTGACAAAGGACGGGTAAGCCTATTATACCCTAGCTCTGATTTAGGAATAAAGAGAGAGCGAGAAACCCTCATGAAAGTTGTAAACTCATTAAAAACATTAAAAACTCGTGATCGCAACTGTCGTATTATTCGTCGTCGTGGACGCGTGTATGTGATCAATAAGATTAATAAGCGCTTTAAGGCACGTCAGGGATAAAGTCACACGGATAAATATATTTAGGAATACTGAGTACAAAAGCCTTTCGATGAAAATCTGAGAGGCTTTTTTTTGTGTGCATATGCGTGAATCTTCTTGTTTTTTCTCTCAAACCCATTAGGTCTAGAGGAATAATTTTAACTTTTTATACGTCAGAGTCTCGATGCTATCCAAATTTCTTAATTTTATGTCTGCTGATATGGCTATTGATCTGGGAACAGCCAATACACTTGTCTATGTTAAAGATAGAGGAATTGTTTTGAATGAGCCTTCTGTTGTGGCTATTTCTCTCGTGGGAGGTAAGAAGCAGGTCTTGGCTGTTGGGAATGAAGCCAAGCAAATGTTGGGAAGGACTCCAGGAAACATTGTTGCGATTCGTCCGTTACGTGATGGCGTGATTGCTGATTTTGAAGTCACAGAGGCGATGATTAAGCACTTTATTCGTAAAGTCCATAACCGTCGCTCTTTTATAAGCCCTAAAATGGTCATTTGTGTCCCCTCAGGCTCAACGGCTGTTGAACAACGTGCCATCGTCGAATCAGCGGAAAGTGCCGGCGCCAGTGAAGTGTATTTGATCGAAGAACCAATGGCGGCCTCGATTGGAGCGGGTCTTCCTGTCACAGAGCCCTCAGGGTCCATGATTGTGGACATCGGAGGAGGGACAACAGAAGTGGCGGTGATTTCACTGGGCGGGATTGTTTATGCGAAATCTGCGCGTGTTGGGGGAGATAAAATGGATGAGGCCATCATTGCCTATATTCGTCGCGTGCATAATCTTTTAGTCGGAGAAACAACGGCAGAACGTATTAAAAAAGATATAGGATCTGCCTGTCCTCCAGAAGATGGAGAAGGGCAGTATCTTGAGATTAAGGGGCGAGATTTGATGAATGGTGTCCCCAAAGAAATTGTGGTCACAGAACGTCAAATTGCAGAAAGCTTGGCAGAACCTGTTGGGCAAATCATAGAAGCTGTCAAAGTGGCTCTAGAGCACACCCCTCCAGAATTAGCCTCTGATATTGTCGACAAAGGAATCGTGATGACAGGCGGAGGCGCATTGCTCTCTAATCTTGATCTCGTCCTTCGTCATGCCACAGGACTGCCGGTTACGATTGCTGATGATCCGTTGTCTTGTGTGGCGCTGGGGACGGGGCATGCTTTGGAAGAGATGAAAACCCTTAAAAATGTCTTGATTGGAACTTATTAGAAACCTAATCAGAGATATATAGATCCCTCTATCTTAAGAAAACAGGCCTCCATCGGAAAGGGAGTCTTGGGAGACGTTGCTTTCTAACCCTTCGTTAAGGGATGGATTAACATCTACTTCAAGTTCATTGTTTTCTTGCCTATATTCTTCTCCCTGCGTGTCTTCAACACTATCTAACCAGTTTTCGGAAGAGTTGGATGAGGACTCAGTGCTTCTGGTTTCTAGGGAAGGAGGAGGATTAAGGAGGAAGAAGAGTTCGAATTCATCGCTGGAACTGCTATCTCCATTAAGAATTTCCGTAGCAGTGGCTTGGAGGGTGAGGGTAAAATCTCCTGTGAAATTTTCTTGGGTGTGAAGTTCAAGAGACTCTAGAGAGACATCTTCAAACAACCAGACTCCTTGTCCTTGATTTTCGCCTGCGGAGAAACTGACCTCATCGGGGACATCGCTTATATTGACACTTAAATGCTCTGAACCATCCTGATCGGTTAATCCTGTGGAGATCTCGAGAAGAATTATTTCTCCTGATTGAGCTTCATACTCCGTTGTTTGGATATCAAGTTGAGGGGTATCTGCTATAGCTGTAATAGAAAGTATTTGTGTTAAATCCACGCCTGAACGATCCCCTCCAGAATCAATAGAATCAACATGGACGTTTAATTCAATCTCACCACTAAAATGTTCAGGGGGAATGAAATGGGCTTGATTGATGCTCTCTCCTGTTATCATCCAGCGTCCATCTTCAAGGAGAGCTCCTAAAGAAAAAGAACTCCCTTCTGGGAAACTAGAAAAAATGACTTCTAAGGTTTCAGAGCCATCTCTGTCTAAAGTGTCTGCGTTTAAAATAATGGGGATGGCATGATCTTCTTGCCCTATGTAGGCTGTCGTTGCATCGAGCGTCACACCATCTGACACTCCTTCAAAGTTCAAAGAGAGGGCTTGGGAGGTTATCGCAACGTTTCCATTGGCCTCTATCGTATTGACAGTGACTTGTGCCTCAATGAGGCCTGCAAAATCATCGGGGGCGTGGATTTGTAATCCTGTGGTGTCTTCTGGTTGGAGAGTCCAGCTTCCATCTCCGTTATTTAACCCTGCGGACAGACGTGCTTCTTCAGGTAAACCAGAGAGAATAATGCTCATGCTTTCAGAGCCATCTTGATCCACAAAGTGCGTGTTGATATTTAAATCCATCCATTGATCTTCCATACCCTGTTCAGCAGAGATTTCTAATGTTGCCTGATCGGCCACAGCATTGACAGTAACGCGGATGGTTTGACTGCTGTGGGCTTGATCAGAATTGGATGTTTCTTCGCTGGTGGCGGTGAGTGTAAGTTCATATGTGCCATGCGCATGGGCAGGAGGGGTAAAAGTTAAACCAGCTAAAGCAGAAATGGGCACCATCCAGACTCCGTTCCCGTGATCTAAACCATCTGAGAGAAACGCCCCCTCAGGAACATTTTCAATGGTCACTGTTTCAGTGATAAATTCAGAGCCATCCTGATCACTTGTGAGCACAGAAATAGGAATAGAAATTTGAGTATCTTCTTCTCCACTCATGGGAGAGACATGAATTAACGGCGCATCGGCGACGGCTTCTAAATGGATATCAGCCACTTTTGTGGCACTATTGGGCAAGAGTCCTGATTGAATTTGAATGGCGGTATAGGTCATTTGAAGATCGCCTGCAAAATCATCTACAGGCTCAAAGCGCAAATCTCCAATTTGCTCTAAAGGCACAATCAATCCGCCTTCGAGATCATAAAACCCTAGATTAGGTTCAACGCCCTCTGGGATGTCTGTTATTAGAAAAGATAATTGTCCCCCATCGCTATAATAGACCGTTCCATCCACATCAATTTGTGTGTCTTCATCGGTAGAGTCTCCAATTGTACGGGAAAAAGAAGGGGCATCTGAGATCTCAGGCATGGGAGGCAAGCCTCCATCTCCGCTCACAGCCATAATTTGAACAGTGAGGGGAAGATTCGTATGCGCTATATCTCCATCATTTTCAACGGTGACCGCTGTGACTTGAATTTGGAATTCCGCAGGATCATAGGTTAGAGGATTAAGGGATACATTTTCAATATCCTCTGCTTGGACAATCCAGCGCCCTGATCCACCATAGATGCCGTGGCTCACCTGATAGATCTCTGGCACCTCTGAGAGGATGTAATAGAGCATTTCTGAGGCATCTGTGTCGACCATGCTCCCGTGAATATCAAGCGGAATATCGTGCCCTCCGAGCGCACTTGTGTCAGAGACTGTAAGCTCTGGTGCATCGGCATCTCCTGTAATATTCACAGTAAGGGCTTGTGTTGAATTCTGTGTGTCTCCGTTTATATCTACAGCTGTGGCCGTCACACGTAACGTAAAGTTTTCATTGCTATGCTCTGGGGGTGTGATTTTTAAATTAAGCAATTCATCCTGAGTTAATAGATACGACCCGTCTCCATTATTTATCCCTGCAGATAATTCAGCGCCTTCGGGGATATGTTCAATGAGAATTGAATTCCCTATGGTTTCAGATCCATCACTGTCTGTTGTGTTGATATTAATATCTAAAGAGAGTGCCGTATCTTCCAAACCTGAGGCGCCTCCTGAAATATGAGGTGCATCCGCAATGGCCTCTATTTCAACAGAAAGCTGTGTGTTAAAGACGTCGCGATCTCCGTCATTTTCTTGTGCGACGGCGCGGATATCTAAAAGAATCTCTCCACTAAAATCTGTAGGGGGAATGAGTGTTATATGTTGAGCGTCTTGCGCGCTGTAAGAATACGTCCCAGCACTGATATAAGTCCCACTTGGAGAAAGAACAACGCCGTCTGGAATATTACTAATCACCACGCTTAAATTTTCCGAACCATCTAAATCTGTCAGATATGCTCCCAATTCTAGATCAAGAGGTGTGTCTTCATACCCTACACGATCAGACAGGTCTAATTCTGGCCTATCCGCAACCCCTCGGACAAAGACAGGGAGGTCAAGAGAAGTTTCAAACGTAAAGATGTCTCCATCACTTTCTGTGACTACTCCCGTCACAGAGAGCGTGAAATCTTCATTGGAATTAGGTGGAGGGGTGATAGTTAACGCAGAAATATCTTCTTCTAAGACAACCCAAGATCCATCAACGGTGTCACTTCCATGGCTAAATTCTGTCCCTTCTGGAATATCGGATATAACGACAGAAAATTGTTCAGAGCCATCTTGATCAGCAAGGCTATGGCGAATATAGAGTTTAATCTCATTGTCTTCAAACCCTCTGGCCTCACGAACAGAAAAAGACCGTGGCGTATCTGCCACACCAGACACAGAGACTTTAAACTCTGTTTCACTAAAGACGCGATTGCCATCATTTTCTCTCGCATACGCACGAAATGTAAGATTAAGCTCTCCACTGAAATTTTCAGGCGGAATAAGTTGAGCGTCTTCCGCTTGGGCTTCATTATTAAAGCGCCAATGCCGTCCTCGCCCAATCGCACGTCCTGTTGTAAAGCTCCCCCCTTCAGGGATATCTCGGACATCAAAATATAAGCGCTCCGACCCATCAAGATCGTTCAATGCGCCTCCAAAATCCATATCAATGGGGGTGTCTTCAATACCAAGCGTATCTTGTGCATAGACATTAGGCTTATCTGCAACGCCTTTGACATCAACTTTAAAACTCTGCGTATTGAGGGCGGTGTCTCCATTCTCATCTGTGGTTTCAACGCTGACTTTTAAATGAAAATCTTGATTGCTGTTATGGGGCGTCCGCAGTGTTAAATTTTCTAAATCTGCCTGTGTGAGACGGAGATCTCCGGTTGAATTGAGGTCTCCGTGAGAAAAGACCACGCCCTCAGGAATATCAGAGAGTGTAATTCCTGTAATGGATTCAGAGCCATCTTGATCCACAAGCCCAACATCAATGTTAACGGAGATGTCTTGATCTTCATATCCAAATGATGTGGCTGTAATTTCTGCCTGATCAGCGACGGCCTCAACATGAACGCTAAAATTTTCTGTTGTGAGCGCAGTATCCCCATCATTTTCAGTCGCAAGGGCGCTGAGCGCCATATTAATCTCTCCACTAAAATGCTCAGGAGCGATGAAGGAGAGATAAGCTAAATCTTCTGCGCTAAATTGCCATACACCATCTCCTTGAGAGACACCCGCTGAAAACTGTGCACCATCGGGGACCTCTGTGATCTCATAGACCCAAGTTTCAGAGCCATCTTGATCCCCTGATCCCACAGAAATATCAAGAGAAATGGCTTGATCTTCAGCGCCTGACGTATCCTCAATGCTCACAGTGGGCGTATCGGCAACACCTGTTATTTTAACGGCTTGGTATTGAACAGTATGGGCTGTGTCTCCATTCTCTTCTGTTGAGATTGCATCCACTTTAAGGATAATATCTTCGTTACTATTGGGAGGAGGGACAATTTGTAACCCCTCTAAATCTTCTGAAGATAATGTATAAGACCCATCCTGATTTAAATCTCCAGCGGTTAACACGGCGCCTTCTGGAATACGGCTTAAAACAAAAGAAAGTGTTTCAGACCCATCTGTATCTGTGAGGTCTCCTGAGATATCAAGATCAATGGCTTGATCCTCAAACCCTCTGGCTGTTCTAAGTTCTAAAAGGGGTGTATCTGCGACTGCTTCTATTTGAATATTAAATGGCACAGAGTCAAAAGCCTGATCTCCATCGTTTTCTGTTGTGATCACAGTAAAGGTCAAGGAAATCGTTCCACTCATATTCGGAGGAGGCGTAAATGTGAGCTGGGAGAGTTCATCTTCTGTTAAGCTGTAAGTGCCATCTCCATTCTCTAGCCCTGCCGACAGCTGTGCGCCGTCGGGGATGTTTTCAATCACATATCCTAAAACTTCAGAGCCATCCGTATCAATCAATTCTCCTGATAATCCATGTCCAATCTCTATGCTGGTGTCTTCTTGCGTGATGATTGTATCCAAAGGAATTTCTGCCATTTTCATGTAAGAAAAACTCTGCATTAAAAAATCAGAGCTATCCATGGGAATAAAGCGAGGATTAATATCCTCTACATTGCTGTAAGGATGCGCTTTAAAGATAAGCTTATTAAAGGCTTGATCCATGAAATTGATGTTTAATGTCTGATCGTCTGGTGCTGTAAAATCAATATGCCCGACTTCCTGCCCATCGCGATAAGCCGTCACCGTTCCATTTTCTATCCCGCCTGTCCAATCCTGAAAGAAGTAAGAAAATTGTGCCTTGGCATTCACAATTAAATCATCAAATTGTAAAATTAACTCTTCAGACACGCCAACATTTGGATCATACCCCGTCTCCGCATCAATCCATGCATTGTCTGTATCTCCGCCAGCGCCAAATCCTTGGTCTCCCTGTACGCCTACATAGTCAAGATCTGCGTTTGTCAATGTCCCGTCTTCGTTCACATTCCGCGCGAGAACTTGAAATCCTTGATCTGTGCTACGGGCGTTTTCAGCGGTGATCTGGCCTTGCCCAATGGTATGCATTCCACCAAACTGAGCCGTTGCAATGGGGTGATCAGCAACGCCCGTCACATGAACCTCTAAGGGCACGGTTGTTGTTAAAGATTGCCCATCCGACTCTGTGCTTGTGACACTTAAAGAAAGAGTAAAATCTTCATTGCTATGTAACGGCGGTGTAATGGTAAGAGTCTCAAGATCTGAGAGTGTTAAATCATAAGAGCCATCAGGATTTTCTGTCCCTGCCGACACGATTGCCCCATCAGGAATATTAGAGAGGGTCACCAAGCTTAATGTTTCTGAGCCATCCTGATCGACAAGAGACGCTTGAATGTCTAGGGCAATCGCACTGTCTTCCCGTCCACTTGCAGAGGTCACACTCATATGAGGGGCATCGACAACAGGATCAATCACGACAGATAAAGAGAGGGTCTGTGTAGCTGTTTCTCCTGTCATCTCTGTGCTCACAGCACTCACATTCAGAGAAAAATCTCCACTATAATGCGCGGGCATAGAGAGGCTTAAATCATCTAAATCTTGCGCCGAGAGAATCCATAGGCCATGCCCTTGGTCAGATCCTGCAGAGAGAATCCCTCCCTCTGGCACATTTGAAATTTGAATATGGAGAGTCTCTTGCCCGTCTTGATCATTAAGGGCGGCTTCAATATGAAGAGCAATAGCGGTATCTTCCATACCTTGCACCAACTCAACAGACAAAGATGGGCTATCTGCTTGCGGAATAAAGGACGTCTCTTCTCCTGCAATAACAGCACTGTCTGGATCATCATGTGTCCCCGTCAAAGGAGGAGGAGCGTCTGCCCCTTGTCTTGTATTCAAATCTACAGGAGAAACTGTATATACATCTTGAAACATATGAGAGGGGTGAATCGAGGAGGCATATTCTTCCCCAGAAAAAGAAAGATCTTCTTCACTATAATCCCCTCCAAGAAGATCACTCTGATACACGCCCGTCACGTCTTGTTCAAAATTCTCTTCATTCATTAGATAGGTCTGAACACTCTCACACCCTCCTTGTGTAATATAGGAGTCAGAAAAAATATCCTTATCAAACCCAATCAGAAGTGTTTGGATATCCCCCCCAACCTCAAAGGCTTCAAACACCCGCCCATCAAGGCTATGTGTTCCCACATCCTGCAAAACGGTAAAAGAATCAAAACTGCTTTTCTCCACACTCATACCAGAAAGTGTCTGGTACACCCCTTCGTCTCACAAGAGAGGCATGCAGGAGGATGCCTGATTCTGTGTTGTTTAATGTGTGCTGATAGTAGAAAAACACGAGACTCAATGGCGGTGACGGAGGGATTCGAACCCTCGGTACGCTATAAACGTACACACGCTTTCCAAGCGTGCGCCTTAAGCCACTCGGCCACGTCACCATTGAAGGCTCTATATCTAGAGATTTATGCTGAAAATTCAAGAAGAGTTTTTATAGGCATTTTTTTCATTGAAAAAAACTGATATACTTATTTTTGTTTAATCCTTGGAAGGGGCGGAATATGAAGTCTTTTATTATGTTTACACTATTCTTGATTGCTCTTGTGCTTGGGCATGATGCATGGGTGTCTTACGAGTCTGAGATGCCTTTTGCTTTGAGTGATTTCGGATGGGTTTTGACAACCTATATTTCAGACTCTGAAGAATTTCTTGTCAAGACGATGATGGAGTACAATCAGGAAGAGCGTATGGGATATATTGGGATGCTTTTAAAACTTGAAACGGTCTGGGTTGTTTCTATTTTTATGGGATTTTTCATTGTGTTGGGGCTATTTTGTAAGCTCTCGGATGGACTTGGGGATCTTAGTTTACCGAGTTTTGGAAGCTCTAAAAAAACGCCTTCGCTCAAGAAACGGGATAGAGAGAAAAAACTTAAATATAAGATGAAATAGTCACTCTGTTAATAGAGTGTCCTATTAACTCAAGATCTTGGGGGCGAGAGAGGCTATGATCTCCGTCTTTGAGAATTACCACCTCCACATGCAATGAGGTAAGTTGGTCTTGGATTTTCAAGGCTTTTGTCCAAGGCACAGAGGTATCTAATTTACTTTGGAGCAAAATAACAGGGCACTTTATTTCAATAGGCGCGTGGAGGATGCTTTGGGAGACTCCATCTTCAATGAGGGCTTTTGTTATAATGTAAGGCTCATCGCTGTATTCATTGGGGAGATCTACATAGCCTTTTTCTTTGAGGTCTTGGCGCATCGTTTCAGAAAAATGGTCTTCGACGAGATCTTTCGTGAAGTCAGGTGCAGCAGAAATTCCGATGAGGCCTTTCAATCTTTCTCCTAAACTGTGAGCACAGAGCAGAGAAATCCATCCTCCCATAGAAGACCCAACAAGAATGATCTCTCTTTGATCGGTAAGGTCATTTAAGAAGGTGTGCGTGTCTTGTCTCCAAGAGCTAATTGTTCCGTCTTCAAAGTTTCCTTCAGAGCCCCCATGTCCCATATAGTCGAAACGAAGAGAGCCATACCCATTTTGTAGAGCATGCTCTTCTAGAAAAATCGCTTTTGTGCCCTGCATGTTTGAGCGAAAACCTCCACAAAAAACAATCATAGGGCGGGAGATGTCTCCTTTTTTTTTGACGTAGGCGAGTTTTGTTTCTGTTTTATTGTGATAGACTGTGTGCATCTGAATGGTCATGGTTTAACTCCTTCTCTCAAAGTGGTAGATGGTAATCTCATAAATATCAAGGATCTAAACGCTTATGCAAAATAGAACAACCCCTGTTGTCATGCAAATTATCCCCGAGCTTGGCTCAGGAGGAGCGGAGCAAGGATGTATTGATATTGCCGATGAGCTTGTAAAGGCAGGAGCTCATGCCATTGTGGTCTCTCATGGAGGGTTTCGCCTTCATGATTTGGCCCGTACTGGCGCAACCCATATAGATTTGCCAGTGCACTCCAAGAATCCCATGACAATGTGGCGCAACACACACAGGATTCGTCGTATTATTAGGGAACATAATGTAGACATCGTCCATGTGCGAAGCCGTGCGCCAGCGTGGAGTGCGTTGAAGGCGTGTGAACATACAAAGGCACATTTTATGACAACCTGTCATAACCCATATAATTTCCACAATAATGCTAAAAAATTCTATAATTCTGCCATGATAAAGGGAGAGCGTGTCATTGCGATTTCAAACTATGTGGCGCAATATATGCACGAACATTATGGATTAGATGAAGGCACCATGCGTTTAATTCCGCGAGGTATTCCCATGGATCGCTTTCATCCTTCTCTTGTGACGTCAGAACGTTTGGTAAAATTGACTCGGGAATGGCGTATTCCTGAAGGAAAAAATATTGTCATGTTGCCGGGGCGTTTAACACGCTGGAAAGGGCATCATGATTTTATTGAGGCACTTTCTTTTCTGAAACGGAAAGATACGTTCGGGCTGATCATTGGATCGGATCAAGGACGTTCAGAATATCGCACAGAGCTTGAAGAGTTTATCAAAGAGAAGGGGCTAGAAAGCAGTGTGCGTATGGTTGATCATTGTAGTGACCTTCCTGCGGCGTATATGTTAGCAACAGTGGTGGTGAGTGCCTCAAAGAATCCAGAAGGCTTTGGACGTATTGCTGTGGAAGCCCAAGCCATGGGGCGTCCTATTATTGCCACTAACCATGGTGGCTCAATGGAAACTATTTTACATGGGGAGACAGGATGGCTTGTGCCTCCAAGTAACCCAAGGCGTTTGGCGCAAGCCATAGAAGAGGCTTTGTCTCTGACGCCCGAACAACGCGCTGTTCTGGCCACCCATGCGATGCATCACGTCGCGCAGAACTTTACCAAAGATCTGATGGCTAGTCGAACGTTGGATGTGTATGCGGAGTTATTGAGGTAAGTATTTTGCATTAAGAATAAGACATTCTTCCCTCAAAATACGTCATTCCTGCGAAGGCAGGACGCCACTCTTTCGTTATAACGGCAGTGGATTTGCCACTGACATGTGGATCCCCGATGATAGACATGCTCTGCATGTCCTCGGGGATGACAGTGCCTTATTCTTAATGCAAGTGACTATAGATTTTCTACAGCCCAGAAATTTGTTTATCGCTTGGCCAGCTGACTTTCCATCCTAATTTGATGCCTTTTTTGGCTTTGCTGGGGAGAGTTATTGTCCATCGCATTAAGCCTTTGATCTTATCGGCATCCATTTCATAGCCTGCGCTTGTGACATTTTTTAAGAGCGTGACTTCAATGTCTTTATTTTGACTGGCAGGGGTGTTTTGTAAAACGACAATATCGATTGGATCTTTATGAAGGTTGGTGATTTCTGTGAGGAAATGGCGTTCAAGGACAGAGTCTCTGCCAATCAAACCTTCTTCACTTCTTTCATCTTTGAGCGCCCGACGGACGACAGATACATTGTCATCAATCCCAAAGGCAAGGTTTTGTTCTTCTTGAGGACGGAGAAGAGGCATGTACATTTGTCCAACATAAGCACCATCTCGAAATAAGTTGACCTGTCCTGCGAGAATAGGAGCATCCCCTAAAAGTTTGGCGCGGCTCACAAGCATGGCTTGACGGCTGAGTTGAGGTTTTATTTCTATATGAAGTTTATTCTCAGTTTTGAAGTTTCCAACCAAAAGCTTGCTTTCTGATCCATCCGCTAAAACGGTGCTTGGCCCTGTAATCTTATATTCACTGATGAACCCCCCTGTGTTTATTGTGGCTTGTACCATCACAGCTTGTTTTTTAGGAGCGTTAGCAAGAGAATCCATGGCTATATTTGTTTCCATCACAGATCCTAAAATTGAAGATCTGGAAACTGTATTAGAGGCTATTAGATTAAAGTTATTCCCATCCCCATAAGTTGAAAAATTCACCCACATAGATCCAAGATCTGCTTGACTTGCTCCACGGTGAGGTTGAGCGGTCGAGAGCGTTAAGCTAACATTGTTCCAATCCTCTCCTGTATTCTGACGCACAGCCCCATATAAAACGAGGTTTAAATCTTCAGTTTGAGTGTCTAGGCGTGCATCATAGAGAGGAGTCCATGAGGCGTTGGGCACTTGATAGTCCAAGCGCAAAGTTAATGTTGTGGCACGGTCTGACTCAAAGGGAACAGTTACTTGGTATGTAGCACGTTGCCCTGTTCTCAGCTGGCTCATTTCCCGTTGTATTTTTTGCTCTTGTTTTGTCAGGGTGCGAAGTTGAATATTGTAGGCAATATCTTGCTTTAAAAGCGCGGACATTTCTGTATGGAGCGCTTTTGCAGCAGATCCCCATGTCTCTGGTTTTAAATTGACTTGAGCAATGTCTTCATTTTCTCTCAAGACGGCATTTTTCCCTAAATTCGTCAGAAATGTTTTTTGTATGGCAATGGCTTGTTTTTCAGCCTGAATAAGTTTCTTTTGATCTTGGATAGAGTCAAGTTCAGCATTGAGCGCTTTTTCGCGGGGAGGGGTCAAATCTGCTTCAATTACGCGTTTATGGGTTAACGCCCCAAGCGTGACTGTCCCAGAGGCTTCTCCTTTTGCACGCAAGGAATCTGTGAGCATACTCACAGGAAGCCCTTTAAAGATAAGCGTATGAGATCCTTTAGGAATATCAATATCTGTTGAACGTGTGAGTTGCGCTCTGTTTGTATAGACTGTGGCAGCAATAAGAGAGCTCTCTACAGTGATCTCTTTAGCGAAAGCAGGATAAGAAAAAACAGCAGAAACCAAAAACAAGAAGGAGAAAGAGCGAAACATATGTGGTATCCTTTTGTAGAAATTGAGAAGCTTTTATTCTATCACAGGGCTCATAACTTTAAAATGCCAAAGGAAAAACTATGGAGAAAATCCTTTATATTTTAGCGTGTATAGCTAATCTTTTGATGATTTGTGGTGTCTTTGTGATTATTTCTAATGCACGGAGTAGTGAGATTCCTATTGCTCTTTTAATGGTTTTTCCTCCCCTCTTATCAATCTTGGCCTTAAGAAAGGGGCCTGATATAGAAGAACGTCGATTAGGGCGCCAATTGAGCAAAGCTAAAATGCGTGATGAACTGAAAAAACTGGGCGTTGATCCCCAATAGGTTTAAAAACGCAATTCTAGGGGGTAAGATTCTGTATATGTTTTTTCAGATCTATATCCCCAGTTTTTTATGACATTTTTAAAACGCATACGAGAGCGTGAAGCTCTTGGCTATATGATCAATTCTTTGCACAATAAGTTCTCTAGGGCTAACTTGCTCTATGGTTAATTAGAGAATGGAACGTTTTTTCATGACAACACAACTCTCATCACGTGTGCACGTGCCTGTCTATAAAGAAGGGGGGCTGATGTCTTTGATGACATGGAAATATTGGAGACAGATACAATCTACACGTCAAGTCAAAGGGTTACCCCTATTTGATTTGATTGGAAGTACCTTTCTGATTAATGTTTTAGGACTGGTTTTGCCGATTATGATGCTCCAGATTTATGATCGGATTATTCCCAATGAAGGGACGGCGACTCTTACTTTCCTTGTGATTGGCGTCTCTATCGCTATTCTATTTGATTCTCTCTTGCGGATTGCACGCTCATATTTGACAGCGTGGTCGGGAGCTGTGCATGATTATGCGCTCAGCACGCATTTAATGGATAAAATGTTCCAAATTTCACAGGGGCAATTTCACAAGAAATCTGTGTCTGAGCGTTTGTCTCAACTCCAAGCCTCTGGAAAATTACGAGAATTTTACTCAGGTCAGAGCTTTTTGACGATGTTGGATCTGCCGTTTTCTTTCATCTTTTTAGGGGCTATTTTTTATATTGGCGAGATGATGGTCATTGTGCCTATGACAGGGATTGCCTTGATTGCACTGGCCACATGGATCAATAGCGCCCGCACAAAAAATTTAGACTCTGATACTGAGTCTTTAGAAAATAGCCGTATGAATGCAGTGATTCAAACGCTTAAAAACATCCAGACGGTCAAAGGGCAGGCGATGGAAAATGTTTTGGTGCGCTCTTACGAGACCAACAAAGCCACGCACGGAAAAATGTCCTTTCAATTGGGACAAGTTCAAATGCAAGGGGCTGTCTTTGGGCAAGCCATTGCAACACTGACATTGATTGCAACCGCCGCGCTTGGGGCTGTTTTTGTGATGCAAGGCATGATGACAATTGGGGGAATTGCCGCGTGTGTGTTGTTGTGTGGTCGTGCCGTCCAGCCTGCACAAAAAGCCATTGGTTTATTGGGGCGTATTGGGGTAACACGTAGAGCTTTAAACACTGTTGAGGAAATTATTAATATTCCCGAACAGAAAAAAATTGTTGTCCTTCCAGCAACAGCAGCGGATGCTGTGGGGCAGATTCATATGAGACAAATGGGCTTTTCTTACAGGCGAAATCGCCCGCCTTTGTTTCAGGATCTGTCCCTCAGTGTTCAGCCTGGAGAGGCCATTGCGATTCAAGGGGATACAGGAAGCGGGAAATCCACATTGCTTTCGCTTATTATGGGGCTATATCGTCCAACACAAGGGGAAATCACGATTGATGGCCATCAACCCCACAAAATTGATCAAAGTAGTTTTACACCGGGGGTGGCGTATCTGCCTCAATATTCTGAGATTATTCATGGGACAATCTTAGAAAACATTACGCTGTTCCGAGAAGACACACACCGCCAACAAGCCCGCCATGTTGCACAAGTTCTGGGGCTTGATGATGCTATTTTGCGTTTGCCTCATGGGTATAATACAGTGATAGGGATGGGGCAGGCGAACCCTTTGCCAGATGGGATGCTCAAACGGATTGCAATTACACGTGCTTTACTTGAACCCACCCGCTTAATCCTTTTTGATGAGGCTGATGCCTATCTCGATGCGGAAGGACGCAATCGTCTCTATGGTTTGATGAAAGATCTTATCGGAAAATGTACCCTCATCATGGTGAGTAAGAATCCCTCTATCTTTCATCTCACAAATAGATGTTACCGCCTTGAGAAAGGTACTCTTGTGAAACATGTTTCACAGCGTGCGAGTGTTGTTTAGGTATGGTTGTCAAAAAAGAAAGTCATATGACCAATCCAATTCCAGAAGAGCTAGAAGGAAATTACTTTTTAAAAGTCGCCAATGTGACGGCGGCGCAGACATTTTTGCCGAGCCTTGTCGATCGGACTCATCATGGAGAGACGGCAGGAAACGGAGACCCTCATCAATTGCAGGAGGCCTTGATTGCCAGTGGGCGGTTGGGCTGTCCAGATGATATTTCGGCGTATGCGTTGGCGTTGACCCCTCTTTTGATGGCGCTGAACTGGAAGGGGCAATTTCGACAATTATGTGAGGCGTTACCTCAAAGCCATGTGACGATTACAGAAGCAGAGTTGCGCAACATTCTCGCACGTCTTGATTTTTTGAGTGATAAAATCACTGTGCCTCTCAATAAGCTAGATGAACGCTTAATTCCATGTGTCTATACGGCCAAAGACGGAACGATTTATAGTGTCTTGGCACGAGATGAATATGGGACAACGGTGTTTAATACAGATCTCGATCAAGGGGACATTATTGAGCATAGTGAAAAGATTAAGGGAGAGGCGATCTTGTTTTATGATCGTCATGACCCATACATCCCTGATCATCTTCAAGACAGATTGCCGCGCGCAAGCGATAAGGGAAAATGGTCAGGCTATGTTGTGCGCCGTTTTTCAGGGCTGATTAGGCAAGCGCTCACGATGTCTTTGATGATTAATCTTTTAGGATTAGTATCTCCGTTTCTTGTGATGGCGATTATGGGAATTGTGATCTCAACGCAAAACCTTAATACATTGATGTGGTTTTGCCTCGGAGGAAGTGTGGCTGTGGGGTCAGAAATTATCCTACGCTGTTTGCGAGGAAAGATTATGGGGACGATTTCTGCACGGCTGGATTATATTTTTTCTGTGTCTCTCTTTGATAAAATTTTAAAATTGCCTTTATCTTTTACAGAGAATTCAACGGTCTCGGCGCAAATGGCACGGCTGAGAGATTATATATCTGTGGGACAATTTATCAGTGGGCCTTTGATGATGTCTTTGCTGGATCTTCCTTTTATTCTGATTTTACTGGGCGTGATGGCATTGTTTTCTTTGAAGATGGCAGGGTTAACCATTTTAGCAATCGGTGTGTTTGCGCTCATTGCTGTGTCGATGAAAAAGATCATTCGACGTACCATTGTCAATGGGGCAGAGGCAAATATCCGAAAACAGGAAATGATTTTGGAAACACTGGAAAACAGAGATATGTTGCTCCGCTCTAATGGTGTGGACTCATGGACAGCGCAATATCAAGAATGTTGCGGACGGGCGGCCAAGGCGAGTATGCGGACATTCTTGTTGGGCTCTATCTTGGAGACATCAGGTTATACCATGACAATGCTCGCGGGTGTGGCCATTGTGAGTGTAGGAATTTTTGATGTGATTGCAGGGACAATGCCGATAGGGGGATTGATTGGTTCTGTTATATTGCTCTGGAGAATTATAAATCCGATACAAAGCGTTTTGCCTAATTTGCCTCGCATTGAACAAATACTCTCGTCCCTTAAGCAAATTGATCGCTTGATGTACATGGACGCGGAACATGAGGGGCATATTAAAACGCATGCGTTGCAACGCTTTAAAGGGAATATATCGGTGTCGCGCGTGTCTTTACGCCATACACCTGAATCTGAGCCCGCATTGTTGGGGGTAAGCTTTGAGAGTAAAGCAGGGGAGATGATCGCGATTACAGGCAAAAATGGCTCTGGAAAATCAACATTCTTTAAAGTGTTGATTGGCCTCTATCGTCCACAAGCAGGGCTTATTCAAATTGATGGGATGGATATGCGTCAGATGAATCCTGCGGAACTGCGCCATGCTGTTGGCTATATGCCTCAAAAATCAGCGCTTCTCCCGGGAACGATTGCGACAAATTTGCGCTTGGCAGATCCCACTGCAACAGAAAAAGATATGCGTGCTGTGATGATTTTGGTACAAGGCTGGGAAGCGATTAATGCGCTCCCTTATGGGCTGGAGACTCATATTAGTGATGACAAGTCCCATGAGATTTCAGATTCATTGGCGCAAAAAATAGCGTTGGCACGCACCATGATTGGACGTCCCGGAATTTTATTAATTGATGAGATTGAAGGGGTGTTCACCGCCAAAGAAAAAGAGACCTTTTTAACACATTTCAAAAATATGGAAGATCGTCCGACGATCTTATTTTCAACACAAGATGAAAGTATTATCCGTGCCTGTGATCGTGCCTTTGTCTTTAGCCGAGGAGAGTTGATGCCTCTCTCAGAGATACCTGTTTTGGAGAATGAACTAACGGTGGAGATGTAGTATGGAGTTTTCTTTTTTGTCCCATGTTTGTCATCGCCTGAATGTGTCTGCACATTCTAGGGCGATCCATGATGCTTAGATCTCACTGGATTCCCCTAGAATTACTTAAGGGCAATTCAGGGAATGACAACATCTTCAAAAAAACAGGGAGCTTAATAAAATGAGTGTACAAGAGAAAGACAAAATAGATATGAAAATGGAGACACAAGAGAGAAAAGGGGCCGTGATGAAGGGCACAGTGAAACATTTACGCACAGTGCAAAAAAATACACTCGCGATGCGACGTAAAGATAATCAATTGGCGTATTTGTCCCATGCTGTGTTTTTGGAGGAAGCCGAAAACCCGCGCTTAATCCGTCGCGCGACGCAAGTCACGATGTTAACATTAGTCTTGTTTCTCGCATGGGCGACGCTTACGCCTGTGGATGAACTCTCAAGTGGTTCCGGAGAAATTATACCGAGCAGTAATATTCAACAGGTTCAGCATTATGAAGGGGGCATTATCGAAACCATTCATGTGGAAGATGGACAATTTGTAGATAAAGGGACTGTGTTGGTGAGTTTAAATCCCGTAGGCGCAGAATCTGATCTCGAATCGATGCGGGTCGAGGGTGTGGCCTTGATGCTTGAAAGTGAGAGATTGCGTGCTTTTATTGGTCAACGGGATGTGGATTTTTCTGCGTTTGAATATGATTATCCCGCGCTTGTGGAAGACCACGAGAAAATTCTCACAAGCACAATTATTGATCATAAACAGAAAGCGGAGACACTTAATCGTCAAGTTGCACAAGAAGATGCAAAACTCTCAGGCTTAAAAAATAGAGTGGAAAGTACCAGAGAAAAACACAATATTGCCAAAGACGAATTAGAGATCAATGAAACGCTCTATAAGAAAGGGCATAGTTCTCGGGTCGGTTATCTGGATGCCAAAAAAGAATTTACACGCACCAAAGAAAATGTAGGGGTGTTGATCTCTGATATCAAAGTTATAACGCAATCTTTGGAGCAAGCTAAAAGCGAACGCGCACAGCTGGACACAAAATTAAGCCAAGAGGCCTATGAAGATTTGGCAAGCGTTGAACAAAAATATGCCTCTTTAATTGAAAAAATTAAAAAACTGGAAGACCGTTCCTCTCGTTTGGATGTGGTCTCTCCTGCACGCGGGATTGTCAAAGGCTTAAATGCAACAACCATTGGAGCTGTCGTGGCTCCAGGGGGGGATATTGCAGAGATTGTGCCTGTTGATAAGAGTCTCATTGTGGAAACAAGGCTCTCGACCCGTCATATAGGACATATTGAAGTCGGGCAATCCGTTAATGTCAAAGTGGATTCTTATGATTTTGCACGCTATGGGGGCTTGCAAGGCACTCTCAAGAAAATTTCAGCGACAACGTACCGTGATGAAAAAACGAATGAACCCTATTATAAGGGGACAGTAGAGCTGTCTCAAAACTATGTCGGACAGCGCGCTGATCGTAACCCTATTTTACCAGGGATGACCGTCACGGCGGATGTAATTACAGGAGAAAAATCCGTTATGGCCTATCTCCTTAAACCCGTCGCTCTGGCTGCAGATACGGCATTTTCAGAGAGATAAATTCAAACAAAGGAAAAAACAATGACTTTAAATATAGAAACAACACAAGAGAACGGACAGCATACTTTTACGCTTCAAGGAGATCTAGACGCTGCAAGTGCTCCCACACTCCGCCAATCCCTCCAACCTACCTTAGCTTCAAATCCGTCCTCAGTGGTTCTCGATTTTGGAGGCGTAGAATTCTTGGACTCAACAGGCATTGGTGCTGTTATTCAGGCCTATAAACACATGTCCAAAGCAGGTGGAAAATTTAAGCTGACTGGTATGAAAGGTCAGCCTTTGCAAACATTTACATTTTTAAAGCTCAATCACTTAATCGAAGCGGTGTGATTTATTATTTTTTCTTCCTCAGGGAGAGAGGCTTATTTGATTTTCACCAACGCATGTTTTTTCTTTCCTGCGGAGAGTTTGATATAGTTTTTATCCGTGAGGTCCTCATTTGAAACGGTGTGATCAAGTGCAGAGATGGCACTATCATTCACGCGTGCGCCTCCGCCTTGGATGAGGCGTTTGGCTTCTCCATTGGAGGTGACGAGACCAGTCTCTTTCAGAAGACTTATGAAGGAGACGCCTTGGGAGAGGGTCTCTGCTTCAATGGTGATGCTCGGGAGATCTTCGCCAACACTCCCTTGCTCAAATGTTTTTTGGGCTGTGTCTTGAGCCTCTTGGGCTCGGGTTTCTCCATGACACATTTTTGTGGCTTCAAAGGCAAGGATTTTTTTGGCCTCGTTGATATCAGATCCTTGGAGCACTTCCAGTTTTTTGATCTCATCCATAGGCAATGCCGTGAAACGACGGAGCAATGTGCCAACCATGGAATCATCCACATTGCGCCAATATTGGTAGTAATCATAGGGGGTGAGCATCTTTGAATTAAGCCACACGGCGCCTCCCACAGTTTTCCCCATTTTTTTGCCGTCAGGTGTTGTGAGGAGAGGCGCTGTGAGGGCAAAGACTTTGGCTTTGTCAGATTTATGTGCGAGGTCGACGCCGTTAATAATGTTGCCCCATTGGTCAGAGCCACCCATTTGTAAAATTGTGCCGTGACGACGATGAAGTTCAAGAAAATCATAGCCTTGCATCACCATGTAGTTAAATTCAAGGAGGGAGAGGGGGCTTTCACGTTCTAGCCTTTGCTTTACAGAGTCGAAGGAGAGCATGCGATTGACAGTAAAATAGCGCCCATAGTCACGGAGAAAGGCAAGGTATGACAGCCCATCTAGCCAATCATTGTTATTGACCATAATGGCTTGGTTTTTTGACTCCCCATAATTTAGAAACTGTTGAAAGCAGGTATCTTGAATAGTCGTGATATTGTTATTGATCGTCTCATCGTCTAAAAGAACACGCTGTTCATCCTTGAAAGAAGGGTCACCCACTTTGGATGTGCCTCCACCCATCAAAGTAATAGGAGTATGTCCACATTGTTGAAACCAATAGAGCATCATAATGCCTGTGAGGTTTCCAATATGGAGTGATTTGGCGGTGGCATCAAAGCCAATATAAGCGGATTGCCTCCCTTCCATAAGCTTGGTATCAAGAGCCTCAAGATCAGAGCCTTGGTAAATAAAACCACGCTCATTAAGAATATTTAAAAAATCTGATTTATATATGTGTGTCATAGGGTATAGTTTATACACATGGAAGAGGAAAAAATCTATACAGTTATTGGATTGATGTCAGGCACATCTGTAGATGGCATTGACGCAGCGTTGATCCGTACAGATGGAAAATCCTATGTTAAGCGTTTGGACTTTATAACGATCCCCTATGAAGAATCCTTTAGAGAAAAGATTAAAGCTCAGTTTGGGAAATCAAAACGTAATTCAGAGGTGAGGGATATTGAGCGTGAAATGACCCTTAAACATGCAGATATTGTAAAGAAGATTCGGACAGATGATGTCGATTTAATTGGATTTCATGGGCAGACTTTACTCCATGACCCTGACAATGGAATAGTCTTTCAAATAGGAGATGGGGCATTATTAGCGCAAGAAACAGGGATCGATGTTGTGTCTGAGTTTCGAGTGGATGATGTAAAAGCAGGGGGGCAGGGAGCCCCTCTTATTCCACTCTATCATAGAGCCTTAGCTGAGTATTGTTCTAAACCTTGTGCGTTTTTAAATATAGGAGGTGTAAGTAATGTGACATGGATAGAAAAACAAGAAATCTTGGCTTTTGATTGTGGCCCAGGCAATGCCCTCATTGATGATGTGATGATGCAAGAATTTGGACGACCTTATGATAAAAATGGTCTACGTGCATTGCAAGGACAGGTGGATGAGGAGGCTTTATCACTTTTGATGGCACACCCATTTTTTGAAAGAAAGCCCTCTAAGTCTCTTGACCGTGATTCATGGGACATATCGTGTTTAGATCATTTAAATGCGATTGATAAAATTACAACCCTTACAGAATTTACGGTACGCTCTATTGTGAAGTCACAAGAACATATGAGTGAGACTCCGATTGTGTGGTATGTTTGTGGAGGGGGAAGACATAACCAAGAGATTATGAAAGGGCTGTCTCACAAGCTCGAAGGCGAACTTTTTCCTATTGATGTTATGGGGGAAAATGGAGATGCTCTCGAGGCCGAAGGCTTTGGGTATTTGGCGGTGCGTTCCGTGAAAGGCTTGCCGTTAAGCTTGCCTACAACAACAGGTGTGCCTGCCCCTCAAACAGGTGGATGCTATAGGAAAGCAGGGTAATATGGCGATTGTCTCTGTGAGAGATCAAACCTTAAAGCAAGCGGCTCAGATCATAAAAGAAGGGGGGCTTGTCGCTATGCCGACGGAAACGGTCTATGGGCTGGCGTGTAATGCCCTCAATGAAGCGGCCGTTCAAAATGTGTTTTTAGTTAAAGGGCGTCCTGCGATTAACCCTGTCATTATTCATGTCTCAGCTTTGGTTGATGTGCATAAAATAGCGCATGTCACGCCTTTAGCACAAAAAATTGCCGCTCATTTTTGGCCTGGGGCGTTGACAATGGTTCTTCCAAGGAGAGATAATTCAGGACTCTCCGCGCTCTGTACAGCAGGGCTTGAGACGGTGGCTGTGCGTTTCCCCTCCAATACAATAGCGCGCAAACTTATTCAGATGTCCGGTGTTCCTCTGGCAGCGCCAAGCGCTAATATTTCAGGGACAATCAGTCCTACCTCTCCGCGTCATGTGTTTGACAGTTTGGGGGATAAAGTAGATATGATTTTAGCAGGTGGCGCGTGTGAGACAGGTCTGGAATCTACAGTTGTAGACGTGACAGGAGATATTCCTATTATTTTGCGTTATGGCGTGGTCACTCAAGAGCATTTAGAACACGTTCTGGGAGGAGAAGTGCAAGATGGTGTGGCACAGACAACACATATTACCTCTCCAGGGCAATTATTAAAGCATTATGCCCCCACTATTCCTTTGCGGAGGAATGCCGTAGATGTTGCCCCTGATGAAGCCCTTTTGGCGTTTGGAAGCATAAAATTTATGGGGATCATAACAGGGGGCGCAGTCTCTGATCTCCCCGCAGATCAAATTAGAAATTTAAGCGAAAGCGGAGATCTTGAAGAGGCTGCCAAAAATCTCTTCTCTTACATGCGTGATCTGGATACATCCAAATTTAAATCTATTGCTGTGATGAATATCCCCAATGAGGGGGTAGGCGTTGCTCTCAATGATCGTTTGTTAAGGGCGTCGCAGAAATAATTATTCTAGATTCTTTTCTTCTCTTTTTGCCTTCATGCATTTAATAATTTTAGGCATCAGGAAATAGATGGCGATGATAACACCAAGATAGACACCAACCATATAATAAGCGGGGATGTGCGTAATAGCTTCCCCGATTTGGTAGACAAGCCAAAAGAGGAGGGTTGTCCAAATACCAATAGCAATAACAATAATCCCCATGTACAGAGGGAACGACATACGTAAAAAACCTGCCATGATATAGGTTGGAAAGCGTAATCCTGGGAGAAAGCGCGCCGTTACCACGGCAATTGCCATATGGCGGTCAATAATCTCTGTATCTGGAATCAGGTTGCGTTTTTTAAGAAAATCTTTTATGCGAGGGTGATTACGGGCCAAATTTCCAATCATATAAATGACGGTATCGCCGATAATAATGCCTCCGATAATAGCGCCAAAGGCAAGCCAGACAGGCATAACAGCTTGTGAGGCTAAAAAAGCGCCTGCCGTTGTCGCGGCATCTTCCAATATGAATGTCGCAATAATAAGGCCAACAGCTAAAAGCATGGGGTTTGCCATGAAATACTGTAAAAAGCTATCGACATTAAACGTGGGAATCATATGTGGGAGACTTCCTTTGTATATATTATAGGTTTAACTATCACAGACTCGTATGAAAAATAGGAAACCTGCGTGGCGTCTGAACGTACACTTTTTATGATATCATGAAAAGTATTATAGACGCTATATTGAGAACTCTTAGTTTAATGAGGGATATGTGAAAGGCCAATAAAAAACAATTTTCGAGAAATTCCTTAAAACAATGAATGCATTGATATAATTGTATTTTTAATGATTTTTTGTAAAATTAATTTTAAATCTGTATATTAAGATCATGACGATAAATAAGAATAGCACATCTAAAAAATCTAAGAAGGGGCAAGGTGACACCTCTTGGATGCTTATGGGACTTCTTTCTGGAAATGACCCTGTGTCTGATATCTTTGCTGATACGGCTCTTCCAACTATTGATGCACAAGAATGGGAGTTTACGAAGCAAGGGTTAATAGAACGTGGTGCTCCAACCATTACGGATGCCCAAGGCAATGTTCAGTTAGATTTTGAGGCGGATTGGTCTGGAGTTTATGGAAGTTATGGGGGTGGTTCAGTTGGATCAACGCCGTATAATTTTTCTGGGGCTTTGTCCGGGGAGTGGAGTTATTCATCTGGAAATATGGCTCCCATTACCTCTGTAGGAGGAGGAGTAAATACACTTTTGAATTTTGTAGCAGGTGTTGAAACAAGAGGTGTAAAATCTACCTTTGATGCTGTTTATACAGGAGCACAGGATCATTTTAAAAAGACATTTGGGGCTCGTTTGCCGACGGATTTAACAATTGGCGAAATTAAAAAATGGCAAAAAGACGTTATCAATGAAACACATTCAGTCTCATCTGCGATTGGAGGATTACAGCAAGTTGGACCCTCTCTTCTTGAAAAAGCCAATAGACTAGGACTTTCTGATGACACGGTTTTTTCTGAAAATGTTCAGAAAAATATGGGGCTTGCCTTTCTCGAAGAAGATGGTTTGTCAGACTATTTAAATGGAGATATATCTCTTGGTCAATTCCAATATAATTTGGCGGGAACATGGGCGTCTCTGCCAAAAGACATGTCAGGTGCAGGACGTTATGATGGGTATGCTGGGAATAAAGCGTATGGTAAAAGCCAAGACCTTCGTCAAATCCTCGTAGGCATGAAACAAGCCCATGATGTACAACAGGTCGCGAGTGTAGATGCAGACAGAGAATCTTCATTTGCAGAGGCTGGTGTTACAAGCGGTGATGTGAGTGCAGCACAGCAGTTAGCGCAGGTAAATAACACACAAGCTCTCTCTCTTCCTATGCCTGAAAATAACCTTAATTAACCATAGAAAATAAATTGTAACTCTCTTTCTTTTCTTCTACGAATAAGGATATATTGAACCTTAACTCTAGGAGAAAACAATATGGTGATGCTTCCGAATTGGGTTGTGATTGGACTTGAATTACTGACGACTCTTTTTATCTTTGCGATGGGGCTCGTGACTCTCATTGCTGTCATTCTCTTTTTTATTGATATTTTTCAAACCAAAGACGCGGTGAGACGGAATTACCCTGTGATTGGGCGCTTTCGAGGGCTCTTTAGTATTTTGGGAGAGTTCTTTCGTCAGTATTTTTTTGCGATGGATCGGGAAGAAATGCCCTTTAACCGTGCAGAGCGAGAATGGATAGGGCGTGCCTCTAAAGGAGAGGGGAACACAATTGCATTTGGGTCAACCAAAAACCTGTCTCCTCCGGGAACAGCTATTTTTGTAAATTGTCCTTTTCCGACATTGGAAGAAGATGCGGTGAAGATGATGGCGGTAGAAATCGGCCCTTATTGTAAAAAACCTTATAAAGCGCCCTCCTTTTTTAATGTTTCGGGGATGAGTTATGGGGCTTTGTCCGCGCCTGCGGTGCGTGCTCTCTCTCATGGAGCAAAGATGGCAGGCTGTTGGATGAATACAGGAGAGGGAGGTTTATCGCCTCATCATTTAGAAGGAGGCGCAGATATTGTCTTTCAGATTGGAACGGCTAAATATGGTGTCAGGGATGCGCACGGCAATTTGTCCGATGAAAAACTCAAAGAAGTGGCCTCTCATGACCAAGTGAAAATGTTTGAGCTTAAAATGAGTCAAGGCGCAAAGCCTGGGAAAGGAGGGATACTTCCTGCGGTGAAAGTCACAAAGGAAATTGCGTCTATTCGAGGAATTCCTGAGGGAGAAAGCTCACTCTCGCCCAATCGTCATCCAGAGATCAATAATGCAACAGAAATGCTGGATATGATTGCTCATATTCGAGAGGTCACAGGCAAACCGACAGGGCTTAAAGCTGTGATTGGCTGTTTTAAATGGATAGAGGAACTGTGTGAAGATATCCATCAACGAGGTATTGAACACGCGCCTGATTTTATCACAATTGATAGTGGAGATGGTGGAACAGGGGCCGCTCCGATGCCTCTTATGGATAATGTAGGCTTAACGATTGGAGAGTCCTTGCCTCTTGTGAGTGATATTCTAACCAAACATGGATTAAAAGACCGTATTCGTATTATTGCGTCTGGAAAATTAGTTACACCGTCGGAATTGGCGTGGGCACTGGCCACGGGCGCAGATTTTGTCTGTTCTGCCCGAGGCTTTATGTTTGCGCTGGGCTGTATTCAGTCTCTTAAATGTAATAAGAACACCTGTCCGACAGGGATCACCACCCATAATCCACGCTTGCAACGTGGATTAGACCCAGAAGACAAAGCCGTGAAAGTTGCCAATTACTGCAAAAATATGATACATGAAGTTGAGATTATATCTCATTCCTGTGGCGTTAAGCGTCCTCGCTTGATGAAACGGAAACATATGCGTATCGTGCAGGATAACGGAAAATCTGTTCCCATGGATGAGTTGTTTCCATATCCTGAGACGTTACTTAGGGAACGTGTGGCTTAAGAAATTTTTTAAAAAACCGCCCAATTTTATAGCCTTGCCCCGTGAATACTCTTGAAGACCAAAAAAATCTTAAGGAGTACAAGGACGATGACGACGATATCACAACTCTCAAATAACCCAAATCTCTTTGCAGAGACAGGGCAACGCGTGATTACATCGAATAATGTTGATATTAATGGAGATGTAGCGAAAACAGAGAAAGAGGAAGGAGAAGAGCTTCAGCAGCAGTTCTTACAAATTCTTTTGACTCAGCTTCAAAATCAAAATCCGCTCGATCCTGTGGATACAACAGAATATACAAACCAGTTGGTTCAATATTCCTCTTTGGAACAACAAATTGATACAAACCTACGTTTAACTAACATTTTAAATACATTGCAGGTGAGTAGTTCCTTTAGTGCCTTTTCCTATATTGGAAATGATGTTGAAATTGCAACAAATCAGACGTCTGTTCAAAATGGTGAGGCAGATTGGAATTATTCTCTAAAAGGGAATGCAAACAGCGTGGAAGCTAAGATTTTTAATCAGAATGGGACGTTGGTCTATAAAGAAGATCTTGGCGGGCAGGCAAGTGGAAGCTATGGCTTTAGCTTTTCTCCTGATGAAGCCCTTGTCCCTGTGGCAGAAGGAGATGTACTGACATTCTCCGTTACCCCTAAAACAATTGAAGGTATCGATATTGAAACAGACATTGTCACCAACGTGACTGTGAGTTCTGTAGAAACAGGTGCGTCAGGCGATATTATCCTTCGCGCAGGTGGTCTGTTTTTCGGTGTGAATGACATCTTAAAAATTTCACAATCAAGCGCTGACACAAATAGTCCAGACAACGCCACATAAAGAGTTTAACAAAAGGAGTTTATTATGAGTATTACAACAGCAATTTCCTCGGCCGTGTCGGGTTTAAGAGCACAGGGAGCGCAACTCGCTGCTGTGGCAGAAAACTTGGCGAACTCAAGCACGATTGCATTTAAAAATAGAGAGATTGATTTTAACTCTCTGGTTGTCGGAAATACAACGCGGAGTGGGTTTTCTGGAGGAGGGGTGATCTTTAGAGCCCATCAAGAGCTAGAATCTCAGGGATTGTTAAGAACAACGGATTCAGCAACGGATATCAGTTTGAATGGACGAGGATTCTTTGTAGTGAGTGATGACACCAATAATCAACCCTCAGGATTTAATTTCTCACGAAATGGAAATTTCTCAAAAGATCAAGATGGTTTCCTTGTGAATTCTGAAGGCATGTTTCTCATGGGACAACGAACAGATGATACAGGTGCTATTATTAGCTTGGCCTCGAATGATTTAACGTCTGTTGAGCCTGTGAATGTGGGGGCTGTGGCAGGAACAGCGCAAGAGACGACTATTGTTCGCTTTGATTTGAATTTACCCGCCGATTCTGCAACGGGATCTACGTTTACAAATGCTTTTCAGATTTTTGATGCACTTGGGATTGCGCATCAAATTACAACACAGTGGACGAAGAATGGACCTAATGATTGGAGCGCTGTCTTTGGAACACCAGTACAAGTGGATACTGTTCCTCCGGTTCTCTCCGCTGATTACTTAGTTGGTGGGTTTAATGTTCCAACAGCACAAATTGATATTACCTTTAATGGAGATGGCTCTATTGCAACGTTCAACCCTAATCCACCGTCAATTACATTGGATAATTTCGTGGCTGGGGCTCTTTCTCCACAACCCATCACACTTGATCTTGGAACGATAGGGTTAACAGATGGAGTGAGCCAGTTTGCAGGAACAACCGCAACGCCAGATATTGAAATTTTCTTTATTGATCAGGATGGAGTGCGTTTTGGACAATTGTCTTCTGTTGAAATCAACAATGAAGGCTTGGTTGAGGCTATTTTTGAAAATGGCGTGGTTCTCCCGATTTATAGAATACCTGTGGCAACGTTTCAAAACCCACGTGGATTAACCCATATTAATGGAACAATCTATGATGAAGCGGATGCTGCTGGAATTCTTGTTCTTAAGCGCCCAGGGCAAGGGGACGCAGGAGATATTGTCGCCAACTCCCTTGAGCTGTCGACTACAGACACGGCGGAAGAGTTCAACAAGATGATCATTTCTCAACAAGCTTATGCGGCCAATGCGCAAGTGATTAGTACGGCTGATGAATTGTTTGATGAATTACTCGCCGCGGTGAGATAATCGTTAAGAGCGATAGGAAGGAGCGTCTGAGATGGAGCATATAGATTATTTTTTGAACGCGTGGAGAGAGTCTCAAGATATAGAAGCTTTTCTCCTTCAAAAGATTGAGTTGCCAGACTCTAAAGTCATCCGTGATCATCTCGATACTCTGTCTCCATCAGAGAGAGAGTCTGTTGAGAAAGAGCTTTCCTCGATAGTCCTTAAATTGGAATCACATGCCGAGGAGATGGCGCAGGGCTTAAAAGAGACGCAAGACCAACTCTCAAACGCCCAGAATGCACAAGAAATGTGTGTCTCCTATGAGAAAGCAGAAGATATAAATAAAGGAAAAACGGACAAATGAAACACGAGACGCAAAACAGAGTAGAAAGCCTCCAAAGAAGTACACGAGATCTTCTTGGATTTGTGCGTGTGGAGAATGCTGTTTTGATGGATCAGGGGCACTTAACTTTGCGAGGTCTTTATCTTCAAAAAATGATTCTCCTTAAGGATTTAGAAGAAAGAGCCGAAGCTTTATCTCAAGAAAAATCAGATGAAGATATTGCAGAGTGCTTGTTGCTTTTGCGTCAGGTGCAACGCGAGCTTAAAATAAATGCGGTGCATCATCTAGAAGCCCTTAAAAAGGGACGACAGGCTCATTATTTTGAGGATGAGTGCGATGAGCAAGAAGGAGGTTATGTATGACACTTTCTCTCTTAAGCGCGCTTCAGACGTCTTTTCGGGGTCTTGAAGCCACAGAACAACAGATTAAAATCGCTGCGCAGAATATTACGAATGCAGACCGCCCAGGCTATACGCGTAAATCCTTTCAACCTGATTATATTACAGGGAATTTTGGAACAATTCCTGTCGGGGGGACAGTTGTTAGTGCGTTGAACAAATCTCTTCTTGAGGGCGTGATTGATGATAAAACTGTTGTTGGACAAAAAACTGTTGTCGCAGAATATCTTGAAAACTATGTTCGCCGTACGGGGAATGTCGTGTCTGATTTTTCTTTAACAAGTACATTGAACGATTTTTTTGCACATTTAGATCTCTTGGCCATTGCGCCTGAAAATCGTGCTCAAAAAGAACAAATTGTGTCGGATGCAGAAGTTATAACGCTGTATTTAAGAGATTTATCCGACGGCATTCAAAAGCAAAGAACAGAAGTCGAGCAAGAAATTGATAAGACAATCGATCGGATTAATCAATCTCTTGCAACGATCAGTAATATCAATGACAAGATTATTCGTACAACAGGCAAAGATGATATCGCCTTGGCAGAGTTTGAGGATGTCCGCGCGATAGAGCTTCAAAAACTTGCTGAAGAAATTGATATAACCTATTATTTTGATGAGCGTAATCGTGTGCAGATCTATCATCCCAGTGGACAGCCTATGTTGTTGCACAGAGATATTCCTCTTACATTTGATCCTGTGGCAACGTTGACGGGAACTGTCACTTACCCAGGAGGGCTGAATCCAATTCTTGCCAATGGGGTTTCTGATGTGACTCAAAATCTGAGAGGCGGAAAGCTCGCAGGTTTGGTTGAGTTACGAGATGTCTCTCTTGTTGAAGAACAAGAAAAGCTGGATGAATTTGCGGTTCAGCTCAGAGATACCATTAATGCTGTTCTTAATACAGGGGCTGCGCGTCCTCCTCGAAATCAATTGGTTGGAGAGCAAGGATTTGCAGGAGGAGATCCCTTTGCAGGTGTTGGGACTATACGGATTGCTGTCACAGATAATAGTGGCATCGTGCAAAGCTTTACAGATTTGAATATAGGGGGCTTTGGAACTGTTGGTGCTGTGGTCGGTGCCATAAATGGGTTGGCAGGAATTACAGCCTCTCTCTCTGTGAGTGGAGAGCTTTTGGTGACCTCGACCGATCCCACACGAGGCGTGTCTATTAACGAGATGACCAGTAGTGTCGGAGGCAGTAATTTAGGGTTTTCCCATTATTTTGGATTGAATAGCATGTTTACAGGGATTGGAGCAGAAGATATCACCATTTCTGATTATTTGCTCGCCGACAGTGATTATTTGGCATTGGGACAACTTTCAAATTCTGTCACGCTTGCGGTTGGAGATACGGGCATTACGCTTGGAGATGTTTCTGTCACTCGCGCGCTATCGACGGCGCTAGATACGACAGTCACCTTTAATGCGGCAGGAGATTTCGCGGCACAAAATGTGTCTTTGCGTATTTACGCAGAGAGCATTATGGCGCGTGCGGCTCTGAAGGCCTCCATTGCACAAGATGAATTGGATTCTGCCCAAATCATCTTGCAACAGGAAGAAGATTTTATGAATAACATCACAGGGGTCAATATTGATGAAGAGACTGCCATCTTATTGGAATTAGAGAGCTATTACCAAGCCTCAGCACAAGTTATAGCCGTCATTAAAGGATTGTTCGAAGAACTCATGGCGGCTGTCCGATGATAAGAAAAGAAAGGAAAAAATTATGCCAGGTATTGTAGCACGTGTTTCGACGTTTACGTTTAGTAATCGCTTGAACTCTGAGAATTTACGTATTCAGCGTGAATTGAATACAGCACAACTTCAGATTGCGTCTGGAAAGAAAAGTATCAATTTTAAAGGAATCAGTGGAGACGTTCAAAGGCTGTTGAGTTCCGAGAGTGATTTGGCGCGCATATCAACACAAAATATAGTCGCACAAACCGCACAATCTCGTATTAATCAGATGTTTAGCTCTATGGGATCGATGCTGGATCTTGCCAATAATTTTGCACAGACATTGGCACAAAATTTAAGTGGTAATTTAACGACGCCCAACGATTTACAAGCGATTGCAACCAATTCAGAGCAAGCCTTAGCGGCACTTCTTAATGTTAATCTGGGGGGGCGCTATTTATTTTCAGGCTCTCAAATTGATATCCCTCCCGTTGATCTTACCGATCCGCTCTATATTCCTCAAATTGTTCCATCCGTACCCAATGTCGCCTACTATCAAGGCGATAATGTGCAACAAAGTGTCACTGTGGCCGATGGCTATACACTAGATTATGGTGTCTTTGCAGATGATATAGGTTTTGAAAGATTACTCCGCGCGATGAATTTAGCCGCTAATAATTCAAACAATACGGTTGCGATTAGTGAGGCCTTAGGACTCGTTAATCAGGCTGTGGATGATATAGCCACACGTCGAACAGATATCTCTTCAAAGGCAACCCTGATTGAAGCGCAAATCCGAAATAATAATGATGAGGTGGGCTTGTTGCAGGATATTATATCCTCATTAGAAGATACAGATCTCGCAGAAGCCTCTGTGCGCTTGACCCAGTTTGAAACACAACTTGAAGCCTCCTATGCGACAACCGCGCGCGTGTTAAGGCTAAATCTTCATGACTTTATCAGATAACGGCCTTATTCAAGGTACTGATGGGAAAATGCGGTGCTGGTGGTGTGGCGATAATCCGCTCTATATGGATTATCATGATTATGAATGGGGAAAGCCTGTCACGGATGATCGTCTTTTGTTCGAAAAAATCTGTTTAGAAGGCTTTCAAGCTGGTTTAAGCTGGCTTACAATCTTAAAAAAGAGAGAAAATTTCAGAGACACTTTTCACGGGTTTGACTACAAAAAAATAATGAATTTTAATGAAAAAGATGTCGAACGCTTGCTACAAAATAAAGGCATCATCCGCCACCGTGGTAAAATAGAAGCCACCCTCAATAATGCACACTGCATAGACACATTGATCGAGAGAGAAGGCTCTTTTTATGAACACATAAAACAGTTTAAGCCCTCTTTAAGAAAAACAGTGGAGATCCCTGCCTTAACAGAGAGCTCAATAGCCCTCTCAAAAGACCTCAAACAAAGAGGCTTCAAATTCGTAGGGCCAACCACCCTCTATGCCTTTATGCAAGCAATGGGACTGGTCAATGATCATGTGCAGGGGTGTGATTTTATCTGTTGCGATTGAGAAATGATCCTATATGGTGAATCTTATGTCCTTATCTTCAGAGTTATCCAGTTTTTTAAAACACTCTGCTCCTAATGTAGCAGAGCAAAGGCATGTTGCTGTCGCTGTCTCTGGGGGAGGAGATAGTATGGCGTTGTCTCATGCGCTCTTTAACGCTCTTCCTGATCATAATCTCCACTTTCTAACGGTTGATCATGGTTTGCGTTCTGAGGCGGTGCAGGAGGCTAAGCAGGTCAAAACATGGGTCTCTGCGTGGGGTGTTCATGAGACTTTGAGATGGATACATGAGGGCGTACACAGTAAGATTCAGGAAGACGCTCGTCATGCGCGTTATCGTTTGATGCTCGAGTATTGTAGACAACATGATATTCAAACACTTTTTCTAGGGCATCACCGAGATGATGTGATTGAAACCTTTCTGATGCGTTTAACAAGCGGGAGTGGTGTAGATGGGTTGGCTTCTATTGCGCCGATTGTAAAGGCGCAAGGTGTTTCTATTCTCCGTCCTTTCCATGCTCTGTCCCATGAAAACCTTACAACCTATTGCCGTGTGCATGAGGTGCCATGGAGTGAGGATCCTAGCAATGACAAAGATCAATATAAGAGAGTTCGTTTTAGGAAGGCACAGGGGTTTCTAGCAGAAGAAGGGCTCACACCAGATCGTTTGTCGACAACCATTGAACGTATTGCACGGGCACGAGAGGCTTTGGAGCAGACAACCCTTAATTTTTTAGATGAAGTTTTAATAAATAAGAGTTTGAAAAAATTCGATTTTAATCTCATTAAATTTTGCAAATTACATGCAGAGTTTAAAATTAGAATGCTCTCTCTTGTTATTCAAGATTTAAGAGGAGACAGCCATTATCCTCCTCGTCTTGAGAAATTAGAAAACCTTGTCTCAGATATTATTTGGGGGGTAGAGTTTAGAAAACGGACATTTTCAGGCTGCATCTTTCATGTCAATACAAAAGAGAATATCTTCATTGTTGAAAAAGAGGAGAGATCTAAAAAACGTTCCGAGGAGGCATAGGGCGCATTTTAAGATCTGTGATGGGGACTCGAGTGGAAGACATATCGTTTGTTGGTTGTTGTGTGTGCATGTCAACGAAAGCAACGGCAGAATGAGCATCCATTCTCTCAAGCATTACAAGAGCTGCATTGAGGTTGTGTTCAGGGCGATCATTTTCTGGTGGCGTTGAGGGCGTATAGGAGGGGGTGTCTGTTAGGGAAAGCGCGTGTTCTCCTATATTTTTTCCTGTTTCCGCTTCTATCACAACGTTAACAAGTGCGCTTCCTGCGCCTAAAGCGCCTCCAAAAACAGCGCCTCCAACAATCTGTGAGATAGGTTTTATCCCATCTCCTGTTATCTTTTGGTAGGCAATATTCACCAGAGGGATGTGCTGAAGGGGGTTAATCATGTCAATAAGATCTGCAAAGCCGAATTCAGACTCTCTATTTTTCTCTGTTTTAGAGGCTGTGTTTTCTCCCCAAACAGGCATGCGCCCAGCAGTACGGGGGATATTTTGAGTGTCGTATATATTAGAATCCATTATATTTTTTCTCTCCTGATAAAGTAAAATGCAACTCTTATGCCACTTTGTACATTAGGGGATGAAAAAAGAAGACGCTTTGTATAGAATAACGTGATGGACACATTAATATTATATACAAACTCCCCGTCTTTTTTTTCTGAAATCAAGGCAAAAAAGTCTCTTTTGGACTCTGTGCTTGAAAGTGATCTTCTTATAGAAAGGAAGGAAGGGAAGAAAGAGGGCTTTGCGCTGGAGAGAGAAGGAGAGGGCGTGTTTCATGAGATTCAAAAACCTCTTCGATTAGGAAAAATGATTGATGCCTTACATGTTTCTCTTTTGGATGATCAACATAAGCCCTTGTTCTTGAGGGGGATGAAAGAAATTGATCTTGGTCAGTATATACTCTTGTCGCGGGAGATGATCCTTAAGAAGACAGGCTCGGATCAAGAAATTATAGTGACAGAAAAAGAGAGGGATATGTTGATGTGTTTATATAACTCTTTATCTCATACTATTAAAAAAGAAACTCTTTTGGAGGATGTCTGGGGATATAAGAAAGGGATAGAGACTCATACATTGGAAACACATATTTATCGATTGCGTCAAAAAGTAGAGGTGGATCCCTCTAACCCCACATGGATTGTGACGACAGAAGAAGGCTATAAGTTAAACTGTGTATGAGCCTCTTGAATGGCGTCTTTGACGCTATCAAAAAATGTTCCTTTGCGAGAAAGGATAAGATAGTTAACTCCCTGTTGTTTAAGGGCACTCAAATCTTGTAAAAGCTGTTCGACAAGAGGGCGCTCTTTCTCTGAGAGTGTTGCATGATCACCAGAGAGAGGGGCTGTTTCTGTAATATGTAGTGTGCGTGGCGTGTTTCCCGCTCGTTTTTGATACGCATTCGTTGCATAAGAGGAGGGTGTTGTTGTCGTGGAAGAGGGACGTTCTGCGTTTTGATTAAAAATAGGGTTCTTATCCCCCAAAAGGGAATGGAGAAAAGAACTCAGCGCCTCAACAGACACATCTGTCTCATCCTCCCATAAAGGGTTGTCCTGAGGGTCTGTGTGTTCATCCTTTTGTTTATGGTGCTCATGGAGAGGCTCTTTGCGTTTTATATCCTGCCGTGTATCCGTGTTTTCGGTATGTCGAAACAAGGTTTTAAAAAGAGGGTCAATGCGCGAAAACATAATTTTATACTATGGTGTTGTATATAGAGTTGTCCATTTAAAAAGGACTTGCGTTTCTTTTTAAGTTATGTTAAATATATAGATCTTTTAAACTACACTGGATTTTAATAATGAATAAAAACAAAAACATTAATCTAATTCCCCTCTTTAATGCCGTTGAAAAAGAGGGTCTTCCTGCAGAAGATTTTCATAAAACCCCATCCTCTATGTTGGGTTTTGCGGGCGCTTTACTTAAAAATAATGAAGAGTTAACACAATTAGCCTATACAGATTGTCTTACAAAATTAAAAAATAGATCTGCTTTGCAGAAAAATGTTGGTGATAAGAGGTCTTACAGTTCTTCTGAGAAGGGAGATTCTATTCTCATGATTGATCTGGACAAATTTAAAGATATTAATGACACGCATGGCCATGCGGCAGGAGACGCTGTTTTGCAAGAATTTTCCTCTCGTTTAGAAGGCTGTCTTCGTACAAGTGATGGTTTTTCTTCTTTAGGAGGGGGCGCTTTTCGTCTTGGAGGAGATGAGTTTGTTGTCGCCCTATGGGGATGTGATGCAGAAAATGCAAAGAGAATTGTTCAAATTATAGAGAAAAAATGTTTTACAGGCCCCGTTGTTTTTGGTGAGTTAACACTGCCTCTGGCAGGAAGTATTGGTTTTGCACATTGTCCAGAGGGCGTTACTACGGCGGAATTGTTGGAACAGACAATAAAAGACGCGGATGTGGTTTTATACGAAGCGAAGAGAGCTCGTAAGGGACCGGAAATTATTGAAAATTATTCTATACAGCCAGGGGTGATTGCTTATCTGGAGAAGGGAAAAACTCAAGATTGGATTTCATCTGCAGAGAAGCGGTTCTTAAATCCTTTTCCTTCATAATATCTCTCTTCACAGCATGTTGTGCCATGCGTCCGAGTAAAGCTAGCATGAACTGAGAGCGTAAAACTTCATGGGGGCGTAGTGCCTCATTTATGTCTTTTAGACTCTGAGGAGGTTTTTTTTGGTAGCCATAGTGAGGTTCAATGCCTGAGGCAATGACGAATCCGTGCCCTATATTTTTTTCGACAATGGCTGGACGTTTTACTCCATTGTAGACGTAATGTGCTATTACTTTAGTGTTTACATCTAAGTCTTTGAAACTGCATCCATTTGAATAGGCGAGATAAAGCTCTGTGACCTGACCATCCAGTATACATTCTATAGGTGTGATGATGGAGTGATGTATCTTTCTGTTTGGATCAACCTCTTTTCCTAAACCCAGAAGGGGGCCATAGGCAGTTCCTGAAAAAAGAGGCGTTGAAGAGTTTTTTTCCTTCCTGTGATAAGGAGGTGTTGGAGAATTGAACTCTATTTTCTGAAACGCATGATAAGCACTTGCACAGATGCGCCATGACACTCCTCCACGTTCAATATATTGATACTCCAGACGTCTTATTTTTTCTGTGAGGAGGGTGTTATATGTAGACTTTTCTCCCGTTATAGGAGGCATGACGACCAAGCATGTTGTTTGAGGATTCCACATGCCTGGATGAGATAAGCCCTGTTCGTCAACGGTATGAATGGCGATGTTCTGTCCAAAAACAGTGCGCAGAGTTGGAATTAAAAAAGATGTGGCTGTGTTGTACCGTCTATCACTCAGGAGGTAAATACAGGCTGTCATGGTGTATGTCTAACAGGTGTGCACAGAAATTCAAGCTGTTCACAGGCTGTGTTATTTGAGTGTGTTCAATTATTGTCTCTCTTCCATGGGAAATCTAGTTTTATTCTCAGGTCTACAACTTAAAATAAAACTCAAACTGTCAATAAATTTTTCATAATTTATTTTTGTGTGCGGGGCAATCCAGTGTATTTGTCTCTCGACTTGTGCCCAAAAATCATCGGGGATGGGGGTGATGTCAAAAGAGATCTCTGTTTGAACCTGTTTAAATATACGAAACTCCATCTTCATGGTTTTTGCTAGAATATGAGCTGTTGCTTCTCTATTTTCATTGGCAAAGTGAGTGGCAATTTTCAAGGTTTTAAGAATAGTTTGAATGTCATTTTCTCTTTTTTTAAGCGCTTTGTCGGTGACACCAAGAATTACATGGAATTTAAAGAACCCTTTATTGGGTAAAAGGGTGATGGGTATATTTTCACGGGAGGCCGCTAAACGAATGTTGGTCGCAAAGGGTTGCCAGAGACTGCATGCCTCAATATTTCCCAGAAGAAGTTCCTTTTCCATTTGATCTGTCCTCACGGGGATGAGATCTATGCTTTCAAGTCTAATTCCATAGTGATGACAAAAATAATCAATGAACATATGAGAGGAGGTGCGAGGCATATATCCAAGCTTCTTCCCAATCAGGTCAGCAGGCTCTTTGATATGACGGTCACTGCGCGCCAGAATCTGGCCGTCTTCTCGAATCTGTGTACAGGCGAGGAGTTTAATCTTTAGCTTTTTCTCTAAAGCCAAAGACGCTACATTAATATCAATGACATTGCCCACATCAATCCACCCTTTTTGAAGGGCTTGCATGGTCTTTTTCCCTGTTAAAAACTCTCTGAAATCTATATCAAGCCTTTGATCACGGAAAAAATACTTCTCCTTCGCCAAAAACGGCATAAAAGAAATCGCAGGGGTGAGGCCGAATGTGAGAGAGGGTGTTTTTTTATTCGGGAGCATCAGCCACAGACTCTTCATGTTCTCTGCGGAGATCATCAAGAGCTATACGGGTGTCTTCACACTCAATACTTAGAATAGACGCCGCTAAAAGTGCAGCATTTTTGGCGCCGGATTCGCCGATAGCCAATGTACCGACGGGGATTCCACCAGGCATTTGAGCAATAGACAAGAGGCTGTCCATACCTTTGAGGGCTTTGCTTTCTATAGGAACGCCCAAGACAGGGAGGCTTGTCCAGCTGGCGGTCATGCCGGGGAGGTGGGCCGCGCCTCCTGCGCCAGCAATAATGACTTTGAGGCCTCTGTCTCTGGCTGTTTTGGCATAGGCGACCATGCGGTCTGGGGTGCGGTGGGCAGAGATGATTTTGCACTCGTGTGGAATATTTAATTCTTCAAGAATGGCGTGGGCTTTATCCATAGTGGGCCAATCAGATTGAGAGCCCATAATAAGTCCAACAAGGGGGTGTTTTTCGTTTTTACAATTCATGATCTACGCTATAATATCAGGGATCAGGTCGTTTTCGATCTTTTCAATGATGTCTTTAAGTTGAAGTTTACGTTTTTTGAGACGTTGGAGTTGAAGAGCATCGACCACAGGCATCTCAACCAAGCGACTAATCGCTTCATCTAAGCCTTGGTGTTCATGCCTCAATTCCGTCAGTTTTTCACGAAGAGCGTCTTCATCTTCCATAAATTGTCTATAATTCTTTAATTCGTTATTATTGGTCTTTTTGTTTGATCCTAAATAGTATACCAAACTTATAGACATTTTTTAAGAGGTTTTATTGATATGAGTAAAAAAATAGGAATTCTAACAAGTGGTGGCGATTGTGCTGGCTTGAATGCAGTGATTCGCGCGGCGGTTCATCGCTCTCATCTTTTAGGATGGGAAATCTATGGAATCAAAGATGGGACACATGGATTACTTGTGGATCCTCCTCAATATAAAAAACTGGACCCCAATGATTTTGACGGGAATATTATGCGCCGTGGGGGGACGGTTTTAGGGACAACCAATAAAGGAAACCCGTTTGCTTTTCCTATGCCAGATGGAACGCTCAAAGATCGCTCGGGTGAAATTATTGATAATTTCAAGAAAATTGGCTTGGAAGCTGTGATTACAATTGGTGGCGATGGAAGCTTTGCAATTTTGAGGAAACTTGCCCAACAGGGCGGTATTAACATGGTGGGTGTCCCTAAAACCATCGATAATGATATCGGGTGTACGGAAGCATCTGTTGGATTTGATACGGCGGTAGCTGTGGCGACAGAAGCTCTTGATCGTTTGCAACCAACGGCCGCAAGTCATGACCGTGTTATGGTGTTGGAAGTGATGGGACGTGATGCAGGGCATATTGCACTTACGGCTGGAATTGCAGGGGGCGCAGACGTCATTCTTATTCCTGAGATCCCTTACTCTCTGGAGAGTGTCAATAAGAAAATCAAAAGCGTTATGGAGAGTGGGCGTAATTTTGCACTTGTGGTAGTCTCTGAGGCTGTCAAAACAGAAGGTGGCGAAAAATACGAAGTTGAATATACAGATGGACAAAAGCGCTATGGAGGTATTGGTAACTATATAGGAGCTAAGATCACCGAAGCCACGGGATCTGAAACGCGGGTCACGAACTTGGGGCATGTGCAACGCGGGTCTCCTCCCACATATAATGATCGTTTGATCGCCTCTGCCTTCGGCGTGCGTGCTGTTGATTTGATTGCAGAGGGGAAATATGACAGAATGGTGGCATGGAAAAATAGGTCTGTTGTGGATGTTCCTATTGAAGAGGCCATTGCGGCCTATCAAGATGTGCAACCCGATGATACTCTTGTCCATACGGCGCGCGCTTTGGGAATTTCTCTCGGGGATAATGATAAGGTAAAATAATATGCTCTATGTTCAACAATCTCTAGCCCCTGATGAAGAACTGATCCATGTGGGGAGTTTTCATTGGTGGTATAATGTGCAAGCGTCTATGAGTATTGTCTGGGGTGTGTTTATCTGTGCGTTGATCATTGGATTGGCTGTTTATGGGCAGACCAAATTCAATATTAATCTTAGTTCTTATCCGTTGCCCCCAGAGGCGGGGATTATGGATGTTATTCGTGCGTTGCACCCTGGTATAAAACTAGTCTCTTTCTTGATGTTTTTAATGGGTCTTTTGAGATTCGCCCAGATGATGGTGAATAAGGCAACAACCGAAATAGCAATCACAACGTCTCGTTTGATTTATAAGAGAGGCCTTGTCGCGCGCTCTGTGGCAGAAATAAGCATAGACAGAATTGAAGGCGTGAATGTTGCGCAAGGGATTATGGGACGTATGTTTGATTTTGGACGTCTGGTTATTCGTGGTATGGGCGTTGGAGAAATGGTACTCCCTCCCATTGAGCGCCCAATTGTCTTTAGAAAGGCGATTGAGAAAGCGAGAACGTCATGAACGAAAGGCATGACTCGGATTTTGTCGTTGAGCGACAAAATAAAAAACGAAAGAGTTTTAATGGTGTAAAATTACGAGAGGGAGAATCTCCTGTCTTGAATGCACGAATTTCTGCGGGGATTTATTGGAAGGCCTGTGCCGTTGTTCTTCTCTCCTTTTTGATAGGGTTAATAGCATGGCAACTGGGTGTTTTTCTATTATGTGTCGCAATCATAACGGCCAGTACCGGATTTTTAACAAAAAAGTTTTTGTTTTTGGCGCTTACAAATCAACGTGTCTTAATGCGCCGTGGAATTATAAAGGTTGATACGATGCAGTTAAGGCTAGAGTCCCTTGAAAGTGTGGAAGTTCAAAGAACTTTAGTGGGACAATTTTTGGGGTATGCCAGTGTTGTCATTACAGGCGTTGGGACTCGTTTTACACTTGTTCCTTTTGTCGCCAACGCTGTCGAGTTTCGAGATGCTTTAGATGATGCGTTATACAAAAAAGAAAAACCTTCAGACAGTAAAGAATAAATATGAGGTTTTGTCTCTCTTCTTTTAAGCAAATTCTTTCTGTTTTTTTCTGTGTTCTGACGTGCTCATCTCTTTCTTTTGGATCCGAATCGACGATCTCCTCTTATTTAAATAAAAGTGGCATAGGGCAAATAAAATTTTATGATAGGAGCGGTCTTCAGAAATTCTATGCAGAACGAGACAATGAACCCGTATGGTTAAAAGGCAATCATTTTAGTAAAAAAAGTGAACAAATTCTCTCTGTTTTTGAGAACTCGTGGACTCATGGCCTCAATCCTGAGAGCTATGCTGTAAAAGCGTTGCAAGAGGCTTTTACGAAAGGACTGGGTGATGATCCTCTGTATTATGAAGCGCTAATGAGTGCTGCTGTTGTGCTATACGGGCGTGATATGACCTCAATGCGTATTCCCCCCTCTGAGATCAATCAAAAATCTAAATTCTGGCAAAAGCCTCTAGGGGCGTATTCCATCCTGAGTTTTGTGGCAAGTGATCGTAATCCTAAAGCTGCATTGAGGGCATTGCCTCCCCAAGGTGCGTTTTATAAAAGCCTACAAAAAGAGTTAGTTCTGGCTCTTGAAGAAATGAACAAAGGGGATGAAACGGAATCTGTTTTACCTTTATCTTTAAGAAAAACCCTGCGCGTGGGAGATCGTCATGGTCTTGTTGAGGATATTCGCTATCGTTTGTATGCTCCCGCCGTCCAAAAAGGAAGCGATCCCACAATATATGATGATCAGCTGTCTCAATCTGTGATGGCATACCAGACTCGCTATGGACTGAAAGCAGATGGGATTATTGGAGGAAAAACAATCAACGCCTTAAATAGGACATTGAGAGATCGCTCGGAACAAATTATTGTCAATTTAGAGCGCCTGCGCTGGATAGCGCCAGATATGCCTGAAAAATATCTGATTGTTAATATTCCAGCTCAAACTTTATGGGCCATGGAAGAGGGGAAAGTTGTCCATGAGATGCCTGTGATTATCGGGCGCTTTAAACGTCAGACAAACAGCTTTATCACCAAAGTTACAGGGGTACGCTTTAATCCTACATGGACAGTACCAGAAACGATCAAGTTTGAAGACTATGTTCCAAAGCTAACAGAAGACCCTAATTATTTGAACGATAAAGGCGTTGAGTTTTTCTGGGGGAGTGGAGCTGACGCATTGACATTGCCTCCAGAGGCTATTCAGTGGGAGCATCTCTCAAGAGGCGATATTAAAGCTATTCGAATGGTGCAGGGGCCTGGTGTAAATAATCCTTTAGGGCGTATCCGCCTTCACATGCCCAATCAATACAACATTTATCTCCATGACACTAATAATCAGGGGTATTTTGAAAAAGAAGATCGGGCACTGAGTTCTGGATGTGTGCGCATGTCTGACCCTAAAAAAATTGCTCAATTCGTTCTCAAAAGCAATAAAAATTGGGCGGAAGAGAACATGCAGACTCTTCTGGATAAAGGGAAAATGAGAGATGTCATGTTGAAGAAGACCATCCCCGTTTATATCCTATACCAAACAATATGGGGGGATGATGAGGGCAAACTGGTGTATGGTCAGGATGTTTATGGACGTGATAAGCTGTTAATGAAGACTCTTAAGAAATATGGAGCTGTTTTTTCGTATTGAAAAATTTGCATTGTATTCTTCAGTGAAGGAGTGTTTTTTTGCACAAGAACAGATTGTCTCTATTCTTTTATCTCAAATCCGTTTAAAATTCGAAACGATCCTTCTTGCAAGTGAGTCGTTCTTTTTATATACTAGAAGATAAGCAATCGCTTATGTCTGAATTTCAATTTTTTATTTAAGTGTAATTATTAACAATAGGTGTGTCTTTAAATGACGTCTGACTTGGTATTAGAAAAATTATTGCAAGAAGAGCATGTGGATCGCCGTTTATTTTTAAAAGCTGGCTTAACCCTGTCTGCAACAGTTTTGATTTCAACTGTTGGGATTGCACCTGTGTGTGCAGCGCCTCGGAATGGACGGTACAAATTTTCGCTTCATAATATGCATACAGGAGATTCATATGAAGGGTTGTATCGTGTTGGCAATCACTATTTACCAGAAGCCTTTGAAGAAATTAATCATGCCCTCAGAGATCATCGTACAGGAGAGGTGTTTCCCATTGATCCGCGTGTGATTGATATTGCGGCGACAGTCCACAGACTCTCTGGCTCTCGGAAAGAGTTTCAAGTCCTGTCTGGGTATCGTTCTCCTAAGAGTAATAGAAAACTCCGCAGAAAAAGCTCTGGTGTGGCTAAGCAATCCTTGCATATGTCAGGACAAGCAATGGATCTAAAACTCCCAGATGTCTCTAATAATCGCTTACGAGAGCTTGCGATTAAGCTCAGAGCTGGTGGTGTCGGCTACTATCCACGTAGTGGCTTTGTACATGTTGATTCAGGGAAATTCAGAACATGGTAAAAAGGCTTCTATAGCTTAAAGTCTATAGCTACAGAGCCAGCCACTTTTATTGTTCTATTAAATTTTTGAGCGTCATTTTTTATATCAGAAGTCTCCCCATTTACCCAATGCTTTGTCAATGAGATCAGGTGTTGGAGTGTGTTTTGATCTATCATCGGGAGTGAGGCACGTGATGAGACTGTTAGCTCATTTGCATGAGGAGCTGTTTCTTGAAGATAGCCTAAGGTATTTAACCCAGTAGTATCTCGAACTTGATCAAGTGTAAGAGGGTGTGTTTCTGTTTCCTTTGTCCATAGAACATCAAATAATTCTGCGTCATTATAGCTTTGTCTGTAAAGTAAACGTATGGAACCGCTTGGTTCTCCATTAGAAGATTTCCATTCATTAATGTGATTAGTGGGAGAGGCCATATTCATGAGGTATCCTTTTTGATTTTCTATATCCATAATAACAAATCTTTCTGAATGCAAGAATAATTATGAGAAATTTCTTTTCTTTTTATATGTTCGTATTTACTATTCTTTTTTTATGGGGAGAAGAAAGCGGGAGCATAGAATGATACTCATTGGACTGGGTGCAAATTTGCCAAGTGATTATGGAACTCCAGCGGAGACGTTGGAGGAGGCAAAAAAAGAACTTGAGCGCAAGGATATAAAGATAGTAAACGCATCACAGACATATCTCTCTGCTCCTGTGCCTCTCAGTGATACGCCTTGGTATGCGAATGCAGTGCTTTCCGTTGAAACGGCGTTAGCATCTCTAGACTTATTGGACACACTCAGTGATATTGAAACAGCGTTTGGGCGCGTGCGCTCTTATCGGAATGCACCGCGTGTACTGGATCTTGATATCATTGCGTATCATAATGAAATACAAGAAGAAAACCGTTTAACACTCCCTCACCCTCGAATGCAGAATAGAGCCTTTGTGTTAAAGCCCTTGCAAGAAATAGCACCAAAATGGGAGCATCCTTTGTTGAAAGCGTCTGTTGCTGCCTTGATTGCGCAAGGGAAGAAAAAGGCCTCGGATGTTTTTGAACAGACAATTCCTCTTACACAGGGAGACCCTTATCGTGTGGCAGGATAAATCAACACCCCTCATTATGGGGATTGTGAATGTCACCCCAGACAGTTTTTCAGATGGAGGGCAGTTTTTAAATCTCACGCACGCCGTCGAGCATGCTTTACGCCTCAGCGAAGAAGGGGCGGATATTCTTGATATTGGGGGAGAGTCTACGCGTCCCAATGCCCCTCTGGTGTCCCTCCAAGAAGAAATGGATCGTGTCCTCCCTGTTATAGAAGCTGTATCAATGGAAATAGATACACTCATTTCCATTGATACACGTCACACACAGACCATGCGAGAGGCTATAGCGTGTGGAGCGAGAATGATTAATGATGTACAGGCTCTTCAAGACGAGGGCGCTGTAGAACTCGTAGCCGAGAAAAAAATTCCTGTGTGTCTCATGCACATGAAAAACATACCTCAGACTATGCAAGATCATCCGGTCTATAAGGATGTTGTGGAGGAAATTTTTGTGTTTTTACAAGAGCGTATTTCTGTGTGTGTCCAAGCAGGTATTTCTCAAGAGACCATATGTGCGGATGTTGGAATTGGGTTTGGAAAGACGTTAGAGCATAATCTAATACTCTTGAAACATTTCAATCGTTTTCATGATTTAGGTGTGTCTCTTCTCCTTGGAACATCTCGTAAAAGCTTTATTGGACAACTCTCAGGCCAAAACGAGCCTCAAAAACGTGTGGGAGGCTCAATTGCCTCTGCACTTTATGGGTTACAGAACGGCGTGGAACTCTTTCGTGTGCATGATGTGGCAGAGACCAAAGAAGCCTTTCAAATCTATCATGCGCTTGCGCAGGAGGCCTAGTTTATGGAGTCATGGGAAGATCAAGGGATTGTCTTAACGCTTCGTCCACATGGAGAAGGGGGAGCTGTGGTCTCTATTCTAACAGAAAACCATGGGCGACATGCAGGCTATGTCTATGGCGCACACTCCAAAACCAAACGCGCGATGTTAGAGGCTGGTACAGAAGTTTCTATTGAGTGGACGGCCAAGATTTCAGATCAGCTTGGTACATATAAGCTAGAGCAGATCAAAAGCTGGTCTCGGTATGTGATGGATGATGCCCCGCGCCTCTCTGCGCTTTTATCTGCGTGTCATCTCTGTGAGCAGGCCTTAGCTGAACGAGAGCCACACAGGGATCTTTTCTTCGGGACACGTTCTCTGTTTGAAATGCTCGCAGAGGATATCTGGGGTGAAGCCTATGTGATGTGGGAAATTGCGTTTCTACGCGAGTTAGGTTTTGCGATTGACCTCTCAACATGTGCCTCTGGAGGAGATGATACAGATTTGATTTATGTGAGCCCTAAAACAGGACGCGCCGTAAGCCGTGAAGCGGGTGCGCCTTACAGTGATAAATTACTTCCTCTGCCTGATTTTTTAAAACAAGAGAAGAAAGGCAGTAACCTCCTCGGGACGCAGGAGGATGTTCTGACAGGATTGAGTCTCACAGGATATTTCCTTGACCATTGGGTTTTTGTACATCATTCCAAAGGTACTCCTGACTCGCGTCTAAGATTCCAAGATCAGCTGGCTAAGAAAGTGGGGAGAGAGGCCTCGTAAGCTGTAAGAGCCTTAACTCCAGGCAATTCCTTCCCTTCGAGCCATTCAAGAAAGGCTCCGCCTGCATTTGAGAGATAGGTAAGTTGGTCTTTGATTCCTGCATGGGCAAGGGCGGCAACGGTATCTCCTCCGCCTGCGACGGAAATGAGCTCTCCAGAAGAGGTTTTGTGTGCAACATATCGAGCAAGTTCAACAGTGGCATGATCAAAAGGCTCAAGTTCAAAAGCGCCCATAGGGCCGTTCCATACAACAGTCTTTGAGTGATCAATAATCGTCTTGATGTGTGCAATGCTCTCCGCCCCTATATCAAGAGCCATTGTGTCAGAGGGAACGTTTTTAATGTGGACTGTATCGTGAGGCGTGTTGGCCTTAAAATATTGCCCAACAACAAAATCTGTGGGGAGAACAAGGGTGCAGTTACCGTCTTTTGCGCGCGCCATAATACTACGCGCTGTGTCAAGCATATCATGCTCACACAGAGATTTTCCAACATCATAGCCTTGGGCGCATACAAAAGTATTGGCCATGCCCCCTCCCAACACAAGATAATCCACTTTGTTGATGAGATTGCCAAGAAGGTCAAGTTTTGTTGATATCTTTGCACCCCCCACAAGCGCTGTCACAGGTTTTTGAGGGGTTTCTAATGCCGTGTTGAGCGCTCGGAGCTCTTGATCCATAAGATGCCCTGCATAGGTTGGAAGGCAATGGGCAATTGCCTCTGTTGAAGCATGCGCGCGATGAGAAACAGAAAAAGCGTCATTCACATAGATATCTCCCATATTGGCCCATTCTTTCGCTAGTGCCATATCATTAGCTTCTTCTCCAGCCTGAAAGCGTGTGTTTTCAAGGAGAGTAATGCGTGTGGTTTGCTCTTTAAAGCCAACCTCGTGCCCCCAAGAGTGAGACAAAACAGGTGCAAGAAAAGCCAGAGATAGCTCCATATTCTCTTGCCCTTTAGGACGCCCAAAATGAGAGAGAATAAGAATGTTCGCGCCTCGAGCCATAAGATCATCAATGGTTGGTTTTAAACGCGTTATACGTGTAAAATCTGTCACCTCTCCCTCGCGCACAGGGACGTTGAGGTCTGCACGCATGAGTAGTGTTTGTCCTTTTATATCAGGAAGATCAGACAGTTTCTTATAGTTTTGCATTAAAAAATCTTTCAGTAATGATATCTACATTGGGCGATGATAAGCACCGTCTCCGTTACTTTGTAAACGAGACGGTGTTGTTTATCAATACGCCGAGAGCAAAGTCTCAAGTTTTTGGATAAACTTTGACATTCGTGTGTATTCGTGTGTATTGTAGATATATAAAAGATCATGGCTGAGTAAAGCATGAACAGTAGAGATATTATAAAGAGCCTCACAGATGATGGGTGGAGAGAAATTGCTCAAAAAGGAAGTCATAAACAATTTAAGCACCCCACTAAAAAAGGACGTGTAACAGTTCCCTATCCTAAAAGAGATTTCCCAAAAGGGACTGTAAAGAGTATTGAAAAACAAAGTGGAGCAAAACGGCTTTAGACAAAGATAAGGAGAGTAAGGTGGACTATATTGCAATTATTCATAAAGACAGTGAGAGCGATTATGGCGTTAGTTTTCCTGATTTTTCAGGATGTGTGACAGGAGGGACATCTGTTGATGAGGCCAAAGATATGGCGATTGAAGCACTGAACTTTCATATTGAAGGGTTACGAGAAGATGGAGTCGCGATTCCTTCCCCTTCTTCCTTAGAAGACATTTCAAAACATCCTGACTTTGCTGATGGTTTTGCGTTCTTGGTCAGTGCACAAACCCCCAACAAAACCGTGCGCATTAACATTACGCTCAATCAATCTGACTTAGAAACCATTGATGCAGCTGCTGCGTCTGCAGGGATGAAACGGTCTAACTATTTGGTTAAAGCTGGTTTAGAAATGCAACATTAAGAATTAAACACGCCCCACATACCGCCATCCTAGCTTTCTCTGGGATGAGAAAGAAGAGGGCTTTTTAGTTTTTGCAAAATTCTCTATAGCTGATCAATCTCACCCTTGAATAGATCTCATATTATTCGTGGCCTCGATGAGGCGATTTCTTATGGCGGGGTCAAGAGAGGAATGCCCTCCGTCTGGAACAACAATATAGTCAGCCTCTGGCCATGCTTTATGGAGGGCATAAGCTGTTTTTAGAGGGCATATCATGTCATAGCGTCCCTGAATGATAATGGCGGGAATATTACGGATTTTATGAATTTGCATGAGGAGTGAATTTTGAGGGGAAATAACTTCGTGTTTAAAATAGTGAGCTTCAAAGAGTCCTGTTGTTAGGGCTGTCTTCTTTTGGTCTGAGTGAAGGGGGGTGTCTGGACGGTAAAGAAGAGAGGCGCAGGAGCTTTCATATGTAGTCCACTCGATACCCGCACTGAGGGCGACGTCAGGAAGGTCACTGGTTAGGTGTGTGTAATAAGCGGTAAGAAGGTCTTTCTCGTGATTGACGTAGGCTGAAAACCGTTCCCATGCTTCGGGAAAAATATGTTGAATTCCATAGAGAAACCAATCTATTTCAGGCTGTTCAAGAAGAAATACACCTCTGAGAACAAAGCTTTTAACAGCCTCAGGATAGGTGACTGCATAAGAGAGAGCAAGTGTTGTTCCCCATGATCCTCCAAAAACATGCCATTGAGAAATGTTAAAATGTGTGCGTAATTTTTCTATATCTTCGACAAGGTGAGATCGTGTGTTATTCTGAATAGACCCAAAAGGGTTAGAACGCCCAACCCCTCTTTGGTCAAAGATAATAATACGATAATGATCAGGATCAAAAAACCGACGATGGACAGAAAAAGCTCCGATTCCTGGCCCTCCATGAAGGATAATAATGGGCACGCCATCAGGATTTCCGCATTGTTCCCAATAGAGCGTATGCACATCATCTACATCTAAAAACCCTGTGGAATAGGGATCAAGGGGAGGATAGAGACTATTTTTTGTCATCGGCAAGGATCTCTATCTGTTCAAGATGGGTGAGCTCTATGTAAGGGCCATTATAAGAACGCACCCAGCCGTGAATACGCACGCGTTGCCCTGCCCAAGTAAGTGTATCAATATTCTTATGAGAGAGATCTCGTCTGATTTTGCCTTCAATGCCAATGGTGAAATCCGTTTTCCACGAGTCTCCAAAATTGAGATAAACCTTGTTTCTGACAATCGCTGCGCTTTTAATTGTTCCTTCGACAATGTGAAAAGCACCGATGTGATTGTGTGCGTCCTCAGAGGTCAAAACACGATAAGCCTCTTCAGTCCACAGACCTCTTTTGTTTGCGCGCGCATCTTGTTCTTGGGTAAGAAGTTTGAGGGCCTGCTCTGGATTAAATGCGGTTGTGCGCACACGCGCAAGACCATTGGCGATTAGAGTGCCTTGAATCCATGTTGTGTCTGTTTGTCGAATGGCATGGACAATTATATGCCCCATACGATTTTGACGACCTATTTGACGCTTTTTGACAGGGTTTTTTGTACGAAACAGGATAAGTGTCTGCTCTTTGATCAACTCTTCGAGAAGATCTTTCCCTTGACGGGCGTAATGGCCTTCATTTAAATTACTGTCAAGCGAGGCTAACATATAGGTGACATCGTCATAGCCCACAAATGTTTTGCCATCGATAACATGTGAGACTTTGATACTCTCAGGAATTTGAATCAAATCATCAAATATTAATGTCTCATTTTTGATAAGAAGAGGAGGGGTGACCTCTTGTGTCTCTTCCCCCAGAGTTTTTATTTGAGCATTTGCCTGAGCGACATATATCAGTGTATAACAGCTTGTAATAAGCATGACATTTACAATGATAAAAGGGATCACTCTCATGAGCGCACTGTGCACCAGAACATACGAGTTTAGCAAGGATCAATATAGACGTTCAGACGCCACGCAGGCTCCGCCCTATGCAGGGCGGAGGCACGGTTATGTCTCTCAGGGTGTTTTGCCTGTCGTTTTGTGTCTTTTGGCACTCACCCTTTCGGCGTGTTCAACAAATCCCGCCACGGGAGATCGTCAATTTACAGGTTTTATGTCCCCCGAGCAGGAAAAAATAATCGGGGCAGAGCAACATCCCCAAATTATTAAACAGTTTGGAGGGGAGTATAAAAATCCCAAGCTCCAAGCTTATGTACGAGAAATAGGCGCACGGGTTTCAAAAAATACAGAACGCCCAGATGTTGAGTATAAATTCTTTCTTCTTGATACGCCTGTGCTTAATGCATTCGCGGTGCCTGGAGGATATATTTATACAACCCGAGGATTGGTCGCCACAGCCAATAGTGAAGCAGAGCTTGCAGGTGTTTTAGCCCATGAAGTCGGGCATATCACAGGACGCCATTCTGCGGAGCGCTATTCTAGAGGCATAGTCACAGCTCTCGGTGCAACAGTGGCCTCCGCTGCTATTGGAAGTGCGGCCGCCAGTCGTGCGATTGGGATAGGCGCTGGTCTATACTCCAGCTCATACTCCAGAGGGCAAGAAAGCCAATCGGATGAGCTGGGTGTGCGCTATCTGCACAAGGCTGGCTATGACACATTTGCAATGGCAGGATTTTTAGGTCAGTTGGAAGCTGATCACCAGCTCCAACAGAAAATTGTAGGAACAAAACAAGCTGTCCCCAGCTTCTTTTCAACACATCCCAATACAGCAGGGCGTGTTGTCAAAGCCTCTGAAATCGCCTCCACCTACCCCAAGAATGATGCCAAGAAAGGGCGTAACCGTCATATGAGTATGATTAGTGGTGTACTCTATGGCAATAGTGGAAAGCAAGGCTTCGCTCGAGGACAGACATTCTACCATCCTGATCTCGGATTTACCTATACCGTTCCCAAAGAGTATCGTATTGTGAATCAACCCAATCAGGTTTTGGCTGTATCCAAGAATGGCCCTGCGATGATTTTGGATATCCGAGAGAATAAAACCAAGCAAGATCCGTATAGTTACATCACAAAAACATGGCTGAAAGACGAAAAAATAGAGCGTCCAGAGCGCATTACAATCAACGGAATGAAAGCCGCCACCGCAGAATTTAATGGGCAAGTCAGTGGAAAAAACGTTAAGATCCGTGTGGTCGCCATTCAATATGCCCCAGATCAGATCTATAGATTTCAACTGGCTATACCTCATACCTCCACCCCCGCTATGGTCGAAGATCTAAAAAAGGCAACCTTTAGCTTCCGTCGTATGACAAAAGCAGAAAAGAAATCCATAAAATCTAAGAAAGTAAAAATAGTCACGGCTTTAACAGGAGATACAGCAGCCAAATTGGCAAACCGTATGGCGTTCAATGATTTTAAAATGGAACGCTTTATCGCCTTAAATGGATTAAAAGCAGGAGAAAAAATCATCTCAGGGCGGAAATACAAGATTGTGGTGAACGGGTAATACTTCCGATTTAATTAAAAATCGGCACATTATCTTCTTCCCCGTCATCCTGAAACACGTTCAGGATGACGGTGTGTGGAGCAGGAGTATACCACCACCATCATTACACGGCTTGTCCGTGTGATCTATGTAAGTTTACGCGCCAATATCTTCTTCAATTTCCCCATGGCTTCCGCTTCAATCTGACGGACACGCTCTTTGCTGATATTAAGCTCTTTACCAAGTGTTTCTAACGTTGCCCCATCCTCTCGCAGATGGCGTTTGCGGATAATCAATTGTTCTCGGTCTTTAAGCTGAGACAAGGCTTCTTCAAGCCATGCTTTATAGGTTTGAGAATCTTTACTCTCTGTCACCCACTCCTCAGGGGAGGGGGTGTTTGCTGGTAAAAGAGAGAGAATCTCATCACTTTCTCCGTCTTGAGAGAGTGGTGCATTGAGCGATTGATCTGTATGAAAGAGACGACGCTCCATCTCTTCCACGTCTTGAAGGCGGACATTCAGATGGTCTGCAATATCATGTCGTCCTTTCTCTGTTAAGCCCTGATCAGCGGACGCGCCCTCAATCTTTTGACGTAAATATCGGAGTTTAAAAAAGAGAGATTTATGTGCTGACGTTGTCCCTGTCCGTACAATAGACCAATTCCGCAAGACAAAATCTTGAATAGCCGCGCGCACCCACCACGTCGCATACGTTGAAAAACGTACATCTTTGGAGGTATCAAATTTCGATGCGGCCTGAAGTAACCCAACATTACCCTCCTGTATCAAATCACTCACAGGCAACCCATAATATTTAAACTTATGCGCCATCGCAATGACAAGTCGCATATAGGATTTCGTGAGCTTATGGAGCGCTTTCTCATCTTGTGTCTTTGTCCAGCGATTGGCTAAACAATACTCTTCCTCTCGAGAAAGCAGTGGCCGTGTCATCGCCTCCCGAATATAAGATAAATCTGAAAGCGCCGTCGCTGAATTGAGTGCTATTGTCATACTGTACCCCTATAATGTTGTTAAGACTCTATTCGTAAGTCTTTGTACAAGTGTTACGGGTGGGAAGTGGAAACCCTTCTCTGCAATATTCTATTCACAAACAATTCTGGATCGTTTAAGACATACTCTATGGCTTTAGACTTCCCCTCCATTGATCCTGTGGCGCTTGCGCTTGGACCTGTTCAAATTCGCTGGTATGCGTTGGCATATTTGGCAGGAATATTGTTGGGGTGGATGTATATTAAGAGACTTCTCTCTTTGTACGGAGAAAACCCTCGTCCCACAAAAGAGCATATTGATGATTTTATGACATGGGCAATCCTTGGGGTAATCTTGGGGGGGCGTCTGGGATATATTCTCTTTTATAATTTGAGTTATTATTTTGAACATCCTGCTCAGATCCTTCGGGTTTGGGAAGGAGGAATGTCCTTTCATGGTGGATTTTTAGGTGTTATAACAGCGATTATTCTCTTTTCTTTAAAGCATAAAATTAACATGTTGCGCTTGGGAGATTTGATTGTCTGTGCTGTGCCGATTGGGCTTTTCTTTGGACGGATTTCCAATTTTATCAATGGAGAGTTGTTTGGGCGGGTCACAGATGTTTCGTGGGGGATTGTTTTCCCCTATGGAGGTGATCTCCCCCGTCACCCTAGCCAGCTCTATGAAGCTGGACTAGAGGGTGTGCTTCTGTTTTTAGTGTTATTTGCGTGTTCTCGTGTACGCGCTATTCGAGAGCGTTCAGGGCTATTGGCTGTGATCTTTATTGAGGGCTATGCACTCTCACGTTTCATTGTTGAGTTTTTCCGCGAGCCAGATGCACATGTGGGCTATCTTGTCGGAGGCTTAACCATGGGACAAATTCTCTCTCTTGGCATGATGCTTGGGGCGTCGTTTTTGATGGGGTTTGTCTTCTATAGGCATAAAAAACACGATGCCCGCTCTTGAAGACATCATAAAGGCAGAGATTACCCAAAATGGGCCTATGGATGTGGGACGGTTTATGGCGCTGTGTCTTGGGCATCCTGACTATGGGTATTACATGACTCGGGATCCCTTTGGCGTACAAGGGGATTTTACGACGGCGCCTGAGATTTCTCAAATGTTTGGGGAAATGGTGGGGGCTTGGGTTGTTGATGTGTGGCAGAAATTAGAATCACCGTCTTCTTTTACACTTCTTGAGTGTGGAGCAGGGCGGGGGACTCTGATGGCAGATATTTTGCGCACTGCCAAAGCTGTTCCTCAATTTTTAGAGGCTGTTCAGGTCGTTTTACTGGAAACCAGTCCTGTTTTGAGGGTAAAGCAGAAAGAAATTTTGTCTGCTGTCTCTCCTGTTTGGATAGAGTCTCTTGACGACTTAAAGAAAGCGCAACCTCTGATTGTAGTGGGTAATGAGTTTTTAGATGCGCTTCCTATCCGTCAGTTTCAAAAAAGTGAAGGCCAATTCAGAGAAAAACTGATTGGTCTGAATGAGAAGAACGAGCTTTCTTTTGGCCTAAGTGATATTCCCTCACAAGGCGCTTTCCCTCTTGATGTGAAAGAAGGAGAGATTACAGAGCGCGCGCCCATACGAGAAGCCTTTATGCGCACACTCTGTACTCGTCTCAAGGCATACGGAGGGGCAGGACTGTTTATTGATTACGGCTATAATCAACGCCATGGAGATACGCTCCAAGCGATCAAAGACCACCAGTTTGTCTCTCCGCTCGATCATGTCGGGGAGGCTGATCTCACAACGCATGTTGATTTCTTGGCGCTGAGGAGAGTATGCACAGAGGAAGACATTTGTGAGTACGGCATTGTCAAGCAAACTGATTTCTTAAAAGCGCTGGGGATTGTCCCCCGTGCCGAAATTCTCAAGCAAAAGGCAACACCAGAGCAAAAAGCCCGCATCGCACAAGATTTAGAGCGTTTAATTGGATTGGATCAAATGGGAAAACTGTTTAAAGTGATGGCGTTTTCTTCAGAGCGCATATCTATGGCAGGGTTTAGTCTATGACACTGTTTCACCGTCATCCTGAACTTGTTTCAGGATCTGGTAAACATAAAAACAAGATCCTGAAACAAGTTCAGGATGACGGGAAGAGGCGTTAATTAGTCATGATCCAACACAAATTTTTAATACGCGATGAGCCTGTAGAGACACACGGTGCTTTCCTCGCCACACTTGACCAAGTACATGGGGCAGAGTGTCTTGTGGTTGAGGCGCCCTATGAAGGGCAACCACAGGCGGATGCTTTTGTAACAAAAGAGAAAAACATCATGCTCTCCATCAGAACAGCAGATTGCGCGCCTGTCTTATTCTCAGGGCACGATCAAGAGGGGCAAGAGATTATCGGTGCTGCCCATGCGGGGTGGCGAAGTGCTCTCGGGGGTATATGTGAGAATACCGTTCGAAAGATGGAAATTCTGGGCTGTCAGAAAGAGACGATCACCGCAAAAATTGGCCCTTGTATTGCGCAAGAGTCTTACGAAGTCTCGGCAGATTTTAAGACCAAATTCCCACCTCAATTTTTCAAGCAGGGAGAAGGCGATACATTTTTCTTTGATCTGGCAGGCTACATTACTACTCTCCTTCAAGAAGAGGGGATAAAGCAAATCGTCAATGATGGACGAGACACCTATGCCCTCAACAAAAAGTTCTTCAGTTACCGCCGTGCTACGCATGGGGGAAGAACAGAGGCAGGGCGACAAATATCGAGTATTGTGATAATTTAGAAAATCATGACGTATCCATCCCCTAAACCCAAAAATGAAATACATACGATGATTGTAAGTCTTGTTTGGATTTTAAGTGTTTCCTTTTTGTTGTCTTTCTTTGCAAAGCTTTTCTGGGTTTTTGACTATTTTAGCCATTTTATGATGCAGTATTTTGTTGGGGGGATTATTTTATGCGCATTACTTTTGGTAATAAGGCAATATAAATATGCGGTCCTTGCTCTATGTATCGCGCTCTTATCGTTTGTTGAGAGTCGCCGAGTGCTTCAAGACCCTTTTCAATTCTTTTCTCCGCTTCAAACAGAGTCAATGATTGAAGGCGCTCTCTTTAAGATTGTTCAGTATAATCATAATTTCGGCAAACAGGATTTTAGAGATGTTGAGGCATGGCTAAAAAGAAACGTGTCCAACTACGATGTTGTCGTTTTTCAAGAAGCCTCAGATCAAACGGTTAAATTGCTACAAAGCTTAAAAGATATATATCCCTATCAGATCCATGAGTCTCGTAATCATCCTTTTGGAATGGCGATTATAAGTAAGAATCAAATTATAGATCATGACGTTATTCCATTAGGAAAATCAGTATTTAATAATTTTGCTCTAAGGTTCTCGATCAATCTCCCAGATCAAGAGGAGCCTCTTGTCTTATATGCTCTTCATGCTGTTCCTCCTGTGGGGAGCTTCTATTTTCAACAGCGTAATTTTGAGATCTTAGAACTTGCCCATAAAATAAAAGAAGATTCCTCAAATTTCATAGCTTTTGTTGGAGATTGGAATATTACACCCTATTCTCCTTATTTCTCTGAGCTTAAGGAAATATCGGGACTTAAGTATCAGGCGTTTGGATTATTTTTAAACCCTACATGGGCATCTTTTCATTACTTACAGTTTCTGAAAATCCCAATTGACCATGTATTGCATAGCGATTCACTTGTTCTTCTTGATAAAGAGGTGGGTAAATCTTTTGGCTCTGATCATCATAGTTTGATCGTAACGTTAGGGATTCCAAAGTAGATTAATCCAGACGCTCTATTTTTTTCTTTGAGTCGCTTGATTTTTATTCTGGACTATTTATAGTCCCTTTCACTCCCTGTTTAGAGTAAGAAAAGAGTATCATGAAGATTATTTCTGGAAATTCAAATCGTCCTTTGTCCGAGGCCATTGCCTCTTATTTGAATGTTCCTTTGGCTGAGGCCTCTATTCGACGCTTTGCGGATATGGAAGTCTTTGCGGAGATCCTTGAGAATGTCCGCGGGGAGGATGTTTTCCTTGTTCAGCCGACCTCATACCCTGCCAATGACACGTTAATGGAGCTTTTGGTAACAATCGATGCGCTACGTCGCGGATCGGCAAAAAGAATTACGGCGGTTATTCCTTATTTTGGCTATGCACGACAAGATCGGAAAACAGGGCCTAGAACGCCTATTTCTGCCAAACTTGTCGCGAATCTGATTACAAAAGCGGGGGCCAATCGTGTCTTGACGATGGAACTTCATGCGGGACAAATTCAAGGATTTTTTGATATTCCAACGGATAATCTCACGGTGTCTCCTGTGTTTGTCCCTGTGATTAAAAAACGTTTTGCGGATGAAAATCTTGTGATTGTGTCTCCAGATGTGGGAGGTGTGATCCGTGCACGCTCATTGGCAAAGAAAGTGGATGCAGAGCTCGCCATTATTGATAAACGCCGTGAGAAAGCAGGAACCTCTGAAGTGATGCATGTTATTGGGGATGTCACAGATAGAACCTGTATCTTGGTGGATGATATGGTGGATAGTGGAGGAACATTGTGCAATGCGGCAACGGCTTTGATGGAGAACGGCGCCAAAGAAGTTCATTCTTATGTTGTGCATGGCGTTTTGTCTGGTGGAGCTGTGGCGCGTGTGACAGCCTCTCCCATTAAATCACTGGTGATTACAGATACGATTGTGGCGACAGAAGCTGTGCGTGTTGCACACAACATTGAACAACTTCCGGTTGCACCCTTACTGGGGGAGGCGGTACGTCGTATTGCGGAAGACCGTTCTGTCTCTGCGATTTTGGATTAAAGAGATTTAAGTATAGTGGGTATCAAAGGTAGTATTAAAACTTTCTGGCATACTGTGTCTATAACTTTGTACAGACAGCGCATTGGCTTGTAGAAAAAGGTTATCCTCTAATATTTTTTTATAAAACACTACATCTGTCTTTTGGGCTTTTTCTAGTACAAACGAGAGAGAGGAATTTATCCTCTGTCTTAAAATTTCATAGAACCCATATTCTTTAAGCTGTGCGTGTAATGTTTGCTCATTTAGAGCGTTTGAGGGCATGAGAGATCCATCAAGTTTAATGGTGTGAATATGGATACCCCTTTTTTCCATTTCAAAATACCAGTGGCCTGTAGAGGCCCCTGTCCCAAAGTCGTCCATACAAAGCGGTATCCCCATATTCTGTATTGTTTTTAATGTATCGAAAAGAGGTGTAAGCGTATGTTTGTTGATATTCTCTATAAAAACATCTTCCTTTATTTCTAATTTAATCTGAGAAGGAGAAACAGCGTTCTCTTCTAGAATGTTTTTTATCTCTGCAGTTAAGAAAGGGCGTTCTAGTGTTTGCCTGTCTAAGTTGATGTTAATCTGAGGGGCAGGCGTTTCAAGAAAGGAGAGCGCATTAATTAATGCACAGCTCTGGTGAAGGACAGTAAAAAACACATCAGACAAACGGCCGTCAGTCTCCATTTGAGGCAGGAAATCTGCGGGGAGGAGTACATTTCCCTCTATAGTCTCTTGTCGGATAAGAGCTTCAAGGTGGAGGGAGGGGGAGCCTACAATTTGTTGGAAATATGGACACAGCATAATTCTAGTATTTACTCTCTTTAAGTCTTGTCTGATCCTAATTATAGGCACTAAGATAGAAAATCAAGAAGAATTATATTAAAATATGTCAATAAAAAGATGTTGTCTATTCTTAACCGTATAAATCCCTTGCATCTCCTCTTTAAATCTGCTTAATAAGCGTGTCCAACACCCCTGGAGGTTGGATATATTTAACTTAAAGAGGAGTAGTCGATTATGGCGAATACATATCAAATGGCTGCGCAAACTCGAGATCGAGCCGGTAAGGGGATAGCTCGTGCGTTGCGTAGAGAAAAAAGAGTGCCTGCTGTTATATACGGGGACAGCAAAGAACCAGTTTTAATAAGCTTATCATCTCGTGATGTCGAGGTGGAGTACCACAAGGCTCATATGTACACAATGTTGTGCGATATTGAGATAGACGGGAAAAAGAACTCTGTTCTTGCCCGTGATATTCAAGTTCACCCTGTGACAGATCGTGTGATCCATGTTGATTTCTTGCGTGTCTCGAAGAAAACAAAAATTGCTGTGGCGGTGCCTGTACATTTCATTAATCAAGAGGAATGTAAAGGATTACAAAAGAAAGGTGTCTTGAATATTGTACGTCATGAGATTGAATTGATGTGTTCTGCGACACATATCCCTGAATTTATTGAGTTGGATATGACACCGTTTGTAATTGGAGATTCGTTGAAATCGTCTCATCTGAACTTACCTGAAGGTGCTGTTTCGACAGCAGACCGTGATATAACAATCGCAAATCTTCTTGCACCACGAAAAGAGGAAGTTATTGAAGACACAGCAGAAGAAGATGCTGAAGGTGAAGAGTCTGAAGGTGATGCCGATGATTCAGCAGACGCAGATAAAGATAAAGAATAATGATTTTATAAGAAATGAGGGGTAGAGTATGTCCCTCATCTCCTTTCTTTCAAAAATCCTCACTTTTTCACAAGAGGAGAGTCCTGTGTTTTTATTAGTGGGGCTTGGAAATCCAGGCGAACAACACAAAAAAAATAGACATAATATTGGCTTTATGGCGATTGATGAGATTGCAAAATCTTATGGCTTTCCAGCTTTTAAATCGAAATTCCAAGGCTCCTATAGCGAAGGACGCATTGGTGCGTATAAAGTAGGGCTGTTGAAACCTGCTACGTTTATGAACGAGTCGGGGCGGTCTGTCGGGGTGGCCACACAATTCTATAAAATATCCTCTGCGCATATTATTGTTTTTCATGATGAGTTAGATTTACCTCCCTCTAAAGTTAAAATAAAAGTTGGAGGCGGCCATGCTGGGCATAATGGTTTGCGGTCTTTAGATGCACATTTGGGAGATAAAAACTATAAGCGTGTGCGCATGGGGATAGGGCACCCCAGAGATTTAGGAGGGGATAAGAATGGAGTAAGTTCTTATGTGCTCAGTAATTTCCCAAAAGCAGATCACAAATGGCTAGAGAATGTACTTTATGGCACAGAAAAGAATATAGAATTGCTTTTGGACAAGAAAAATGATGAATTTATGACCCGTGTGGCAGAAATTACAAAATAAAAAAGGAACCTAAAAATGAGTTTTAATTGTGGAATAGTGGGCTTGCCCAATGTTGGAAAATCAACTTTGTTTAATGCCTTAACCCAAACAGCTGCGGCTCAAGCGGCGAATTTCCCTTTTTGTACGATTGAGCCGAATGTGGGGAAGGTGGCTGTGCCTGATGAGCGTTTGGATGCGATTGCCAAAATTGGAGGTTCTGCCAAGATTATTCCTGCACAGTTGGAGTTTGTGGATATTGCGGGTCTTGTGAAAGGCGCAAGCCAAGGGGAGGGGCTTGGCAATCAGTTTCTGGCTAATATTCGTGAGACGGATGCCATTATTCATGTACTTCGTTGCTTTGAGGATGGAGATATCACACATGTAGAGAATTCCATTGATCCTCTCCGTGATGCAGAGACGATTGAAACAGAATTGATGCTGGCTGATCTTGAAAGCATAGATCGTCAGCTCACCAATGTGGCGCGCAAAGCTAAATCAGGAGATAAAGACAGCAAGACGCAATTAGATATTATGGAGAAGATGAAGATCGCTCTTGAGGCGGGAGACCCTGCGATCTCTGTAGATCTCACAGAGGATGAACGCCCATTGGCCAAAGCCCTCTGCCTGTTGAGTGCTAAACCTATCTTATATGTGTGTAATGTCTCTGAAGAAGATGCTAGTACAGGCAACGCATGGACACAAAAAGTAGAGGCCATGGCAAAAGAGAAAGGCGCGCGCTCTGTGAGTGTCAGTGCTGCTATTGAGTCTGAAATTGCCCAACTTGACTCTCCAGAAGATCGCGCAGAACTGTTAGACTCAATGGGATTAAATGAACCTGGGTTGAATAAAATCATTCGCGCAGGCTATAGCTTGCTGACGCTTAGAAACTATTTCACAGTTGGCCCTAAGGAAGCGCGCGCATGGACAATTTCTATCGGCGATAAAGCCCCTCAAGCGGCAGGAAAAATCCATTCAGATTTTGAAAAAGGCTTTATTCGAGCTGAAACGATTGCCTATGACGACTATGTGAACTGCAATGGGGAGCAAGGCGCGAAAGAAGCAGGGAAAATGCGCCAAGAAGGCAAAGACTATATTGTTCAAGATGGAGATGTGATTTTGTTTCGGCAGAATACATGAGTTTAAACTATCGCAAAGATATTGATGGTCTCCGTGCTGTCGCTGTTCTTTTGGTGGTGTTTTACCATTTGAGACTACCTTATGTAACAGGAGGATATATAGGCGTTGATGTCTTCTTTGTGATTTCTGGGTTTTTAATTACCTCCATTATTGTCAGAGAAATAGATAAGGGGACATTTTCTCTTCTTAATTTTTACGAAAGACGGATACGACGGATATTGCCTGCCTTATTTTGTGTTGTCTTTGCAACCATGAGTGTTGGCTATTTTATTCTGTTCCCCCCTGAGTTTGAATATTTTGGACAAAGTGTCCTCTCAACCATAGGCTTTGCCTCCAATATTTTGTTTTGGAAAGAGTCAGGCTATTTTGAAGTTGAGGCGGATCTTGTGCCTCTCTTACATACATGGTCTTTGGCTGTGGAAGAGCAGTTTTATATCTTATTTCCTTTTTATGTGCTTCTTGTCTCCAAATTTTGTCGGCGGTGGAGAACAGCTCTGACGCTGATCTGTTTTTGCCTTTCTTTGGTGATGAGTGTGGTCGCGCTTGAATATGCTAAATATTCCGCTGTATTCTATCTTCTTCCGCCTCGTGGATGGGAATTATTGATGGGGTCTTTGCTCGCTTTGTCTGTTTTTTCGCCTCTTAAAAACAAAATGGCGTGTCAGATCTTAGGCCTTATAGGGATTTGTCTTATTTTATACGCAGGCTTTTATTTTGATGATAATACATTGTTCCCGGGTGCTTATGCTCTCTTTCCAACATTAGGCGCAGGGCTGTTGATCTATACAGGGATGAATATGAACACATTCTCCTCAAAAATATTAAGCTTAAGAGTGCCTGTCTTTATTGGAAAAATTTCTTACTCCTTGTATTTATGGCACTGGCCTCTGATTGTTTTTTATAATTATGCCTCTCCTCTAGAGATGACAAATCTCTCGCGGGCTTTAATTTTTGTCTCAGCCTTTCTCCTTTCTGTTCTCTCTTGGCGCTATGTTGAACAGCCATTCCGTCAAAATAAAGACAGGGCACGAGGGCGTGTTTTTCTTCTTGCTGGCGGGGCAAGTCTCCTTCTGGCTCTGGTAGGGGGAAGTATCTATCTCCTCAAAGGGATACCAGATCGTTTTCCTGAAGACGTCCAAAAACTTGCAGACGCAACGGTTGGCTATCCTTTGCCTTCTATCAAACATCTTGGGTTTGAAGGCTATGGAGGAGAATTGGGCGCTTTGGATCAAAAGCCAAGCTTTATTGTCTGGGGAGATTCCCATGCTCAAGCCGCCATCCCTGCGCTCGATTCAATGGCGAAGGACGCAGGACAAAAAGGGTATCTCTTAGAAGATTCAGGGTGCATGCCGTCTTTAGAAACAATTTCTATATTTGAAGAGGCCTGTAATGATTTTAATCAAGATGTTCTCACTTTTATAAAAGATAATCCAGAGATCACGCGTGTCATTATGATTTCACGGTGGAGCGCCTATGCACGGCGTTTGAATAGAACAGATGAGACAAAATCTTTCGATGAACATCTGAAAATTGTGTTTGAAACCCTCACAGCACACGGCAAAGACATTTACTTCGTTGTCGAAGTTCCTCAACTTGCGATGAAAAGAGTCCCTCTCTATCTCGCGCGTGCAAAATATTATGGACAAGAGGTGCATCTTGAAACATCTTTGAAAGACCATTTAGAAAAACAAAAGACAGTCTATAAAACGATAGAGAATTTAAAAGGAAATTATAAGTTTTCAATTCTCTATCCCCATAACGCTCTATGTCATGAAGACATCTGCGCGGTCATCCATGACGGTAGACCCCTATATTACGACGATGATCATCTCTCCACCTATGGAGCAAGTCATATTCAAGACGCGTATAGGTCTTTGTTTCAATAAAGAAAAAAATTATAGCCTCACCAGCTCTTCATAAGCTGATCTGAGGAGTTTGGTCATCGCTCCAACGATATAGTCTTGTTCATCAATTTTTCCAACAGCTGTAATTTCAGCCGCAGTGCCTGTAATAAACACTTCATCGGCCTCATAGAGTTCTTCTGGAAGGATGGTTTTAACTTCAACAGGGATGTTTTTTTCTTTTGCTATTTCAATGATCGTTTGACGGGTAATGCCATCAAGAAAACAATCAGGTGTAGGGGTTTTGAGGATATTATCTTTGACGATAAACAGATTCGCCCCTGAGGATTCGGCAACATGTCCACGGTAATCAAGCATGAGCGCATCGTGACAGCCTTGTCGCATCGCTTCTTCTTTTGCGAGAGTACCTATCATGTAAAGGCCTGCGGCTTTACTCTCTGTAGGGGCTGTATTTGCGGGTGGTTTTCTCCATTGTGATGTTTTGAGATGTATCCCATTATCCCGAAGCTCTTGAGGGAAATAGGTAGGCCAATACCATGCGCCGATTGCGACATTAATACGCGAAGCAGGGGCAGAAATCCCCATCTCTTCTCCTCCTCGCCAAGCAAACGCACGGATATAGGCATCTGTAAGATTGTTCTTTTGGATGAGCGTTTTTTTTGCTTTTTCTATCTCTTCAAGGGAGGAGGGTATCTCCATGCCTAGAATTTTGGCTGAATTAAAAAGACGGGCTGTATGCTCTTGGGATTTAAAAATTTTCTTGTTATAGGCGCGTTCCCCTTCAAAAACAGAGCTTGCATAGTGGAGGCCATGATTAATGAGATGGGTGTTGGCCTCTGCCCAAGGCGTTATAATGCCATTGATCCACATATGACCTTTTTTGGCGTCTTCTGGCATTAACATGTTACGATGACTTTCTTGTTTTTTTAAGAGTGAATCCGCACTATACTATACCCCAATGTCCTTTGAAGAGAAAAAACATATTTTAATTATAGACGATGATGATCGCATACGCGCTCTTCTCGTGCGGTATCTTGAGAAAAAAGACTGTGTTGTCATGGAGGCAGAAAACGCCTCCCATGCTGAAAAAATTCTTGAAGAGTTTTTATTTGATATTTTAATCGTTGATGTGATGATGCCAAAGAAGAGCGGTTTTGAGTTTGCGCGCACGCTCCGAGAGACATCAGATATTCCCATTCTCTTTCTTACGGCCAAAACAGAGATGTCTGATAAAGTTGAGGGATTTGAGATTGGCGCAGATGATTATCTCTCAAAACCTTTCGAGCCTGAAGAATTAATGATGCGTATCGAGGCTATTTTACGGCGACGAGGTCTTAATTTGCAGAAGAAAGAGAGCCTGACGATTGGACAATGGGTCTATGATCGAAAGCGGGCTGATCTTGTGTCTGGAGATCAAACCTTGCGCTTAACAGATGTAGAAAAAAGACTGTTAGAGACCTTTCTCTCTCAGCCTGACCATATATTTTCAAGGGAAATACTGGCTCAAAAACTTGGTGGGGAGGGCAATGATCGGACGATTGATGTTCAAGTGACACGCCTGCGCAAAAAGATCGAAGAGAATCCTAAAAAACCAAAGCTTCTCCAAACTGTACGAGGAAAGGGTTATATTTTTCACTCAGAATGATACATTTTCTTAAAAAAATACTCCCACATACTCTGTTTGGACGATCTTTAATGATTATCCTAACTCCTGCCATTCTTCTTCAACTCATTTTGATGGTCGTCTTTTTGGATAATCACTGGAAAAAAATGACCATGCGCTACTCGGAAAGTATAGCAGGAGAAGTGGCCTTGATCGTCCAAGGGTACAAAGTTCATCATCAAACCAACATGATCCCCACTTCTCTTAAATCCTATTTTCGGATGGACGTTGATTTACATGAAAGAGAGATAACGGAAACTAAAATAGTTACCAAAGGGCTATGGGAGAAATGGGTTGTTGAATTCTTAGATGAAGCGCTCCGTGTTCATATCTCTGATCCTTACGAAATTATCTATAATTCAAAAGGAAATATTGTCACGATATATGTGGATGTTGGGCGCAAGACAGTCTCTATTCAGTTCCCTGATCGCCGTATATTTACGTCTTCCTCCTATATTTTTCTCCTGTGGATGGTTCTCTCTGCTCTTATTTTATCCTTTATCTCAATATGGTTTATGCGCAACCAAATTCGCCCGATTAGAAAATTGGCTGTTGCTGCTGATCGTTTTGGACGAGGCTTGGATGCCGGTATTTTTAAACCCTCAGGCGCACGTGAAGTTCGACAAGCGGCGCATGCCTTTATCGTTATGCGGGATCGTCTTCAACGTCAAATGGATCAAAGAACAACGATGCTGGCTGGTATTTCTCATGATTTGCGCACCCCTCTTACACGTTTAAAATTGGCCTTGAGTATGCAAGAAAACAGTGAAGATGTCCAAGATATGAAGCGCGACGTCGATGAAATGGATCGTATGATGAATGGCTATCTTGATTTTGTACGAGGGGACGGAGACGAAGACATTCAGCAGGTGAATATATCGGAGCTTATTGAGCATGTAATTGATCTGAACAAAGAAGAGAAAGAGAGACTCTCATATAACACTCAGGAAAGTTATTTATTATCTGTGCGTCCTCTCTCCTTAGAAAGATGCATTGGAAACTTAATTAGAAATGCCCTGAAATATGCAGACCATATCAGTATCTCTCTTACACAAGAGGAAAACCATCTCTTTGTTTATATCGATGATGATGGAGAAGGCATTCCTGAAGATCAAAGAATGGACGTCTTTAAAGCCTTCTACCGTCTTGATAAAGCACGAAATTCTTCCACAGGTGGGGTTGGGTTAGGCCTTACAATTGCAAAAGATATAGCACTTGCACATGGCGGAGATGTTCTCTTATCAGAGTCTTCTCAGGGCGGTTTGAGGGCAACTATTATGCTCCCTCTTTAAAAAATATTTTATATATTTACAATTATTTAACTTCATTCGGCGATGATACTTAAGAGAGGTATTTTTTAGGAATATTTACATGTTAAATATAGAACGTTTTTTTGAAAAACACAGAGTAGTAGGCATGAAATCACAAATTGTGATTTTGTTTGTGAGTATCTGCGTCTCATTTGCTTTCTATGATTTGAGTAATATGGTTGCTACAAGTAAGTTGGAGGAGATTGAGAGTAAAAGAAAAAATGATGTTGAAGTCGTTATTAATGAAGACTTCTTTGCCTTGGAGGATGCTTTTATGGGGGTAATGGAACTTATTAAAATGTCTCCAATTCAAGTCTTAAAGTCAAAACGAGATCATGTTTTTCGTCATGATAAATTGTCATCTGTTTTTTGGGTAGATGCCAAAGAATTGTCATTATCAAACAATATAAATTTAGTGCCGTTACTTAACCATTACTCAAAACGAGATTTAGAAAAGTATATAACGCCAAAAAATATCCAAAAATTAAAAGAGACATACAAGGGCTTTTCTAAAGAAAATATAGGTTTAGTTAAAAATATAGAGATTAAATCTAATATTCAGACTTTCTCAGAGTCGGGATGGGCGAGTGAAAATAGTGTCCTGATGCTTGCATCACTTATTCGGTCAAGTGATGGAAATTTAGGGGTTTTATTAGCTATTTCAAATACAAGTGCGATCTTCCGCAGTTTTTCAGCCTATGACAATGTTGGGCTAGAACGTTTTTCTATAAAATTTGAAGGAGAGGGTGAAAATATTCTAACGAGATCCTCAATTGATAGACCTTTTCGGTCCAAAGAGTTGAAACACTCGTTTATGCATGCGGACTTTAATCGTATTTATAAGGTTGAGACCTTTTTAAAGCCAATATATACAGAGATAGTATTGCGCGCCATTCCATGGATTGTTCTTATTATATCTCTTTCTGCTTCGTATGTTTATATAGCATTTAGGTATTATGCCGCTAAACGAGCTTTTGAGATGGAACAGTTAAATCAAGTATTGGCTGATAAAAACATAGCCCTAAAAACAGAAATTAAGAAGCGGGAACGTATGCACAGTACAAGTCGTCAGTCGGAGCAAGAAAATAAAGCTATTATTAATGCCCTTAATGAAGTTATTTTTGAGTTAGATATTGAAGGTAAAATTTGTTTTATCAATGATGCGTGGTGCCGTGTTACAGGGTATGATTTAGCAGAGTCAATTGGAAAGCTTCTCTTCTCCTACATTACTGAAGAAGAAGGGGTGTCGCAAACTGAAAAGCTTCAGGATTTAATTCAGGGAAAAACAGCAGCTTATAATGTATTCTTTCGTTTAAAAACCAAAGCAGGAGAAGATAAACCTGTTGAAATGGTTATTTCTATGCTGAGACAAGATCACGAAAAAAATCTACGGATTGTAGGGACGTTAATTGATCTCGATGAAAAAGAAAAAGCAGAGCAAGCGGTTGAGAAGGCTGAAGAGAATTACAAGCGGATCTGGAAAAATGCGGCAAATGGAATTTATGAGCTAGGGTTAGATGGACAATTAATCTCTGCTAACCCAGCGATGGCAAGTATTTTGGGGTATGAGTCTCCCGAACAGATGATACGCTCGATTACGAATATGAGTAATATGATTTATGTGTCCCCACATGAAAAGGAAGAAAAAATGAAAGAAGCCAATGATGGCGCTATAAACAAGAAATTTGAAATTAAGGCCTATAGAAAAGACGGAGAAGAAATATGGCTCCATGAATTTATTCAATTTGTTGTGGATGAAGAGGGCAATACAAGGCATTTTGAGGGCACAATTGATGATATAACAGACCGTAAAAATGCAGATATAGCACTGAAAAGAGCCAAGGCAGAATCCGATATGGCAAACCGAGCTAAATCTGAATTTTTGGCGAACATGAGTCATGAATTACGAACACCGCTTAACAGCATTATTGGTTTTGCTGAGGTCATTAGAGATCAAGTCATGGGAGAGATTGGAGATCCCATCTATAGTGAATATGCAGGAGAGGTTTATAAAAGTGGAACGGGTCTTCTTTCAATTCTTAATCAAATCCTAGATGTGTCTAAGATAGAGTCTGGTGATCGTGAACTCAATGAAAGTCTTGTTAAATTATCAAAAACCTCTACGGATACGCTTCAATTGTTTTCTGAAAAAATCAAAGAAAAACAGCTTACAGTGGTGAATACTATTGATGATAGTATGATTGATCTTATTGCTGAAGAACGCTCTGTAAAACAAATGCTCTACAATCTTCTTTCTAATGCCGTCAAATTCACCTCTCATAAGGGCACAATTTCTTTGCTTATGTCACTTGATGATGATGAGAGTCTCCGTGTTTCCGTGAAAGATACAGGGGAAGGATTAATGCCAGATCAACTTGAACGGGCACTGAAGCCATTTGATTTGTTAGATGGAGACCATTCGCGTGAAAAATATGGAACAGGGTTAGGGTTGACGCTGGTAAAATTACTGATGGATATGCATGGTGGGCGCATTGATATGCAATCAGAGAAAGATGTAGGCACAACGGTTAGCCTTGTTTTCCCAAAAGAGCGTCTTCGAAGAAGAAAAGAGGAGGATATATCTGAGGATCTAACAACGGAGATAAACCCTATTAATTTAGAAGGGGCTGATGTTTTTAGTGTAGGAAATAAAAGTGTGCATTAAGTGGGGTATTGAGGAGTCAATTTAAGGGCTTTTGCACAACATTCCCAGCAAATGACATGGCTCTTCTTGCGTTTTCAAACATAATTTGCCAAAAAGGGAGACGTTAACATTTTATAGAAGAACGCTCTCATGGCAAAAGCCCCCGTCAAAACTGAAGAAATCATCCTTGATATGCCCCTGACAGAGGCGCTCTCCGAGCGCTATCTCTCTTATGCACTCTCGACCATCATGAGCAGATCTCTGCCTGATGTGCGAGATGGGTTGAAGCCTGTGCATCGACGAGTGCTCTATGCGATGTATCAGTTGAAGCTTCACCCCAATCAAAGCCCTAAGAAATGCGCGCGAGTTGTCGGGGATGTGATTGGTAAGTTTCACCCTCACGGAGATCAATCTGTCTATGATGCGCTTGTGCGTTTGGCGCAGGATTTTTCTGTGCGCTATCCTCTTGTGGATGGACAGGGGAATTTTGGGAATATTGATGGCGATAATGCGGCCGCGATGCGGTACACAGAATCTAAAATGACAGAGACCGCCATTCGTCTCTTGGAAGGCATAGATCAAGATGCCGTTGATTTTCGAGAGACCTATGATGGGGAAACAAAAGAACCTATTGTTTTGCCTGCTAATTTCCCAAACCTCCTCGCCAATGGATCAACAGGGATTGCAGTGGGGATGGCCACCAATATTCCTCCTCATAATGTCTCTGAGCTCTGTGATGCGATGCTTATGATCTTGGAGGGTGATCCAAGCATTAAAGAGTTAATGAAAGTCGTCAAAGGCCCTGATTTTCCAACGGGGGGTACCTTGGTTGAATCACAAGAAACACTTCTTTGTGCCTATGAAACAGGGCGAGGCTCCTTTCGTCTCCGAGCAAAATGGGAGAAGGAAGAGTTAGGGCAAGGGCAATATCAAATCATTGTCACTGAAATTCCCTATCAAGTGCAAAAATCTAAGCTGATTGAGCGCATTGCCGATCTCATCCTCTCTAAAAAAATCCCTATTCTTGATGATGTGGTGGATGAGAGCACCGAAGATATTCGTGTTGTGTTGACTCCCAAAAGTCGCAATATAGAGCCTGAAATCTTGATGGAAGCTCTGTTTAGAAACTGTGACCTTGAAAATCGGTTTGCAATGAATATGAATGCGCTCGATGGGGGGCTTGTCCCCAAAGTCATGAATTTAAAAGAAATTCTTCAAGCTTTCCTCAAGCATCGCCAGAAAGTTCTTGTGCGTGAATCGCATTACCGCCTTGAAAAAGTCCTTCACCGTTTGAATGTGTTGGAAGGCTATCTTGTCGTTTATCTCAATATTGATGAAGTTATTCGTATTATTCGTTATGAGGACGATCCTAAGGCGTCTTTGATGGAAATTTTTTCTCTCAATGATGAGCAGGCAGAAGCTATTCTCAATATGCGGTTGCGCTCTTTGCGTAAATTGGAAGAGATGGAAATTCGGACAGAGCTAGAGAAGCTTGAAAAGGAACGAGATGCGCTCCAAGCCTTAATTAAATCAGAAACCAAGCAATGGGGCGTGATCAAAAAGCAAATCATTCAAATGCAAAAAGAGTATGGGCTGGATACAGATCTTGGAGCACGACGCACAAGGATTGGCTCCGTCCCAACGCCTATGGTGGTAGACCTCGACCAGATCATGATTGAAAAAGAAGCCATTAGTGTCGTGATTTCTGCTAAAGGCTGGATCAAAGCTATGAAAGGGCACGGTGTGAAGGCCAAAGACATTAAATATAAAGATGGAGACAGGCATGGACATGTCTTAGAAGCCTATACAACGGATAAAATCCTCCTTTTGGCCAGTAATGGACGAGTCTATACATTGGCAGGAGATAAGCTCCCCTCTGGGCGTGGCTTTGGAGACCCTGTGCGTTTGGTTATAGATCTCCCCAATGACGCCGATATTGTGGATGTTATACTGTATAAGTCTGTGGATAAGTTTTTAATCGCCAGCTCAGATGGACGAGGGTTTGTTGTCAAAGCCGAAGATCTTCTCGCTCAAACCAAGACAGGGAAACAGGTTTTGAATGTCTCAGGCCAAGTTGAAGCTGTCTTGTGTGTTAGACTAGAAGAGAAGGCTGATCACGTTGCCACCATCGGAAAAAACAGAAAACTTCTGGCCTTTCCTCTCACTGAAGTACCAGAAATGGGACGAGGGAAGGGCGTTATCCTCCAAAAATATAAAGATGGCGGGATCAGTGACCTCAAGACATTCACTCTAGAGCAAGGCCTAAGCTATAAATATGGGGCAGGGGAGACAACCGTCGATGATCTTATGCCATGGCTCGGAAAACGCGCCCAAGCGGGACGTTTGCCACCAAATGGCTTTCCTCGGAATAATAAGTTTTAGGGCTTTCACACAAATTTAAGATCATGCATTAAAACTGTCCGTTTTTGTATAAGTAATGTTTTTTATAAGTATGTAAATATATATATTAATTTTCATATTTTGTTAATTTAATTCTTTTTCCGCCTATACCCCTCAATTCCGATCTCATCAAGCTCTATGGCTTCTTTCTTGGCGCGTTCTTTGCGTTCTTTGTCTTTGCGGGTGCGGTGGACAATTTCTGTTTTTTTGAGGGTTTCGAAGGCGGTGCGGATATCGTCTTGGGCAAGAGTGATACGGGTTTCTAGTTTTTCTAAATCCAGATCAGCTTGATCTATCTTTGCTTTGGCGCTCATGAGAAAGTTTGAGAAAGACAGTTGGAGGAGGACATCATTGTCCATCTTTTCTGCAACACGAGACTCTGTTTCAATTTGGTCTTGAATGGTTTTCTTGTCTGTGTCCAAGGTCTCTTGCTCACGGTAGAGACGTGCGAGGATCTTCTGTTTTTCATCGACAGCGTGTTTTTGTATGTGAATAAGGGACTCAAGCTTCGCCATCGACATTCATTCCTATGATTTGTGCAAGAGCGGTAAAGGACTCTTCAATGGTGGAGCTGTCGCCTTTGCTTTGGCTGAGAAAGCTTTCTATCGCAGGATAAATTTCTATAGCACGGTCAACAAGTGGATCACTCCCTTTTCGATATGCACCAAGTCGAATAAGCTCTGCCATGTCTTCATAGGTGCTGATAAGGTGTTTAGCAGTTTTTATAATCTCATTTTGTTCATCACTAAACGCCATTGGAAGAGAGCGAGAAATGGATTTAAGTACATTAATGGCAGGATAGCGCCCTCGCTCTGCGATTTCGCGTTGCATGATGATATGCCCGTCTAAAATACCGCGTACCGCATCCGAGATAGGTTCATTTTCATCATCTCCTTCGACAAGGACAGAGAACAAACCTGTAATTGCACCTTGTCCTTCTATTCCAGGGCCAGCGCGCTCTAAGAGTTTAGAGAGTTCTCCAAAAGTTGTGGGAGGGTAGCCTTTGGCGGTGGGGGGTTCTCCTGCCGAAAGCCCAATTTCACGTTGTGCCATCGCAAAACGCGTGACGGAATCCATTAGACAGAGCACTTGGCGCTTCTGTTCTCGAAAATATTCTGCAACCGAAAGAGTGATATAGGCGGCTTGACGACGCATAAGGGCGGGTTCATCTCCTGTTGCCACAATCACGACAGAGCGTTTGAGGCCCTCTTCACCAAGATCATCTTCTAGAAATTCCTGAACTTCTCGTCCCCTTTCTCCTATCAGACCAATGACAGAGACATCTGCCACTGTATAGCGTGCCATCATCGAGAGAAGAACAGACTTCCCAACCCCAGATCCAGAGAAAATCCCCATGCGTTGTCCCTGACAAATGGCCGTGAAAGTGTTGACGGCTCGGACACCAAGATCAAGTTTTTCTCCGATCCGTGTACGCTGATGCGCAGGGGGAGGGGTGTTACGGATGGGAATAGAGGTTTTTCCTTCAATCAGAGGGCCTTTGCCATCTATGGGTTCTCCTAGGCCATTTAAGACTCGTCCAAGCCAGTGTTCAGAAGGGTAAATGAAAGGCTCTGTGTTGCTAAAGGCGGCCTTACAGCCTAATCCAATGCCTTCTAACGCTCCAAAAGGCAGGAGAATGGCGCAGTGATCTTCAAATCCGATAACTTCACACGGAACAAGAGGTTTATTCTCGGGGCGAAGATTGACACGTGCCCCAACGGTTAAATCGGTCCCAAATCCCTTTATTTTGATCATTAATCCAAGGACTTTGGTGACTTCTCCATATATCTCATGGGGAGGTATCTTTTTAAGGAACGCAAGTGTGTTTTCAGCATGCCGAGTCATAATAAATTCAGTATAGCCTTCTGGACTCGAAAAAATGAATAAATTTTAATATTTGTTAACCTTTTTAATATTTGATACACTAGAGAGTAAGAAAAATTAATAAAAACAAGAATAAGGGAAGAAATCCATGCGTGTTTTGCTCATAGAAGATGATAGTTCAACAGCCAAAAGCATCGAATTGATGCTTAAATCCGAAGGGTATGTGATTGATGTCACAGATCTCGGAGAGGAGGGCGTAGACCTAGGGAAAGTCTATGATTACGATATTATTATTCTTGATCTCATGTTGCCAGATATGGATGGATTTGATGTTTTAAAGCAAATGCGGGATGCAAAAGTTGAAACGCCTATCCTTATTTTGTCTGGGTTAGGAGAAATGGAAAATAAAATTAAAGGACTAGGCTATGGTGCGGATGATTATTTAACCAAACCCTTTGATAAGCGCGAATTGGTTGCACGCCTTCAGGCCATCGTGCGTCGATCTCAAGGCCATGCACAAAGCCAAATTGAAATTGGAAAATTGAATATAAATCTGGATTCTCGGACAGTGGATGTTGATGATGAACGTGTCCATCTGACAGGAAAAGAATACGGAATCTTGGAATTGATGGCTCTGCGTAAGGGGACAACCCTGACCAAAGAAGCATTCCTCAATCATTTGTATGGAGGAATGGATGAACCAGAGCTCAAAATTATAGATGTTTTCATCTGCAAACTCCGCAAAAAACTAGAAGTCGCTACAGGTGGAGACAGCTACGTCGAAACCGTCTGGGGACGAGGCTATGTCCTCCGCGAACCTAAAGGCGCGGCCAATAGTGGCGCGAAGAAGAAGGTCGCTGGGTAAGGCATCTTCCTAATATCCCTTCTTTTTATTTTTTACATTTGTTTATCATCATGATAAGACAGTAAGCACTAAATCTTTACGGGGAGATCTAATGTTTACATCACTACCGAACTTAATGACGATGGCGCGGATTGTTGTTATTCCGTTGATTATTCTGCTGTTGTATATACCTTCTGCTGTGGCGGCATGGGGGGCTTTGGCGTTGTATATTTTAGCGGCAGTGACGGATTTCTTTGATGGGTATTTTGCACGGAAGATGAATGAAGTCTCTGATTTTGGAAAATTTTTAGATCCGATTGCGGATAAAATTCTAGTGGGAAGCTTATTGGTGGTTTTGGCGGCCATTGATCGCTTGGACGGGATATGGATTGTCCCTGCGGTTGTGATTATGGTTCGAGAATTTTTAGTGTCGGGATTGCGCGAATATCTAGGCCCTAAGAATGTGAGCGTGCCTGTGACTCAGCTTGCAAAATGGAAAACAACATTACAGATGGTGGCGCTTGGCTTTTTGATTATTGGAGATTATGGAGATGTGCTTATCCCCTCTACACTTTTAATCGGTCAAATAGGCTTGACGATTGCGGCCATTATGACGGCCGTTACAGGATGGCATTATATGAAAGTTGGCCTTGTGCATATGAGAGAGGGAGGATAAATGTATGATTTTATAAAACCTCTTATTTTCAAACTCCAACCTGAAATGGCGCATAGACTGACAATTAAAGCCTTGAGGTCTGGGCTCTCTCCTCGATGTGGATCAAAGAATGACTCTTCTCTTCGTACGGAAATATGTGGACTTACATTTTCTAATCCTATTGGGTTAGCTGCTGGTTTTGATAAGAATGCAGAGGCTTTGTTTGGGATATTAGGTATGGGATTTGGCTTTGCCGAAATGGGGACTGTCACGCCTAATCCGCAAGAGGGAAATCCTTGCCCTCGTATCTTTCGTCATGTACCAACGGGATCTGTCATTAATAGGATGGGGTTTCCCAATGAAGGTCTTGGCGTTTTTAAAGATAATCTCAAAAAATTTAGAGACAAACATCCTGCTCTTAAAGCTCCGATAGGAGTGAATATTGGGATGAATAAAGATCAAACAGACCCAGAAAAAGACTATATATTACTCATTCAAGAGCTGGGGCAGTATGCAGATTACTTAACAGTGAATGTCTCTTCTCCCAATACGCCAGGGCTAAGAGATTTGCAAAACCCTGCCTTTCTTGCTCCTTTTTTAACAAACCTGATGGCAGAAAAAGATAAGCTTGAAAATAAACCTCCTTTGCTTGTAAAGCTTGCTCCAGATTTAAGTGAAGAGCAAATTTCCTCTATTTCTAAGGTGCTTTTAGAGGTCGGAATTGATGGGATTATCCTTACAAATACAACTTTGGATCGTCCTGATAGCCTTCCCAGCACATTTGCACAAGAAAAAGGGGGACTGAGTGGGGCTTTGCTCAAGGCAAAATCAACTGAGATCATTGCGCAGTTTTACCATGATACACAAGGACGCCTCCCTATTATTGGGATCGGAGGCGTTTCAACCGCAGATGATGTGATAGAAAAAATGAGGGCAGGGGCATCTTTAGTGCAACTTTATACAGCTCTTGTTTATCATGGCCCCGCACTCCCTCGTCAAATATGTCAGGATCTGGGGGCATTTTTAAAAGAAAAAAACTATAAAAATATTTCAGAGTTGGTAGGAGAAGACCATAAGAATAAAGAGACATCTAGCGCGCGTGCCTAATCGGTATAAGATCTATGCCGTGGGTACACTGTATGTCTCAGTGTGCGCACTTTCTCTTGGCTTTATTGCAGGGATGTGGGGGCTTCCTTTTATGGTGATATCTTTGGGGTTAATGGCTTTAGCAGGGTTTTCAGGCGCAGAATTTTATAAAAACCGTCTCTCTTTCAAAAAAATAAAGAATGATCTTGATGATATATTTGAAAATCAAGAGAAGAAGACAGAGATATTGAAAGTAAAATTATCTCCTGCCCCTCTTAAACCTGCCCGCCCGCGTGTGAAGGCAAAGAAGAATATGCCGTACAGTGATGCGGTTACAGAAGAACTAATTCACACGGCCATAGACAAACAGTCTGTAGATGTATTTTTCCAACCCATTGTACGCTTACCCAACAGACGTGTGGTGATGATGGAAGTCTTTGCACGATTACGGACAGGAAAAGGAAACTCTCTGTCTGCTTCTCACTATATGGAGTTTGCCAAAAGTAAAAACTTACAGGTGCGTTTGGATAATTTGCTTTTACGCCAAAGATTGAAAGGGATTAAGAAAGATGTACGGCAGGCTGTAAGGCGTTCTTATATGCTCAATATCGAAGAAAACACACTTACAGATTCTCTGTTTATGGAGGATCTCCTCGTTTTTTTAAAGAGTAATGTACATTTGGCGCCTCGCCTTGTGTTTGAGGTGACACAATTGTCTCTCTCGGCGATGAAAAAAGAAAGTGTGGATATTCTTAAAGCGCTTACAAAGCTTGGATGTGGACTCTCAATGGATCAGGTGGAAAATCCGCAAATAGATCGTCATTTTATGAAATCTATTGGTGTGAAATACATTAAAATCTCTGCAGAACGCTTGAAAGGCTTTGCCTTAAATGATGAGGGCATAAAAATGATACGTCGAATTAAGTCCAGTCTTGCAGAAGATAAAATCCATTTAATCTCTGATAAAATAGAAGATGAAAAAACGCTGTGTGAAATTCTTGATCTAGAAATTGATTACGGACAAGGCTATCTCTTTGGTAAACCCACCAGAGAGATAGCCACTGCCCGTTTGAAGAAATCAGCGTAGTGTTTAAATAAGAAGACCATTGTTTTGTACTAGAGTATCAACGGTTTGACCTGTTAGGTCTCCATATACAATGCCAACATATTGGAAGTCATTGTTTTGTCCATCTTTATTGATAGAAAGATCTGCACGGGTATCACTGCGGATTGTAAGTTTTACGAAATCATTGATGTTATCTGCGAGAGGGTCAAATCCTGTGAGAAGAGTAGAAATATCAAGTTGATCTCCTGCTGTGAGGTTAAAATCTTTCACGCGATCAATGCTATTATTATCAAGTGTGAATATATCTGCTCCATCTCCTCCATAGAGATAGTCTCGTCCTGCGCCTCCGATGAGAATATCGTCTCCTGTTGATCCATACAAGAGGTCTCGCCCATCGTCTCCGTAGAGTGTGTCAGCGCCATTCCCTCCATAAAGACGGTCTGTGCCTCCATCGCCGTGGAGCACATCATTATTTTCTCCGCCCCAGAGCTTATCTTGCCCAGAGCCACCAAATAAGAAATCATCCGCATTGTTACCATAGATTTTATCGTCTCCATTTCCCCCTGTAATCGTTCCATTAAGCTTGCTCAATGCATAGATTGTCTGGTTTGCGCCATCGGCTAGTGTTACATTTAGGTTGTCTTCAACAAAGACCTTTCCCGTGGATTGTGATGTATCAAGCATTAAATCTTGCATGCCTCCTAGACCTCTGAGGTGTAAGGGGCCAGATCCAATAGAATCGTTAAGTTCAACACTATTCCCACTTTGTTTAAAGGAGAGTTGTTCTATACCATCAACACCCGCAAAGTCTGTTGCATCAAGTGTCGCAGAGGTATGAAAGCGAATTTCATCGAGCCCTTCTCCTCCTTGTATACTCATAGAGCCATTGAGATAGTAATCTTTACTCATATAGAATGTGTCATTTCCATTGCCACCGTCAAAGAGGGTGTTCCCACTGGCGCGTATGCTCATGAAATCATTTCCATCTCCACCATGGAGCATGCTAATTCCTCCGTTGTAACGCAGATAGTCATTACCATTCCCGCCAAATACATTAACCTGCGCAGTTTGGTTAACACTGATGCGGTTATTAACGCCATCAGCGAGAAAAATATCTCCTGTTCCGTCAAGAATAACTTCATTGCTCTCAAGAACAGCCGATGTATCAAGATTTGAAATACCGCCACTCCCAGACAAAAGGGTGAGGAGTCCCGTATCGCTATTTTCTACAAAGGATTGCCCAATAATAAGATTAACCCCCTGCGTTCCACTTGTAACATCGAGAAGATCAATTCCCGTAAGGGTGGTATAATTATTTGTATTAAAGCTATAGTAATCATTGTTGATGAAAAGTGTGTCAAACCCACTGCCTAACTCCAGCGTGTCATTTGACGTGAGTTTACTCATCCAACTTGTGACAATATCATCCCCTGCGCCTGTGACGATATAATCGTCTTGGTCTGTTGTGCTCAGGGCTGTATTTCCTGTTGTTGGCGGTGTTACTACAGGATCAATAGGGTCTACGACAACTACGGGATCAACAGGATCGACAGGATCTGGGGCTGGTGCAGGAGTTGTGGTTATTTGTATTGAGGCGCTATCAAAGATAAAATTATCTATTGTTAGATCGGTAACATCTCTGTTTTGTAAAAGGATATAATCTGATCCATCTAGATATATTTTAACATCTTGTGATTTTTGCGCTATATCAAGATCAGAAAATGATGTGAATTGAGAAAAACCATTGAGGAAAATATAATCTCCTCCATTCCCTACTTCAAAATCAGTAATCTTATCACGACCATCTCCAGAACGGATGTCAAACACATCTCGTCCTCCAGCCCCTGTGAGTGTATCATTTCCTATACCTCCAATAATAATATCATCGCTTGCGCCTCCTGTGAGGATGTCTTTTCCATTCCCACCATCAAGATAAGCGCCATAGTCCCATCCTGTGACTGTATCATTTTTCCAGTCTCCTTCGGCATGTTTGAACAAGACGGTGTTTTGAGAGATATCCGTATAAGGATGCTTTGATCCTCCGGGAGATACAAGCGCCCATGATCCTGTCCATGTAGGGTTTTTATCCATTGCTGAGTAAATAACGGTATCAACATTTATGATATTAGAATGATCAGGGCCTCCATGGAAATTGATGTCGCGGTTTGTAAAAGTGACATTTATCTCATTATAGGCTTCAGTATGCCAGCTTGATAATACAACACCATGCCGTATATCAATAAGCTCTAGATCATTAAACTCACCGTAAAACACTTCTGCAATTTGAAGTCCATAACCATTTCCTGTTGCCCCTTTGTTGTAGGCGCCATTCGCAGTATAGGAGTCGATCTGTGGTTCTAATCCTGAACGAATTTCCATGGCGTGACCGGGGGTGTTTTCTACAGTCACATTCGAAACAGTAAAATCTTGTGTGATATAAGCATATATTGATTTAGATCCTTTATAATCAGGCAATGTATCTTCAAATAGATCAGGGTCAGGTGTGCCCAGATTGTATGTCATTGTGAAATCTGACAATGTAGCATTGTTGACCACGTCAAAGCGTTGGACAGTGGCATCTCCTCCTGTAAAATCAGAAGCAATATTATGTTTGAGGGTTACAACGTTTCCATTAATACTCTCAATCTCCACAAGACTTTCACGTAAAGGGTTTTTAACAGCATTCGAATTGTTTTGAATGTTGTCGTACAATCCTGTGGCATAAAGATCGGCATCATTGGCTTGTTGAACGAGGAGAACATCTCCTGCTTGTAAACCAACTGTATTGTTCAACGTAATAACATTATCTCCAAGAGAGGCATCATTTGAAAGCGTATCAGTCCAATTTCCTTTTTGTCCTTGAATGACAATTCCATCATCCCCTTCACTTCCCGCAGGGAAGTCCATAAGGAATGTCGTCACATCTTCACCAGCGCCTTTTAATGTCATGTTGTCTTGTGTGATGATAAGGCTTTGTGTGATGACATGTGTACCCGCTGCAAAGAGGAATGTGGAGTACTGTGATGCTCCATCAATTGTATCTTGAATATCTTGTGTTAACGCTCCAGGTTGGATCGTGTATGTTTGTGTTGTGGCATCATAATTAATAGTTGTCATAATGTCTCCTATCTGTTGTATACCGTACGAATCAGTAAAATTAATCTTTTATATTTGTTGTCAGTAATATTATTACAGACAGAGTTTTAAGAAGAGATTAACGTTGTAAACAAGGCTCGTTGTAATTAGCGAAAATTTTATCTACTTGATTCAATTATGTAAATTAGTGTACTAAAAGATAAGAAGAGGAGTAAAATGAAAAAGAAATATAATATTCCTTTTATCTCAGGGGTTTCTGAGATTGTAGATCACTATGATGCCTTTATAATTGATATATGGGGCGTGGTACATAATGGTGTGCACCTGAATAGTGGCGCAGAAAATTGTTTGAAAAAAATAATTGAAGAAGAGAAGATATTTGTCTTTGTATCGAACTCTTCCTTCCGTTCTAAAGAGGTGGAAACCGACCTTATGAGGTTTGGACTATCCTCTAAATATTGCCAAGATCGCGCCGTCACAGCAGGAGAATCCACATGGTGGGGTCTTAAAAAGAGAGAAGGGCAACGCTTTATCTTTTTGTCAGGTTTAGCAGATGGTGATTTAACAGCAGGTCTTGACCTTCAAGAAGTACATACTGTCTCAGAGGCTGATTTTATACTTAATGCCATGGGACTCAGAGAAGAAAACGAGAGACATATTTTGAAAGACGCTTTGAGCCATAAACTCCCCATGATCTGCGCCAATCCAGATCTTGAAGTCCAAGTCGGTCACCAGACTATAAAATGTGCGGGGTTTTATGCTCAATGGTATGAAGAGCAAGGCGGACATGTCGAATGGCACGGGAAGCCTTATCGTCCTGTGTATGAACGTGCATGGGAAATGTTAGGAAAGCCTGATAAGTCTCGCATATGCGCCATCGGAGATTCTTTGCGTACAGATATAAGTGGAGCTAAAAACTTTGGGATTGATGCGGTGTGGAATTTAGATGGCATTAATAGAGATGTATCTCCAGAGCAAGCGCAAGGGCAATTACAGGGAAAATATGGACTACCAACTGCTATAATGAGGGGGTTTAAGTGGTAATTGTTTAAATGCAGAGATAGCCTTACATTCTTTCTTAGATAAAAGAATTAACTCTTGATAGCTCTTATAATAGGAAGAAATATATCATTTTCTGTAATTTATTGATGGGGAGGGAGAGGAGGAAAGTAGTTCCGTAGTATGATCAGGAATAGCTTCTGAAGAGGCGAAGGCAAAAAGGGCCGTTACAGAGAGAGTCACTATTGATTGGACAGCTATGTCTCTTAGTTTTTGAGTGGGACTTTTCTTTTTGATAAGCCCTTCTGCAAAGTCCATAATATTGTTCCTGTCTAATAATTTGTGTTCATTTATTTAAGTTTTAGGACTTTATAATAATATGTAAAAATAATCAAGCATTAATTTTGATCTTTCATAATGCGGTGTTTTTGACGGTCCCAGTCGCGCTTTTTAATGGTTTCTCGTTTGTCTCTTTGTTGCTTTCCTTTGGCAAGGGCGAGTTCTACTTTGGCGAGGCCTTTTTTGTTGAAATAGATCTTCGTAGGGATGAGGGTGTAGCCACCGCGTGAAATTTCTCCGATGAGTTTAGCTATTTCTTTTTTTTTAAGCAGGAGAAGGCGCGGGCGTCGTGTTTCATGTTGCATTTTTGGCCCTGCTTTTTGATATTCAGGGATATAGGCGTTGAAGAGATAAATGCTGCCTTCTTTAACACCTGCATGAGAATCTGTAAGGTTACATTGCCCCATACGCAGAGATTTAACTTCTGTCCCTTGGAGCATAATGCCTGCCTCGATAAAATTTTCGAGATGGTAATCAAATTTGGCACGCCGATTGTCAGCCACCGTTTGGTCGGTACTGATCATCGTTGCTTTTTTATTTTTCTTACTCTTTGGCGCCATGGGATATAGATATAGAGATGTGCGTGACTTTATTCAAGGGCTGTATGTCTTGTTGACGTTGTTTGATATCTCTTTATGATCTCTCTTCATGCGCGCTTTTATTCTTATTTTTCTGTTATCATTTTCTCTTTTTCGAGGGAGCTTTGCGTTTGCGCTTGTTCTCCCTCCGCTTCCCCATCAAGCTGTATTAATTAAAGGCTTGCAGATAATAGATCAAGGGCAATGGAGCTTGGGAGAGCGATTTATATCCAATGCCACAGGAACGCTTGGAGGACGTGTTTTTTATTGGTTGAAATACAGCTCTGAGAGCAAAAATAATAATTTCGAGTGGTATCGTATCTCACGCTTTATAAAATCCCATAAGAATTGGCCAGACCTCCGTGCGATGCAAACCAATGCTGAAAATGTGATGCCTGCTGACTTATCTCATAAGGAAATTGTAAAGTGGTTTACATCTTTTCCGCCTGTGACTTCTACGGGAAGGTTAAAAAATCTGGACGCTTTATTATCTATGGGCCAATACCAGATATTCAAAGCACGTTTAAGAATGTATTGGACAAGCCATATGTTTGGACAGGAGGCTCAAGAAAAATTTATAAGAAAATACAAAAAAGACCTCTCTCACTCTCTTCATAAAAAACGTTTGAGTTTTTTGTTGGCTCACGAATATTATGAAACAGCACTTCATTTGTCTTCTTACATGGGAGCAGGAGAAAAAGCACTTGTTGTTGCTGTAACGGCGCTTTCTGGTTCTCAAAAGAATGTGAATGCGTTGATTCAAAAAGTGCCTAAATCTCTTCAAAATCACCCCGCTTTGGTATATGCGCGCATGAAATGGCGTAGAAAGAAAAGCATGAATGCAGGGGTGGTTGCTCTTTTGAATCGTGCCCCTTCTCTTGAAAATTGGGCTGTACCTTATGCATGGTGGAAAGAACGCCATGTGATAATTCGGCGCTTAATTGAAGAAAAAAACTATCCAGAGGCTTATCGCTTAGCGTCTCACCATAAACAAAAAGAGGGGTTGGGCCTTTCAGAGGCGGAATTTATGGCGGGATGGTTGGCGCTTCGTTTTGTGAATAAACCTCATCAGGCGTTACAGCATTTTCAAATACTCTATAAAAAAGTTAAAACTCCCATCAGCAAATCACGGGGGGCATATTGGGCAGGGCGCGCTGCCTTAAAAACAGGAGATAGAGATAAAGCACAACAATGGTTCAAAGTGGCGGCGTATCAAAAGACCACCTATTACGGGCAAATAGCGATGGACTCTTTGAAAGATATGAACGGAAAGAATGTTCATATAAAATCATACCCTCCCATTCAAATAGAAGATTCACTCTGGGATAAATGGGTCTCTGATGATCGTGTCACGGTAATGCGTCTCCTCTATCACGCAGGACAAGAAGAGCGCGCCTTACAATTTTTGGCCAAGATGCTCAATGACCCTAAAAACAAAGCGCCAGATTTTATGGCACTTTCAAAAATAACGCGCCTGATGGGCTTTCATATGGGAGAAGTGAAAACAGCTAAAAAAGCAGCCTATCGCTCTGTTATTTTAACAGAAGGGAGAGGAATGGATCTTGGCTACCCTGTTCTTGATCTAAAAGAAAACCACAAAAACATAGGGTTACCTCATATTCATGCGATCATCAGACAAGAGAGTGAATTTAACCCGAAAGCCGAGAGCTCTGCGGGTGCAAAAGGGTACATGCAACTCATGCCAGCCACGGCAAAAAGTACGGCACGGAGCCTCAAAATAAAACATCAAACAAGTTGGCTAATTTTACGCCCGACACATAATATTCGTCTCGGAAGTATGTATCTCGAGTCTCTTATGGAGCAATATAAGGGCACACTTGCGTTGTCAGCCGCCGCCTATAATGCAGGGCCTCACCGTGTGCAAAAATGGATAAAACTCTTCGGAGACCCTCGCTCTCCCGATGTAGACATGATCGACTGGATAGAGCTTATCCCTTTCTCAGAAACACGTAATTATGTTCAGCGTGTGAGTGAAGCTGAGTTTATTTATCGCCATAAATAATTATATTCACATCAATGCCCTAAACCTCTTTCTACTGCTATCGTATGGGGCTTTATGCTTTATGGCTTGATCTCTTTATAATGAGAAAAAGAAAGAGGTTGAGGCATAGAAATGAATCTATTAATAGCAGATGACCACACATTGTTTCGTGACGCGCTGTGTTACTATATACGCAGAGAGCGCCCTTCCATTACAATTAGGGCGGTAAGTGACCTTTATGAGGCGGAATCCTGCTTAAATGAACAGAAGAACGATCCTTTTGATATTATTATTCTTGATTTACTGATGCCAGGGATGAATGGTATGCAGGGATTACTGCGCATAAAGGAGACTTATCCTGACACTCCTCTCCTTTTGATGTCTGGTGTGGCAACTCCAGAAGATGTAAGGCAAGCGATGGCGTTTGGATGCGCAGGATATTTTCCAAAAACACTCTCCTGTCAGGGGCTCTTGGAAGGGCTAGATGTGATATTGAAAGGAGAAAAATATGTGCCTGTGAATTTAGAGACAGGACGTATCTTGGAATCTTTTCGTCCAATGGAGAAAAAATGTAATGAGGAAGATGTTCAAGATATACACGATCGATGGGTAAAATTCAGAGAAAGCTCCGTTCAAGAGAAAAAGAAGCGCATAAGTGATGTGCAAGATCATGAAGAGATTAAACTTACAAAACGAGAACAGGAAGTTTTATCTTACCTCATGAAAGGATATAAAAACAAAGACATAGCAGATGTTCTTGGGATTAAAACAGTGACGATTAAGCTTCATGTGAGGAGTATCTGTCGAAAATTAAAAGTTAAAAATAGAACACAGGCGGCATTACGCGCCACGGAGCTTAATCTTATGGAGAAATCTTATGTCTGAGAGCACATCATTCGCACAAGAGCAGAAGAAAAATGTCCATGATTGTTACAATACAATTGCAGCCATCACGTGTTATGCGCAGTTTTTAATAGATGATTTGCCCGCTGAGTCAGAAATGCATAAATTTTCCAAAAGCATTTTTCTTTCCTCCAAGCGTGCCAAGCTTCTTCTTGATGAAATAACACACCTTCCAGTGAAAGAAAAAGAGGAAAGAAAAAGAGTTGTCTGAGCGTAGAGTTCTCCATACAGTATGATCTATGGACACGCTTCCCTCTTTTTTAAGATCAAAGCCTCTTCAAAAGATTTTCGATCTTCTGGGACAAGATAATGTCCGTGTTGTTGGGGGCGCTGTACGCAATTATCTATTGAATGTTCCCGTCACAGACATTGATTGTGCGACCTTGTGGACTCCTGATGAGCTTATTCAAAAAGGACAAAACGCAGGCCTAAAAGTTATTCCCACAGGAATTGATCATGGAACTGTTACATTCTTAATTGAAGGACAGAGCTTTGAGGTGACCACACTTCGCAAAGATGTTGAAACAGACGGACGACGCGCAGTTGTTGCCTATAGTCGTTCATGGAGTGACGATGCCCAACGTCGAGATTTCACAATAAACGCACTCTATATGGATCAAGAAGGAAAAATTTATGACCCTCTCGGAGAGGGACTTTCGGATATAAAGAAGAAAAAAGTAAAGTTTGTGGGTAACCCTGCCACACGTCTTCAAGAGGATGCATTGCGCATCCTCCGCTTTTATCGCTTTTGTGCCTATTATGGCGGAGAGAAAATTGATCGTGAGGGATTAGAAGCATGCCGAGAGCATGTCACTCTTTTGAAAACATTGTCTCGTGAGCGTATAACAGAGGAACTGTTTAAAATGAGCACGAAGGAAGCCTCCCTCCCTCTCTTAAAAGTAATGGATGAGAATAATGTCCTTTCTACAATAAGTAATTTTACATGTGATATTAATATTTTAGAGCGTGTTCTTAATTCTCAAAAACAACATAATTTAAGCTGTAAGCTTTCTCTGATTTTTTGTCTTTTGGGAGGCAAGGCCACAGCGTGTTCTTTGGCATTATCTTTAAGTAAGAAACAGATCAATTTTATCAGGAAATTAGAAGAAGCCTGCCCTTTCTTTGACCTTCCTGTTGAACATCTTCTCTATCAGTATGGGCGAGAACTTGGACAACAAGCATTGTTGTTTCAAGGTAGGCAGGAGAAAGACATCCTCTTTTCAAAAATATGGGAAATTCCCGTGTTCCCCCTCACAGGGCAAGATCTTCTTGAAAAAGGAGTTCCAGAAGGCAAAGACATTGGCGTGCGCCTCAAAAAAGTAGAAAAATGGTGGATTGAACGTAATTTTGAGCCTGACACAAAAGAGTGCCTCTCAGAAGCTATTGGCTTTTAATCCCACTTTGCCTCAGGAGGCATAGACATGAGGATAGCGTCTGTATTTCCTCCTGTTTTGAGACCAAATTGTGTGCCTCTGTCATAAAGAAGGTTAAACTCGGCATAGCGCCCACGTTTGAAGCGTTGTTTGTCTTTGTGCGTGTCTGTGTAGTCGCTATCCATACGACGTCTGACAATATCAGGAAAAATTGTTCTAAAGCTTGTGCCTACATCCTGTGTAAATGCAAAGTTTTTATCCCAATCCGTCTCAAGGTAATCATAGAAAATCCCTCCAATTCCACGAGGTTCATTACGATGAGGGAGGAAGAAATACTCATCACACCACTTTTTGAATTGTGGGTAATAGAGAGGGTCATGACGATCACAACACTCTTGAAAAGAAGTGTGAAAGTCTTGTGTATCCTCTTCAAATTCAAAGGTAGGAGTCAGGTCAGCCCCCCCTCCAAACCAACATTTTGAAGTTACAATCATACGTGTATTCATATGCACCGCAGGGACAAAAGGGTTTTTCATATGGGCGACAAGAGAGATACCACTCGCCCAAAACTCTCCATTACTATCATGAGCTCCAGGGATTTTATCTCTGAATTCTTCACTAAAAATGCCGTGGACAGTTGAAATGTTAACCCCAACTTTCTCGAAGACATTGCCTTTCATTAGAGTTATTTCACCTCCACCCTTAAGAGTGGGGGTGTCTTCACCTTTTGACCATGGCGTGCGTATGAATGTTGAGTCTGACGTTTCTATATTTTCAAATACAGTGCAAATTTGATCTCGAAGGGTTCTAAACCAAGTAGACGCCTTTTGTTTTTTTATATCTAAACTCATTGTTTGACCTGTCGTATGGCCTCACCCAAAACCATAGAGGCGGAATTAATTACATTTAAGGAGCGCATATTCCTATGCATGGGAATAATAACGCGCTCATCAACGCTCTCATGGATGTCTTCAGGAACGCCTGCGCTTTCTTGCCCCAAAAGCAAAGTATCTCCTGCTTTGTATTCAATATGAGTATACGGAACAGAGGCCTTTGTGGTCAGTAGAATAAGGCGTGTTTCTTGTCTATTTGCCCTGTATTTCTCCCAGCTTGCATGTTTGGTCAACATAACATGATCACGATAATCCATTCCAGAGCGTTTAAACTCATGCTCTTTCCATGCAAAGCCACAAGGTTCTATAATATCCATCTGTACCCCTAAGCATGCACATAAACGCATTGCCGCTCCTACGTTTTGAGGAATATCTGGATGATAGAAGGCGAGGGTAAGGAGAGGAGCCATGTGTGTATTAAAAAATCTATATTTTCCATTGCGAACTTGAATTGGATAACGAATAATGATATTTGCCATGAAGCGCAAGAGTTAAACAATGAAATAAATACATAATCATGAGTTCATCATCAGACAAATCTAAAGATATTCAAGACACCACAAAACGAGACTTTCTTTACTTGACTGCGGCCTCTATGGGGGCTGTGGCAGCGGGGAGTGTCGTGTGGCCGTTGGTGGATCAGATGAATCCTGCAGCCGATACGTTGGCGTTATCGACGACTGAGGTTGATTTGTCGCCTATTAAAGAAGGCCAGTCTATTACTGTTGTATGGAGAGGGGCTCCTGTCTTTATTCGCAAACGAACACACGCTGAAATTGAAGAATCTCGAGGAGTAGATGTTTCAACGTTACGAGATAAGGAAAGCGACGAAGATCGGACACAAAAAGCTGAATGGCTGGTTATGACTGGCATTTGTACACATTTAGGATGTATTCCTTTGGGACAAAAATCAGGAGATCAAAAAGGAGATTATGGAGGGTGGTTTTGTCCATGTCATGGCTCGCACTATGATACGGCAGGACGTATTCGGAAAGGGCCTGCCCCTAAAAACCTTATTGTTCCCCCCTATGAATTCCTTGATGATACAACCCTAAGAATTGGATAAACGAGACATGGCGAGCGGACAAAGAGAAAAATTTGAAAATCCAGTCATTGAATGGGTCGATTCCCGTCTGCCTGTATTTACGATGATGCAAAAAGAATATGGTGTCTTCCCGACCCCCAAGAATTTTAATTATTTTTGGAATTTTGGTGCAATTGCGATGTTTATGCTCGTCACAATGATTCTCTCAGGTATTATTTTGGCGATGCACTACACAGCACATAATATGCATGCGTTTGACAGTGTTGAACGCATTATGCGCGATGTGAATTATGGCTGGCTTATTCGCTATATTCATTCAAATGGCGCGTCGTTTTTCTTTATTGCCGTCTATATCCATATTTTTAGAGGGATTTACTATGGCTCTTATAAAAGACCGCGTGAGTTGCTCTGGATCTTTGGTGTACTGATCTTCTTGCTCATGATGGCAACCGCCTTTATGGGGTATGTCCTCCCGTGGGGACAGATGAGTTTTTGGGGCGCACAAGTGATTACAAACTTCTTCTCTGCCATTCCATGGGTCGGGGAAGACATTGTGCTGTGGCTTCGAGGAGGCTTTGCGATTGATAATCCAACGCTCAACCGCTTTTTCTCTTTGCATTACCTTTTACCGTTCGTGATTGTCGGAGTTGTCTTCCTCCATATCTGGGCGTTGCATGTAACAGGCTCGAATAATCCCGAAGGGATTGAGCCAAAAACAGAAAAAGATACGCTTCCCTTTCATCCGTACTACACGATGAAAGATACGTTTGGGATTTTAGTCTTTGTTGCGATTTATGCAATTTTTGTCTTTTTCTTTCCCAATGCATTAGGACATCCTGATAATTATATCCCTGCCGATCCGATGGTGACTCCAGCCCATATTGTTCCTGAATGGTATTTCCTCCCCTTTTACGCTATTTTGCGCGCTTTTACGTTTGGCGTTAATATTTATATTTTGGCAGGGCTTGGTCTAACTGTTGTGGCGCTTTTGCCTCTCTTTACCAAGAAGACTGCAAAAGAAATTAGCCTCCCTGTCATGAGTTTTTTGATGGCGCTTGCAGGTGTCCTTCTTTTGTTAGGATATTTTTCTCAGCTTGAACTTGAGTCTGGCGCCAAAGCTCTTTCTTTGCCGTTAAGCACAGCCTTTGTAGATGCAAAATTATGTGGGGTCTTAGCGATGTTTGGCGCAATTGCGGTTTTATTTGTCCTCCCTTTCCTCGATACGCATCCTGTACGGAGTGCCCGTTACCGTCCATGGTTTAAGCTTGGAGTCTTGCTCTTGGTGGTCGATGTTGTCATTTTAACCGTCTGTGGGGCAAAACCTGCGGAAGGGTTTTGGGTGCCTTTGTCTCAAGTCTCTATGCTCTATTATATGGGCTTTTTCATGATGGGGATTCCTTTCCTCAGTAAGTTTGAACCCATCAAAGATCTTCCAAAATCCATTCATCAATCTGTTTTGGGAGGAGAGAGGGCATGATATATACCAATACTCTCTCTCTCCGTCATCCTCGAGGCACTGCAGAGCAGTGCTCATCATCGGGGATCCACACAGTGTGTGATACAGTCACACTTCGAAACAGTTCTGTGTTCAATACGGATTCCTGCCTACGCAGGAATGACACACGTCTGTTTTTGAAATATATACTCCCATTTTTGCTCCTTTTCTTGTGGGTGTCTCCTGCCATGGCTAGCGGTGATGAAATAGATCTCCCTCAGGAGCATTGGTCCTTTGATGGCGCTTTTGGGACATATGATAAGGCCGCGCTTCAACGGGGTTTAAAAGTCTATCAAAATGTCTGTGCGGCCTGTCACTCACTCAAACGTGTTCATTATCGTAATTTGAGCGACCTTGGTTATAACGAAGAGCAGATCAAAACAATCGCCCGCGAGTATACAGTCCCTGATCTTCCTAACGATGAGGGGGAGGTGTTAGACCGTTCTGCACGCCCTAGCGATCCTTTTGTCAGCCCTTATCCCAACGACCAAGCCGCTAAATATGCGAATAATGGGGCATTCCCTCCTGATCTCTCTTTGATCACAAAGGCGCGCGCAGGAGGAGCAGATTATATCTATGCTCTTATGACAGGGTATCATGATGCTCCAGAAGGCACAGAGCTTCTGGCAGGCCAATATTGGAATCAGTATATATCAGGCCATGTAATCGCCATGCCGTCTCCCTTGTCCGAGGGATTGGTGTCCTATGAAGATGGATCGCCAGAAACAATAGATCAATACTCTAAAGACGTTGCACACTTCCTCACATGGGCCGCAGAGCCTGAAATGGAACACCGCAAACGCATGGGGATCAAAGTTGTCTTGTATCTTATTGTCTTCGCGGGTGTGATGTACGCCGTGAAAAAGAAAATATGGGCGAATGTGAGAAAACCATAAAAAGGATTTCTTGTGTCTAATGAATTCTACGGACTGCTGATGCTGTGTACGTCTCTCTTGGGCGTGATTGGGAGCTATAAACTCGGGGCAAACTATTTAAAAACCTATATTGTCTTGTGCTATATCACAGCCAATATCATTGTCCCAAAGATAGGTGTGTTTTTTGGTCTGGAGATGGCGCCAGGTGTCTTTCTCTTTAGTGCCATCTTTCTAGGCACAGATATGCTGGCAGAACGCTATGGAAAAAAAGTGGCGTTGGAGGCTGTCTATTTAAGCTTCTTTGCGATGATTGGGTTTATTATTCTTACCCAGCTTAGTTTACTGTTTACGCCCGTTGATTTTGCACGTCCTTCTGCACAGGCTCTTGATCTCATTTTTAATGGGTCTCCCCGCATATTTTTGGCCTCATTATGTGCATATATTATATGGCAATATATAGATGTTCTCATTTATGAGCGTTTACACACAAAAACGGGAGAAGGGTTTTTGTGGCTTAGAAATAACGTCAGTACATTGATCAGTTCTCTGGGGTCAACAAGCTGTTTCTTCTTCCTCGCATTCGCAGGTACAGGCGCCCATTGGATGGAGCTGGCGCTCTCAGGAGTCAGTGTCTATTGGGTTGTGGCTCTATTGGACACAGCTTTGATCTATCTTTCCAAGAGGATTAAACCTTTGGATTGTTGATATCCATGTGTCTTGGTGGTAAAAAGACATATGAACAATACTCAACAGGATATTTTGGATTTTTGGTTTAAAGAGAGTCAGCCACGGCAGTGGTTTCAAAAGAACTCCATTTTTGATGCCTTAATTAAATCTCGGTTTTTGGAGATCTATGAAAGTGGGCGTCAAGGCGCTTTGGAGGCGTGGAAAAAGAACGCAGATGGAGCCTTGGCTCTGTGTCTCCTCCTTGATCAATTTCCGCGCAACATGTTTAGAGGCTCTCCTCAATCTTTTGCCACAGACGCGCAAGTGCTCTTAATTTCTAAATATGCCCTAAGTAAAGGGCTGGATCAGGTTTTAAACCCTGAGAAAAAACGATTTTTGTATCTCCCTTTTGAGCATAGCGAGACTCTCTCTGACCAAAAAAAGTCGGTGGCGTTATTTGAAGCAATGAAAGCAGACGATCCCTTGGGACATGAATACGCTCTTCGGCATTACGACATCATCGAAAAATACGGACGTTTCCCTCACCGTAATAGTGTCTTGGGGCGCACAAGCACTCCAGAAGAAGACATATACCTCGCACAGGTGGGGAGTGGGTTTTAGTTAAACGGGGTAGGGGAGCTCTTTAGTTGATTGGGATCAAATTCTACGTGACACCATCCAGCCCCCTGTGCTTTTGTGGCAGGCGGATAGTTATTTTGAACATTTTCTTCATTACAAAACTGTATAAAAATGTTTAAGAGCTGAGCGTTCGGATTTTTTGTAATCTTATAATCCGAAGGCTTTTCATTTTTCACTGAGGATTGAACCATGGCATCAAAATCAGGAGAGTCATTACAGACAAGAGATTTGAAAAGTAAAACTGTTCCTTTCTTAACCTTTTGGGCGTCTATAAGAGCTGTATTTTTCTGTGTCTCGCAAAAACTAACCAATGTTTTTGCGTTCATTTTTTGAGGAGGGGAGTCTACATATATGGTCTGGATACTGCATCCTGCAAATAGTGTAGAGCAGGTTATTAAGAGCGACTTTAAGTAGGACATTTTTTTGCCTGTTTTTTTAAGCTATTTACGTTATGATAGGCTTGTGTTTTGAGCCAAATGAGTGGGCTATTTTGTAAGAGTGAACTCTTGCCCTCTTATGTCGGGAGTTTTACATCCAATATGTACATCAGAATTGTCTTTGTTTTGTATGATTGACTTCACAAATTCATTTATCAGTGACTGTGTAGGGTTGTCCATACATATATCAGGGACATCGCCCATATCACGGTTTGAAGGAGACATATCCATAACAATATTGTCTTCACCATACGTGTACACCAACTGTTCTGCCAAGCTATGTGTATCTATAGGATTTTTTGAGCAAATTAGACTGTAATCAGTCCCTGGAACTCCATGTGCATCATCAATATCTACAATAAGAAGCATCTTATGATTTGATGTGTTGCATATCTCTAAAGCGTTCTGGTTAAATGCTTCGGATGGAGGAGGGGCGCTCGTGTTGGTACTACATCCTCCTGCCAGAAGAAGGAATGTGGAGCCTAGGCATGCTAAAAGCGTCTTGTTCGTCATGTTCCCCTCTTTATTTACTATGTATAATAACTGTCAAGAGACAATATATGAAATATACATATTTGTCAAGAAAGAATAAATATTACTGGGCTCAGCCTTAAAAGTTTAAACAGACATGCTTGGAGAGAGTGTTTGGTTAATATCTACTCTCAGTACTTCTTGTGGCATTTGATTTACGTTCATTTCTTCGCCTACTTCATTACGTAAAATAACATTGTCCAGTTCATTATCATTAAGATTTGCAATAATAGGGTTATTGGGGTCAGAAGATTGAACAAATAGTTCTGTAGGATTGTTTGTTGGAGAGTTGTTGTCCATTTGAGAGAGTGGTTCGGAATCATTGGAAGGCTCACTGTATATTTTTTTGATATTATTGGGATCGCCACTTTCTAACGCTTCTAATACGTTTTGAGGGTTTTTTTCCAGAGTATCTAATATAGGCTTGAAACTGTTCCCGTTTTGTTGGGTTACATCTAAAATTTTGTCAAAATATTGGGGTATTTTCTCGCCGTAATTAGTAATATTCCCCCCTGACCCTTCTTTAATGGATTCAAGCAAATCGTCATTTGTCATGAGTTCTTGAAGCATCTTTTGTGATCCCTCTATACCATTAAATCGTGCACTTATGTCTGGATTACTCTTAGGAAGATCAGTTATTCCTTTACGTATCTCTTCATTTACATCTGGTAGACCAAACATTTTTTATTCTCCCCAGTTTACTGTAGTATGACAATAGGAATGTTACTGACATTTAATATTTCTTTGTTTTGAACAAGAAGTAACCGTGCATTTACACTCTTTAGTATGAGATCGCTTATAAAAGTAGAAGGTTGCATCCCCAGATCTTGTATTTGTCCTATATCTGATATGAGTGTCATACGTCTATCTGTATGGTCGTACTCAAGCCATGCTAAATAATGCTCTATAGGTTTGTCATGTAAAAGCCATAAATCTCCCTCCTTAGAGACCGCAATATCAACTCTCATGTTAGAGGTAAGCTCTTCTATAAAAGGCATTCCCGTTACATTTAAGTTATCTTGTGCGTTGTTGTGCTGTATCATCTTATTAATTCCTAACCTACTAAATAGTATAGAGGTTGAGAGTTAATGGGGTATTAATAATTGTGAAAACCACTTTCTATCAGTACGTTATCTAATTTCCAAATGAAAGAGAAAAACTCCCCTCTATACTCTCCTCACAAATCAATTATACTCTTTCTCATGACTCCGACGTTGTTCCTTATAAATATTATTGGTGGTGTGAGCTTGCTATTGTATGGCTTGCGCTTGGTGCGTTTGGGGGTTACGCGTGGATTTGGGGTGTCGCTTCGAAAAGTGTTGGAGCGGGGGACTCAAAATCGTGTTTTGTCTTTGTGCTCTGGTCTTGTGGTGACGATGTTGTTGCAAAGCTCGACAGCGACAACCATGTTGATTTCTGGGTTTGTGGGGCGAGGTTTGATCACTGTGGTGGCAGGATTAGCGATTGTGCTGGGAGCGGACATCGGAACAACGCTTGTGGCGCAACTTTTGGTCTTTGATGTCTCGTGGGTGGCGCCATTGTCAATTGCCGTTGGATATTTCCTCCATTCCTCTAAAAGTAATACAGGACGACGCAAGCAGTTAGGACGGGTTTTCTTGGGGCTAGGCATGATGCTGTTGGCCTTAAGTTGGATTAAAATGTCGGCTATTCCTTTGAAAGAGTCCGATGTGTTGCCTCTTATTCTTCGTCCTTTAGAGAGTGACCCTTTGATGGGTTTATTTGTGGCCATTCTTTTAACATGGATCGTGCATTCTTCTTTGGCTGTGGTCTTGCTGCTGTCCTCTTTGTTCGGAGCAGGGCTTTTGCCTCTTCCTTTGGCTATTTTGATGGTATTGGGTGCTAATATTGGGAATGTTATTGCGCCGATGTTGGCCGCAAGAGGAGATCATAGAGATGCACAACGTATTCCCGTCGGGAATTTATTAATGCGCATTGTTGGGGTTGCCCTTGTTTTGCCTGTTCTTCCCATGCTTATTGAGACCTTAGTGTCTTATGTCGGAGAGAGTGAACGCGCCATCGTTCATTTCCACACGGCATTTAATGTGGCTTTGACTGTTTTATTTCTCCCTTTTATCGGCTTTATTGCGCCTTTGACTAAATCATTTGTACAAGAACAGGAGAAAGACAAGGATATATCCCACCCTCTTTATCTCAATGAAAAAGATGTAGATACACCTGCTTTGGCCTTGATTGGAGCGTCTCGAGAAACATTACGCTTGGCAGATATGACCGAAGAGATGGTTAAGATTTGTATGGATGCGATGGTTAATAATGATCGAAAAGCTCTGTCTACTGTTAAGAAAATGGATGATCAAATTGATAATCTCTACAGAACAATAAAGCATTATATGGCGCGCATGGCGCAAATCTCAATGACAGAAAAAGAGGGAGAGCGCCACTTTCAAACGCTTATGTTTGCCACAAATCTGGAGCATATTGGAGATATTGTAGATCGTAATTTGATCCCTGTTGTCCAAAAGAAAATAAAAAATCAGAAATATTTTTCTAAAGAAGGCTTTGAAGAGATCTCTGCGCTGTTCAAGATGGTCCTCAAGAGTGTAAAATTGGCACAATCTGTTTATATTTCAGGGGATGTTAAGCTCGCTCGTAAAATGGTACGAGATAAGAGCAGAATTAAAAAAGCAGAAATAAAAACCAACAAAGCCCACATGCGCCGTATAACCGACAAGGTTCCAGAAACAATGGATACCTCGGGCATGCACATGGATCTCACCCGAGATTTGCGCCGGATCAATAGTTTGATTACGTCTGTGGCCTATTCGATTTTGGAGAATGAAGAGGAGAACAGTGATGGAAAGTCCAAGTAAGTTATTAGATACTTTAGGGGTTTATAGTGTTTCTGGTGGAGATTTATTGTCTTATAGCCCTATTGAAGGTTCTCTCCTCGGCACACTTCAGACGCACACAGTTGAAGATGTAGCACAGATGACGGTGCAGGCTCATGAGGCTTTTCTCAAATGGCGTGATGTGCCTGCGCCTGTGCGCGGAGAGCTTGTGCGTCTCTTTGGGGAAGAGCTCCGTCTGGCCAAAGAGCCTCTTGGGGCGCTTGTGACATGGGAATGTGGAAAGATCCTGAGTGAGGGCTTGGGCGAAGTGCAGGAAATGATCGATATTTGTGATTTTGCAGTGGGACTCTCTCGACAATTGTATGGGAAAACAATTCCCTCTGAACGTCTTCACCATCATATGAGAGAGCTGTGGCATCCTTTGGGGGTTGTGGGGGTGATCTCAGCGTTTAATTTCCCTGTGGCTGTGTGGGCATGGAACGCGGCTCTTGCTTTTGTGTGTGGAGATTCCTTGATCTGGAAACCCTCTGAGAAAACGCCTCTTGTGGCGCTTGCCTGTGAGGTTCTTTTTGCAAAAGCGTGTGCGCGGTTTAAAGAACAGGGGCATGATGTGCCTGATTATCTCTTTCAACTTCTTCAAGGCGGAAAAGATGTGTCTGAAGCATTAGTGCATAGCCAAGATGTGGCTCTTATCAGTGCAACAGGGAGCACAGAGATGGGGCGCTCTGTCTACCAAAATGTATCTCAACGCTTTGGGCGATGTCTTTTAGAGCTTGGAGGCAATAATGCGATGATTTTAACCCCCTCGGCAGATATGGATCTGGCCTTGAAGGCCGCTGTTTTTAGTGCCGTAGGAACAGCAGGACAAAGGTGTACGACGCTCCGTCGTTTGATAGCTCATGAGTCTGTCTGCGCCGATTTTATCTTAAAAATGAAAAAAACCTATGAAAGCATTACAATAGGAAATCCTTTGGAGGGGGCGGTATTGATAGGCCCTCTGATGGATCAATTCGCCTATGACCAAATGCAAGCGTCACTCCAAAAAGCCAAAGAGCAGGGGGGTGAAATTATATGCGGAGGAGAACGCATTTTCCCCGAAGGCTTAGAGGGAGGAGTTTATGTGCTCCCCGCCCTTGTGAAAATGCCAGCCCAAACACAAATCGTTGAGCATGAGACCTTCGCCCCCATTCTCTATGTTCTTGAATATAATACATTGGAGGAGGCCATTACTCTTCAAAATGGCGTCCCTCAAGGATTATCCTCGTGTATTTTTTCCAACGATATGAAAGAAACAGAAAAGTTTCTCTCCGCCATAGGAAGTGATTGTGGAATCGCCAATGTAAATATTGGCACCAGTGGCGCAGAAATCGGAGGAGCTTTTGGAGGAGAAAAAGAGACAGGCGGAGGCCGAGAAAGCGGATCAGGAGCATGGAAAGCCTACATGCGCCGCCAAACGCAGACAGTTAATTACTCGTCTGATATCCCGTTAGCGCAAGGTGTGGAATTTGAGTTCTAAGTAAATATTGCATGTGTTTTTTCTAATTTGTATTAAGTCGCTTTTAGGTGTAAACTGCCCCTAATTCAAAAACAGAAAAGAGGAGTTTCCTATGAGTATACCATACGGAGGTGACCAAAATATTTCAGGTCGGATCACTGCTTTGAAGTTACGAAAATCCCTGTTAGAAGAAAAAATTAAAGAAGAATTGGGGCGACCTTACCCTAGTTATGATCTCCTCACCAGCCTTAAGCTTACGAAGTTACGTGTTAAAGAAGAGATTGAGACCTCCCAAGAAGCGGCATAAAATGAAAAAACCCTCTGAACGCAGAGGGTTTTTATTTGTCTGTATAGGCACAGGATTAGCTATTCATGAAGTTGCTGAAATCAAACCCTGTGAGGTCTCCAGATTGACTCTCTTCTTCACTTTTTGCATCAGCCTCTCTCTGGGCGGCTTCTTCCTCTTCTCTTTGGCGGGCTTCTTCGATTGGATCTCTGCCAAGGGCACGCAGACCTTTATGAGAGGCGACCTCTAACTCTTTGTGTGTGCATATTCCTAAATCTATTGGGTTTTGAGGTTTAATACTGACGATATTGGCATGTGTACGCTCACGAATGGCCAAAATAGTTGGTTTCGTTGTGCCGACAAGCTTACAAATTTGTGCGTCTGTAATTTCTGGGTGATTCTTAATGAGGAAGGAAATGGCATCAGGCTTGTCTCTACGTTTCGCAACAGGCGTGTATTTAGGCCCTTTTGAGCGTGTTTTAATCGGAGGAAGTGTGCTTGTCAGCGCATTCATTTGATAGTCGGAATCTTTTTGAGCTTTATCAATTTCTTCTTGAGGGAGAAGTTTTTCCTCTATAGGGTTTCGCCCAACAATCCCATGCCAAATGTCTCCATCTGCTGCAGATTGAATCTCAACAGGATGAATATCTGTAAACCCACCGATCTGTTTGAATGTGAGGGTTGTATTGTCAATGAGCCATACAGCTGTTGCTTTTGGCATAATTGGTTTTTTTAAATCAACAATGGTAGACATAGTGATATTCTCCTTCATAATCTTTATACAGAGCCTCATGGTGTGACTCCGTTTTTTTTGAGGAGACACAAGACAGTTTTTCTTTAGGCTGTCGAGGAATTCCGATTATCTATACAGGGCATTTTCTAAAAAAGCCAGAAGAAAAATGTTGTTTTTTTGGAGAGGACAGGTAGCCTATGGATCATGTTTGATGATGAAAGCGACCCCAAATTAAAGAAAAAGACATGCAAGGGCCTAGACCCCATGTCTCTTTCTGAATTACAGAATTATATTTCAGACATGAAACAAGAAATTCTCCGTGTTGAAACGGAAATGAAGAAAAAGGCCGATCATCAGGATTCTGTCTCTTCTTTTTTTAAATCATAACCTGACGAAGGAATAGACCTTATGCGCATTGAAGAAGATGTTAAACTCGATTTTAAGGATGTGCTCATTCGCCCAAAGCGTTCGACACTGACAACACGCAAAGATGTTGATATTCGAAGAGACTATATATTCAAATGGAGTGAAAAGAGTTTTTCTGGAGTGCCTATTATTGCCGCCAATATGGATGGGGTGGGAACATTTGAGATGGCAAAAGCATTTGAAAAAGATGGGCATGGTTTAACAACAGCCTTAACTAAGCACTACACCCCCAAAGAATTGGTTCGTTTCTATAAGGATCATGGGGGAGACTCTTCATGGTATAGTATTGGCATCTCGCAAGGGGATGTTGAGAAGATGAAAGAAGTGATGTCAGACCTAAAAAAATCAGTTGTACAGCCCATTAATAAAATTTGTATCGATGTGGCTAATGGCTACTCTCAAGGGTTTGTAGATGTTGTAAAACGCATGAGAGATGAGTTCCCTCATATGACCATTATGGCAGGAAATGTCGTGACAGGAGAGATGGTTGAAGAGCTTATTCTCAGTGGTGCTGACATTGTAAAAGTTGGGATAGGCCCTGGGAGTGTCTGTACCACACGCAAAATGACAGGTGTCGGTTATCCTCAACTGTCAGCCATTATAGAATGTGCAGACGCAGCACACGGACTCGGTGGCCATGTGTGCTCTGATGGAGGTTGTACAGTCCCTGGTGATCTCTCTAAATCCTTCGGTGCAGGTGCCGACTTTGTCATGCTTGGAGGGATGTTGGCAGGACACGACCAAAGTGAATGTAAAATTGTTAAAAAAAATGGACAAAAATTTATAGAATTTTATGGCATGTCGAGCAAAGAAGCGATGACAAAACACGCGGGAGGTGTCGCAGACTATAGAGCGAGTGAGGGGAAAAATGTACATATTCCCTATCGTGGAGATGTAAAAGACACCCTTCAAGACATATTGGGTGGTGTTCGTTCTGCGTGCACATATGTGGGGGCTAAGAGGCTGAAAGAGCTGTCTAAAAGAACAACATTTGTACGTGTAACACAACAGATCAATACAGTCTTTGGATCACATTAATTTGAATTATGATTGACCTCTAAGACCTTTGTCTTTAAGGTCTTTTCGACTATATAAATGAAAGAGAGACAGACAGACCATGGATGAAATTGCAACACGCTTAAAAGAGACATCTGAGGCCTGTATAAAGGCCTATGACTTGTGGGAAAAAGACAAAAAAGAGGTTGAGCCCAAAGAAGAATTGCAAGAAGCTGTTCACGAACTTCGAAAAGTAGCCTCTCGCCTTGAGATTGAGCTCGCTGTCAGTGAGCGGGATGAAAATGGACGCGCCATTCCTATCCAAAGCCATCAGTCTCGTGGGAAAAACAATAACTATAAAAGACCACCTAAGAATAAACCCCCTCAAAAACCTTTGAGAGACAACAGGGATAACATTTCTGAGGGAAATTCTAGTCTTCCAGGGTTTATTAGTGCCGATACTCCCCCTAAAAAACCAGCTCCGCGTCGTCGTTCTTCACAATCTACCCCTGAATCAAAGAAGGCCGATTAGACTTATTCTTTTCTTGTTTTAATATTTGTTTTCATATATAAGCTGTCTGAGTGAGAGGGTGTATGATGAGGCTACAAAAACTAAAACACGAGATAACAGAAAACATCTGTTTTAAAAAAGAAATTAAAGCCCTGAGTGACTCGGAGCTACATTGTAACTTTGAACGCTTATTAAAAAGCCTAAATCATGTTTTTGATTTAGATGGAACCTCCGATGATTTTGAAGTAGGGCTAGAGATTCAGGCTAAAATTGAATCTCTTTTTCTACGACACCCAGAAATATGTGCCTCTTTGTTGCATAAGGCCAATGAGTCTCGAAAAATGTTTCTTCTCTCCCCTTTTGTCTTACCGTCTTCTTCGAAGAGTCCTTAATTTACAGCACATCTTTAAGAGACACTGCCCCACTTCCACGCTTAAGAGGTTTTTGTTGGCTACTGTGAGGGGACCAACCTGTGCAGAAGATGACTTCAAAGGTAGCTGTGTACGTTCCATCTTCATAGAAATGATCTCTGTAATATGCTTCAACCTCATTAAAAAATTTCTTAGGAGGAATATGTTTTGAGCGTGAGGTGAGGGGGTTTGTTTCTCCCATGGCGCGTAGATCTTTATAAAGAGAAGAGAGCTTTTTGTAGCCCACACGGACATATTGAGAATCTACGACAGGAAGAGAAAATCCAGAGGCTTGCATCAGCGCGCCTGCCTCTTGTTTCGTCAGGAGAGGCAGGGTGCGTTGGTGCGTTCCTTTTGATAAGTTTAACTCTGTGTTAATGAGGGCCTGTTTGAGCTCTTGAAGAGTATCTCCTCCGAAGAACAAACCTAAAAATAGACCGTCAGGCTTTAAGGACTGAAAAATAGAGTTCAGATACTGGTCTGGATGCTCTAGACGGTGAAGATTAAATAGACTGATAACACACTCATGGGGGGGGGCATTTTGGCGTATAGTCTTGTTGTCCAGAGCAATCGGAAAGTCACTGATGAGGAGTGTGTTTTTAAAGTCTCGTTTTATATCTGAGAGGCGATCAAGGAGTTGTGTTTCTGCCCAACGATAAAGAAAGCGATCTTCTTGTGTGTATCTTGTTGATGCTCGCTGGAGGTTTAAATCGATTATGTGTTGATCAAAGAGGGACATTTAAGAGACTTGGGGTTTTTTATCTCGACGAGACGTTGAATTCATGAGAAAATCTGACTCATAACTTGTTTGAGCGGTATGCTCTGCATAGAGATCTTGAGCAAGCCCTGTCTGAAGAGAGAGCTCGCTGTCTTGACAGAGCATTTTATGGGCTTCTCCAACTATTTTGAGAAGGTCAGTTGGTGAGCCACTATTGAGGGGCCAAAACACATCATAAAATATACCGTTAAAAGGGGAGAAGGATGTGAGTGCAAAATGTTCATAATCCAGTTTACCTGTAATATTCGTGACGCCAAAGGGAAACATTTTCTTAGGCGTCATGCCAAGATGTTGGAAATAAGGTTCTCCTATTTTTCCTACATATTTAGGATCAACTTCAAACATTTCTGCAACATATTTCTTGGCGGATTCCATATCTTCAATATGTGTGGGGAGAGAGAAAGAGGGGACATTGATGATGGTACCATTGCCTTGAAACCGCTCAGGAATAGGGGCGTGATCTTTAATTATACCCATCATAACTTCTCCATTGATATCTTTGGCCAAAGGAATAACAACGGCTACATTTTGTGAGTCCTCTTCTGGGACAAAAAAATCTTGTTCTCGAGAAGATAAATCAGTCATTCCTCCTTGCTCATCATGCCCTTCTTCCATAAAGATAGAATGGATTGTACGCAATGTTCCGGCCGGTGTTTTAACGGGAGAAAATCGTTTTTTATCATCGGCCATGTCCGTTAATATGTTTTTAATATCAAGCCGTTCCTTGATAGTTGTTTCACTCAAGACAAGAGGTGATTCTGACCAGTTTTGAGGTTCTTTTTTGAGAATAGTAAAGAGTTTTGAAATCTGAATTTCTAATTGTGCATTGGGGATGAAACCAACAGAAATGGCATCTAAAATAGCTTGCGCATCAAATTCTTTAAGATTCCCTATGGTGTTAAAACGCAACCCTTCTGGAGGAGTATAGTCGGTTTCTTCAATTTTCTTTCTTTTATGGGTTGGAAAATGGACAAGAATATATTTTGTTTCTGTTCGTTCATCTATTGTTTTTGGTGCTGGATATGTGATAGGGCCATCTATAAACTGGGCATCAGAGTCTGTTTTAAGATCAAGATGTTTTTTTATAAATTTAGGGATAGACTTTTTTTTGTCCGCCTCAAGATCGTAAATATCTTGTGTGTTAAAAGGGAGGGATTCAATCATATGCCCTGACCAGCTTTTCCCATCTATGTTATGTCCTTTACGAGGGACCGTGTTGGTGATGCTTCGCGGGGTTGATTCTTGTAGAAATATTTTAAGCTGTCCTTCAGGCGTTTCATAGAAAGGAATAATCTCTGTGAGGTCTAAATGTCGTGATGCAAGATCAAGAATGACCCCTGTTTCATTGTTTCTGACACTTTCAATGGAAATGGTATCTGCTTTTTTTCTGGAGGATCTCCATTCTTGATAGCGGATACTTTCCTTTTCTGGAATTTTTTGGATCAGCATCCCATAGCTGGTTTCTGGATATCCCAAAGGATCGCCATTCTCCTTATAGAGTTTAAAGTGATCCAGCATATGTTTTTGAATAAAATCATCATCCCAATGAGAGGCACAATATAAAAGGCGAGCCCCTAATGAGCGCAATTCTCGTCTAAGATCACGCTGGGTGGCGAATGTATATTCTGTATCAAGATCTGCCTCTAATAGGGTACGATCCCCTTTGCGTAAAATAAATTCATACGCCCATTTATGGGGAAGACGAAAGAGGCGTGTTTTAGGAAAGCGTGCGGGAAGTTCTTCCAAATAAAACCCCCCTGTCGTGAGGGCTTCTCCACTGCGCACATTTTCTGAAAACCAAATAAGGAGGTCGGCTTCTGAAAGATCATGCAGAGAGTCTCCTGTGCTCGGCATATTTTGGAGCTCCATCAGAATATAATCACCTGGGTTTTGTGTTGTATAGTCTCGGACATACATAAACCCATCTGTCTTGAGAGCACTATAGTGGCGTTCGAGTGTTCTGCTGACTTTACGGATATTAAAATGAGCCTCTGAGTATATTTCATGGAGCACAAACGAATTAATGATGGCATCTACAGAATAATCAGGAAAGATGGGCGCGGATAAATCTTTCTCAATAAATGTTAAATTTTTGTTCTTATAGTGTTTTTTCGCGTAGGCAATAGAGTTTTTGTCTGAATCAACCGCAGTAATCACCCAGTTTGGCTTCATAAGAGACAGGGCATAGGCCATTTCTCCTTGTTCACACCCCATATCCACGACATGTGCCTGATCATCAAGAAGAAGATGGGCACCTATAAACCATGCATCTCGAATTTGTTTCAGGGGAATATCTTTGAGAAGCTCTGCGCGTTCATCTGGAAAAAGTTTTTCGAGAAGGGTGGAGGATACTTTTTGGGAGTATTTTTTGCGGGAGAGAGTTTTTTTTTGCGTGGATTTACCTGTGCCTCCGAGATCTCCTCGTGCCTGCGTATGACCATCCCTTAAACTCGACACCTTTCGGTCAGCCATGTACTTTACCGTGTTATCCCCTTATTATCTTTAGAGTGCATCAGTAGACCATTAGACACAAAAAATCAAGTGTATTATGTCATTGAATTCAAATATTTTTTCTGATTTTATTAGGCTTTCCTGTAATAAAGGCGTCAATTTTTTATTGCCTGCGCGCTGTATTGTCACAGGAGAGATTGTAGAATCTTCTGAGATGCTTTCTCCCGATGCATGGGCGATGTTAACTTTTATAGGATCCCCACTATGTGATTGCTGTGGAATGCCTTTTGATGTTTTTGAGGGAGGCGAAGAGGTGCAAGACATGATGTGTAGCCTATGTTTAGATCATCCTCCTGCCTATGAAAACGCGCGCGCCGCATTGCGGTATGATGAGGAAAGCCGTTCTCTGCTCCTTGCGTATAAACATGGAGACAAAACACATATGGCGTTGCCTTTTTCTCAGTGGATGCTCAACGCAGGGCAGGATATGTTGGACAGTGCAGATCTTATTGTGCCTGTCCCACTGCATTGGATGCGCCTTGTTAAACGGCGCTACAACCAAGCAGCACTCCTTGCACAATGCCTCTCAAAAAAGATAAATATTCCTTCCGATACAACCCGATTAAAACGCGTGAAAGCCACACAGTCTCAAGGACATATGGCCCTCAAAGATAGACAAAAAAATGTGAAATCAGCGTTTGTGATTGGAGACAAAGATATGCATTTCTTCAAAGAGAAAAGAATTGTCCTTGTCGATGATGTCTATACAACAGGCTCAACAGTCAATGAATGCGCGAAAACACTTCTAAAAGCAGAGGCAAAATCTGTGCAGGTTTTAACGGTAGCGCGCACGGTTTATCTTTAGAGCCTCCTTTGGTTCTTGATATAAATATTCCAATTTTCTCCACAATGTTTTATAGCTAGGGTCGAGTATTTTAAAAATAGAAAGAAAATAATGGCAAAGATTGAAATTTATACGTGGAGTACCTGCCCGTTTTGTAAGCGTGCTAAGAAATTATTAGACCGTAAAAAAGTGGCGTATATCGAGTATGATATCACAGGAAATGAGGCGGATCGCACCAAGATGATGGATAGAACCGGAGGTTCAAAATCTGTCCCTCAAATTTTTATCAATGACCAATATATTGGAGGATGTGATGATTTGCATGACCTCGATTATGATGGAAAACTCAATCCTTTACTCCAAGATTAAAGAATGAATTTTACTTATAAATTTGCATGTGTACAGCTCAATAGCAGTGAAGACTTGCAAGATAATTTATTGACAGCAGAAAGGCTTATTCGCCAAGCAGCAACTCTTGGCGCAGATGTGATTGCAACGCCTGAAGTCACAGACCAAATGCTTGCAGATCGAACAGAACGAATTGAAGAATGTTTTACGCAAGATGCGCATCCAGCAATTCCTTTCTTTTCTAAATTAGCACAAGAATTATCTGTCACTCTCTTGATTGGCTCTCTGGTTATTAAAACGGAAGGGGGTTATCTCTATAACAGAAGTTTTTTGTTTAACAGAGAGGGTAAAATTAATACGACTTACGATAAAATGCATTTGTGTGATACAGATTTGCCAACGGGGCAGAAATTTCGAGAGAGTGCGTGTTATAAAGAAGGCAAAAAAGCCGTTGTTGCCGATCTTGGTGATCTTCAGCTTGGGATGAGTATCTGTAGAGATTTAAGATATGGACGGATGTATCGTGCCCTCGCACGGCAAGGGGCGAATGTCATGATGATTCCTTCTGCATGGCTGTTTGCAACGGGCAAAATGCACTGGGAGATTCTCCTGCGGACGCGTGCCATTGAAACAGGATGCTTTATCATCGCCCCCAATCAAGTCGGTGAACATGCCGGCAATCGACAAACCTATGGGCATTCCATGATTATCAACCCGTGGGGGGAGATCATAGCGCATACTCAAAAAGATAAAGAAGATGTAATCATGGCCGAGTGCGATTTTTCTCTTGTCACACAAGCGCGCAAGGCCATTCCGTGTCTATCACATGAGCCTGCATATGTGTTTTGATGAAGATTTTTAAGTCTCTAACTTTATGCCCATATTAACTGTATTTTGTGCCTTAATAGCAGCTGTAAGCCATGGATTGTTAAACTCTTTTGGGAGAGCCTCTTTTTCTGGAGAAAAAGCGGTGATTAGAGTGGTTCTTTGTGTCGGGTCTAGAGGGTTTCTAAGAGCATGAACAGACGTCGCATTGAATGCAGTGATAATACCAGGGTCAAAGCTTTTAAATTGAACATGATCTTGATTGAGGATGTCTTGCAATGCCTTGTCAGGATCTTCTGTGGTTGTGATTGTATCAAGATCTGTTTCCGAGAGCTTATAGGAAGAAAACCCCGTCGTTAATGCATTGGATACGATTTGAACATAGGCACTAGGTGCTTTTCCTTCTTTATTAATTCGCGATAGAGTTATGTCTTTATGTGTGCCAATAAATGGACGAGTATTTTGAGCGTCAGGTTGAATGATCGCCTGATGAATGGCAAGAGTACAAAACCCATTGTCTCCGTGATTAGAATAATAAGTATCAATCATTTGTTTTATTTCTGGAACGAACTGGCGGTACTCAGGCGGAATATAAAAACCAGTGCCAGGTGCTTTGATGTAGAGCTCTTGTTTTTTAGCATCGTCTTCTAATCCGAGAGACCGATCAAAGCGTTTTAAATCTCTAATGTGTCCAACAGCTTCTGGTGCAGGGCTTTGTGCTAGATCATTGAAAGAACTTATATATTTTGTTCCTTCCCCTTGCCTCGCGAAAGGGAGGGGAATATAAAAAGATTCTTCTAAGTTTTGTGTCATGCCTCTACCATTCTCCTTTTCTATAGGTTCTAAAAACAGTATAGCAAAAATTATTATGTAATTAAAATGTAGGGGTAATATATAAATGTTACAATATGTTGCTCTAATTTTATATGAAGCATTTTAATCAGCTCTTTGATTATTAAAACGGAAGACACCCATCTTTATAGTCGTTTAGAATAAGAACAAGGCATTCTTATTCTAAACTGCGTTCAAGCCACGCAGGCTTTCGGCGGACTCCCGCCGCCTCGCAGTCGCTCGGGTCATCTTCAAAGAATGTATTATTCTTAATAAAAATGACTATATAATAGGATTTTCCATGGCTTGCATACATTAGGCTTCTTCTCTGCCCTTTAGGGATGTTTCACATTAGGCTTTTGGACTGAAATATATGAGTCCAAAGGAGTAGGTTGAATGGGAGAAGAAAAGATAAAAAAAATATTTGGAACAGGGCTTCCCTATATTGTGGGTTTTATTGGTGTCGTCATCTCTGTTGTTTTGTTGTTCAATACATTGAGGGCTCAAGAAACAAGTAGAGCTTTTTCTTTTCAAGAAGACTCAGATGCTCTTTTTCGTTTGATTGAAGAAGGGGTGAATGATCATCTTGCGCAAATACAAATTATGCTTAATTTTTATGCGGCGTCTGACTATGTAGATGAGCAAGAATTTTATTCTATGTCAGAGTCATTTATGACCCAAAACTTAAGTCACAACGCGATTGGATTTATACCTCTCTCTGACGGTATGGGATAAGAGAGAATGTCTTCTTATGTGTCTCCGCCCTCTCTCAAAGAGAAGGCCGTATCTTATAATTTTTCAGACCATAAAAAATTCTCTTTTGGTATAAAAAACGCTATAGAGACTGGAAAAATGAGAGGAGTCTTTGGATATCCCGATTTTATAGAGCTTTCATCAAATGAGAGACAAAGCTATTTTACCTTTTTTCACTCTGTCTTTGGAAAAGAAGAGCTAAAGGGGGTTATTTTTAGTGTTCTTAAGCTTGATTACCTTCTCAACCATAAGGTAGCGACACAAGATCATATTGATTTTACAATTATAGATACATTGCCTAACCAAGAGGCCAAAATAATCTATTCCTCTGATGTAAATGTGCTCTATCCTTCGCCTATCAGAGAAAAGCACAATTTTATACAGAAGGGATACCACTATGAAAATATAATGAATGTTGCTGGACACCGATTTCTTATAGAGTTTTTTCCCAATAAAGCCTTTTATGTCCAAAGCTCTCACGACGTCTGGATAATTTTTATTATTTGTATCGTCGTGAGCTTGATGGTGGCTGTCTATATACGGATGTCACAGAAATATACCTCTAAACTTGTGAATGCTCAAAAAGAGACCGAGCAAGCCAATGCATTGCAACGAGACTTCCTTGCAACGATGAGCCATGAAATTAGAACGCCTATGAATGCGATTATCGGGATGGGGGACCTTTTGCTCGATGAAGGGCTTGAGCCTCACCATGCCCGTCGTGTGAAGACAATTGTAGGGGCAGGGGAGGGGTTGCTCCAAATTCTCAATGATATTCTTGATTTTTCCAAGATAGAAGCAGGAAAATTAGATATGGAAGAGCTTAGCTTTTCTCCGTGTGAAGTGGTTGAAGATTTAGCTGACCTCCATGCTCTTCAGGCACAAAATAAAGGTGTGGAGTTGACGGTGTGGCAAAACAGCAAAATCCCAGATCTTGTGCTCGGAGATCAGGGGCGTGTCCGTCAGATTTTAAATAATCTTGTTAGTAATGCAATTAAATTTACGCATGAAGGGCATATCCTGATCCAAATTGAATTATTAGAAACAACCTCTAAAAATGAGGCTGTTTTAAAGTTTAGTGTAAAAGACACAGGGATTGGAATCCCTGAAGCTGTCCAAGGGCTAGTCTTCGATCGCTTTCGTCAAGCAGACAGCTCGACAACACGTCAATTTGGAGGCACAGGTCTGGGGCTTGCGATTTGTAAGAAACTTACGGCTATTATGAGAGGAGAGATGGGGCTTGAAAGCAAAGAGAGAGAGGGATCCCATTTCTGGTTTACGGCTATTTTACCCATTGACAAGACTGTACATAAAAAAATTGATGTTGGCGCTGATCTAAAGAATATATCGATAGCAGTCATTGATGACATTGAAATCAATCTTGAAATATTGACGAGCTATCTTAAGCGGTGGAATGCTGAAGTTAGTGTTTTTTCTGATCCACAAGACGCTCTTGAAAATATTCAGAAGAAAAATAAAGGTGCACATCCCTATGATGTCATTCTGACCGATCATTTGATGCCAGACATGAGTGGTATTGCGCTCATGCAATTTTTACGGAAAGATCCCTCTGCCCATCAAACCCCTTCTATTCTTATTTCGTCTTACATGGATGTTGAGGCCAATCGTGCCTTGAAAAAGATGGAGGATGTCTATCATCTCTCGAAGCCAATCCACCCCGAACGTTTAAAATCTATGATTTTGAAAATAATAGGGCGCTATAAACAAGAGTCGGAGTCTCTTGTACAAAAGCTTAATACTGAGACACTTAACTTTTCCAATGTCCGTGTTCTGGTAGCAGAAGATAACTACGCAAATCAGGAAATTGCCGAAAAAATTCTCGAGCGGATGGGGTGTAGTGTGACATGTGTTGGAAATGGAAAAGAAGCCATTGAAACGCTCTCTACCCTCCCTTTTGATATTGTCTTTATGGATTGTCAAATGCCCGAAATGGATGGATTTGAAGCCACGGCTGTCATTACAGACCTTATATTTAAAGGTAAAATTAAAAACACACCCATTGTTGCCCTGACGGCCAATGCGATGAAGGGTGACAAAGAGCGATGCTTGGAGGCAGGAATGCAGGATTATATTTCAAAACCCGTAAAAAAGAATGCGTTTAAAGATATTTTAGCCAAATGGTTGCCTGAAAAAATAAATGTGGAAGAGGAAGCAGAGGAATCTTCAGAGGAAAAATCTGAAGACACATCTTTGGTTAACTATAGTGAACCTCTCTTTGATGAGGAGATCTATGGGGAATTAAAAGAAATGATAGGAGATGAGTCCGCGCACTCTATTCTCATTAAATACAGAAATTCAACGCTTGATGATCAGAAGATAGTCTCAGATCATTTCGAAAAAAGAGACTATAAAACAGTCTCCGAATATGCTCATAAACTCAAATCCTCTAGCGCACAAATTGGAGCTATCAGACTCTCTCGTATCTCCGCAGACATAGAAAGTTATTTTAGAGAAGAAGGCGACCTCACTAAAATGGTCTCCTACGTGAATGAATATAAGGCGGTCTTAGATGATACTCTAGCTGAGCTTGAAAAACGCGTGAGTGCAGGATAAAAATCTTGAGAAAAAAGGGGCTTTAGCACACAATGGGGGAATAGGCGTATGCCTGATTCACTTTTATGCTTAAGGTTTTTTATTTTGCCTCACACTGCCCCCCACATGGATACGCGTAAAATTCGACTGATTATGGAGCTACGTCATCAGGGGATTAGGGACACGAAAGTTTTGAGTGCGATTGAGACCGTTCCCCGTGAACTGTTTGTGCCTGACCATCATGAAAATCAAGCTTATGAGAACAGAGCCTTGTCTATTGGGGCAGGGCAGACCATTAGCCAGCCTCAAATTGTGGCGGTGATGACACAAGCACTTCAATTGAACGATCGGCATAAAGTATTAGAGGTGGGAACGGGGTCTGGCTATCAGGCGGCCATTTTGGCGTCTTTGTGTCGACGTTTATATACGATAGAACGTCATAAATCCCTGCTTGCAGAGGCAGAAAAACGCTTTGAAACTTTAGGGGTACGCAATATTACAGCGATTGTTGGCGACGGAATGAAAGGCTGGTGGGAGCAAGCGCCTTTTGAGCGCATTATTGTAACCGCCGCCGCACAGTATAAAGTCCCGTCCTCTTTGATGGAACAATTGGCACCAAATGGATTGCTCGTGATTCCTATTGAACGCTCTACGGGGGATCAAGTGTTAAGGCTCTATAGGAAAGAAAGTGAGGACACTTATGCGATGAAAGATTTAATGCCTGTGCGTTTTGTCCCTCTTTTGCCAGAGGTGGCGCAATGAGGCTTTTGAGTGTGTGTCTGATTGTATGTCTTGTGGCCTGTACGCATCAGCCAGAGTCTGTGCGAGTCTATCATTATGGGACACAAGGCACAGGGCAGGGCAATAGTGGAATCCATACTGTACAGTCAGGAGATACGATTTGGAGCATTTCTCAGAATTATAATCTCCCCTTACGAGATCTTATAGATCTCAATAGAGTGACCCCTCCTTATTACCTTCTTACGGGGATGAGACTACTTTTGCCAACGCCCAGTACCTATAGAGTGCGAGACAAAGATACGCTCTTTGCGATTTCACGTCTTTTTCATATTTCTGTGACAGATCTCTCACGCCTCAACCATTTACAATCGCCCTATATTATTCGCACAGGGCAAATTTTACAGGTACCCTCGTCTGTCGGGCATGTGGATTTAGCAGCGTTTGACTCTGAAGGACAAACTTATGTGCCTAAAGACCGCCAAGCGCAAAGAGAGGAGAAGGAAGAACCCGTTAAATCTCCTGTATATACCCATCGGAAACCCATAGAAAATAGTAAGAGTATAGCTCTCGCCCCAAGACAAGAGGCGCGCTTTCTCTCTCCTGTCAAAGGTAAGGTGATTTCCAGTTTTGGGGCAAAGAAAAATAGTCTCCACAATGATGGAATCAATATTAAAGCGCCGCGCGGAGCCTCTGTCCGCGCCGCAGAAAATGGTGTGATCGTCTATGCCAATGATGAGCTTGAAGGGTATGGAAATCTGATTTTGCTCAAGCACACAGATGGGTATGTGACCGCTTATGCGCATATGGATAAGCTCATTGCAAAAAAAGGACTCGCCATAAAGCGTGGAGAAGTGATTGGAACAGTAGGATCAACAGGAAACGTGAAAACCCCTCAACTTCACTTTGAGCTCCGTCGAGGGACAAAAGTGCTTAATCCTAAGGGGTATATGACGAAGTGAAAACTTTAGTGGATGGAAACGCTTTCCCCTCTTGTTTTTAGGGAACATGCCCCCTATATTCTCCGCATAGTTTTATATAAAAAGGATAGGAAAGACATGTTTATCTCAAAAGCCTATGCGCAAGCGGAAGAGCTTGTTGCTGATGTTATGACGGAAACCCCCGTTGATGCGCCAAGCGCGGGAGAAGCCTTTATGATGAATATGGGGCTGATTGCTGTTTTGGTTCTTCTTTTCTATGTATTGATGATCCGTCCACAGCAAAAGCGAATGAAAGAACATGGCTCAATGCTCTCAACCCTTGAAAAAGGAACGAAAATTGTGACCCAAGGTGGCCTTGTCGGGACGGTCGAAAAAATCATGGATACGCACAAGATGAGTATTAAAGTGGAGGGGACAACGCTCGTGATTTTACGTTCAGCCATCATGTCAACCTATGATGAGGCTGTGCCTCAAAAATCCTCTGTTGCCAATGATGATGCCCCTAAAAATAAGAAAAAGACTAAAAAATAATGATTCACTTTTCTCGTTGGAAAATTTTTCTGATTGTTGCCGTCAGTGTATGGGCTGTTTTATTTGCAGCGCCTAATTTTGTGGGTGAGTCGACACGCACGATGCTCAAAGAGAAACTCCCTGCATGGATGCCCCACCAGGCTGTGAATCTGGGGCTTGATCTGCAAGGTGGATCTCACCTCTTGTTAGAAGTTGATGTGGATGTTGTTTTGAAAGAGCAAATAGAGAGCTTTTTTGAGGAAGCAAAGAAAGATCTCCGCAAATCCCGTGTGCGTCTGACCCGTAAGGGCATAACAGACAACGGATTTTTTATGGCTCTTCAAGATCCTGCACAAGAAGAGGAGGCCAAAAAAATTCTGCGCAAAATTGATGATCGTGCGTTTATCAGTGTAAAGAAGGGGCGTATAGACGCCATTTTTGAAGCGCCTGCATTGAAAAAAATAAAAGATCAAACTGTAGCGCAATCCATTGAGATTGTCCGTCGTCGTGTGGATGAAACAGGCACAAGTGAGCCTGTTATCCAACGCCAAGGAGATCAACGGATTGTATTACAATTACCAGGGCTTGATGATCCTCAGAGAGTCAAAGATCTGTTAGGAAAAACAGCAAAACTTACATTCCATCTCGTTGATGTGGATGGAGGTCTTGATACAATCAGCCTTCCAAGCAAGGAAATGGCCAATACAAAGCTCTCTATAAAGCGCCGTAATATCCTCACAGGAGATATGCTTACCAATGCTCAGTCCGCTTTTCAAGACGGGCAACCTGTGGTGAGTTTCCGTTTGAATAAAATTGGCGCCAAGAAGTTTTGTGATGTCACGCGTAAAAATGAAGGACAGCTTTTTGCCATTGTTTTAGATGGAGAGATTGTGTCTGCCCCTCGGATCAATGGTGCTATTTGTGGAGGAGCTGCCATTATAACAGGGAATTTCACCGTGCGTGAAACCAGCGACATGTCTCTTCTTTTGCGTGCAGGCGCCCTCCCTGCGCCACTCACTATTATGGAAGAGCGTACGGTTGGGCCGTCTCTTGGTAGTGACTCTGTGAGAGCAGGCGCCATTGCGGGTGGATTGGCGATGGCCTTTATTCTTGTCTATATGATCGCCAGTTATGGCTTGTTTGGGGTTTTTGCGGCTGTGGCCTTAACGATCAATATGGCGTTGATCTTTGCAGTGCTCTCATGGTTACAAGCGACACTAACTCTCCCAGGGATTGGAGGCATTATCCTGACCATTGGGATGGCTGTGGATGCGAATGTTTTGATCTTTGAGCGTATTCGAGAAGAAATTCGTTCGGGGCGTTCAGTCATTTCTGCTATTGATTCAGGTTATAAACAGGCCATGTCTACGATTGTGGATGCGAATATGACGACCTTGATAGCGGCTCTCTTTCTCTATTCCTTTGGAAGTGGCCCTGTGCGAGGCTTTGCTGTGACCTTGACCATTGGAATTTTAACCTCTCTCTTCTCGGCCATCATGCTCACACGCTTGATTGTGGCGACATGGCTGAAGAAAAAGAAACCAGACACATTGACGATATAGAAATAGAGTGACCATGCTTTTAAAACTTGTTCCTGCAGAAACAAATATCAACTTCATTGGATTTCGAAGTGTTTCGTATATTATTTCCTTCCTTATTATAATTGGGTCATTGTTTTTATTGGCGACACGAGGCCTTAATCTTGGAATTGATTTTACAGGTGGAACACTCATTGAGGTGCGTGTAGAGACACCTCCTGATCTACAAGCCCTGCGTACAGAGCTCAATGCTTTGAATTTAGGAGGGATAACCCTCCAAGAATTTGGGGATCCGAAAGATCTTTTGATCCGTATGCCTCAACAAAAGGGCGAAGAAGAGGCGCAAAAACAAGCAATTGACCAGATAAAAGACACACTTTCAGAGACGTTTGAAAACATAGATTACCGCCGTGTTGAATATGTAGGGCCTCAAGTGGGAGATGAGCTTAAAAAAGCAGGGCTTTTAGCGTTTGGCTTTTCTCTTGTGGGAATATTGCTCTATGTTTGGGTACGCTTTGAATGGCAATTTGGAGTGGCTGCGATTTTAGCACTTATCCATGACACCATCGGTGTCCTTGGCTTCTTTGCGCTGACACAGGCAAGCTTTGATCTTGCTACATTGGCCGCTGTTCTTTTGGTCGCAGGGTACTCTATTAATGATACCGTCGTTGTGTTTGACCGGGTGCGTGAGAATCTCCGTAAATACAAGAAAAAGCCATTGAACGAGCTTTTTAATATGTCGGTTAACCAAATGCTATCACGCTCTATCATGACCTCTATTACAACTCTCTTGGCTCTGATTGCCCTCTTTGTCTTTGGAGGAGAAGTGATCAGGGGCTTTGTGGATGCGTTGATCTTTGGCGTGATCTTAGGAACATATTCGTCGGTGTATGTTGCCGCCCCTCTTTTAATGCTCTTTCGTATTCGTGAGACGAAAGAAGACTCCTAGAGATGGATCTCACTCCCCTTATTGAAGCGGATCAAAAGATTGTTCATTCTTACAGCGCGGGGCAATTTAAGATTAATGGACAAATATATAAGAGTGCTGTGCTGATTGCACCTCACCATGTGGTGGAATGGATCCACAGTGACCCATTATGTTTGAATGATTTTCAACCGTTGATTGATGTTGCGGATACGATTGATGTGATCTTATTGGGAACGGGAGCTCGTACAGAATTTTTAAACCCAGACCTCAAGCTAAAATTGAGAGAGAAGGGACTTCATGTTGAAAGTATGGATACAGGCGCAGCTTGTCGGACCTATAATGTCTTGATGTCCGAAGCTCGCCGTGTTGTTGCTGCTCTTATTCCACTTTAAGGCGTGTTGTGGCATTCTCCCAGTTCACAAGGTGATCTAAAAAGACGTCTAGGAATTTAGGACGAGCATTACGGTAGTCTATATAGTAAGCATGCTCCCAGACATCACACACAAGAAGCGGTGTTTTATTTTCTGTGAGGGGGCAGTCCGCATTGGCTGTATTTATCACTTCCAATTTTCCTGAGGCGTTGTCTTGTACAAGCCACACCCAGCCTGATCCAAATTGTCCCATGCCTTTGGCAATAAAGTCTGCACGGAATGAATCATATCCCCCTAAATCACTGTCAATTTTATCAGACAGCGCAGACGGGATATTTTTCCCTCCTCCATTAGGTGCCATCGACTCCCAAAAAAGAGAGTGATTATAATGTTGCCCCAATTGATTAAACAGCTTGCCCTCCGCTTTCATAATGGATTCTTCTAAGGAGAGCCCTTCCAAGCCACTCCCCGGAAGCATGTCATTGGCGACGTTGATATAGGCTTGATGGTGTTTCCCATGATGATAGTCAAATGTCTCTGCAGACATGTGAGGCGCAAGCGCATCTTTCGCATAAGGTAGATCAGGAAGGGTGAAACTCATAAGAAAACTCCTTTAAAGGGTGAAAATACAAATATCTTTTAGCATTAAGTATCCAAGACACCAAGACAATTAGTAAAAATCATCTCTTCCTTCAGGGAAGATTAGAGGGGTGAGCGGTGACCCTTCTTTTCCCATAATTAGTAGCTTAACACCCTGTCCAACAAAGTAGGACCACCTCTATCTTCAAGCTCAGTATGCCGCACGCACATAGCAGTGAGTGTTTTAGCAAACTTACCAGCCATTTTTTGTTCAATTTTTAGGTTCATTATTTTATCTTAGTAAGAGCATCAAAAAGCTTTATCCATTTTCCTTCAATTTCATTCGAAACATCATCCTTAAATTTTTGCTTCACTTTTTTGCTTAACTCCACTTTCCAGCCAATCTTATTTTTCAGATCAAGCTGATTGTCTTCTCCAAATTTTTCCAATTGCGGAACAATTGCCTGTGTAGTATCAATGCTCTCATCATCAATACCATCCTCTGTTCTAAATAAACGGTCAAAACAATCTACTATTAAATTGGCTGAAATAAGATCTTCTATTTCTGAATCATTCAGTCCAGTAAACGCACCAACATCAAGAACTTTATCTTTTTCGTTCTGATAAAACCCATTTTTAAGATTTTTTTGAGCCTGTTTTCCTGCGCTATCAGAATCAAAGAGAACAAATGGCAAGGAATTTTTACTACCTTGTAAAATAGACACAACAGGCTTAACGCCATTAACACCACCGACTGGTATAAAAACCATTTCTTTTGCAGGCGTATATTTTCCCTTTGAAACAAGATGATTTTTTATCATAGTTAAATAAAACTGATCAGAGACACCTTCAACGATCACAATATCGCACCCTACTAATAAACTTTGAGAGGCTGTAATCCCGATAGCCGCATTCACTGGTTGGATTGCTTTTTTCTCCTTGTCTGCTTTGCTTAAATCGTTAGATATTTTTGTTAAGCCTCCCTCAGTATATACGGCCTTAACTTTATCAAGATTATTGTGATCAACCAGAAATGGCAGATGGGTGGTATAGATCAATTGATTTTTTTCTGATATTTGGTTAAAAAATCGAATGAGATCAATCTGTGCATTCGGATGTAGACTAAGTCCAGGTTCATCTAATAATAAAATACAATTTTTGTGATTATCTTCGCTTTCCGCTAAGAACCTGTTTAAAATCTTTTTAATATTTTCTATCCTTCCTTAGGCAACTTTGGAGGTTTAAATGTCGCATACTTATCCTAGTGATATAACTCGCAATCAATTTGAAAACATACGCCATATTTTAGAGAGTTCACGTA
>JAJRSA010000038.1 GCA_024279035.1 Alphaproteobacteria bacterium
CTCTAAAATATGGCGTATGTTTTCAAATTGATTGCGAGTTATATCACTAGGATAAGTATGCGACATTTAAACCTCCAAAGTTGCCTAAGGAAGGATAGCAAATATTAAAAAGATTTTAAACAGGTTCTTACACCGTCATCCTGAACTTGTTTCAGGATCTGGTAAATATAGGCACGAGATCCTGAAACAAGTTCAGGATGACGGGGGAGAAAATAATGTGTTCTATTTTTAATGAATATTACTATAATCCGTGTTCATCTGTGGTTAAAAAATTAAAACGGAAGTCCACCCAAACCTCCAAGAGCGTCCGCAGGCAAGCCCATATCTCCCATGGCTTTTTGAGTCTCTTCCGCCATTTTGGCATCGGCTTTTTGACGAGCATCATTCACGGCAGCGACTATCAAATCTTCCATTACTTCTTTATCATCGGGCGTGACCATGGAGGACTCAATATTCAACGATTTCACCTGCCCTTTACATGTCATCGTCACCCGAATAAGGCCGGCTCCAGAAGATCCCTCAACCACTTGATTTCCGAGTTCTTCTTGCAAGCTTTCCATCTTTTCTTGCATATCTTTGGCTTTTTTCATCATTTTGGCCATATTCATCATGAGTGTGTGTCCTTTGTCTTGATGGGGTCTATTTTTGTTATTTTTGCCTCTGGGAAGATGGTCAAAACATTTTGAACATCCTGATGCGCCAAGATAGCCTCGTACTCTGCTTTTTGTTTGGCTTTATCTTGGGTTTGAAGGGTTGGATGCGTCTCGCCTCGCCCAACAATGACCATCCATCTTTTTTGGGTGAGTTCTAACAATTTCTTACTCATTTGCCCCGCAAGATCACTCGGCGCACCCTCGGCAGGCATAAACTCAATATGTCCGACTTTCATACGAATCAATTGAACAAACTGCCCGACTTGCCCCGCTAAAATCATCGCGCCATGGACTTCAAACAATGCCACCACATCTTCCAATGTCTCTAAATTCGCATTGGCCACAGGCACAGACTCTTGAACAGGAGCTGTTTGTGTTTGGACAGCTTGCACAACACCACTCACAGAGGTCGCGACACTCTGTGCCCTTTTTCCTCCACCCCCATTAGGAGGTGTATGAGACCCCATGTTTTTAAGTAAATCCACAGGATCAGGCAGATTAGCGGCATAGCATAACCGAATGATCAACATCTCAACTCCAGCTTGTGGGTTGGTCGCCATATTCACCTCTCCAATCCCCTTGAGCAATAATTGCCACGCCTTATTGAGCGCAGGAATAGAGAGTTTTTGCGCCAACTCCACCGCCCGTTTATACTCATCATCACTCATATTCGGCGCCGTTGTCCGTCGCGCTTTGGGCACAGCTTTTACTTTTGTCAAAATATGACACATATCCGTTAAATCCTGCACAAGGAGCAAAGGATCCTGCCCATTCTCGTGAAAATGAGAGGCAATCTCAAGCGCCTCTTGTGTTTCTCCCTGAATGGCATGGGCAAAGAGATCCAAAAGTTTGCTCCGATCACTCAACCCCAACATTTCACGGACAAGGTCAGATGTAATCTTGCTTTTGCCGTCTGTTGTGCTCAGCGCAATCGCTTGATCGAGTAAACTCAACCCATCTCGCACAGACCCGTCCGCCGCTCGTGCGATCATATTCGACGCGTCCTCTTCAATCTCTACGTCTTCCTGACCACATATATTTGTGTAATGGGCGCTCAAATCCTCAAGGCTTACACGGCGCAAATCAAAGCGCTGACACCGTGACAAAATCGTAATCGGCACTTTCCGAATTTCAGTCGTCGCAAAGATAAATTTAACGTGCGCAGGAGGCTCTTCCAATGTCTTCAACAATGCATTAAACGCATTTTTCGAGAGCATATGCACTTCATCAATAATATAGATTTTATAGCGCGCTTCACTGGGCGCATAGCGGACAGAGTCAATGATTTCACGGATATCATCCACCCCTGTCCGAGAGGCCGCATCCATCTCAATCACATCAGGGTGACGATCTTCTGTAATCGCCTGACACAGCGCACAATCATCCGTTGAGCCTGTCGTGGCTTCTTGTTTCCCATCTTTGCCCGTATAATTGAGCGCCTTGGCAATAATGCGCGCCGTCGTCGTCTTCCCCGTCCCTCGAATCCCTGTGAGCATAAATGCGTGTGCAATCCGTTTGGACTCAATCGCATTTTTCAGTGTGCGCACCAACGCCTCCTGCCCAATCAACTCATCAAAGTTTTTCGGACGGTATTTGCGCGCAAGGACTTTATAAATTTCTTCTGACTCAGCCATGCTCTTATCTGTAAGACGATTCTCAAAAAACCGCAATGAAAGATCGAGAGCGCGAGGGAACTTTCCCCATTATCCAACTTACAGAGAGAGGAGTGCCCTCTTTTATAAGTCTACTCATCCACTGCATTCTTGAACACGACTCAATATCATACGAGACTCAAGGAAGGCTTCCATTTCCTGCTCATCTTCAAATATTTCAGAATAGACATAGCGCGGATTCCAATCTAACAATACATTCCCAAAATCAAAAATAACTGTGTTGATTGTCATGGTCTACGCTGCTTTTTCTGTCTTGATCTCTTTAGGAACATTCAGCTTTATATGGAGGTCTTTGAGTTGCTCAGGTGTAATATCACTTGGCGCATTCATCAATTGATCTTCATATTGACCGTTCATTACAAACGCATACACCTCTCTCAAATTCGGCTCATCGGCGAGCAACATAATCATACGATCCAATCCAAAGGCACAGCCTCCGTGCGGGGGAGCTCCATAGCGCATGGCATTTAACATCCCTCCAAACTCTTTCTCAAGAACATCTTTCCCGTATCCTGCAATCCCAAAGGCTTTGGCCATAATTTCAGGCTTATGATTTCTTATCGCACCAGAGGCCAATTCAAATCCATTACAGACGCAATCATATTGGTATGCGTACACGCCTAAGGGATCTTTATTTTCCAAATCATCCATCCCGCCTTGTGGCATCGAAAATGGGTTATGGGAGAAATCAATTTTTTGCGTAGTCTCATCAAATTCATACATCGGAAAATCTACAACCCAACAGAATTTATAGATATTTTTCTCCCGATTACCCATGGCATCACAAATGGCATCACGGGCAAGCCCCGCCATTTTTTCAGCTTTTGATTTTTGATCACAGATAAAGAAAACGGCATCGCCATCTTCAAGCCCTGCGCTCTCTTTCAACTGTATTTGCGCAGCCTCAGGCACAAACTTGGCAATAGGGCCTTTCCCTTCACCCTCCGAAAACGAGATATATCCAAGCCCTGGAGCGCCCTCAGATTGCGCCCAATTATTGAGTTTATCAAAGAAAGAGCGTGGTCTATCACTTACCTTTGGTGCACGAATAGCACGCACAACGCCTCCTTTAGAAATAACGCCCTTAAAGGCTTTAAACTCGACATCATCTCTCGCAAAAACATCGCTTACATCCACGATCTCCAGAGGATTTCTTAAATCTGGCTTGTCTGAGCCATATTTGAGCATTGCATCTTCATACCGCAAATGAGGCAACCACTCAATTTTATGTTTTGTCCCCGTAAAATCAGAAAACTCCTCAAACATACCCTCAATTACCGGTTGAACTGTGTTAAAAATATCCTCTTGCGTGACAAAAGACATTTCAACATCAAGTTGATAAAATTCAGCCAAACGATCCGCCCGTCCATCTTCATCTCTAAAGCAAGGCGCAATCTGAAAATACTTATCAAACCCAGAGATCATCAACATCTGTTTAAACTGTTGGGGCGCTTGAGGAAGAGCATAAAACTTTCCAGGATGCAAACGAGACGGAACCAGATAATCCCGTGCACCTTCTGGACTGGATGCTGTCAAAATAGGAGTTTGAAATTCTTGAAACTCTTGTTCAATCATACGACGACGAATAGAGGCCGTGACTTCATTGCGCAGGCGAATTTTTTTCTGCATTTTCTCCCGACGTAAATCCAAATATCGATATTTCAAGCGCAAATCTTCTCCCGCCCCGTCATCTTCCGCCACTTGAAACGGAATAACATCTGCCGCAGATTGCACGTCAGCCTCATCAATATAAACCTCAATCTCTCCTGTCGGAAGTTTAGTATTTGCACTCTCCCCTGGGCGCGCGCGGACTTTCCCAACAATCGTAATCACAGACTCATTGCGCCACTGTTCAGCGTGTGCCAACAACGGAGATCCTTCATCCACCACACATTGAGTCACCCCGTACGTGTCCCGCAAATCAATAAACAGAACGCCCCCATGGTCTCTCTTCCGATTGATCCACCCCGAGAGCTTCACCGTCTCCCCCACATGAGATAATCTTAAGTCCCCACAACGATGTGTCCGATATGCATGCATTTGTTTTGTCTTTCGCTAATATTGTTTGTACCTTGACCTCTTATAGCGGTATGCTGTCAAAAAACAAAGACCAAACACATGAAAATTATCACAGACACCTCCACACTAATCCCCTTTTGCCAGTCTCTTGAAAACGTTCCCTATATCACGGTTGATACAGAGTTCCTTCGCGAACGGACGTATTACGCCAAGCTGTGCCTTATTCAAGTCTCGGGGCCCAATAAACAAGGGGCGTTGATTGATGTCATTGAGGGGGATATTGATCTCTCTCCGCTTTTAGCGTTGTTCGAGAATGAAGATATTTTAAAAGTTTTTCATGCCCCACGTCAGGATCTCGAGATTTTTTATACCCTCTTCAAATCTCTTCCAAAGCCTTTGTTTGATACTCAAATTGCAGCGATGGTCTGTGGTTTTGGCGATCAAATTGGGTTTGAACCCCTTGTGACACAAACAACAGATTTGAGTGTTGATAAAGGGCAACAATTTACCGATTGGTCAAAGCGCCCTCTGAGTAATAAGCAAATGAAATATGCAATGAATGATGTGGTCTATCTTGTTGATGCCTATGAGAAACTCGTTGAAATTCTGGATCAACGAGACCGCACCCATTGGGTGAGTGAAGAGACACAAGCGCTTCTCAATCCAGCCTTGTATGAGGTCAAACCCGAAGAGTCATGGAGACGGCTTAAAATTAAATCTCCAAAGCCACGACAAATGGCTGTGTTAAAAGAGCTGGCTACATGGCGAGAAGAAAAAGCCCAAACCAAAGATGTACCACGGGCGCGTATTCTACGAGATGAGACCCTCATTGATCTCTCTTATAACCCCCCCAAAGCGCCTCATGATCTCACCAGAATCCGTAATTTTCCAAAAGGGTGCGAGACAAAACCCCTTGGGCAAGCTATTTTAGGGGCTGTCAAAAAAGCACAGGCTATTCCAGAAGATCAATGCCCTGTTTTGAAAAAGAAACCTGTGCTCCACCGTCAGTATCAAGGCGCCTATGAAATGCTTAAAATGGTGCTTAAAATTTGTGCCGCTCACCATGATGTGGCCCCTCGTCTTTTAGCGTCTACAGATGAGCTAGAGCTTCTCGCCCAACATCATGCCAAGGCCAACATCCCTGCCTTAAAAGGATGGCGCAAAGATGTGTTTGGACACACCGCTCTTGATCTTATCTCTGGCGAAAAATCTCTTCAACTCGTGGACGGAGACATTAAGATTGTATAGAATATGAAAACTCTTTATCTCCTTCGTCACGCTGAGGCTGACTCTTCTCAAAATTGGGAGGATTTTGATCGACCTTTAAGCTCTAAAGGGCTGGAAGATGCACAGATCCTTGGGAAAATAATGGCCACAGAAGGCTATCATCCTGACACTGTGATTTGCTCTCCTGCCAAACGCACAGAGATGACGCTCAAAGCGCTCAATCTCCCCACCCCTAGCATTCACACGCCTCAAAAACTTTATCTTGGGACAGCAGATGATTATATCCATTTCTTACAAAATATAGAGAAGGAGTCTGGTTCAGCCCTTCTCATTGGACACAACCCTTCTATCCATGAAACTGTGCGCCTCCTCTCTCAATATCGTGATGATGTCCGCCTCCTCAGCTATGCGCCTTGTACATTCACGATCTTGGAAACAAACATAGAAAGCTGGAGCGCCCTCTCCCCTGCCAAATCAGCCTTGAAAAACATTATTACGCCACATTATTATAAATTGTAATACTCACTCGGTGGTCTCATAGAAGTTTTCCAATGCCTCATCGAGCGCTTTTGTCTCGGCTTCGTAAAAAGTGTAAGACAATGTAATCACGTGCACATCATCCATATAAGGATCTGCATCAAACGCAGGATCAATATAAAAGAGCACAGGCATAGACACGGATTCTCCTGCCGTTAATGTCTGCTCTTGAAAGCAAAAACACTCTGTTTTGTGAAAATACTTCCCCACTTTTGGCGGAGAGACATTATAGATTGCCGTTCCTGTAATGGTCTTTGACCCTTTATTCTCGGCCTTATAAGAGACAAGCGCTTGCGCCCCAATATTGAGTGTCACGTCTCTTTGTTCAGGCGTAAACGCCCACATAAAATCACGCCCTGTATCCGCATTGAATTGAACACTCACCTGACGATCAAGAGTTTGTGTCGGCGCAGCCTCAGATACTTGCGTCGTGCCCCCCCATCCTGTCACCTGACAAAAAATGCGATATAAAGGCACAGACGCAAACGTCGCGCCCACCATAATGATCACAACACCAAAGATACTCAGAAGTATTTTTGTATTGCTCGACACAATGATCTACGCCCACGCTTTCATTTTAATTATGGCGAGCGCAAAAATAAGGGCACACCACCCAAAAATCATAAACAAAATGATGAGGTTTGATTTTTTCTTTTTTTGGTGAAGATCACTATGGGGCATATGAATGGTAACTCCTTTAGCGTCCTTGGTACACTATAGGATACGTGGAGACAAGGGCAGATGCACCCCTCTAAGCCACTAGATCACGTACTAATGCATCTTCACCATTTAAGATGATTTTAAGACCATCTAAAGACTCAACGGACTCTAAATCTTCAATCAGGCTTTTATTTTTAAAAAAGCGGGTGAGGCGGGAGAGATATCTTAAGTTGAGGATACCCAAACGTGCAGGCGACAACGTGCAGGCGATAAAATGGATAGGGTGTCCGTTCACTGAAAACACTTGATTTAAACGCATAAAAAAAGTCTGGCGACTGGACAGGGCGTTGCTTTGAGCATGACAAACCAACACGCCCTCCACGATAGAAAACCCATGTTGCGCATGCTCTTTTTTAAGATCTTGGTATATAGGGGCATTATGTACAGACATTTTTCGATCGAAAGTACGAAACACATCATCTAAAGATTTGAGTGAAATCTGGTCAAAGACTCCATCAAAAAAGATATTTTGTGTTTTGTATAAATGCATCGGCAGGATCCTATTTGTTATTTCTTAAGTTAGTGACACCTAAAAGTTACACTCTTTTTGGCAAAAGTATCTCAAAAAATCAAGGTTTTTCACAAAAAAACCGCCTGAAAGGGGCGGTTTTCCTTAATCTAAATTAAAAGTTTACTATTTTGCAACAGCACAGAGTTTCTCATCAGGATCAACCCATCCGATATTTCCGTCTGCGCGTTTATACACCATATTCAATGTATTCGTTTTTGAGTTTTTAAACATAATAGCGCCCTCTGCAGAGAGATCCATCCGCATCACCGCCTCTGAAACTGTCATGGTTTGAATATTTGTCGAGAGTTCCGCCACAATGGCAGGCTCTTTAGGAACGAATCGTTCGTCATCTTGTCCCTTATCATCGTTCACAGCTTCTGTGTCTGCAATGTGGTCAAAGACTTCCGAGGCTAATGTATAGTCATTGGCTTTGAGCATTTCTGTCTCAGGTGTGCGCTCCAACCGCTCATGATGATCGCGGAGGCGGTTTTTGTAACGACGCAATTGTTTAGAGGCTTTATCCGCAGCCTTATCAAACGATCCATACGGATCCGTGTCTTTGGCTGTGGCTTGGATCAAAATATCTTGCCCAATCCGAAAAGAAATATGCGTTTTGAGAAAAGCGCTACTCTCTTTTCCAATCGTCACAATGACTTCAATCGCGCGATTGAAGTATTTTTCATTGATATCTTCTATTCTATCTTGCATATGAGTCCGCAACGCGTCTCCAATATCCATATGGCGTCCATTAATGGTTAAATCCATGATTTTTATCCTTTTCCAAAAAATGAGTGAATACGGCCTAAAGAGGAAGAAAAACTCTTCCCCCCGTTCCTCCGAGAAACTCGGATGACCAAAGAGGTATATGCTTTTGATTGCATGATCTCAGTCTATCACATATTGTCTTTTGAGAGAAGAATTTAGATGCATAAAAAAGCCCCCCCTATTCCAGCGCAGAATTTCACTTTTGGACACAGAGCCTTTGATCCTGATACGGGATGTTTATCATTACATTATCATGCTGATGATGTTGATTTTTGTGAAAAGATCTCTTTTCCAGATTCTATGCGCCGTGACCTCTCTCACCCTGCTCTTGAGAAAGCGTTTGAGGCTGTTCATATCATGGCGGGCATTAGTTATTATAAAGCCTTTATTCCACAGAACATCAAAGACTGTGCTCTCACACAAAAGGAGGCGCAGTTTTTTGAGACGCTCTATCAACAGGGGCTGGGGGAATTTGCGGTGCGTAATGGACTTGATATTTTTGATCGGATTCAGTTTCCTTTTGACGACAAGCCCTCTTCGCTCCCCTCTTCGCTCCCTCTTAAAAGACAAAGCTTGGTATTGATTGGAGGCGGAAAAGATTCTCTGGTTTCGATTGAGGCACTCAAAGCACACAATGAGCCTATGATTTTAATGGCCGTGAACCCTGCACAACCTATTTTAGACTGTATTGATGTCAGCGGATGTCCTTCTCTTGTGATCAAACGGGAGATTGATCCTCTCCTCTTTGAGCTCAACGCCACAGGACACGTCTATAATGGGCATGTGCCAATCACAGCTATCATTAGTGCCATTGCAACCTGTTGCGCCCTTCTATACGGATGCGATGAAATTGTCCTTTCGAATGAACGCTCTGCCAATGAGGCCACGCTGTCTCTGAACGGACGAGAGATCAATCATCAATATAGTAAGAGCATGGCCTTCGAAACAGATTTTAATCAGTTTATTCAGACATCCATAACCTCAAGCCTCACTTATTATTCCCTGCTTTGTCCCCTCTCCGAAGCCCATATCGCACGGCTTTTTACTAAATACACAGAGTATGATGATGTCTTTACAAGTTGTAATGGCGCCTACAAACTCCACACAGAGAAAATCAAAGGTCGGTGGTGTGGCACCTGCCCCAAATGTCAATTTGTCTTTTTGATGTTTGCCGTGAGTATGGACAAAGACCGCCTCCTCTCAATTGTAGGACACAATATTTTGACCAACCCAGCTTTTATAGACGACTATAAAAGCCTGTGCGGTCTCACAGACCAAAAACCATGGGAATGTGTGGGAGAAGCTTTAGAATCTGCCTCTTGTCTCTATCGTTTATCTCAAGATCCTAGTTGGAAGGATGAGTCTGTTGTCGTACATCTCTGTGAGGCCTTAAAGGCACATTACGGAATTACAGTCTTGGAGACTGCCTATGAAGAATTGTATACACCCTTGGACAATCACGCACTCCCAGAAAGACTAAAAGGTCTATTCTCATGAAACACATCGCAATTTGGGGGTATGGACAAGAAGGACGCGCGAGTCATCGTCAGTTGGGGCAGGTTTATCCTGAGGCTCATTTTACGCTTATTGATACCACGCAACAGGGATTGTGCCTTTGTGAGACGGAGGTGGATGAGACGCTTTTAAAAACATTTGATATGATTGTTAAAAGCCCAGGGGTGAGCCTCTATAAACCAGACATCCAAAAAGCGATTGCCCTCGGCATACATGTGACAACAGGGACTAATTTATGGTTTGAGACGTACTCAGATGCCAAAACAATTATTGTGACAGGCACAAAGGGGAAAAGCACAACCACGAGCTTGATCCATCATATGCTCAAAAATCAGGGGTTTGATGTAGCTCTAGCGGGCAATATTGGCGTGCCTTTGCTTGAGACCAAACCCGCCAAAGACTGGACTATTATTGAGTTGTCGTCCTACCAAATCGCCGATTTAAAGCATGCGCCAGATATTGCTGTTTTGCTCAATCTCTACCCTGAACACACAGACTGGCATGGATCGGTGGAACAATATTATGAGGATAAATTGCGTTTATTAACGCTCTCAGACAAAACGGTCTGCTTTACCAACGAAAATATTGAGAGAGAAATTATAAAATTAGACTCCTATCCTTTGGACTCCATCGCCCCTCTCAAAGGCGATCACAATCTCTATAATGTTTCTGTCGCCCTATCTGTATGTACCCATGTGGGGGCGAAACATGATCAATGTATAAAGTCTCTAAACACCTACGAAATCCTCCCCCACCGCTTGGAAGAAATAGGAGAAAAAGACGGTGTGCTCTATGTTGATGATAGTATCTCTACCATTCCCGAAGCCACCATTGAGGCGCTCAAAATATATAATGGGCGTCCCATCACTCTTATTATGGGGGGTATGGATCGCGGGCAAGACTACGAAGAGCTCATCACAACCATTGAAAATACCAGTGTGACTCATGTCTGCCTCCTCCCCGAGAATGGGCGTGCCCTCTCTCACATCGTAGAAGGAAAGCTGTGTGATACCTTAGAAGACGCTGTCCACACAGCCCAAAAAACAACCCCTTCAGGGGGCGTAATTCTTCTCTCTCCCGCCGCCCCAAGCTACGGACAGTTCAAAAATTTTAAAGACCGCGGGCAAAGATTTAGAGCATTGTACGAGTCTTAACAAAACGAGAATACCGTATTTCTTCCTCATGATGCGCCATCAGGGCTTTGATAAACTCTGCGCCGAATTGGAGAATGGTACACCCATATGTCACCCAGATCATGAGCAGAACAATAGAGCCTGCCGCCCCAAACATGCTCTCAGGCGCAAACGTGGCAATGGCTTTGGCAAAACCGAGTTCTCCGAGCATAAATAAGAAGGACGACACAACCCCTCCTGCAAAGGCATATTTGATCTGAATCTTCACGTTGGGCAAAATTTTAAAGATCATTGTAAAGAGAAGTGAAATCATCAGAAAGGAGACTCCTAACTCCATAATTTTTAAAAATCCAAGATCCGGGACATGCGCAATGAGCCAGTTTGCAAAGATTTTTAACCCTGCAGAGAGATACATCGAGATCAACAATAAAAACCCAACCATCACAGCAACCCCAAGAGACACGGCTCTATTAACAACCAATCTCAGGAATGTTTTTTCAGATTTGGGATGCACATGCCACACAGCATTAAATGTAGTCTTAAGCTGATTAAACAAGCCCGTCGCTCCAAACAGCAAGATACTCGCTCCCAAAATGAGTGTTACAAATCCCGTACTCTTCAAACGCGCCCGATCAATGATATGTTCTATGCTTGTGGCCACCTCTTGCCCCATAAACTGTCCCACATAATTTTGAATATGGGAGCGTACGAGCGTCTCATCCAGAAAAAATGTCGTGATTGACACCACAATAATCATCAATCCCGGCAACGAAAACACCGCAAAATACGCCGCCGCTGCACTATAGGTCAGAGGCGTGTTCCCCATCCATGATTTGATTGTATTTTTGAAAACATTAAGCATGTCATTGTGGTAGCAGGGGAGAGGGAAGAGGTAAAGAACGAATTCATTAAGAAAACAGAGGGAACAACTTCATAAGTGCCCCAACAAACCCAGTCTTTGTCTTATCAATGATTTTAATTGTTTTATCTACTGATCTATTGGTCTTTGAGTTTATACCTTGGAGACGAATTTCTATGCGTTCTATTTGGTGGCATGTTTTGAGCTGATCTGCAATCCATTCCGCTTCTTGTTTATTATTACTGACACCATGTTGGCGCCAGACATGTCCCTTTTTTTTGGAGTCAGAAATATCGTAGGAATACACGGCATATTCATGGTGCATGTGTGCTGTCAATCTAAACTCCTTCCATAATTTCTATTTAAAAGAACAGAGGAGAAGAAACCTCTCTGCATAACACCCTGTGGATAAGTGTTCCACCTATCCCTACCCTAGGGGACAAACGTTAAGAAATGGTTAACAAGTTATTAACGCAACTCTTTTCGCAAAAAATAAGAGTTTCCTTGTGTTTCCCATCAAAAACACGTAGCATGAACATAACATATTCCCTTTGAGCCTCCTGCTCACACCCTCATTTATTAACCTTTATAGCGTATCAATTCTCATGGCTAAACCTTCAGCAAAAAAACAAAAAGCACCTATCCAACACAGAAAATGGCTTCCTGCCTTTCTTCAGACATTTATCGCGCGCCGTATTCAAGATGGATTTGCCCTTGGCTTTATTGGGTTTGGGCTTTTTTTGTGTGGAAGTCTTCTTACTTATAAAATGAGCGACCCCTCATGGAATACATCTGTCTCTGAAGATCTTCCTATTCACAATATTTTCGGCTCTTCTGGCTCTTACAGTGCTGATTTATTACTCCAAAGCTTTGGGTTTGCCAGCTTTATTATTGTCTTTACGGCACTTATTTGGGGCGGAAAACTATGGAGACGTACAGCTCTATCTCCTGTGTGGCTTCGCATTACATCCTTTATCTGTGCTTTAATTCTTGGGTCTATCGCCCTCTCTCGTATTCCTTCCAGTGAATGGCTCTCCCACCCTTATTCTGGAGGCAGTGGCGGAGGACAAATTCTCAACAGCCTTGCTGATACTCTACATTTTGCCCTTGGCGGATGGACACATAGTTTGATTGCAGTGGTCACGGGGGGGCTTGCACTTGGCGCCCTTACCCTTGCCTTACCAATCCCACGACATCAATGGCATATGGCCCTGTCTTTCATCAAGAGCGGGGCAGGTGCGTGTATTTTATATAGCCTTAAAACGAGCTTTCAATTCATAGACTGGGTCAAGCACCATAACAACGTCTCCTATGTTGCCCCCAAACGCCCTGCACTTGAAAATATAGAGATCAAACCCTCTAAACCACGTGAAAAAATCCCTCCTGTCCCTTACGCAAAAACCTCCACACCTGTTACGGCGCCTCCTCTCAAAAAAGAAGTCTCTGTTGTGGCACCTAAAGCACACCCTCAAACTAAAGTCACTAGCCAACAAGGTAAACTTGGATTAAGTGATGAGGAATGGGAGTATCCAACCGTAGATCTGTTAGCAGATGTTCCTGCCATCCAAGATGGGCAAATTGATGAAGCGGCGTTAAAGCGCAATGCTGAGCTTCTCCAAAATGTGTTGGAAGATTACAATGTGCAGGGGCAAATTGTTAAGATTCACCCTGGCCCTGTGGTCACACTGTATGAATTTGAGCCTGCCCCTGGGACAAAATCTTCTCGCGTGATTGGATTGAGTGATGATATTGCACGTTCAATGTCGGCAATTTCTGTCCGCGCAAGTGTTATTCCAGGGCGGAGTGTTATTGGCTTAGAGCTTCCAAACAAGATTCGTCAAACTGTGTTCATGCGCGATATGTTGGACTCTGATGCGTACATGAATACAAAAGCCAAGCTTCCTCTTATTCTTGGAAAAGATATTGGAGGCACGCCTATTATCGCTGACCTTGCTAAAATGCCTCATCTTTTAGTCGCAGGAACAACAGGGTCAGGGAAATCTGTGGCGGTCAATACAATGCTTTTGTCTTTGCTCTATAAGCTCTCTCCTGAGAAATGTCGCTTGATTATGATTGATCCTAAGATGCTAGAGCTTTCCGTTTATAATGATATCCCCCACTTGTTAACCGAAGTGGTTACAGAACCCGGTAAAGCGATCGTAGCTTTGAAATGGGCTGTGCAAGAGATGGAGGATCGTTACCGTTCTATGTCTAAATTAGGGGTACGAAATATTGATGGCTATAATTCTCGCATGAAAGAAGCGCAGAAAAAAGGCGAGCTTTTGATGCGTACTGTTCAGACTGGGTTTGATATTGAGACAGGAAAACCTATCTATGAAGACCAACCGATGGATATGAATGAGCTTCCTTATATCGTCATCATCGTAGACGAGTTTGCAGATTTGATGTTGGTGGCAGGAAAAGAACTGGAAGCTTCTCTTCAAAGATTAGCACAAATGGCACGCGCCGCAGGAATCCACATCATCATGGCCACACAGCGCCCCTCTGTGGATGTCATTACAGGAGTGATCAAAGCGAACTTCCCCACCCGTATTTCTTTCCAAGTCACTTCCAAAATTGATTCTCGAACAATTTTAAGTGATGGTGGAGCAGAGCAACTTCTTGGCATGGGGGATATGCTCTATATGGCAGGAGGTGGAAGAATCACCCGTGTCCATGGCCCTTTTGCTTCAGATCATGACGTTGAATCCGTCGTGAATCATTTAAAACTCCAAGGGGAGCCGAGCTATCTTGATAGCGTTATCCTCGGAGGTGGAGAAGGCGGAGGCTTTGATCCTCTTGGGATGGGAGGAGCCTCAGGAAGCAATGATGTTGACGAACTCTATGACGAAGCCGTAGCCTTGGTCGCGCGTGAACGCAAAGCCTCCACAAGTTTTGTACAGCGTTATCTTAAAATAGGCTATAATCGTGCCGCCACAATCATCGAAGAAATGGAATCCCAAGGCGTTATAAGTGCCGCCAACCATGTCGGAAAACGCGAAGTCTTAATCGAAGATCATTCCGAAGATGCGGCTTAGGTTTTCATGCCGTCATCCCCGAGGACATACGAAGTATGTCTTAACGTCGGGGATCCATATGTCACTCGCTTTGCGAGTAGACTAGATACCCGCCTCCGCGGGTATGACGTGTGAGAGGGAAGGGTAAATCTAGTAATTTCCTTTGCTTTTTGTCAAAAGCAGATTAAATATACTTCTATGAACAATTTTATAACATTTATAGTTTCTTTCGCGATCCTCTTTTTTTCTGTGTTCACACCTGTTTTCGCAAATTCTCAACCCCCTGAGGTTCGCAAGGCAGAACTTTATTTAAAATCTTTGAAAACAGCCAAAGCGCGTTTTCTACAAACAACCTCTTCAGGGCCACAGCTCACAGGAGATTTTTATCTCAATCGTCCGGGGAGATTGCGCTTTGAATATGATGCGCCTCTCAATGACTATATTGTTGCTGATGGAACATTTATTTATTTTTATGATGGGGATATTAACGAGCAAAGCAATGCGCCTATTGGGCATACTCTTGCGGATTTTATTCTGCGCTCTGATATTCGTCTTACAGACGATGACTTAAAGATTGAGCGCATTATGCATGTTGATAATCTTGTTCAAATCACTCTCATGCAAACCAATGATATTGACTCAGGCTCTATTACACTCGGGTTTGAAAAAGAGCCCTTCAGGCTTAAAAAGTGGCGCGTCGTCGATGCGATGGGCGCCACAACTGAAATTGAGCTATTTGATATTCAAACAGGTATGGATCTTCCTAAATCTCTATTTGCCTTTATTGCTCCAAAGAAAGAGGGATTTAACGAGTAATAATGAAGACATACACCGCGCAAGTCCAAGACATACAGGATGTCACCCCAGATCTTCGTATTCTCTCCATTCAACCCAATAAAAAACTAGCCTTTAAAGCAGGGCAATATATTACGATTGTACAAAAGGGCTTTGAAGACAGGTCTTACTCCATTGCAAATACCCCGCGTGAAGATAATAAGATAGAGCTTCATATTCGTCGCGGGGGCGCTTTAAGTACCTATTTGTGTGACGCCCTCAAAACAGAGGATTCCCTTATACTCAAAGGGCCAGAAGGGACATGTACGTATAAATTTCAATGCAAGAAACCAGTCCTTGCCCTTGCTGGAGGAACAGGTCTTGCACAAATAAAATCTATTGTTGAACAGGCACTTCAAACGAATAGAGACACTCCTGTGTATCTGTATCATGGCGCACGTACATCCACGGGTCTTTATCAAGAGTCTTATTTCAACTCTTTGGCACATAAGGATGAGCGCCTCATTTATACTCCTGTGATCTCCGATGAACACCCAGATAAATATGGGATCCGATACGGGTTTTTAATGGATCATATTGAGAAAGATTTTACCTGCCTCAAAAATTTTAGAGCCTATATGTGTGGCGTTCCTGAAATGGTAGGGGCTTTGGAAAAAACCCTTATTGCAAAAAACATAGATCCGAAACGCATTCATGCGGATCAATGGAGCCACAATTAATAATGTCAGAACACGCCCTTGATCATCTTATAAAGAGTCTCTCCAGCCTCCCTAGCCTTGGCCCTCGTTCCGCCAGACGCATGGCGCTCCACCTGATCCAACATAAAGAGACATTGATGGAACCATTAGCGCAGGCCTTATTCGAAGCCTTTGAAGCAATTAACCCCTGCACAACGTGCGGAAATTTGGATACGATAATACCGTGCCATATCTGTCAAGATCACAAAAGAGACCGACAAACCTTGTGTCTTGTGGCCTCAGTGGCGGACATATGGGCGATTGAACGCGCAGGACATTATCGAGGTTATTACCATGTCCTTGGAGGCATCCTCTCTGCCATTGATGGCATCACCCCCACAGATCTCAATATTCATAGCTTAAAGCAACGCATTGAGTCTCAGAATTTTAAAGAGATCATCATTGCGCTCAGTGCCACAGTCGACGGACAAACGACCGCCCACTACATCACGGATCTCATCGATGATCTGGACATTAAAATCACAGGACTCGCCCGTGGTATCCCCACAGGCGGAGAGCTTGATTTCCTCGATGATCACACAATCGTCACCGCCTTTAAATCTCGCAAAGATGTGGCTTAATTACTCTTTCTCAGAGATATAAAGCGTGCAATCTCCGCCAGCGGCAAGAACAGAGACATAGGGTGTATGATCTACACCATAGCCTCCGATGGCAATATCATAGTAAGTGTCTTTTGGAAAAAAGTGATCGGCAGCAGTCGCGGTGACGTTTGAGTTACCAAAGCGGAGATAAACAGCGTCTGTGGCATAGAGGCTGATGATACGCGTTTCTGACCCAAAGGCTTGTGTATTCCGCGCGGAGGAAGCTGTGGCAGCAATAAACTGTGCCCCTCCATCTTTTAAACGCAGGGCTGGGATTGTATTGTTATTGGCGTCAATAGGGAGAATAGTTGTCATGGTGTTTTCCTTTCGAATGTAAAATGAGGCATAAAAAAAGCCACCCGACACAGTGTGTGGATGGCTTGGATTAGACGGATTTGTCCTGTTTCTAAGAAGGAGTATGTTCTACTTTTGTTCTAATGTCAAGAAATTAATCTGTATAATATTCTTTAAAGCGTCCATAATAGTACGCTGTGTCCCCATATCCATAGCGTGCATGGCGTTTGACATCTACATTTGAGAGCACAAGAGAGAGGTTTTTATATCCAAAATCAGAGAATTGCTTCACGCCTGTTGTGACCACTTCACGGGGGGTTTTATCCCACTCAACAATATAGAGTGTATAATCAGATTCATTGGCAAGCAAACGCGCATCAGAGACCGCCAAACAGGCTGGGGTATCCAAAATCACGAGGTCATAGGCTTTCTTTAGAGAGGCAATAAGTGTGCTCATTTTCTTGGAAGAGATGAGATCAAGGGCACTATTAGGGACCGAGCGCGCATAAATAACGTGTGCGCCAGACGCTTCATCTTTACTCACAACGTCCTCAAGAGGAACATCCCCTGTGAGATAATCCACGATGGTTTTGTCATTGGATTTACGCATCAAACGGTGAATATTGGGACGACGAAGATCACAATCTATAACGATCACTTTTTCGCCTGATTTGGCAGCCAAGCGCGCCAACCATGTAGAGAGTGTTGTTTTTCCTTCTGCAGGTAAAGAGGAGGTAATCGTGATAACTTTTGGTCTATCTTGCTCATCTTGATTGGCACGTAAATTTAAGACCATCCTCAATGTTCGAATAGACTCCGAGACAGCCGAAGATGGTTTATTAAGAATATAGTCGCCCAGCCCTCCTTTTCCAACATTCTCTGCCGTTGGGATAAGGCCATAGCAAGAATATCCTGTACGCGCCTCAAGCTGGGAGGCACTTCTAAAGGCATTATCCAGTTTTTCTAAAATCAGGACGAGTGTAATTCCAAGAAACAGAGCAATGGCGGAGGTCAAGCTCATAATCAAAGGCTTATTAGGATAGGACGGGTCATCAGGGGCAGAGGCATAAGAGAGAATACGCGCTTCCGCTTCTTCTAATTCTTCCTGACGATCTGAACGTTTATACGTCTCAAGGAACGTATCAAAAATCATGCGATTGGACTCAGATTCGCGCTCTAACTCACGCAAACGAATCATAGAATGATTTTCTCCTTTTTTGATGCCTTCAACCTCAGACAAATTATTCTCAAATGCTTGGACTTTTTGTTTTGCCAAGCTCAAATCATTACGAATGCCTGCGGCAACATTGGCAACCTCAATACGCATCTTAGATTTCAAATCAGAGAGTTCCGCATTAATATTAATAATAGACGGGTGTTTTGCTCCATAACGAGAGGAGAGATCTGCTTTACGGCGTAAAATATCTGTCTCTGTTTTTTTAAGCTCTTGGATGTTGCGAGAATTCATAACCGATTCATCGGATTCAAACCCAATAGGGTTATCAACCCACTGTTCAATATCTTTCAGTTTTGCCGCTGCAGACGCTTTTTCTGATTTTGCAATCACCAATTGAGAATTAAGCTCTGATAATTGTTGCCCTGTCATTTCATAGCGTGCACCCGTCAATAGACTGTGTTTTGCTTTATAGTCTTCAATCGCCGATTCTGATTCACGTAATTGTGCTCGCAAGACATTCAAACGATCATCTAACCAGCTTGTCACCTTTTGTGTTGCTCTAAATTTTGTATTGAGGCGTTCTTCTATATAGGTATCCACAATTGTATTCGTAATCAAGGCTGCTTTTTCTGGATTGTCAGATGTATATGCGACCTGAATGGCAAAAGATCCAGGAATTGGCTTGACGTGTAAATTCTGTAAGAACGCATTGACAACTCTGGCCGTATCTTGATCCAAGACATTATTTTGATCTTTCATCTCAGAGCTATGCACAGAGAGGGTTTTAAACGCCCCTCCTCCATTGGCACTGTTTGGAATCATATTTAACTTCCGAACAACACGACGTCCGAGCTCTTGAGATTTAATAACTTCCACTTCACTAAGCACTAATGTTGTGTCCAACCGCATGGAGGACATAAAATTCTGAAGATCAATGCTTGAGTGATCAATGCTTTTTGTTTCAATTAAAATATGAGCCGTAGCAGTATAGCGCGTCGGCAAAATGGTTGTGATAAAAAACGCAACACCCAATGCAGCCACCATGATAAAGACAACAATCCATTTGCGACGCCACAACAACATCAATAAACGACGTAAATCAACATCTAATTCATCAAAATGGTGGCTGGATTGAGAGCTCTGCGTATTTTGCATCTGTGCATTTATCATCTTAAAAGAACCGTTCCTTTACACGAATAATATCCCCTGGCAAGACTTGCGCTGTCGGAGGCACTTTGGACACATCTCCTTGCGCATTGCCACGAATAACTTCAATATTCTTTGTGTTGGCACGGTATGTAAATCCACCACTTACAGCCACGGCATTCAACACACTCATACCATCAATATAGTTATAACTTCCTGGTCGGCGCACCTCGCCCATAATATAGAACGGACGAAACTCTGCAATTTCAATCGCAACACTTGGATCTACCAGATAACCATCAGACAAGGCCAAAACCAATAATTGTTCTGCTTGTCTGAGCGTAATACCTGCGACCTTAATTTGCCCAATCAACGGGACCGATACCACACCAAGCCCATCCACTTTATAAACTTTAGAGAGATCTTTTTCTCCGTAAATAGTGACGCGCAACTTATCAGAAGGGCCAATCACATACGCATCTCCCATCTCTTCATCAAAAAATGAAGGGGGCGTGTATCCTATGTATTCTTTGGCACTCTTTTCTTTTTGAATAGCTTGTGAAACTTTTTTCTCAACCCTGTGGGGATCTATTGACCCAGACTTTTCAGTTTTATGAGGCGCACCGTCGAATATAGCTCTTTCAGCATCCGAGACAATACTCAAAGGATCCACCTCCCCATTTGCCCAGACATGAGAAAACGGTGATAGCACACAGGCCACCCCTAATAAGATACAAATAATCTTCAATCGCATTTTCATTATATCCATGAGAGCCATGGTGAGTTAAATTTTAAGACATAAAATAAAGAATCAAAAGAAAAATAATCCCTTACTCTCATAGTAATACGGTTTATATATACTTGACAAGAGTCACGTGCATATTTTTAAAAAAAGAAAAACAGGTGTATACACCTAATAATGCCCTGTGAGACGGAGCATAAGGAGGTTTCTGGAGAATTCATTGCCTACAAATGTACTATCCTGAGTGCTATATATATATTCTCCGCGAACATTATAGTACGGGCTCGGACGGTATAAAAACCCAAGCCCCAGACGATAAAGATCATCTTCACGACTAATCCCTTCAAAATCCCTATTAATATAGGTTCCAGAGGCACTTAGGATGAGTTTACGTCGTAACTCATGATCCAAAGAGAGTGTTCCTTGTGTTTGCACAATGCCTTGAATAATCTCATTGTCTTGAAGAATACTACGCGTCACATCCAGCCCAAGTGTAGATAGCTTTGTGATATTCCAGTCAATCGTTGCATCTATTGCTATATTTTCAACGTCAGATAAAGTTGCGTTCTCAAAATCGACATGGGCATACCCTATCCCAATATCACTTGAAATCAGCCCTTTATAATTAGTCACGACTCCGACAAGGACACTTGTATTTTTACTATCCCTAAAGCGCGTTGTAAAAACGGCCGCGCCATCATCATAAATCCCTTTATCATAGCTTGTTTTTCCCAATACACCGCGTAAAAAGGCGACATGATTTGCCGTAAATTCATATCCTGTCTCTAGTTCTATCTCATTTGTATTAAAATTCGCATCACTACGTATAACTTCCATAGTGGGATCAAGCAAGGATGTTCCATCTTCAAAATATTTACGGACATGGCGACCCAATAGCTTCAATCCAACACGATTAGGCTTGTAAGACACACCTCCTTCAAACGCCACCGTTGATATTTCCAAAGGATCTTTTGTGAAGACACGTGATAAATTATTCGCTCGATCTTGATGATTTTTAGAATAAGACACAGTCCATGGCATTAACAAATCATGCTTGATCTCAAAATATCCTCCAGAGTTTGCATTCAAATTGATCTTATCTTCATCCGTGTGATCAACATAGCGTACAATTTCACTCTCCAAAGTTACACCAAAAAAATGGCGGTCTTTTAAAGTACGGATAGAGACAGCAGGCGAGATCACGATGGCCAGATCATCTTCTTCCCCTGTACTTGTTGCAAATAAATTATCACTATAGACACTCGACACACCAAGAGACGGAAGCACTGTGAGCTTTCCAACAATCAACCCTTTAGGTGAAAAATCTGGAAAACTTCTTTCTGTCAGAGGTGAATATGTTTCCTGATTAGGATCACGTTCGATAGAGCGCACATCAGTCCCTAGCCCAAACCCAGCATCCTTTTGAACCGAAGGCTCTCCCGCAAAAGCAACACTTACTTGAGACAACACCCATACCAGCACACACACCATCAAAACATGGTGCCTATACTGCTCTGTCATAAATTTTTTAACAAATAAAGTCATAAAAAGATGTGCATTAATTAGGAATGATCCGAACGAATCACCTTATATATTAGCATATAGCCACATTTATCCACAACCTCTTCAAAAATACAGGTATAGCGTCATCACATTATGCCGCTATACCCTGCACGGTAAAAGAATATTCTGTATGGAGGTGACCACTTGGAAGTGCATAGAGATTCAGTGCAATATCCACAGAAATCAAGCCTGTTGTATAATCTTTAATATCTGACAATGTTTTTACAAAACGATTTGTGGCTTCTATCGGCTCTTTCTCATATTCAGGCCTTAAAAATAAAATAGCATATTCATTATCCCCCGTTTGTGCCAAAATATCACTTTGACGTCTTGTTTGTGATAGATGGTATGCTAACCGTGCTGTCGCATGTCGCGCGGAATATTCACTCTCTTCCACCATAATATTTTTATAGTTTTCGACAGAAAAAAAGAGAACATACGCACCTTTCCCATCTCGTCTTGTGCAATCCATTGTACTCAAAAACAGTTGGTTAAAAGCAGATTTAGAAACCACGCCTCCAGCGCTCGGGAAATCTTCTTCATTATTCCCCAACTGATTAAACCGTAAAACAAACAAAGAGGCCATATAAAGAGTTTCCCTTAAAGCCTCTAAGGTCAATAAAGTCGTATTAAACCCAAGCTCAATATCATTTTCATCAACATCAACATTCATCCCGATCACGTAAATATAACCACGACTTGCACGGCGAATATCTGAAATGTGGTGACGCCCTTCTTGAAGAAAACTATAATCCAGAAACACAATAGAATACTCTGTTTTTTTGATGGTTTTAATCGCGTCCTCCCAGCCTAGGACAACCTTAGAAGAATGCCCCAGAAGATCTATATTCTGACAAATCGGGTCTGCATGTGTTTGCGTTTTATCAAGAACGAGAATTTTCATTTTAAACCCTGTTGGTAAGCGTTATTTCCAAAGAAAGTCTCTCATGAAGCTTTCGCAAGCACAAGTCCTGCTTTAAATATGTTTGACTTTCACCACCTAGAACGATAAAAATCTATGGGATTAACCCCACCAAGAAAGAACCATTGAAATGAGTATTACCCTCCACGAAAACGATCTCCCTCACGATATAACCCTTGCAGGCGACTTGGCCATTGATACGGAAACAATGGGGTTAAATTTACACCGCGACCGTTTATGCCTCCTTCAAGTCTCAACAGGAGATGGACACGCGCATCTTGTACAGTTTAAAGACGGGAACTTCGATTGCCCCACTCTCAAAAAATTACTCTCTGACACAACCACTGAGAAAATATTTCATTTTGCACGCTTTGATGTTGCCTCAATCAAACAGTATCTTGATATAGACTGCACACCTGTCTTTTGTACCAAAATTGCGTCCTATCTGGCCCGCACAAATACAGACAAACATGGCCTTAGAAATGTCGCCAAAGATCTCCTCGGCGTAGACATCGACAAACAACATCAATGTTCCGACTGGGGCGCGGCCACCCTCTCAGATCAACAGCAACATTATGCCGCCAACGATGTTCTCTATCTTCACAAGATGAGAGACATTCTAAAAGCCCGCCTCCAACGTGAAGATCGCGTTGAACTGGCACAAAAGTGCTTTGACTTTATCCCAACCCGTGCCCATCTTGATCTTGCTGGGTGGGGTGATCAAGATATATTTTCACATTAGACCTAAAAAGAAACAATGACAAACATACTTCAAAGTGCCCAAAATGTGATTCAAACGGAAGCTGAAGGGCTTTTACAACTTAAAGACTCACTCGATCATAACTTTGAGCAGGCCATCGCTGTAATTGATAAAATGAAGGCAGGGCATCAGGGGCGCTTGATTATTTCGGGGATGGGGAAATCGGGACATATTGCGACAAAGTTGGCCGCAACGATGGCCTCAACAGGCACGCCTGCTTTTTTTGTGCATCCGGGGGAAGCCTCGCATGGGGATTTAGGGATGGTCACCCCCCATGACGTTGTGATGTTGCTGTCAAATTCTGGTGAAAATGCAGAAATGTCGGATATGATTGCCTATACACGGCGTTTTAATATCCCTTTGATTGGGATGACCAGCAATCCAGACAGTGCCCTCGCCAAGCATTCTGACATCACATTACTTGTCCCCAAAGCCAAGGAAGCGTGTTCTATTGGCATGGCTCCAACAACCTCAACAACAATGATGATTGCCCTTGGAGATGCGGTAGCCATTACATTGCTTGAAACGAGTGGGATGACCAAAGAAGATTTCAATGTGTTTCATCCGGGGGGGAAGTTAGGACAAAAATTGAAGAAAGTCTCTGATCTTATGGTCAAAGACACAGACCTTCCCCTTGTGACCCAAGAGACAACCATGGATCAGGTGCTTTTGACAATGACAGAAAAAAACCTAGGCTCTGCCATTATTGTAGATGGGACTCAAAAATTATTGGGTATTATCACGGATGGGGATTTAAAACGTCATATGAGTCCAGATCTTCTCTCAAAAACCGCAGGGGAGTTAATGAGTACACACCCAAAAACAATTGCCCCAGAACGTCTAGCCGCAGAAGGACTAGATATTATGCTCAATCATTTTGATGATCCCATCACCAGCCTCATTGTCATCGATCAAGGCAAAGTGATCGGTATGCTCCGCATTCAAACCTGTCTGCAAGCAGGTATAGCGTAAAAACCTCTAGCGTGCCATAATACTGGCATGAGCACACAGCCCGACAAGACTTCTTTATCCGATCTATCCTCACTTCAACGTGATCATAGCGCTATTTTAAATAGTGGACGCTCTTCTGTCATCCGTCACTTGCGTATTGTCTTTCCTGTTGTTGCTATATGTCTTTTGTTCGCCGTCTTTGTCCTCAGTGATCGCAAAGCCCCCCTTGAAGCCCGCCCGATTGAAGAGATTATTCCCCATGAGATGGGGCAAAACGAGCTTGTAAACCCTACATTTAATGCGCAAGATGAAGAACATAATCCCTTTACAATTACCTCTGAGCGCGCCTTTCAAGAAGACGGGAATAGTGATCAGATCATCTTGGAAAACCCAAAAGCTGATATGCGTTTTGATGATGGCACACGCATCTCTCTCCAAGGTCAAAATGGAACCTATCAGCAAGACGCACAAATCCTTCATCTTGAAGGACACGTTCTGTTTAGTGATGAAGATTACGAACTGACGACCAACTCCGTTGATATCAATATTGAACACCAAACCGCTACAAGCAACACGCCTGTCACAGGTCATGGGCCGGCGGGGACGATTCAAGCCTCGGGACTAAGAGCCAATGGACAAAGTTCTATTTTTATCTTCACAGGCCCTGCAACCCTTACTCTTAACCCTCAAAAAATATCAGAAACACCATGAAAAATACTTTATTTATTATAACGCTTATTCTTCTATTATTCCCCTCCGTTGCCTCTGCACAAAACAAGGACGCGCCCATTGAAATCTCTGCCGATAACACGCTTGAATGGCATCGAGACAAACAACAATACATCGCCACAGGCAATGCAGTGGCGATCCAAAATGAGACAAAAATTAAAGCCGACACCCTCACCGCTCATTACATTTCTTCTCCACAAAAAGACACAGAAATTACCAAAATCATTGCCGAAGGACACGTTATTATCACGACAAAAGATACAATTGTGACTGGAGACAAGGCTGTCTATCTTATCAAAGACGAGCAGGCCACACTCACGGGAGACACCCTGAAACTCACCAATGATAAAATGACGGTTGAAGCCTCTGACTCTTTTGAATATTGGACACAGGCCCAAAAATTCAAAGCAAAAGGTCATACAAAAATTGTAGATCAAGACCGCATCCTCACAGCTGATGAGGTTACAGCATGGTTTATGGACAAAGAAGGAGAGCAAATCCTCAAAGAAGCCAATGCGATTGGTAATGTTGTTATGATCACCCAAAGCGATACCGCCTCTGGTGATACAGGACATTATGATGGCCTAAAGGAAATCATCACGCTCGAAGACAATGTTAAAATTGTTCGCGACAAAAATATTCTCAACGGTACGCGTGCTATCGTAAACCTCAAGACAGGAATCAGCCAACTCTTTGGAGACAAAACAGGCGGGCGCGTGACAGGCACTTTTTTTCCGAAGAAGAAAGACTAAGCAGGAGAAATCCTTTTTAAATAATCATCAAACATTGGGACAGTAAATCCTGTGTCTCCGTAAGAAGGACTATACACCATCCCTTTTTTTATTAAAGAGTTTCTGATAGGCGCTACGCTCCTCACCTCCACACCTAATTTTTGAGCTATATCTCCAGACCTATGTGGCCCTTCCCCCAGTTTAGCCATTGCAAATAAATAATCTTTTTCTCGAGGTGTCAACCTATCCAAACGAACACGAAAAAAACTTTCATCTAAACTTTTTTTAGCCATTTCACTGGCTTTTTCGACGTCTTCTATAGTTATTGGAGAATCTTCTGCAACATTCCAAGTATGATATCCCCATTCTTGGATAAAATAAGGATACCCTTCTGTTTTTTTAACGATTTCACTCAAAGCATTTTTGTTAAAAATAACATTCTCTTTTTTTGCTGGAGATTTAAGAGCAAGCATTGCATCAGATTTTTCTAAAGCACCTACTTTAGGGTAGTCAAATAATCGTTCAGCATAAGATTTTGATTTTCCTGCCAAACCTACCAAAGGCGGTAAACCCGCTCCAATCAATATCAAAGGTAGTTTCTTTTGAGAGATCTTATGCATAGCCATAATTAAAGCTCCAAATTCTTGCTCACTCGTATATTGCAACTCGTCAATAATTATTGCTACGGGTTTATTTTTTTCCTTTGCCAGCAACCCAACAACATCCAAAAGATCTGGTAAATCAATTTCAATGTCTCCTGTGTCAGCGATACCGTTCTCCGAATCTATTTGAATAGATATCTCTCCAATATTTATCTTTACAGACTTTGCAAAACCTTGTAGCGCTCCAAAGGCTTTTCTTACAAGATCTGTGGCTTGTTCTTGTTTACTAAGTTGTAGAAGTATTCTACGGAGAGCAGGGACAAGAATGTTGGGCAATGATTTCTTCTCTTGTGCTTCTATTAAAGAAACCGTATATCCTGTTTTTATTGCTATACCTTCAATTTTATTAAGCAACACAGTCTTCCCAACACCCCTTAGTCCAATCAAGAGATAGCTTTTTGCATTATAGCCTCTTTTAATTCGCTCTAATGTTATACTTGTCTTCTCTAATATATCATCACGTCCAACTAACTCTGGAGGCTGTGTTCCAGCACCTGGAGCAAAAGGGTTTGTAACTGGATCCATTCATATACCTTATCATAGTTTATCTAGTTTATCTAGTTTATCTAGTTTATCTAGTTTATTCTAAAACATCCCGTATATGCCCCAACGCCCACTCTAATTCTTCTTTGGTGATTGTAAGCGGTGGGGCAAGGCGTACAATGGTTTCGTGCGTTTCCTTACAGAGGAGTCCTTTTTCTTTAAGCTGTTCACACAGTAAGCGCGCAGAGATTTTGTCTGGATCAATATCTATCCCCACCCACAATCCAGCGCCTCGAATGTCTTTGATGTAAGGCGAGTCTATTTTACTGAGTTCAGCTTTTAAGTATGCTCCTAACTCAGCACTTCGCTGTGTGAGCTTCTCATCTTTAAGAATGTCCAAGGCCTCACTTCCAATCGCACAGGCAATGGGGTTGCCTCCAAAGGTTGAGCCATGAGACCCAGGCTCAAACACATCCATCACTTCCGCATTTGCTAAAAAGGCAGAGACAGGATACACACCACCTCCCAACGCTTTTCCCAAAATCAATCCATCGGGAGAGTCAATTTCATGTTGAAACGCAAAATCTTTCCCTGTCCGCCCAGGCCCTGTTTGGACTTCATCGAGAATAAGAAGAACATTGTTGTCTTTACAAATATCTTGGACTTGTTTGAGCCATCCTTTAGGAGGCATAACAATTCCTGATTCTCCTTGCATGGGCTCAGTGAGATACGCACACGTCTCAGGTGTGATGGCCTGCTTTAACGCCTCAATATCTCCATAAGGGACAGACTCAAAGCCTCCATCAAACGGTCCAAAATCTTGTTTGTATAAATCATCAGAAGAAAATCCAACAATCATCGTTGTCCGCCCATGAAAATTCCCAGACGATACAATGATTTTAGCCTTATTCTCAGGAATATTTTTGTGCCTATATCCCCAGCGCCGTGCGGCTTTAATCGCAGTCTCCACAGCTTCTGCCCCCGTGTTCATAGGACACATTTTATCCATCCCCGTGAGAAGACAGAGTTTTTCCGCAAACGCCCCTAACTTGTCCGTATGAAACGCCCGAGACGGCACACCAAGTTGTCCAAGTTGATCTGTCAATGCCTTTTGGATACGTTTATTCAAATGCCCCGCACTCATCGCACTATAAGCACTTAAAAAATCGAGATACTTATTGCCGTCCACATCCCACACCCAACATCCCTCAGCTCTATTTAAGACCACAGGTAAAGGATGGTAGTTATACGCAAGGTAGCGGGATTCGCGATCGATGTAGTCTTGTGTTTTCATTTTATTTCAAAAGACTATTAAGCATCCAAGCTGTTTTTTCATGGACATTGATACGATCCGTCAGTAATCCTGCGGTCACTTCATCTCCAGCCTCTGCGGCCACACGGAGGACAGGATGTATTGTCTCCACAATTTTTTGATGATCTTGAGCCAATTCAGCAACCATATCATCCGCTTTCAATGTTTCACTCTGCTCTTGGAGGCTCGCCTCTTTCAAGAGTGTGCGATACGAATTGGGCGCATACGCCCCTAAAGCCCGTATCCGCTCAGCAATATCATCTGTGATGTTCCACATCTCTAAATATTGAACACTAAACATCTCATGGAGCTGTCCAAACCGATCTCCTTCCACATTCCAGTGAAAGCTATGTGTTTTAAAATACAACACAAATGTATCTGCTAAAATGCGCCCCAACCCATCTACAATGTCCTGATTGCCTTGACCACTCATATAATTGACTCGACTCATCGACTCTCCCCTTTCATTATTTATCTTACTTATGAGGTTAGATTATATCCTTTTGAACTGAAATCAATAAAGTCTTGTGGTCTTACTCTTATTTATCCAAGGGCACATCACAAAACCCGTCAGTTCTAAAATAGCCCCTGTACTCACCCCCTGATCTCGAAAAAACGTCCAGTAGATCGACAGAGAAGAGAAACCAATACGGCTAAGAATTGCACAAAGGGCTGTTCTCATGAGAGGGGGAAGGGTATCATTAAAATCCAAGAACAGAAACTAAAAGGCAATCATTTTACATGTGTGGTGTAACAGGACTTTTCTCAACAGGATCGAATCCTCAAATTGATCTTCAAATTCGACGCATGAGTGATACTATTTCTTATCGAGGGCCTGATGGGGATGGGTTTTGGGTCAATACAGAAAAAAATATAGCATTGGGCCATCGTCGGCTGGCGATTCTTGATCTCTCGGAAGAAGGCAAGCAACCTATGCTGTCTCCCTCTGGTCGTTATGTGATGAGTTATAATGGAGAGATCTATAATTATCTTACTCTCAAAACGGATTTAGAAACAAAGGGGTATGAATTTCGAGGGCATTCCGACACTGAAATTCTTTTGGCTGCATTTGAAACTTATGGGATCAAACAAACACTTGAAAAACTCAGTGGGATGTTTGCCATTATTTTGTGGGATCGACACACAAATACAGTCACTTTAATCCGCGATTTTCTAGGGAAGAAACCTTTATATGTAGGCTGGGCAGGGAAAGATCTTCTTGTTTCATCCGAGCTCAAAGCCTTTCACACCCATCCTCATTTTCAAGCAGAAATTAATCAAGATCATTTAGCTCTCTATTTCAGATATGGGTGCGTGCCTGCCCCTCACTCTATTTTCAAAAATGTCTATCAGCTTCTCCCTGGATCTTTGATGAATATTCCACTCAAAAACATGCATGCAGGGCAAATTCTTCTTCCCTTGATAGAGCACTATTGGGACGCCTCTCAAATCATTAGAGACCGTAGTGCACAGCGTTTACAGCCAAGAGAGGAGAAAGAAACGATTGATGCGTTTGAAACGCTCCTCTCTACATGCGTCTCTGAGCGCATGATATCTGATGTCCCTCTAGGGGCTTTTCTCTCAGGGGGAATCGATTCAAGTGCCATTGTCGCCCTCATGCAAAAACAAAGCACGAAACCTATCAAAACCTATTCCGTTGGCTTTGATGTTGAAGGGTTTAATGAGGCAGAATTTGCCAAACAGATTGCACATCATCTTGGGACAGATCACCATGAACTCTATCTCTCCTCTCAAGATGCACTGGATATTATTCCTTCCCTCCCAAATATTTACGACGAACCTTTTGCAGACATCTCCCAGATCCCCACCTATCTGGTGTGTAAATTTGCCAAAGAGCATGTAACTGTTGCCCTAAGTGGAGATGGAGGGGATGAGCTCCTCGGTGGATATAGGCGCCATTTCATGGTGCCTCCGATGTGGAATAAGATAAAATATTGCCCTCATGCTCTCCGCTCTCTTCTCTCTGGAACGATTGGATTAATCGGGAGTGATACATGGAATCGAGTAGGCGCGGGACGACATCCTCATCTTGCTGATAGCATGGAAAAATTAGCGGGGCTCATGCGTCAAAAAGACAGTGCGGGCGTTTATGATTATCTTCTTGGGTTTTGGGAAAACCCCTATGCGATTGTACCTGATGCGCGCCCTATTGATTTAAGCTTCAAAGCCATCAATGTGGAAGGCTTGAGCTTTGCAGAAGATATGATGATGAAGGATACTCTCTCCTATCTTCCCAATGATATCCTCCAAAAAGGTGATCGTGCCAGCATGGCGGTTTCCCTTGAAGCCCGTGCGCCTCTTTTAGATCGTCGTCTTTTTGAATATGCATGGACACTTCCAGAATATTTTAAAATCAGAGATGGACAAGGGAAGTGGATCTTGCGTGAAGTTCTCGCCCGTCACGTGCCTCGTGATCTATGGGAGCGTCCCAAGCGAGGATTTTCTCCCCCTTTGGGAGTCTGGCTTAAAGGTGAGTTAAGAGAATGGGCAGAACATCTTCTCTCAAAGTCTGCCTTAGACTCAGCAGGCCTCAATAGCACACTCATTCGAAAAACATGGGATGATCACTGTGCAGAGCGTCGTAACCATTCTGTCCGCCTGTGGACTGTTTTAATGTTTCAGGCGTGGAGAGATAAATATTAAAAAAGCCTCGGAACTCTATATAAACTCAGAGGCTTTTCTTATGTTCTTGTGTATGTTCTAAATGGTCTGAGCGTTCAAAACCAATTGATCCAGATCTTCTCCTTGAATATTCTCAAGGACAACAAGATCAACAGCATTGGTAATATTTCCTGACCCAGATGTATCAACAGAAATAACAGTATCCCCATTCACTTCACGCTGGAAGATAAAGTCTTCAATCGCTTCGGTGATAGGGTCGTAATTTTGTAAGAAATCACTGAGATCAACGACATCACCCTCCCCTGTATTAAAGTCTTTAATACGATCTACATTTCCATCAACGGATGATTGTTCAAACAAGAAAGTATCTTGTCCAGATCCTCCATAGAGGAGATCTTCTCCATATCCTGATTCAATGACATTATCTAAACCATTCCCAACAATCAGATCATCACCCTCTGTTCCTGTAAGCTGCAAATGATTTTCACCAAATTGCAAGCACCCAAGGTCAGTCGAAAATTTCAATACAGCAACATCTGTATCTCCGTCGGCATCTTGAAGCGTATATTGAAAATATTCAATACCAGAGTCATTCGTTGTTCTTTCATATGTGTAAGACCCATCAGAATGAAGTTCTAATTTCCCATACTCACCTGCGAGAATGAGCGCGCCACCTTCTGGAATAGTATAAGTCATACCATCATGTAAAATATTGGCAATTGAACCTTCTATATCAGCCCCGACCTCATCATTAGAAATGATGTTTCCGTTAACACTTCGCGTATGTGCATCAAGATTCATATAATCATCATGCGCTTTTGGTCCATCATCATGAAGATCCACACCAATGATAGCGGTATCTGTATCGCCATCCGCATCTGTAATTTGCACCTCAAATTTAAGCCAGATCACATCATCATGGTTTGTGCCATCAGGATGATCCACAGGCTTGTACTGTGTATAGGTATATTGACCCGTCGTTGGGTTTACAACCAAATCAAAGACTGTGTCTCCTCCTGTTTTCCCAATATAACCGTCTGCTGTTGCTGTGACCGTAATAGTTTCTCCACCAGATGTAAGATCCTGATTTTGACCCCCCACTTGAAAAAGAGCCGAAAAGTTTCCTGTAGGATCAATAGCCCCTGCACCATCTTCTCCGAAATCAAAATCCAATGTTTGCGTATAGGAAATCTGATCGACACCATCAAGATTTGTTTCATCAATCGCTTTGAATTTTGTATTTATATAAGGCTCATCATCATAGATATCAAACCCAATCGTAGAGTCAGCCGTATCGCCATCTGCATCTGTAATCGTCACGCCAAAGCGTATCCATAAAACATCATCACCAGCGACGCCCTCAGGATGATCAACGGCAGCAAATTGCGTATATGTGTATTCTCCACTTGTTGGATCAATGACAATTGTAAAGACAGTGTCTCCCCCTGCTGTTCCGATATAGCCATCCGCAGTCGCAACAACATCAACAAGAACACCATTAGATGTCAAATCTTGCGCTGTACCGCCAGCTTCATATTTGGCCATGAAGGAGCCGTTCGGGGCAATAGAGCCTTCTCCGTCTTCTCCAAAATCAAAATCCAATGTTTTCGTAATCACAATAGGGCCATTTTCAAGCCTATATTCTTCCACACGGGAAAAATCTTTCTCTTCAATATACGGTCCATCATCTTTGACATGGATGGTAATCGCCCCTGTATCTGTATCTCCATCATCATCTGTCCCTGTCACACCAAAGACAAGATCAATCACATCATCTGGATTTGTTGTATCCGCATGATCCAATGTGCCAATCAAATTAAAAGTAAAGTCTCCGTTTGCATCCACAACCAGTGTAAAGATTGTCTCTGTGCCTGCTGTTCCTGTGTATGTATCTCCACTCACTGTTACAGTGACAGGCACACCACCAGATGTCAGTGTTCCACCCGCCACAGATCCAGTGACCAAGAAGCTTCCCGCACCTGTTGGTGCCACTGTCCCTGGACCATCTGTTCCAAAGTCAGCAGACACTGTTCCACTCACAGCCAATGGCCCTAGCTCCGTTTCATCAACTGTCTGCTCGCCATCGCCAATCTCCGGAATGTCATCTGCATCCACAAGTGTGATTGTCAGATCTGCTTTCGAAGGATCTCCATCAAAATCAACTATTGTGTAGGTAAAGACATCTTGCCCTGCATCCTCAGTCGTGCGTGTATAGGTATAAGAGCCATCTGCGGCCAGCTCAAGCACACCATGATCTCCGACAACAGTCACAGTTCCAACGACAGGTACCGTAACCGTCACTCCATTAAAAGTTACTTCTGTAACCGCAACAGGAGCATCTTCTCCAGAGTCATCATTGGTTAAAACATTTCCTGTTGTCACCGTCTCAACATCTGAAAGGGAATTCGTATCATCAACGGCAACAGGTGCATCATCCGCGACACGAATAGTGATAAGACCATCAACAACATCGCCATCATTATCTGCGGCCTGATAAGAAAAATGAAGGTCAATCACATCATTTGGATTTGTTCCATCCGCATGATCAAGCTCATCTAATAAATTAAAACTGTACGATCCATCGCTATTGACTTGGAGCGTAAAGATATCACGCCCATCCGCAGATGTCCCTGTGTAGGCGTTTCCTGCAAGTGTAACTGTCACAGGAGAACCATGCGAAGACAATACACCTCCAGAGAGAGAGCCATCCACTGTAAAGCTATTGGCTGCTTTCGGTGTAATTGTTCCCGGACCATCCGTTCCAAAATCAACAGTGACTGTGCCACTAACGGTGAGTGGTCCAAGATCACTTTCATCAAGTGTTTTTGTCTCGTCTTGAGGATCAGGCACATCATCAGCTGTAATTGTAAGTGTGACCTCCGTTGTGTTAGATGCTTGATTATCTGTGAAATCAAACTCATTATCTGAAACAGGAGCTTCATCTGCAATCGACTCAACGGTCAGTGTATACGTCCCGACTGTTCCATCAGGCGCATTCACACCAAGCCCTACAAGATCGGCAACATCAAGCTCCCATACACCCGGCGTAACTTCTGTGCCTGCTGTCAGAGAAACACCAACAGGCACATCACTAATCCGCACAAGAGAAATGACTTCTGAGCCATCGCCGTCTGTTGTATCTGTTGTAATAGTCAAAGGCACAATCGTGCCCTCTTCTCCTGACGCATTCGACGCCGTCAAATCAGGTGTATCTGCCACAGCATCTGTCAGAATTGTATATGTATCTGTTGCAGACGACGTTAACCCCGTTGTCGTATCGGTGACTGTGACTGTGACATCGAGTGTTTAAGAATCAATGTCACTATCAGCAGGCGGAGCAACTTCTGGTCCACCAAGAAAATCTACGCCCACAGGCGTTGTAAATGTCCAAATTCCTGTCCCTGCATCATATGTTCCACCATTCAGATCAACAACACTCCACCCAACAGGCACATCAATTTCTACAGTCAAAATATTACCTGCACCTGTATTTGGTACATCGACGACCACATCAACAGAACTGTCTTCCTTTACAACCAAACTTGGAATAGAGATTGTAGGAGGAGGAGGCGGTGTTGGCGCATCTCCTGATCCCACAAGAACATTTTGCTCATCCACAAACTCTGGCGCATTATAATTAAGCTCTGTATATTCGTGAGGTCCAATTGCAGGATCGTTAACCAATGGGGCGGCATCAACGCCAGATTGATATCCATATCCCCCACGACTCGCTGTTCCTGTTTCTCCCGCTGCAGGTTCAATTTCAGAAAATTGCTGCGCAACTTCTGCTAAGTCTGTTCTTGCAATAGAGCTTGTAGAGTCCACGTACTGAGGGTCTATTTCCTCTGATGGATTTTCAACACTATTATTCTCAGACGATGTGTCTTCACTAATTGTAGATTCAACAACTTCAAGTGCGTCCTCAGAAGGAGATTCTTCTCCAGAGGCAGGTTCGATAGTCGCAATATCTTCCTCTGCATTCCGCGAGGCTAAAAATGTTGGCACTAAAGAGATTGCTTCAATCACTGATCCATCCGCTAAAGCCACAATTGGAGGCAATGCTCCGTTAGCAACCACATAGAAATCTCTCAAGGTCAGCGTTTGCCCTTGCCCAAAATCAACAATCAAATCCATACCTTTTTGAGTCATGGCCTGTACATCGGTCAGATCAAAACTAAATTGATATTCTTGCCCTGCCTGTACATATAATTCTTGTGACTCATCTATGGGTGCATTTAAAATTTTAACACCAAAAGACTCACCTTCATCCCCTGCCGCTGGAGCTAACGCGGCCAAACTATCTCCCTCTCCACTGTCCGTTTCTGTAGATGACACCAATTGCTTGTAAAGATCTTCTGGGTAAATGATTGTATTGTCAGAGAGCTGTATAATTGTATCCCGCCCACAAGAGTCAGCGGAGTTCGCTAATTCTTGGAAATTTTCAATCACAACATGCGATCCATTAATCAGATCCATCGTGACCGACCCATCTGCGTTTAAACGAGGATCCCCCATAATTGAGTCTTTCGAAAAGGAGAGTGTATTGACTTCCCCCGCCCTTAAATTCATGACTTGCGTTGCCCCTGCTTTTGGCAATTCAACCTCACATAGATCCTTTGGCATAGTGTAACTCCTTCACATTTCGTGCCTCAATAAAAACGAACTCACTTCTATAATGTGAGTATAGTTTTAACAAACTACTAACGAATTAACACGAAAATCTACACCATAATGGGCACTTTGTCAAATATTATGTTAATAATTATATTAGGTTAGTTATATAACAGTCGTTTACAAGACAATCAACCTTCAAACATCACTGCATAAATCTTTATAAAAAGGTGAAATAAAAATTCAGCAGTCTCTTTATCTTATCACTGATTATACATGCGGTCTGTGTTATTTAGAATAAAATACAGACTGATCCTTTTATTTTGTTGATTTAAACAGATTTTTAGAAAACTAAGAAAACATAGCTCATCTCATTTCTCTTGAGGCGAGGAGAAATCTCGTTTATAACGCTTGCATGAATATCCTTCTTATGGGTGCTGGCGGCCGTGAACATGCCTTAACATGGAAACTTGTACAATCCGATATGTGTGATCATCTCTTTGTTGCGCCAGGGAGTGATGCCATTGGATTAGAGCCTAAAACATCATGTGTAGATTTAGATATAACAGATCACAAAGCTGTTGTTCAATTTTGTAAAGAAAATGGGATTGGATTTGTAATTGTTGGATCAGAAATCCCCTTGGTTGCAGGCATATCTGATTCCCTTGAGACCGAAAATATCCCTGTCTTTGGGCCTTCTAAGAAAGCGGCTCAACTTGAAGGATCTAAGGGGTTCATGAAAAATCTGTGCAAAAAATATAATATCCCAACTGCTAAGTATGAGTGCTTTACAAACTCAACGCCTGCACATGCGTTTATAGACCAAGTCGGTGCTCCTATTGTGATTAAAGCCGATGGATTAGCTGCAGGAAAAGGGGTTATTATTGCAGAAACAGTTGAACAGGCCAAAGAGACTGTGTCAGATATGCTTTCTGGCAATGCATTTGGAGAGGCTGGAGCATCTGTTGTAATTGAAGAGTTTCTGGATGGAGAAGAGGTTAGTTTTTTTGCCCTCTCTGATGGAAAAGTTGTTTTGCCTCTCACCTCTGCCCAAGATCACAAACGTGCTTTTGATGGGGATAAAGGTCCCAACACGGGAGGAATGGGCGCATTTAGCCCTGCACGTAAAGACCTTTGGACACCAGAGCTAGAACGTGAAGTTATGGAAAATATTATCACCCCCACCGCAGATGCAATGAGCGCAGAAGGACTGCCATTTAAAGGTGTGTATTATGCAGGGCTTATGATTGTCGAGGAAAAGCCTTACTTGATTGAGTATAATGTGCGCTTTGGGGATCCAGAATGCCAACCTATGATGATGCGCCTTGAGTCTGATCTCGTAGCTCTTCTCTATGATGCAGCAACAGGGCATTTATCACGACACACAAAGACGATAGAATGGAATAATGCCCCTGCACTATGTGTGATTATGGCCGCCAAAGGATACCCAGAGTCTTACGAAAAAAACACTCTCATTGAAGGGCTTGATGCCTTAGAGAACACCTCTTCCATGAAGGTTTTTCATGCAGGCACACACTATAAAGACGGGCAGTGGTTGAGCAATGGAGGGCGTGTTTTAGCTGTAACAAGCATGTCTCCTACATTAGAGGTTTCTAAATTAAAAACATATGATATGATCTCTAACATTACGTGGGATGAAGGGTTTTATCGTAAGGATATTGCATGGCGTGCTCTTTTAAACATCTCCTCATAAATCTTAAAAAAGGATTAAAATGTGACAAAATCCATATTTCATGAGATACTAATAGTAGATTTCAGATTAATGATAAAGAATAACAAATAGGATAATATGCAATCTGACATGACGTATAGTTTTGATAAAGTAAATAGTTTTAACCGCCTCCCTGGTCGCAAAGGGCGAGGCTATGAAGTAGGTGTTTTCGCACAACCTATCGTAGATCTGAGCAATCCAAACAAGAGACACTACGAAGTTTTGTCACGCTTTGAAACAAGCTTTGATGACCCTGACGCCACTGAACGTATATTTCATGATCTTGAGCAAACAAATGAAATTATTAACCATGATCTTGATATGTTAAGACGTGCACATTTTGTATTGTCGTTCTTGGCAACACATCTTCCCAAAGGAAAACTTCCTCATTTGTCTGTTAATCTATCCCCTAAAACACTTAGTAGTGAAACTTTTACAATAGCTCTTCAAGCTATTTTAAAGGATTACCCTACTGTTGGATCACACTTGGTTGCAGAAATTACAGAGCGCTTTGACTTTGATGATCCTGCACGGGCAGCTCAAAACATAGAAAATTTGTATAATGCTAATATTGAAATCTCGCAAGATGACGTTCCAGAGGGGGAATGTGCTGGACTGAAATATAAAGACACGCGTAAATTCATTTCAACTATTAAAATGATTGAAGGAGGAGATGTTTTTCTTTCATCTGTGGCTGGTGTAGCCTTTAATCCTAAAGACTATAGACGTGTTTTAGAAAAAATTGAAACGCAGGAAATGGCAGAGCGTGCTCTGAACGATGGGTTTCATAGAGGTCAAGGGTGGTATTATGGTCGTCCTGTAGAAATTGATAGGATTATCAATCAGCTTTTAGAAGAAAATAATATAGATCAATTATTTTAGCGCTTTCCTTTAAAAAAATCTTTTAGAATGTCTCCACATTCTTTTTTCAAAATTCCAGACACAATCTCGGGCTTATGATGCATTTGAGAATGGTGATACAAATTAATTTCTGTGTTTAGCCCTCCACTTTTTAAGTCACGCGCGCCAAAGATAATTCTATTCAACCGAGCATAAGATAAAGCTGCTGCGCACATCGGGCAAGGTTCTAGCGTTACATACAAATTATAGTCTGGAAGTCTTTGAACGCCAAAATGTTTGCACATGTTTCGTACACATAAAATCTCTGCATGAGCTGTGGGATCAGACAGTTCAATGGTTCTATTCCCAGCTTGTGCTCCAATCTTTCCTGTGTCCTTATGAACAAGGAGGGCTCCAATTGGAACTTCATCACGATCAAATGCTAATTTTGCCTCTTCCAAAGCAAGGCGCATATAGGCTATGTTATCTTCACTCATAAAACAGGCATAGCGTATATGAATAGAGATGAAAAGAATAAGTTAGAGGGCGAACGCATTGCAAAAGTCATAGCACGGGCTGGGCTTTGTTCTCGGAGAGAAGCTGAGAAATGGATTACAGAAGGCCGTGTCTCTCTCAACGGATATATTTTGGAGAGCCCCGCCTGCAAAGTCACTCCACAAGACAGAATTGAAGTGGATGGAAAGCGTCTTCAAAATGCAGAAAAGACACGTTTGTTCCTCTATCATAAGCCTGTTGGGCTTTTGACAACCAGTCGAGATGATCGCGGACGCAAGACTGTGTTTGATGATCTTCCACCAGATCTCCCGCGCCTTATCACTGTTGGGCGTTTGGATTTGAATACAGAAGGATTGCTCCTGCTCACAAATGATGGAGAACTATCACGCTACTTAGAGCTTCCTGCCACAGGATTGGAACGTACATATCGTGTCCGTACATATGGTGAGATTAACAAGACATCTTTAAAAAAACTCAGAGATGGTATAAATTTTGAAAATGTACAGTATGGGTCGATTAACGCTTCAATTGAAGAAACAACAGGGCGTAACACATGGATTACAATGACTCTCACAGAAGGCAAAAACAGAGAAATTCGCAATGTTATGCGTGCATTGGGACTACAGGTTAATCGACTAATTCGTCTCTCGTACGGCCCTTTTCAACTTGAGGAGATGGAGAAGAGTAAAGTCATAGAACTCTCTACACATCACATTCAAAAAGAGCTTAAAGGCTTTTTTAAATAACTACACACGTATGTTCCCTATCATAGAGGATATAAGATTTGTTACCTTTCTCTCTAATGGAGGGTGAAATGGCGCGTATTCTTATTATTGAAGATGATCTTACAATGGCAGAATTATTTTGTCATTATTTGGAGGATGAAAAAGGTACGATTCAGTGTGTTGAGACAATAGAAGAAGCAAAAGAACAGCTTACATCTGCGTCCTATGACATTGTCCTTTTGGACTACCAACTCCCCGATGGAACAGGACTTGATCTTTTGAACTACATCAATGAGCAGGGCATCCCCTCTGCTGTGATTATGATCACGGGGCATGGATCTTTGACAACAGCGGTGAAGGCGATGCAATTAGGCGCACGTGATTTTATTGTAAAACCAACAAGTAAAACACGACTGCTATGTACGCTTAAAAATGTTCTTAAAACACAGAATTTACAGCGTGTGATTCAAACACATGAAAAAAACATCTCTCGGAAGGATTTTTCAAATTTTGTGGGCGCATCTTTGCCCATGCAAAACGTATATAGGATCATAGAATCTGCGGCTCCAAGTAAAGCCACAGTCTTTATCACAGGGGAATCAGGCACGGGAAAGGAACTGTGCGCTGAAGCACTCCATATGAATAGTCCACGTCAAGCACAGCCTTTGTGCGCTATTAATTGTGGAGCTATTCCTCGAGACCTCATGGAAAGTGAAGTTTTCGGGCATGTAAAGGGTGCTTTTACAGGTGCACACACTGACAGAGAGGGGTTAGCACACCAAGCCAATAGGGGAACTCTGTTCCTTGATGAAATCTGTGAAATGGATTTAGATCTTCAAACAAAGCTCTTACGTTTTATCCAGACAGGAACTTTTCAAAAAGTAGGAGGAGACAAAGAAGAGCAGGTTGATGTCCGCTTTGTCTGTGCCACCAACCGAGACCCTCTCAAAGAAGTCCAAGAGGGAAGATTCCGTGAAGATCTCTATTATCGTCTTCATGTGTTGCCCCTTGCTTTACCGCCTCTCCGAGATCGAGGGGAAGATATTCTATTGATTGCCCAACATTTTCTAGATCATTACACACAAGAAGAGGGAAAGGACTTTAAGAAATTTGAAAAACACGTACGCACACAGTTTCTAAATTATGACTGGCCTGGAAATGTCCGCCAACTTCAAAATGTGATTTGGAATATTGTTGCCCTCCATCAGGGCGAGTGTGTGACACAAGAAATGCTTCCAGCTCCTCTTGACGCACTTATTCTGAAGCATGCACCGACATCTATTTCCCATTCTCCCTCCCCTATATTCGGAAACACAAAAGAGACATTGGTAACTCTGGATACGATTGAGTATAAAGCGATAGAGAATGCATTGAAGGTGTGTAACAATAATGTCTCAGAGGCTGCCCATTTTTTAAATGTGAGCACGGCTACACTCTATCGTAAGAAGAAATTTATATAACAATCCCGCCATTATTATAGAGGAGTGTTTCATCTAGATTAGTGACATTATTAAGTTGGGCAATGGTTGTGAAGCTTGAGCCTCCTGTGAGGCCATTGGCATCCACTTGAACGAGCATATCTGTCCCTGAATCTACGAAATTCACATAGTCTGAGACTATGCCTGTAAAACCGCTGATGAGATCACTGATATCAAGCGCATCTCCTTGTCCATAACGAAAATCTAGAACCTGATCAATATCGTTATAGGCGCTTGCCGCTTCAAAAACGAATGTATCTGCCCCATCTCCTCCCCAGAGCATATCCAGACCATCTCCTCCGCTCACAGAATCATTTCCGTTGGATCCATCTGCATAAAGAAGACCGTTGGTCAGAGCTAAATAGCCAACAGGTTCTCTTGTGTGATTGATCTCTGAATCATTGGCTTGTTCTTCTTCGATGAACACATCTGCTCCTCCTGATGTTACCCCTGTTACTCCTCGTGTAACGGCGGTGTCTCCTCCATCAGTCCGTTGCATATCCATGATAACAACAGGTTGATTACTTGCAAAATCTCCTCCGAAATTTATATTTGTTGTTGTATGTCGAACAATGTCTCCTGTTGTTCCGACCAATAAACCACTGCCTGCGGATCCACCCGTATCGATGGCAATCCATCCCATCGTTTCTGTAGCATGAAGATTATCTGTACCTTCTTCTTCTTGCATACGAACGCGTAAACCTGTTGTTGTGACATTACTATTTCTGTTGGCAACGGCTTCCGATCCATTATCGGTCATGACTTGGGACATCACCACAGGGTTTGATCCAAACGCCGTACTAAAGAACACATTCGTTGAACTTTCATTGGTCACATTGGTTGTCCCTGCTTGGATAAGCATCCCGTTATCAAGTGTGTGTGTCCCTGCAGAAATTGCTAACCATGAAACATCATCAGCTGTTCCATGAGCTCCATCCAGATAGTCCCATTCATCAATTTGAAATTCAAAACCTGTGTCTGTAACGTTCCTCACACGGAGTGCATTGGGATCTGTGCCGTTTAATGTATTCATTGTCATTTTAATCACAGGATTGAGAATGGTCGCACTGAAATTCACAGTGTGCCATTGGGCGCCACTTGTTTGTGTTACACCAAAGACTTGCCCTGCTTCTCCAATCACTTGTGTGACTTCATCGCCGTAAAGGGTATCATTCCCAGCCCCACCGATCATGTTATCGCCCCCAGCTCCACCATAAAGGATATCCGCTCCTGCCTCTCCGAGCATCGTATCAGCTCCATCTTCTCCATAGAGGATGTCGTTATCAGCTCCCCCTTCAAGACGATCATTTCCAGCTCCTCCGTAAAGGGTATCATTCCCAGCATCACCGTAGAGAAAATCATTCCCAATATCTGCCATGATATCTGACGCATCCCACTCAATCACATAGTGATAAGTGTCTGTTAAATCACGATCTGTCCATTCACCACTGGATTGCTGGATACGAGCGGCTTGATTAGAGCCTGCATTGGGCTCTCCTGCTTGCCAGTTTTCATATGAATTATTGGCTGAGGTTGCTCCAACAGAAAAAACAGTTCCTGTCTCTACGCCCCCGTTCCATGCCCATTCTGCGCCTGCACCATCTCCTTGTGCTGATGTCCATGACGATTGCCCTGCCTCCAACAGATTTTGAACAAAACCATTTTCAACTTGTGAGGTAATTGTAACCAGATGCCCCCCTACGCCATTAATGAGAATGGATTGTGCTGTAGATTCCGCTGTTGCATAATCAACGGCAACATTCACGTAGCGGTAAAAGCTTTGTGTTTGCTCAAGGAAAAAGACCGTTGACGGTCCACCCGTTGCGCCGCTTCGAATCACATATTGATCATAGGAGTCAATCCCTCCGCCAAAGAGAATATCATCATCATTGCCCCCACGAATAATATCTGCCCCTTGTCCGCCATTGAGCGTGTCATTCCCGTCATCTCCTAAAAGCGTGTCATTCCCATCATCTCCACTAAGGTTGTCAATGCCTAGTCCACCCTCTAAGCGATCATCGCCATTTTGGCCGTCAAGGTTATCATCCCCTGCATCGCCGTAAAGAAAGTCTCCTCCATCTCCCCCACGGATTTGATCATTGTCATTTCCTCCACGAATAGTATCGTTTCCATCATTTCCATAGAGCCTGTCTGCGCCGTCATCGCCGTTAATGACATCGTCACCCGCATGACCTCCGATAGTATCGTTTCCAGTGCCCCCATTGATGGTATCTATTCCGTTTCCTCCATAGATACGGTCATTTCCTGCGTCTCCATTGATGATATCATCCCCATCATTCCCATAGAGACGATCATCATCATCCCCACCATTAAGAGTGTCATTGCCGTTTCCTCCTGCGAGATAATCATCTCCAGCATCACCATTGAGGATGTCATTGCCTTCTCCGCCTGTAATTCTATCATTTCCATCTCGTCCAAAGACGGTGTCATCTCCGGCACCTGCAATCACATAATCATTTCCGGCAAGGGCATCAATCACATCTCCGCCCGCTTCATTTGTGCCGTAGAGTTTAATATCATCACCAGCTGTCCCTGTAATTGTAGCAAGTGGGGCATCTCCGCCTGGTGCTCCTATTTGTGTGTCTGGTAAATCTGTTCCTGCCTCA
>JAJRSA010000039.1 GCA_024279035.1 Alphaproteobacteria bacterium
CCAGCAGAAGTTTATAATCCCGTTTTAGATATTGAGGGGGTACCCCCTCAATATCTAAAACAAGCGGCATAACCCAAACAAAGGGAGCTTAGCATTGCCGCAAAACTGTCCAACAAAGTAGGACCACCTCTCTTGTATAAAAGAATCTAGCTTCTCAACTTCTAAGTTCAGCCTTATAATTTCAACGGTCATTGAATCTAGTTCTGAATTGCGCTCTAGAGCAGTAAGACGGGCGATGGCCTGTCCTTTATGGATATAGTCCCCTTCTTTGACGAGAAGCTCATCTAAGATGCCCCCTTCCCGATGTTGTATTTTCTCTAAATCGCTTTCAGATATGACTTCTCCACGTGCAGAGACAATAATATCAAGGTTCGCCATAGATCCCCATAGGAGTAATATGATTGCTCCTACGAAGATAATAATTTGAATACGTTGTAAGTGATTGCTTTTTTTCAACTTCTCTTACCTGATATTAGTGCTCTTATTAAGACCACTGTTGATAATGTGTATAATTTATCAAAATCAGAGGGGTTATTCTATTTTTTCGAGAAATGCATATGATCGTAACTATCTGATATTAATTATGAGTTCTTAATAATGGTGGTTAAATAGGCACTAGATCTCGTGTATCGTATACCCCATCTCTCTTTCAGGAGGGGGCTAATCCTACAAAGAGATCAAATCCGTCACTTCTTTTTGCCGATGTTTTACCACTCTTTTTCGGAGGTCTATAGAACAAGTCATGCAACAGTATAGCACGTCTAAATGTTATTTTGAATTACTATAAGTGTGGGAATATTGTTTGTCAATGGCGGGGAGTGACAAACCTAGGGCTCTGTTGCAAAAACTGGTGCTGGTCAGAGCTTTGTCTGTATTAATAGTTCGGGGATAAGCCTCTGATTACCGCTCTAAGATAGGTCTAAAGCGAGAGTTTTCATCTGGGACTTCTCCGACGTAGTTTTCAGTCATAAATTGCCCAATTTTTATGATGTCGTTTGGGAATTCTTCCAATGCGATTTCGATTTTGGCAAGGGCTGAGGGGAGGGTCATGTATAAGGACACAACACCTTTTTCAATCATATCCTTACTCGATTGATAAGTCACTCTATAGCGTGCATCAACAGGATTAACGACAAACATGGGAAGGGTGAGGTCTTTAGATGTCTGAGCAATCACATTGGCAATCTCTTCGTGGACAGACCCTGTTCCATAGGAAAAGAGGAGAATGGCTTTGATGTTTGGATCGGTTAGTCGATGTTTGATTTCAGAGGGGTTAAGACCAAGACGAGAATGGACAATCAAAGTCCGAGAATAGTCATGTGTCCATATTTTAGGTACAAAAGGCTCTGTGCGACGGGGATTGAGCCATGACGCAAGGCGAATGGGGTATTCTAGAGCAGAAAATTTTGAAATATATTTATGGAGAGGGGAATCAAAAGCATGGACGGATGTATCGTCGACCTTCACGGCAGATGTTGCTATCATAGCTCGTTCTGCCATAACAATAACGATTTCTGCCATTTTCTTTTGAGAGAGGGAATCCAGTGTAAATAAGGCGTTACGGATGTTGATTCCTGCATCATTCATGGGCTCTTGAATTGGCTTTTGTGCCCCTGTATACACGGCAGAAAAGGGCAAGCCTCGTCCCATCATTAAAGATAATGCTGCCGCTGTATAGGCCATCGTGTCTGTTCCATGTGTCACGAGAAAACCTATGAAAGGGACTTTGAGAGTGTGGTAAATATAGGCCATCACCACGGCCATCTCTTGGACATGGCGATATTTCATTTGGGAGCTATCAATAGAAAAGGCATCTAGGCTTTCAATGTGAAAGAATTTTGTGAGGTCACTGTTGGTGTGGTGGAGAAGTTTTTGAAAATTGAGATCTGGACGCGCGATAGACTCGTCAATTTTCATTGCAATCGTTCCTCCTGTTCCAATCGCAACAACAAGCTTTTGTCCCTTTAGCTTTTTTGGTGTGAGTGTGTTGAGCCGTTTGACTAATTTTATTACATCTTTGGGATTAACCATCTGAAGATGGTTAAGATCCGCTGGATTGTCTAAAAACCCACTCATTTCTTTGTCTCAGTGTCTTTCAAAGGACGCGCTTCATCAGGAAGCATGATGGGGATGCCGTCTCGAATAGGATAAGCAAGACCTGCACGGTCAGAGATAAGCTCTTGAGCCTCCTTATCATAGCGCAAAGGTTCTTTGGTTTGAGGGCAAACAAGAAGGTCTAAAAGGGCGGAGTCTATAGTCATGATGTCACCTTAATGTTTAAAATTATGTCTTGTCAATATATATAATATATCTATGGGAATTGGACAGTTCCGCGTGATTTTTTGTATTTTCTTGGTTTCTTTGGAGCGTTGTCATTTGTGTGCACACCACCAGCACTACTGCCTGTTGTGAGAGAGTCTCGGAGGAGAATAATACTGATTCGTCTATTTTTACTGTCTAAGGGATTATCCTTGTTAAAATGATCTGTGTCTGATTTTCCAACGACATTAGAAATTTTTGAAGAGGGAATCCCATTGGCGATTAGAACACGACGACTTGCATTCGCACGATCTGCGGAGAGTTCCCAGTTTGAATAGTCTCCATTGCCTCGGAAAGGTTTTCCATCTGTATGTCCGCGAATGGAAATAGCATTGGGCATGCTCCTTATAATTTTGGCAACATGAGACATTAATTTCTGTGTTTTTTGAAACATCTGCGCACTGCCAGAGGGGAACATTGGCTTTCCTTGCTGATCAAGGATTTGAATTCTTAACCCTTCAGAGGTCATATCCACCATGAGGTTCTTGGCGAGTTCTTTGAGTTCTGGGTCCGTACGAATAGCTTGTTGGAGTTTTTCACTGGCCTTCATAAAATCTTGGTCTTCTTGCTCTTTCTTAAGCCTATCAAACTGATTTTCAAAGACATGTTTGAGATCTTCTTTTTTGGCATCATTTGGGGTGTCTTGTCGTGATAATTGAGGGGTAATCGGAGGTTGAAGCATTTCACTCATGGCGCCAATTTTTGATTGGGATGTGCCTCCCATCACGCCATCTGCGCCAGACTCAACCTTTGAAACTTTGGGGTGGCTTGGATCAATAAAAAAGGCGGCAAGATCTGCTTTTTGCTCATCTGTTGTGACATTGATAAGCCACAGCAAAAGAAAAAGAGCCATCATCGCCGTGACAAAATCAGCATAGGCCACTTTCCAAGCGCCCCCATGATGACCGCCTGAGACTTTTTTAACCCGTTTAATGATAATGGGCTGTATTTTTTTGTCTGCCTGTTTTTGCGCCATTTTTTGTTATATATCTATAAGGGAGAAGGAAGTTGATTCACATAGTCTTCCAACTCAAGAAACTGCGGTTGCACTTCATGGGGGAGGAGCTTACGAGCAAACTCAATGGAGACTTGAGGGGCAGATCCTTGAAGATAGGCAAGTATGCCCATTTTTATACATTTGTAGTACATGACTTCAGATTCTGCACGTCCAAGCATGGCTTTGGCAATAGGTCCGATAAGAGAGTACCCTAGCCAGACGCCTAGAAAAGTCCCCGTCAGCGCCGCTCCAATGAGTTTTCCAAGAACTTCAGGAGGCTCTGCTATAGAGGCCATCGTTTTGATAACACCCAGTACCGCCGCAACAATCCCAAGGGCAGGAAGCCCATCTGAGAGGGTTTCTATAGAATGACCTGGTTGTGAATGGTGATGTTCGATGGTTTCAATTTCTAAATCCATGAGGGCTTCTAACTCATGAGGGTTCTCATTGCCAAGCGAGATAATGCGGAGGTAATCACACAAGAAAAGTACGGCTTCTTTGTTTTTTGCAAATTTAGGAAATTGACTGAAAAGCTCACTGTCTTCAGGGTTTTCAATATGCTGTTCCATCGCGAGCCATCCTTTTGTCCGCGCAAGCTTAAAGATAGAATAGAGAAGCCCTAACATTTGAAGATAATCATCTTTTTTATAGGCAAGGGGCTCTTTAATGGCCTTGAAATATGTGAGTGTAAATTTAACCTGTGCAGGCGTATTGGCAATGAGAAAGGCACTGATTGCAATGCCCAGAATAATCACCAATTCTCCAGGGAGAGCGGGGATGACCATGCTTTGCATAACCCCCATAATGAGAGGCATGTTGAAGTGTGCCGCCATTGCAAAACCAAGGACGGTACAAAAGAGAACAAGAAAGATACCAATGAATTTCATGTGTTAGATAAGCCTTTGAGTAAGTCTTTAGCGTAGAATGAGCATAGAAAAAGAACGCTTTATATTTAAGATACTGTATTTGTTGTCGTGTCTCAAGAGCCGTTGAGAATTTTAGCCGCGTCATTGGCAGAATACGTCAAAATACCATCTGCACCCGCCCGTTTAAAAGACAGAAGTGTTTCCATCATTGTGGTGTCATACTCTAACCAGCCTTGCGCACTTGCCGCTTTGAGCATGGCATATTCTCCACTGACATTGTAAGCGAATGTGGGCATTTTAAAGGCGTCTTTGACACGGTAGAGAATATCAAGATAGGCCAGCCCAGGTTTAACCATTACCATATCAGCCCCCTCAATAATATCTTGTTTGGTTTCGCGAAGGGCTTCCTCGGCGTTGGCAGGATCCATCTGATAGGTTCTTCGATCTTTGGCAACATGTTCATATTGCCCTAAGGCACACCCTGCGGCATCGCGGAAAGGACCATAATAGGTTGAGGCGAATTTTGAAGAATAGGCCATAATGGGAATAGTTTCGAAATTGTTGCTATCAAGCGCTGCCCGAATAGCAGAGACTTGTCCATCCATCATGCCTGAAGGGGCTATAATATCTGCGCCCGCCTGTGCGACAATAAGTGATTGTTTTGCAATATTTTCGAGTGTCGCGTCATTATCCACATCTCCATTTGGCGCAATTGGCCCACAATGCCCATGATCTGTATATTCACAAAAACAAACATCCGCGATGATGTTAGACTCAGGAAGAGTGTCTTTTGCCCGAGATATCATACGATCTAGGAGCCCTCCTTTTTTCATAGAATCGCGCCCTTGATCATCTTTGTGATAAGAAACGCCAAAGAGAATAAAGTTTTGAAGCCCATTTTGAGCACTTTTCTTCAAAAATGCGGGAAGTGTTTTCTCTGTTTCACGGAAAACACCAGGCATAGATGATATTTCTTGTCGTTCAGATAAAGCTTCATCTACGAAGATGGGGAGAATTAGATCGTTGGTGGAAAGCCGTGTTTCCCTTACCAAGTCACGGATTGCAGGTGTTCGTCTCAAGCGTCTTAGGCGTGTTATTTGTTTGGAGTGTATTGGAATCATTTCATTTCTCCGTCGTAAAGCGCATTATTTTACTTTTCCTTCACAAGCAGTATGATATGATGTAATCGAAATGTTTTAAGAAGGCAACTTTAATAAAGCTGGGCAGAGAACTTTAGAACCTGAATGGAGAAAATTTGTGACGACCCCGTATTATGAGGCAATTCAGCTTATTGAACGCTTACACCGTTATTTTCTTGACGTTGTGAAGGTTGAGCTGGATAAAAAGAATATTCAAGATATTAACAATGTGCAAACAATGATTTTGCACAGTATTGGGCATGATGAGCTCACAGTCGGAGAGCTGACGCTCCGTGGGTATTATCTTGGATCAAATGTGTCCTACAATGTAAAGAAAATGGTGGAGAATGGGTATTTAGATCAAGCGCGGTCTGTACACGATAAGCGCTCTATTCGTGTGAAGCTAACAGATAAAGGGAAGGCTCTTCATAGCTTGATAGATGAGATGTTTCAGACGCATGAAAAAAACCTTGAGGGAACGCCTTTATCGGGGGATCGCTTGAAGGAAGCTGGGGAAACCCTTAAGATGTTGGAACGTTTTTGGAGCTCTCAAGTTGGTTTTGGGGGAATTTAGGAGCTGTTTCTTTAAATTTTAGGGTTGTCATTTTCCCTCTCTAACAATACAGTATGTCTATATGATAATGTAAATTAAGTCACTTTTTAAGATACCTATATAATATGAGTAAGTTACAAAAAAATATGAAACCAGAATCTTTATCGGGGTCTGGTGGGGATAGTACGGAGCAGTCATTAAAGGCTGTTCAAGGCGTGTCTGCGGTTGCGCTCCGAAATCATTTTTATCGTGATGGATACAGGCTTCTTAAGCTTGCCGCTATTGTGCAGGCCTCAGTTCTTTTGGTGCTTGGGGTTATTATTTTGTACTTGGTGATGAGTAAAGAGATTGAGTATGTTTATTTTGCGACCACAGCAGATGGGCGTCTTGTTAAGATGACCGCTCTCTCTGAACCTAATTTGAGCACACCTGCTCTTATGTCTTGGTCTGCACAGGCTGTGGCGCAAACAATGACATTTGGATTTCACGACTACAAAAAGCGTTTGCAAGAATCATCTCGGTTTTTTACACGTCCTGGATGGGCAAAGTTTACAGAGGCTCTTGAAGTCTCAGGGATTATGGGTGCGGTTGAAGAATTTAAGCAAGTTGTAACGGCTGCGCCAGTTAGAGCGCCTGTTATTGTTCAAGAAGGAATGGTGAATGGTCGTTATGAGTGGGTTGTTGAAATTCCTATGAATGTTACTTATAAGGCGGGGTCTAAAATTCGTTCCGAAGATCCTATGGTTCGATTGCGGATTGTTCGTGTTCCAAAGTTGGAGAACCCTCATGGGGTAGGGATAGAGCAGTGGTTAGAATAATTAATGAGTTGAAAGTGGTTTCCTATGAGTGTTTATATATCTAGATTTTTGTCGTTTTTATTGTTTTGTATTTATTTGTGTGTTTATTCATTTTCTTCTATTGCACAGACAGAGGTTCCTCCTCCAAAATCCACGGTTTTGCCCTCTTATGAAGGGTTTGATTCGATTTTAGAAAGAGCCATTGAATCTGAGGCAAAAGTCCCTCAGAAAAAGACTCCAGGGATGCAACTCCCATCGACGGGATTGCCTGCAGTGGAAGAAGAGCCAGAAGTTCCCATTTCAGAGGCCGCTTTTGAGGCTGCTATAACGGGGCTTTTACCACTAGACCCAGAGCAAATCCGAGCGTTTTTAGAGCATTTTGATGAGACGCAGGACGCCGTTAAAGATCTAAGATATGCCATACCAAGCCCTGTGAATACAATCGACACAGTTTCTCTTGATCCAGGGGTGGCGCCTCTGCAAATCAAAACGGCTGTTGGTTATGTTACGACCTTAAATTTTATAGATGTTACGGGTGAAAAATGGCCTATTCAGGATATGGGGTGGGCAGGAGAATATCAAATTATTCAACCCGAGGATAGTTCTCATATTATCCGTGTCACTCCTTTGTCAGAATTTGGGCAGGGGAATATATCGGTTCGACTTGTTGGGCTAAAAACACCTATTATTTTAACGCTTACGACGGCGCGTGATCAGGTTCACTATCGTGCTGATCTTAGAATTCCGGAGTTGGGTCCGAATGCTACCCCTCCTATTCTTTCTCTGCCAATTTCGACGGTCGCTGGTGGTAAAGATATGAGTGCTATATTGACGGGTGTTATTCCGGATCAATCTGAAAAATTAATAGTTTCTGGATTGGATTCTCGTACGTCTGCTTATGTTTTGGAAGGGGCTACTTATGTTAGAACACCTCATATTTTGTTGTCTCCCGGATGGATGGCATCTGTTAAATCGTCTGATGGAACAACGGTGTATCAAATTGGGGATGCGCCCGTTCTTTTGATGTCAGATAATGGGCGTATAGTAAGAGCATATTTGAAAAAGAAAGAGGCTATTGATGGTTTGTAATATAGACGAGAGTCACGAAGAGGATCAAAATTTTGATCTTGATGATGATTTTGGTGGAGATTTTGATAATTTTGATGATGGAGCTTCTTCTGGAAGTGGACGAGGAGTTCCCAAGATAGCTGGTGTTGGTGGCACCGTTTTACTTATTATTGCAGGGATTTTTTTCTTTGGGGGGTCAGATGAAATTGCGCGCTCAAATGTACGTGTTGGTAGTGCTGTGAGTGAAAATGTGGGGACTGAAGAATTGGATCCCAATATGATAGAAGCCCTTGAAACACTTAATCAAGACACGCGTAATGATGCAATAGACACTCAGAGTAGTTTTATTCCCATTCCTATTACACCAGCTCAAAATAATAGGGATTCTATGACGGATGATCAAAGTACGATTGATCCTTTGGAGACGTGGAAAGCAATTCAAAATGAAAAGATTGAAGATGAACCTCTTCCTTTTATTCCTGAAGTAAACCCTGGTGTAGACCAAGCAAGAGATCAGGCTTTGGTTCAGTTAGCGGAAGCTATGTCGGAGCAAATGCAGGGCATTATTACCGAGAGAGAGATCAGAGAGCTGGAACATATAGAGGTAACTCCTATTGTAAAGGAAAATCTAGGAGAGAATATAGGTTCTGATAATGAGTTAGATTCTGGCTCAGAGGAACAGGTCTCTGTTCAAATTATTTCAGCAACGGCTATCGAATATGGGCAGACTTTATTAGAGGCAAATACGGACTGGGAACAGGCGCCTGTATTGGCTGAGCTAGTTACAGGACCTTTGGCAGGAGCCCGGCTTATTGGTGAGTTTAAGAAGGAAGAGGACTTTATTATTTTAACATTTAGTAGAGCCGTAAAGGATGGAAAGTCGTACGAAATTAATGCTATTGCGATAGACACAGACACTTTATTCCCTGCGATGCAAACAGAAATTGATCGTCGATGGTTTAGGCGCGTTATTGTCCCTGCTGCGGCTGACTTTGTGTCCGCTTTTGCAGAGGCGGTGGCTACAACTACAAGTGTTACTGTTGTTAACACTGGAGGGACCGTGATTGATTCGCAAGAAGAATTAAACACTGAAGAGGAAGTTGCACAGGGTATCGCTGCGGCAGCTCAGACTGCGGGTGATATTCTAAAAGAAGATTATTCAGATGTTGATACATTGATAAGAGTTCCCCCAGGAACCCCTATCGGTATTCTCTTTGTTGATCCTGTGTGTGAAGACGGACCTTGTCAAAGAGGAGGAGGAAACAATACGTCAAATATTTCTTTTGTAGACGAAGGAGGTTCTGCAAATGTTGTCGTTGATCCACTTTAATAAAATATAACGGGAGAGTAAAAATGTTTTTTGTAAATGATGATGAATTCGATGATGAATTCGATGATGAATTCGATGACGGGTATGAGTCTGCTGATCTCCCTTCTCAGCCCAAAAAGAAAAGCTCCTTTCTGTTTTGGACTGTTCTTGTTTTGATTTTTTGTTTGGGAGGAGGGTTTGCCTTTACCCAGTTTATGGGTGGATCCATTGTGCCAGAGGACAAAGTTTTTGTCAGTGATCAAGGGCAACAGCCCGTACCATCTGCGTTGAATAAAAAAGCTATGGATACTATGGATGTATCAAATATGATGTCACAAGACTCTTTGGAAGGGGATGCCCAGCTCCCTCCTCCCATAAAGGATCTGTCTATGGATGAGATGAATATTTCTGAGGTAAATGATGATTTTTTTAGCGATTTTACATCAAATAATTCAAAAGATTTATCTGAGAATATAGATCCTATAGACCAACTTGTCTCAGATGTTAAAATAGATGTATTATCAGAAGTATCTAAGTCTAACCTGACTCGTAAAGATTCCCAAGAAATGATGAATTCACCTGTCGTAGATAAATCCATGCCTGCTCTTGAGTCAGAAGATTTACAAGGTTTGGCTGTTCGTCTCCATGAGATTGAAGAACGGATGTCTGGTTTAGAGGGTATGTTGTCTTCTGTTGAAGCACGCTCAATGAAAAAACAACAAGATAGTATTTCCCCTGATGATTTTCGTGCCGAACTTAGCGCGCTCAAAAAAGAGATTAAGCGTTTGAAAGTAAATAAAAAACCATCAAAAACCTATTCTGACGTGCTAAGTGCGGAGTCTAAGCCTAGTGTTAAAAAGAGCCTTCCTGTATGGATAATTCGCAGTGCGCAACCAGGAAGGGCCTTGTTATCCTCTGCGTCTTCAAATGGTACTGTTTCTGTAAAAGTTGGAGATATTTTTTCTGGATTGGGGAAGATTGAGTATATTGGGATCAATGAAAAGGGGCTTTGGGAAGTGAAAGGAACTCTTGTTTCAATTGTTGAACCTTAGTCTATTGTCTTCCATATTTCTGTCTTCCATATTTCTGATTTTTTTATATTTCTAATTTAATTTAAATTCTTAAATTTTTTCTTTTGTATCAATATTTTATATTTATTTTAATGGCCCTAGTTTGTCAAAAGTACCTTAAGTGTGGTGTAATAGATGTATGATAAATATTAAGGACATGAAACAGCTTAAAAAGAGCATTGTACGGGATACTCCATTCTTAAAGAAATATTGGGTAGCCTTTCTGTCCGTTTTTGTTTTTTCTGTTCTAAAAAGTACAACTGCCTTTGCGGCGATATGTGTGTCCATTCCCCTTTTAGGTACTATTTGTCTCGGAGGAACAGGTGCTGGTTGTGCTGGGTATGGAGCTTTTGGCTCTTTGGGAGATATTATTTGTAACCTTTTAGCGGGAACGGCACTCCTCCCCTTTCTTTTTGCTTCTGTTTCCTATTTGTTTGGGATCTTTATTCTTGTGATGGCGATCATAAAGACAAAGGAGCATGTTGAAGATCCTAGGCAGACTCATATTTCAGAACCTCTTAAACGCTATGTTGCTGCTGGTGCTTTTTTAGCACTTCCAATGGTGACAAGTGCAATCAAGAACACTCTAACTGCTGGAGGCCCTGCAGGGCTATTTACGAGCAGTGGAATTGTCAGCGGAACACCTACTGGTGGTGGTCTGGATGCAATGATGTTTTTCTTGATCGCAGACATTTTTTCACCAATGCTGGTGCTTATATCTGGTTTTGGGTATCTTGCAGGAATTATTTTAGTTATGATCGGGATCAGTCGTTTGTTGAAAACGTCTCAGGAAGGGCCTAGAGGGCCAAGCGGTATTGGGACTATTTTTACATTTATTGTTGCGGGTGTGTTATTTTCTATTGATACCCTTATGCGCGCGGCGACAGGATCTTTGTTTGGTTTTACAACAATTGATGCTTTTGGTATTATAGCAACGACAGGTGATATCTTAGTTGATAACCATATCCAATCTGTCATTAGCTCAATTGTTGCTTTTATGATTCTTGTTGGACTTATTGCCTTTGTTCGTGGTATATTCATATTGCGTGACGTGGCAGAAGGAAATGGTCAAGCGTCTCTTATGGCTGCATTGTCTCACATCATTGGTGGGGCTCTGGCTGTAAATATTGGTGGTGTTGTTAACGCCGTCCAAAGTACATTTGGTTTAAGCTTTGTAAGCTTTGTTTAAATATTTTAAAAAAGGAAAAATCTTATGTTTAAGAAACTCAATCGTTCACTTTTAGTTACTGGTGCAGTATTTACAACAGGTATGTTTTATGCTGAATCTGCATTTGCTGGTGCCAATAACTTTAACTCAATTGCGCAAAATCTTGTGGATTCTATCGCAAATTTTCCAACACTGATTTCAGCTGTATCTTATTTATTTGGGATGTTGTTGATGGTGCTTGGTGTTCTTAAGATTAAGGAACATGTCGAAAACCCAACACAAGAGCCGTTGAAAAATGGAGCTATTCGTTTGGCTGCTGGTGGAGGTCTATTTGCCCTCCCCATTCTCTCAGAAGCCGCGTTTGAAACGATCGGTTCTGGATCTGCGGTTAGCCAATCATCTTTGAATGCAATGTCGTTCTAATAAGGATTGATATGATACCTATAACACTCGGCATTGCTCAAAAGAGCAGTGCCGTTTTATCTGAAAAAGACACAGATCAACAGACTTCTCTTAAAAATAAGATTTTAGAGCGTGATGATTATATTTGTCAGTGTTGTCACTTTCGATCTCAGAAATATCAAGATATATTATTACTGGATCAGGCTGCGCCCTCTAGGGAAGATAATGTAGTAACAGTTTGTATATTTTGTCGCCAATGTTTCTTTTTGGAGGATGTCGCTCAAATGCGTTCTGGAATTCTCTTGTGGTTACCAGAAATCAGTCAAATGGATTTGCATCATATTGCAAGAGCTTTATATGTGGCGCGTATTTCTCAGGGTGCTATGTCAGAGACAGCACGAAAAATACTAGATACTTTGATGACGCGGCGTGTAGATGTTAAAGAACGGATTGGGACAGATGACCCCACTATTTTGGCGCATGTTTTACGAGATTATATTAGCCGAAAGAGATATGCTGAGCGTGCGGTGCGTTTGGATGGTGTGCGTTTATTTCCTCTTGATCGTCGTATTATTAAAGAGCAAGATTTAGAATTTAATCAATTTCCACAGATATTAGCGTATTGGAGGTCGAAAGAAGGACCCTTTAGCGGTAAAATCCCGAATAACTGGATTGATCTTTATAAGAATGTAGAGCACAATAGCGAGTAACCCTTGCGCCTTTCTAAAATAACATTAAAATTATAGTGCTCCATGAAGTTTATAGAAACGATCCTAAACCCTTTTCAAATTGCTGTTAGGCAAGCTGTAGAAACATTCATTAATTTGGAAACAGCAGACGATGAACACACCCTTGCTGCGATGGATGGATCACTAATTTCCTATGTTCGCGTGGATGGAAGCCGTCAGATTATAGGAGATGAAGAGTATGACCATATTGTTAAATCCTCAACGTTAAAAATTGGATCACGGTTTGATCGCCAAGGACATGCCCTACAAGTTTACTTTGTAAGGGATCCAGGGCGTATTCGAGATGAATTAGAGAGGTTGATTAGACCCTCAAAGACAACGGCCAAAAATATTGGTTTAGAGCTTGAGGATTTGTTTGAGGAACGTATTCGCCATTTGAGTAACTTTTTATCCTATGAGGAATGTTATTTTGTTCTGTGGACTCGTCCGTCGATTTTGACAAAAGCAGAAATAGGGCGTGTTGCAAAAGAAAGGAAAGAAAGAAAATGGATTAATGCCTCGCAGGCACAAAATCCTTTTGTAGGTCTTGATGCTTTGCGGACAAGACATAAAAGCTTTGTAACTTCTATTACAGGAGGGTTGGAAGAGATTGGTATTCGCGGTGAATTGATGGACGTCCATAATGCTCTGAGTGCTATTCGTAATAATCTGTTTCCAGTGAAAGCTAATGTTAATTGGCGCGCCTGTCTTCCTGGTGATCCTTTGCCTCCTCGTGCCCCGACGAGTAATAAAGATATGTCAGACATTTTGTGGCCTCCCTTGAGGCATCAATTGGCTGTGGGTGATTCTCGTGTGCTTGATGAGAAAGCTGTACAGCTTGGTGATTTGTTATGGGCAGGGGCTGATATTGTTTTAGCACCAATGGATCCAACCCCTTTCCCGCAACTCCTAAATAGGTTATTTGAAGCAAAAGTTCCTTATAGAATCTCGTTTCTTATTGAGGGTGGAGGCGCGCAAGCAATGGCTTTCCAGACATTTTTGGCGACAATTTTTGGTGTGACGAATAGCATGAATAAGCAAATCAAATATGCTCTTGAGGGATTAGTTGCAATGTCGAGGAAAGAGCCTGTCGTTAAGCTTCGAGTCTCTTTTGCAACATGGGCGCCTCGAGGACAAAGAAAATTACTTGACGAACGTCTCTCGATTCTCGTTCAATCGGTTGAAAGTTGGGGATATTGTCAGGTCAGTGATGTGTCAGGAGATCCTCTCGATTGTGTGATGGCCTCCGCCATGGGGGTTCATTGTGCAGGAACGGCTCCTGCTGCCATTGCCCCTATGTTTGATGTGATGAAATTTATTCCGTGGCAACGCCCCTCCAGTCCCTTTGCTACTGGTTCTATGATGTTAAGGACGCCCGATGGTAAGGTTTGGCCCTATCAAACGGGAACTAACTTGACGACGACATGGTTCGACTTAATTTTTTCTCAACCTGGGGGAGGGAAGTCTGTCTTGATGAATACATTGAATTTGGCCACAATTCTATCTCCAGGACTTGCGAGTTTACCTTATATCGCTGTTATTGATATTGGCCCCTCTTCCTCTGGATTGATTTCTTTAATTAAGGATGCTCTCCCTCCTTCTCGTGCGCATGAGGCGTCTTACTACCGTTTACAAATGTCTCAGGAATATGCCATTAATCCGTTTGATACCCAATTAGGGTGTCGACGGCCTTTGGTCGATGAGCGAAGCTATTTAGTTCAGCTTTTAACACTTCTTTGTACATCGCCTGGGAGTGAAAAACCGTATGACGGCATTCAGCAATTGGCTGGATTTGTCATTGATGAGATGTATCGTTGGCGTCATGATGAGCAAGCAAATGCTGAGCCACGTCTTTATCTTCCTCGCATCGATTTTGAAGTTGATGATGTTATTCGTAAATACAATATCCACCTACCAACAGATCCTTATTGGTGGGATGTTGTTGATAAACTCTATGATTTAGATCTGCCGCATGTTGCCAATCTAGCACAACGGCATGCTGTCCCTGTATTGAGTGACACAATTACAGCAGCGCGTCGTCCACAAATTAAAACACTCATGGAGCAGGCAACGATTGGAACAGGGACGGAAAATATTATTAATGCATTTGAACGTATGATTACATCTGCGATCAAAGAATATCCAATTTTATCCTCTGTGACTCAATTTGAAATTTCAGATGCGCGTGTTTGTTCTCTTGATTTGATGGATGTTTGTCCTCAAGGAGATGATACAGCCGATCGACAAACGGCCGTCATGTATATGCTTGGTCGCCATGCTTTGGTGCGAAGTTGGTGGATGGGATCTGAAGCTCTCCAGCAAATTCCAGAGAAATACAGACCTCATCATGAAGCTCGTTTACAAGATTTAGAGGAAACACAAAAGCGCTTATGTTATGATGAATTTCATAGAACAAGCTCTTCCCTAGCTGTTCGGGGACAAGTTGTCCGTGATGTCCGAGAGGGGCGGAAAAGAAACGTTCAGATTGTTTTAGCCTCACAGCTTCTGGATGATTTTGATGATGATATGGTTGATTTGGCAACAGGAGTGTGGGTGTTGGGAACAGCTGTGTCTGAACAGGCGATTGAGAATGTTAAGAATCGTTTTGGGCTTTCCGAGTCTGCACGTACGGTTGTGCGCCATAATTTAACAGGGCCACGCTCTTCTGGAGGCCCTGTCCTTCTTATCCTTGGAACAAATGAAGGCCGATATGAACAACATTTGATTAATACACTAGGCCCAATTGAATTATGGGCTTTATCAACGTCTTCCGAGGATGTCGCTTTGCGAACACGACTTTATGGTCAAATTGGAGCACAACGTGCACGTCGTGTCTTGTCTATCTATTTTCCTGGTGGAAGTGCACGGACTGAAATGAAGCGCCGTGTGTTACTGAGAGCAGAAGGAGAGGGTGAAAGTCGTGTTGCAACGGCAGGAGCTGTTATTGAAGAAATTGTTGAAGAGTTGATTACAGCAAGTATCAAACTATCTACACCCGACGAGATATCGTAGAAAAGGCGTAGACAATGAATGAGGTAACCACTGACATTTCTTCTGAGGATGATATTCATCCCACTCAGAAAAAAAAGAAAAAGAAAAAAAAGATATTTAAACCAAAGAGTAAGAAAAAAATTGCTCTTTGGTCTATTGTAGCGTTACTCTTTGGTCTTTGGTATTGGGGCACACAGCCTATTTATATTATAGGGACACAATTCTTTGGTGTGTGTCGGACATATATTGAATTGAATGTACAATATCCTTCTGAATTGAGATTTGTAGATATTCGTGAACGAGGCCCAGATGTGGCGGTGGAATATATAACAATTGATTCATTTGGTCAGTATATTGTCCACCGAGGCACCTGCATGTTCAAAAGAGAGGAGACGGGACAAATTGTAATGGACTATTTTTATCTCCGTCGTGGAATGAGTGATCGAGAGTTTATTTTTGCTATTGAAGACCCTGAGAAAGTTAGAAAATTTAATCTAACGGTTCCATTTTTATTAGAGTCAGAGATCAATTTAGTTATTCGAGGGCCCGCCCGTTTTTTGGGGGATTTGACGCCCACAAAAAAATAAGCACTGACTCTCTTTGAAAAATATCCCTAAAGTTTGCGTTTGAAGAGTACTTTCAGGTATAATTATAATGTTTACTAAATTAGTCGTCATATGAGGTGATAAGTGTGGCCATGGCCCAGAAGAAAAAACCATTAGAAAAGTTTGATAAATTAAGCGCAGACACGCCCATTTTGCCGTCTATCTCCTCCCTGATGGAGGTTGAGCTTGTGACCAACCCAGAAGGAGGGGTTCTTGTTATCATTACAAGAGCATTGCCAAGTCCCTATTGGTGGGCAGAATATGATATTGATCTCCAACAGCTTTATTTTGTAACTGTTCATGGGCAGTTACAAGGGTTGGGCATGAAAATACATGATGTTTTTGAAAAAAGAATGATAAATGCCAAGGATGTAAAGATCGTCCGTTTTGAAAAGAACACGGGGAAAATGATAGGCATTCCTTACATTATCCCTCTTGTCGTTCGCAAACACACATTAAAGGATTAACAAAAGAATGAGTACAGCTAAAAAGCCTACAAACACAAAACACTATGTTGAACAGCTCATGACGATCATGTCACTGGCCGCGCAACAAGGCGACGAGCTGGCCTTAAAAATTATGGATGAGGCGCAAACAATATTAACCACAGAATGGGAAGACCTCCCCGAGAAATTAAGAGAACAAATGGCCTATGTGACAGCAAAGATGTTGTTTGAGCCAGTGGATGAAATAGAAGAGGAAGGATAGGGACGATGGGACTTTTAGATAGTGCAAAAAATCTGGCAACGCAAGCGGAGCGGATGGGCATTTTAATACATAACAGAGACTCTATTATGAGCAATCCAATTGTTAAAGGTACAAATACTAAATTTGGAGAACTGCCTGGATTGGAAGAGAAATTTGGAAAAAATATCCCCTTTAGAAAAGAATGGGTTGATGCCTCACTTGATAATCCAGGAGCCTTAAAACAATTTCTCCGAGATACGGGAGAAACAAATGAAAAACAGACAAAAATAGCCAATAATTTAGATGATCCAGAGACGAGACAATTTCTCATGGACAACAGACAAACGGCGTATGCAATGGCAGATCCTGCCCAGAGCTCAAAGCAAGCGCAGGCGATATTGAAAAAAGCAATGGATAATAGACCAGATCCAGTGAATCTAAGTACAAAATCTATACAACCTGTAGAAAAACAAATAGATAGTACACAAGTTGAGCTTTCGCAAGCGCCTATGACACAAAAACCTGTAGAGTTGAATAATGCACAAAATAAGCCATCTATGATTGAAACAGTACAGGAAGTACAGTCTCCATCTCCAGCGCAAGTACCCACAACACAAATATCAGCCGTAACATCTCCGTTAGAGTTAGGGGTTAATTTTATGGAATTACTTCCTTATTCTGTGGGGAAAGGGACTGATTCTGATGTTTTAAATGTTGTCAAAAAGATACAAGGCAATGAAGAGCTTATGACGGCAGTTGGAAAAGATTTTGCTGAACATGGGGCAGATATTGAAAAGATATTACCTAAGCTTGTAGCTGGTAATGACCCTAAAGTCGCGAATGAGTTTATGGACAAACATCCTGCCTTGGCGAAGGCAACATTGCCTGTGATGGCGGTGGCTAATCCAGCAGGAACATCCCAGATGTTGGCGAATAATGCTAAGGAGGCGCTTCTTAAAGGCCTCAAAGGGGATGAGCTAAAAGATATGGAGGCGCTTTTTAAAGATGTCGAACAGGGTGGTTTTTTTGATAAAATGACTCTGCGGATGGGCGATCCTGCACAGGCAGGGAATATATTGGATAATTTGGAAACTCTCAAGAGTGGGAGTGGCATGGGAGGCAGTACTGCCACAAAAATTGTTTTAGAAGATGCGAAAACAAATCCTGATATTGTCATGGATATGTTGGCAGGAGATATGTTTGCAGGACAAGCCTCTCAGCGGTGGGGTGGGCAGATTGCAAATGCTGGGATTGATAATGCTTTTGCAGGACTAGAAAAAGGGCTTGCCAAGTTAGGAAAGCAATTTGGATTTGATGCAAGTGGAATGATAGAAGGGCTTTCTGGATTTAAAGATACTCTGAAAGGGTTTATGGGGCCAATGATTCAAAATTTAGGAGGGACAATGCAAGACTTTCAGGTGGCACAAAAGATACAAGCTGGTGTGGATGCTAATCTTGGTGTTAAGGGGACAAGTTTGGCCATGAATAGTAATGGGGGAGGCATGTTCGGAGGGTTGATGCAGGGGTTTGATAAAATGAAAACACGCATGGCGATTGCAAGGCATAATCGTATGGCTGCTGGTGTGCCCGTAGATTCTGCAAAACATGGGACGTGGGAAGAGCGGCAAATTAAGTTTGAAACAGAGGTTCGTGAGGCACAAAGATTGGATCCAGATAATAGAGACTACAAGACCTCTTACGTTGATCCTATGAGTGGAAAAGTGATTATCAATGGCGCTAATGCTGGGCCACAAGTACAACCCCCACAACGCAGTCCAGAAGAGCAGGTGGCACAAGATACGATGGAAAATTTATTCTAATCCCAAACTAAAAGAGGTATACCCTAATGAAAATGGTGATGGCTGTGATTAAACCGTTTAAACTTGATGATGTGCGTGATGCGTTGGCCAAGATCGGAGTGTCTGGGTTGACGGTGAGTGATGTGACAGGGTTTGGACGACAGAAGGGGCAAATGCCTAGCTCTGATGCGACAAGTGATGATGTAAGTTTTATCCAAAAGACAAAGCTCGAAATTGTAGTCTCTGACGATTTATGCGCGCTGGTGATTGAAACCATCCAAAAAATAGCCCATACAGGGCGCATTGGAGATGGAAAAATATTTGTGTATGACATTGAAAAGGCTGTGCGCATTCGCACAGGGGAAGACGGCGAGAATGCCGTTTGATGTGGCAATAGTTTTGTTAAGGACTTGAAAAAGTTACTAAAAAAACTTTATTAGGGTCAACCCCTTTTTCATTTTAAAGGCGCTCTACGCGGTAGATTCTAAAAACCCCTTTTTCATTTTTCTTATGATAGTACAAAACATTTCCATCATTTGTAATTGTAGCCCCTTCTACAAATCCTTTAATGGTTTCCAAAACCTTTGGCTTTTCGAATGGCTCTGTTTTGTTATTTCGTCGTGCGTGCAGTATTTTTAGATCTGCTCCAATAGTTTGGTTTCCCTGAACAAGCATCTTCGAACGGTTAAAAAATATGTGAAGTTCATCTAGTGAAATTGCAGCGGCATACTCCATCTCATCTGGTGTATTTATGTGTTTCATGATGCGATCAACATCATCAGAAACAACAAATTCCTCACCTATCTTCCGCCCAAATTTAATATCGGAATCCTTAGGTGGCCCGCCGCCAGTTCGACCAATAGCTTCGCTGTAATAAAGTGTCTGGCCATCAGCCGTAATTTCAACACCCATATTAAATATTGGAGGTTTACGTCCATTAACATTGCCTGAAACTATATGAAGGTCTTGTACAACGCCTTCCTTATAGCGTCCCCCATAAATTGTGCTGTGTGTCTTTTTATAACTTCGAGGGGAAATGAAGTAGAAATTATTATTCTCGTCCAGAGTGGGTACACCCTCAAGTGCTGATGTGTTAACACCCTTGACCTCACCTATATATTGAAAACGACCCACATCAATGCGTTTTGCATAGTGAATATTAGTGTTCACGCTCGGGTCATTCAGGTTATTGAAGAATAAGTACTGGTCATCACGGCTTAAAAACAGCTCCATAATATGACCATCATATCCGACCATCTCGACGGGCTTTTCTTGTGAAAATAAACGGCTTTTGTCTAGGCGACCAGGTCCGTCATCAACATCTGAATTTTCCAAAGCATCTAATTTGTTCAATACTTTATCTAACAAAGCCTCTGCAGCAACCGGCCCTTTCTTTTTAACCATAACGGGAACCTGCTTCATCATACCAACAATCGGTCCGACATCTTTCCCTTCTGACATTAAAACTTGCACCCTTTTCTGAGCCAAGGATGCCTTTCCCTGTATTCTGTTTTTTATATTATCAGCATTCGCACAAGAAGCTACAAAGCCCAAAATACAGAGTAGCGTAGTTAAATAGACGGTATTACGGATCATCTTCTCACCTTTTTATTTTTCAGACTCTTATTTATCACTTCCCTACCAAGGATTATCAACATTATCAGGATTCTTTATTATTGAGTCCTCAGTATAAGATCCTATTTCTGATATGACATTAATTAAATTGTGGGTATTTTTCTACTATAAACTTATATTTTCTTATTTTTTGGTTGGAGATGGTTAATTTGGCGTGGGTTGTACGACCCATTTCTGGGTTTTGGGCACACTGATCCAGCATAATTTTGGTCTGACATACCGTAGGGGGTCATATTCTTAGGCAACCCCATAAAGCGTGTTGAAGCTAGGCCGTAGCGGCTTTTATAGGTGGCAAAAGGGCGTTCACCTCCAGCACGGATAACGGCGATCTCATCATTGCGTTGCACCTAATCTGTAATACCAAACTGTTCCAGTTTATAGAGGGGCTCTTGTGAAGAGTAAGCCACATCAGTTTAATAAAAAAGGTTTAAGATCTTAACGCCCTGTTAGGGATTTTCCTTTATTATACTCTTGAACTTAAGAAAGGTTTTAAGAGTATGACACTTCAAAATTACACATATTTATCTTTGAATGAGAGCCTTCCCCATGTTCTCACCGACAGTGATATTCCCTTTTTGGTAGAGGCACGGCGCGCTGATGGACGCTGTCCTTTGGATGAGCTTCACATTTATGCAGAGCTTGATCCTATTTTGGCAGGGCTGTTAAAACACTACAAAGACAGCGAAACACAACTGGATTCTCTTATTCAAACGGACATTTATAATGCAATGGTTGAGATCGTAGAGGATCGAAAAGACTCTGCATGGTCTGCGGTTCAAACACGTCTTCTAGAGTTGCGAAGTGATGAAAAGTTTTCAGGGATGGTTGATATGCGCTTGATGCGCTTAAATGCACAGCGTGCAGGGCTTATTCAAAAAGATAAAGAAGAGAAAAGAAAAATGAAACGCGAGGGTGAAACTCACGACACAGATTTTCTTCTGTTTTTTCTCTGGATATGGCTGGCCAACAAATGGGCACAAGAATCTTTGAAAGCACATCGTGCCCTTGGATATAGCTTTTCACAGGTAGCCTGTTAAGTCTCTATATTAATCATTTTTTTCGTTGCAATAAGATCCTCAACCGTTTTCGGATCAGCAAGCGTTGAGGCGTCTCCAATGGTTTCAAACTCATTTACAGCGATTTTCCTTAAAATACGGCGCATGATTTTCCCAGAACGGGTTTTGGGCAACAATGGCGCCCATTGAATGGTTTCGAGCGTTGCAATGGCGCCAATGGTTGTGCGAACCTGTGTAATAATTTCTGTTTTTAGGGCGTCTGAGGGCGTTTCTCCTGTGTTGAGCGTCACATAGGCGTATATCCCTTGTCCCTTTATTTCGTGAGGAATAGCAACAATGGCGCTTTCGGCAACTTTTTTATGTCCGTTAATGGCACTTTCTATTTCTGCTGTGCCTAATCTATGCCCTGAAACATTTAAAACATCATCCATGCGCCCCGTAATCCAGTAATCTCCATCCGCATCACGACGTGCACCGTCTCCTGAGAAATATTTTCCTTTATAGGTTGAAAAATAAGTTTGAATGAATCTTTCATGATCTCCAAAAAGTGTGCGCATTTGACCGGGCCAGCTGTCTGTGATGCATAGAGCCCCTTCTGTTTCTCCTGTACGTTCTTCTCCTGTCTCTGGATCAACAATCGAGATTTGTATGCCAAAAAAAGGCTGTGTCGCGGCTCCGGGCTTTAACGTATGTACACCAGGAAGAGGCGTGACCATATGTCCTCCTGTTTCTGTTTGCCACCACGTGTCGACGATCGGACAGCGCTCTTCTCCAACGATAGTGTAATACCATGCCCATGCTTCATGGTTGATAGGTTCTCCGACTGTCCCAAGAATGCGCAGAGAGGAACGATCTGTGTGTGTGACATGTGTATCTCCTTCTTTCAGAAGCGCACGAATGGCAGTGGGCGCAGTGTAGAAGATAGACACCTTGTGGTCTTCTATGATGTTCCAAAATCGAGAAAAATCAGGGTAATTTGGGACACCTTCAAAAATAACTTGTGTGGCAGCGTTAGACATTGGGCCATAGACAATGTAAGAATGTCCTGTAATCCATCCTACATCTGCTGTACACCAAAAAATATCATCTGGTTTGTAATCAAACGTACATTCATGGGTTAGGGAGGCATAGACCATGTATCCTCCTGTTGTGTGGACGACGCCTTTTGGTTTCCCTGTTGATCCAGAGGTATAGAGGATGAAGAGAGGATCTTCTGCATTCATCTCTTCACAGGGGCATGCACTCGATTGGTCGCTTATAGCATCATTCCAGCATATATCTCGTCCCTCTACCCACTCTGTTTGCGCCTCAGTGCGTGGGAAAACAAAGACTGTGTGAACGTTAGGACATGATTCTAGAGCTTTGTCGGTGTTGGCTTTTAGTGGAATCGTTTTCCCTCCGCGTACACTAACATTGGCTGTTATCACGACATGTGAGTCTCCATCTAAAATACGATCAGACAGAGAGTCTGGAGAAAATCCTCCAAAGACAACAGAATGAATAGCGCCAATGCGGGCACAAGCTAACATGGCGTACGTGGCTTCAGGAATCATCGGCATATAAATTGTGACTCGATCTCCTTTACGTACACCACGCTCTTTAAGGGCATTGGCGAGTTTGCAGACCTGTTCATGCGCTTGAGCGTACGTAATGGTTTGTGTTTGATTTGGTTCGTCTGCTTCATAAATAAAAGCAATTTTATTCCCATGTTTTTCCAAATGACGGTCCAAACAATTGTAACACGCATTCAATGTTCCATCTTCATACCATTTAATTGATACATCTCCGTCAAAAGAAGTATTCTTGATGAGGGTTGGGCGTTTAAACCAGTCCAAGCGTTTTGACTGAACCGCCCAAAATATATCTGGGTTTTGAATGGAGCCGTTATACATGGCCTTATATTTTTCAGCATTGAGATGGGCATTTTGAATGGTGAGATCAGAGGGAGGCTTTTTTGTATTGTGTGACATGATGACACTTCCTTTGTAGAATGACCTCTAAAACTAGAATGTTTTTCTTGATTTATCAATAGGAAAGCTGTAGACAAGAAGCTCTTTTCAGCAAGGAGTTTTAGATGGATATTGCAGGCATTACAGACATTGTTGTGATTGCTGTGATTCTGATCTCTGCAGGGGTAGCTCTTTTTCGAGGATTTATCAAAGAAGTTCTGACTATTTTGGGAATCGTGGGGGGGCTGGTTATGGCCTTTTTCTTTGGGGACAGTATGTTGCCTGTGATGGAAGGATGGCTTGGGATTGTGGAGGGCGAAGATCCACAAAAATTATTTGATATTGTCCCTTATGATTTATTGGCTAAAATATTGTCTTATGCCTCTGTTTTGATTGTTTTTGTGATTGTCCTTAATATTATAGGGCACTTTCTAAGTAAAGCGATTTCCTCTGCAGGACTTGGAGCCGTTGACAGGACATTGGGAGTGATTTTTGGAATTTTAAGAGGTGTTCTTTTACTGGGTGTCCTTTATCTCCCTGTTCATTTGATGGCCCCTGAAAAGAACAAAAAAGACTGGTTTGAAGGGTCAAATATGATCTTTTATTTGGAAACAACCGCGGAATGGTTGGTACAATTCTTACCACAAACTATAGAGGAAGAGGGAGAAACAACCCGTGAGCTTCTAGAAAATATGGATGTTTTAAAAGCCCTTGATGGCGGAGGTACATCCGATGAAGTGTCTGATGACATTAAAAATCAGTATGATCTAAAAGATGACTCTACAGATGGCCAAGACGGATATGATAAAGATGAGCGGACAGGGTTGGATCAATTAATTAACAAAAAGACACGAGGGACATTGAACGAATGAGCACTCCTTTTGATGGCGATGGTCTAGAGTCTGATACATTTCATGAAGAATGTGGAGTGTTTGCGGTTTTTAATCATGACGACGCAGCGGCTCTTTCGGCTTTGGGATTACATGCGCTCCAACATAGAGGGCAAGAGGCGGCAGGGATTGTGTCTCAACATGAAGATGTTTTTTATGCCCGCCGTGCTCTAGGGTTGGTCGGGAGTACTTTTGGTGAAAAAGATGTGATTGAGTATTTGCAAGGGCGCAGAGCCATCGGGCATAATCGCTATGCAACCAGTGGAGACACACTCCTTAAAAACGTACAGCCTCTGTATGGAGATTTGTCTTTTGGAGGAATGGCCATTGCCCATAATGGGAATTTGACCAATGCCCATCAAATCCGAGATGAGCTTGTCCAAAAAGGCTCTATTTTTCAATCCACAACCGATTCAGAAGTTATTGTTCACCTCATTGCACGGTCCTCTCAAAAAACAATCGAGGACAAAATTATCGAGGCGCTCCATCGGGTGAAAGGCGCGTACTCTCTTGTGACGATGACCAAAGATTGCATTATTGGTGTCCGCGATCCTCTTGGGTTTCGACCGTTGGTTTTGGGACGTCTTGGAGAGGCTTACATTTTGGCCTCTGAGAGTTGTGCTCTTGATATTATTGATGCGGAATATGTCCGTGATATTGAACCAGGGGAAATGGTGACGATTACGGATGAGGGTGTTATGAGCCGTAAGCCCTTTAAAGAAGAGACCACAGGCTCGCGCTTTTGTATTTTTGAATATATCTATTTCGCCCGCCCTGATAGCTTTATGGGAGGAAAAAATGTTTATGAAGCCCGTAAAGCAATCGGTATAGAACTCGCACGAGAATCTAATGTAGAGAATGCGGATGTCATTGTCCCTATCCCTGATAGTGGTGTGCCCTCCGCGATTGGATTTGCAGAAGAAAGTGGGATACCTTTTGATCTTGGTATTATTAGAAATCACTATGTCGGGCGGACATTTATCGAACCCACGGATCAAATTCGTCATTTAGGTGTACGTCTCAAACACAATACAAATGCCCCCTTTATCAAAGGAAAAAAAGTGGTCCTTGTGGATGATTCTATTGTACGCGGGACAACCGCTAAAAAGATTGTTGAGATTGTCAGACAAGCGGGTGCAAAAGAAGTCCATATGCGTATTTCCTCTCCGCCTGTGACGCATAGTTGCTTTTATGGAATTGACACCCCTTCGACCGAAAAATTGATGGCGCATAGATATTCTATTGAAGAAATAGCAGGCTATATTGGAGCAGATTCTCTGGCGTATATCTCTCTGGACGGTCTATATCGTGCTGTCGGAGAAGCCAAAAGCAACACAGAAAACCCTCAATATTGCGATGCCTGTTTTACGGGGGACTATGCGGTAGAACTCACCGACCATGACAATAAAGCCACAGGGACAAATGTCACAAAATTAAGAGAGAGACATAGCAAATAAAGCCTAATTGTGTACTTAACTCCAATAAATTTCTTTTAAAATCAATAGGTTAGCGGGTTGCTTTTTTATGTTTTTTAAATTATCCTTGTCGAATGGATAATAAGGTTGAAAAGAAACGAGATGAAGTTTTAAAGCGTATGCTCAATACACCGC
>JAJRSA010000040.1 GCA_024279035.1 Alphaproteobacteria bacterium
CAAATTGCAGCAGATGCCGCAAGAGACTTTGTGAGCAAACTCGGAGACTTCATCGATCCAATTTCCGTGAGTAACGCTCTCCTCAACTTCTCATATGGACCAAACGGCGCAAACCTTGAAGGTATTGATGCTATTGCAGAAAATATCAGCGATGCACAATTAGTACAAATTGATTCCTATACGTTATCCAATCTTGAAAATCAGGGTATCAGACTTGGAACAGATGGCAATGACAGCCTCTGGGGGGATGGGACAGAGCAATCTATCCATGGACGCGATGGCAATGACACTGTTATTGGATCAACAGGAGATACACATCTCTTTGGAAATGATGGCACAGATTACGTCTATGACTTTGGAACTGGAGATGACATCCTCTCTGGTGGAGATGGATCTGACTATCTCTATGGAGGATCTGGTGCAGATACCTTTGTCTTCAAAGAAGGAGAAACAGGAGTAGACACAATTTGGGTCTTTAACGCCTCTCAGGGAGATAGGTTAGATATTTCTGACTATCTTGACCAGTATGATCCACTTCAAGATGCTCTGGATGACTTCGTCACACTAACTGATAATGGAAATAGCATTACAGTCTCCGTCGACGTAGATGGAACAGGCTTAGGTGCAGCTCAGGATATAGCTGTGTTACAGTATACTACTGGCTTAACAACAGAAGAGATTGTAGATACAACGATCCTGTAATCCAAATATTTTTTAAGAAACAACCCTAAGGGGCGACGATATGTCGCCCCTTATGTCACAAATCCTACCTTTCATATTCATCTTATAGTGCTATGATTTCTTCATGGGTCTCCTTACAACATTTATTGAAACAGGTGTGTTTGCATTTATGCTGACCTTTACACGGGTGGGCACAGCCTTGTTTTTAATGCCGGGAATTGGGGACACGTATACGCCCGTGCGCGTTCGGCTTTATATGGCGCTTGGATTGACGCTTGTTTTGTCTCCGATTGTGAGTGGGTATTTACCTGAAACAATACCCTCTAATTTACTGATGTTTAATCTCATTATCGCCGAGTTTGTCATTGGAGCGTTTATAGGGATGTTTTCACGGATTTTGATGATGGCGCTTGATACCGCGGGAATGGCTATTTCTATGCAAGCGGGGCTATCAAATGCACAGATATTTAATCCTGCCTTTGCCTCTCAAGGCTCTATTTTTGGAGCGTTTCTGATTATTTCTGGGATGATGCTTATCTTTGCAACAGACCTTCATCATCTCTTTTTACTCGGGATAATGCACAGCTATGAAACCTTTCCCATTGGAGAAATTCCTGACAAAGGAGGTATGGCACAGCTGGTCTCTCATGCTGTCTCCTCCTCTTTTAGCACAGGCATTCAGATGGCGGCGCCCTTTATTGTCATTACAACGCTTCTGTATATCGGGATGGGGGTTTTGGCACGGCTTATGCCTCAAATTCAAGTCTTTATGCTCGCTATTCCTGCACAAATCACGATTGCCTTTTTGGTGATGGCGCTTACAATCTCAACGGGCCTTATGTTCTGGCTTTCTTTTTATGAAGACGGGATGTATTTCTTCTTTTCAGGGAAATAGGATAAACTAGAGAGATGGCTGACGAACCCGACGAAACAGAAAAAACAGAAGAACCCACCCCCAAAAAACTTGAAGATAGCCGTAAAAAAGGGCAAGTCGCGCTCAGTCGTGAGATGAATAATTGGGTTATGCTCTTGGCTGCGACTATTATGGTTGGGTTTTTGATGGGGCCTGTTTTCTTGAAATTATTTAATCATCTCAAAACGTATTTGGAAATGGCACATGCCTTTCCCTCTCTGCCAGGGGGATTTGCCCTTCTTTTAGGAGAGAGTTTTTGGACGATTCTCTCTATTCTCACATTGCCTTTTCTTCTATTGCTCTTCGCGGCTTTCATCGGTCCTTTTATTCAAGTGGGGCCTTTATTTTCGGCAGAAACACTCAAACCTGATCTCTCTAAACTCTCTCCTGTGAAAGGGTTTAAGCGCTTGTTCTCCATGAAATCTATTATGGAATTTTTGAAAAGCATTTTAAAATTGGGCTCGATTGCTGTCGTCGGGTTTCTCTTGATTAAGCCTTACCTTGAGGGCATAGAACATACAATAGACCTCCCATGGCCCGCCCTTTTATCAGAGATGCGGGGCTTAGTCTTACGTATGATGGGCGGGATTTTAATTGTCCTGTTGGTGATTGCAGTCATTGATCTCGTCTTTCAACGCTATGAGCATTACGAAAAAATGCGCATGACCAAGCAAGAGATCAAAGATGAACACCGCCAGAGCGAAGGAGATCCCATGGTCAAAGCCAAGCTCCGCCAGCTCCGCATGGAAAAAGCACGTCAACGTATGATGCAAGCCGTCCCCGAAGCCGATGTCATTATCACAAACCCAACTCACTTTTCCATTGCTCTAAAATATGACAATAAAATCAGTGAAGCCCCTATTGTGGTTGCCAAAGGGGTGGATGACTTAGCCCTGCGTATTCGAACACTGGCCAAAGAACATAATATCATCCTCTACGAAGACAAGCCTTTGGCACGCACCCTCTATGACACCGTTGACATCGACGATCCAATCCCGACAGAGCTTTATAAAGCCGTCGCCGAGATTATTTCTTATGTCTTTAAGAAAAAAGGGAAATTGTAGCTTATAGATTTTCAAATCTATTCAAATATGCAATTATCACCTCTATGAGCATTGATCATCATGACTTTATAAAGAGCCAACATTCTTCACCCAAGACTGTTATAGTAGGGAAAAAGGGAATGTATCGCCGTATTGGAGTTTTGCTCCTGTTTGTGCTTGCTTTGGGAGGGGGCGGAGTTTATGGACATGGTCTTTTTCCAGAGATAACGGATAATACTATCTTGCTCTCGATCTTCATCCTCTCTCTTATTCTCGTTTCAATCCTCTTCACTCTGGCTCTTTTTCGGTTTTTTAGATCCAGCCCTTTAGATGAAATTCTCCAAAAAGTTATTGAGGGCTCTCGAGGAGCACGGCTTGTTGTAGATCCTTTGGGAAATATGATCTACGCCAATCAAAACTTTGATACTTTTTGTCAAGATGTGGGAGAGCCTTCTTTCTATACATTGGTCAAAGTCTTTGAGAGCACCCCAGAATCTGGGGCGCATATTTCTAAACTTATGGATGATGCATGTCGCGGGCTCACAAACAGTATCTTTCTTTCTGTGACACGAAAGACAACTTCCTACATATATCGTGTGATGGCGCAACCTATCCCCGATTGGGCAGGGCATATCCACTGGCGTATTGATGATGTAACGAGTGAGCGCCATACACGTCGCATTGAACAGGAAGAACGAGACAAGCTCATTGATTTCACAGATAATGCACCCGTTGGTTTCTTTTCTACAGATGAAGAGGGGCGTTTTGTCTTTGTAAATGCGACGCTCTCTCGATGGTTTGGAAAAAATATTGAGGATTTAATTGGAAGTGCTCAAATACATCATTACATGATTACTCCTCCTGTAGAGGCACAGCCCTACGATATCATAGGTAAAGGCGGTGAACGTCAGATGATCCAGACAGAACTGAAAGGCGCACGAGGCGTCCCTATTCTTGTTTCCATCAATCAAACAGTTGTAAAATATGATGATGGGACAGTCCGTACACGAGGCATTGTGCATGACATTCGAGCTGAACAAAAAATGCAAAGCGCCCTTGATGCGTCAGAAAATCGCTTTGAGCGTTTCTTTGAAGAAGCGCCGCTTGCGATTGTGTTCATTGATCAAGATTTTAAAATTCAAACACATAATCATGCCTTTAAGAATATGATCTTGCTCACATCAGGCTCTCTCCAAAACAGGGATTTCTCTCGTTATATCGTGGAAGAAGAGCGTCAAGACTTTCATACAAACCTCAAAACATTTGCTCAAAAAGAGAGTTTTGCCCCGTTTGAAGTCCATCTTATTCCTCAAGACGAAAGCGACACGCCTTTATCTGTGCGTATTTTTGCCCGCAAACTGGCCAATAGTGAAAATATTGTGCTCTATTGTCTAGATCTGACACAACAAAAAAATCTTGAAGAACAATTTGCACAATCTCAAAAAATGCAAGCTGTGGGGCAATTGGCAGGCGGGATTGCCCATGATTTCAACAATCTTTTAACGGCTATTATAGGGTTTTGTGATCTTCTTTTACTCCGTCACAAACCAGGAGACCCCTCTTTTGCAGATATCACACAGATTCAGCAAAACTCAAATCGGGCGGCTAATCTTGTCCGCCAATTGCTTGCTTTTTCTCGTCAACAAACACTCCGCCCTGAAGTTCAGGATTTGGCTGATATTCTCACGGAAGTCTCTCATCTGATCCGTCGCTTGATTGGAACTAATATTGAGTTAAATCTAACGCATGGAGATGATCTTGGATTAATTAAAGTCGATGTTAATCAAATGGAACAAGTCTTGGTCAATTTGGCTGTCAACGCTCGTGATGCTATGGAAGATGGGGGGATTTTAAATATCGAAACATCCATGTTCACAAATAAAAAACCCATGCCCATGGGAGAGGATAAAATGCCTGCAGGGACATGGATTAAACTCGATGTCTCCGACACAGGCACAGGGATTCCCGATAAAATCCTCAAACGCATTTTCGATCCTTTCTTTACGACAAAAGATGTTGGGCAAGGGACGGGACTAGGATTGGCCACCGTTCATGGGATCATTCGACAGACAGAGGGCTTTCTTCAAGTCAATAGCACTGTGGGCAAAGGGACAAGATTTTCAATCTATTTCCCAGAGGCCTCTCCTGAAGACTCCCCAGAGAAGATCGAACACACAAAACCCACCGAAGCCAAGGATCTGACAGGCTCTGCCCGTATTTTATTGGTAGAAGACGAGGATCCCGTACGACTCTTTTCAACACGGGCGTTAACCAATAAGGGCTATGACGTTTTAGAAGCCAATGGGGGGGCGACAGCTTTAGATCTTTTAGACAAAGTAGATCTCTCCTCTATAGATCTCCTCATCACCGACGTCATGATGCCCGATATGGATGGCCCTACATTAGCGCAAAAGATTCGCAAGAAACGCCCTGATCTTAAAATCATCTTCATGTCTGGTTATACGGAAGAAAAACTCAAAGAGCATATGGGAGAAAACATATGGTTCCTCGCCAAACCTTTTACATTAAAGGTTTTAGCGGAAACAGTAAAAGAGGTTATAGAGGCTTAAAACGTCGCACTTAAACGACACGCCGTCATCCTCGAGGACATGCAGAGCATGTCTATCATCGGGGATCTACATGACAGTGGCAAAGCCACTGCCGTTATCACAAAAGAGTGGAGTCCTACCTCCGCAGGAATGACGTGCTTTTTATTGAAATTATCAAAAGAACTTTACGTGACTTCGAGTCCTTTGCATTAAAAAGTTAAAAAAACACACCATAAATGTTCTTTTTTTGTTCTTTATTGTTGACAATAAGAACAAACAGTGACTATTCTTATCCAGAGGCAAGGACGATACAATATCTAAAACATTTGCCACCCATACCAATCTATGAGAGAAAGAAGGAGGCATAAAGCCATGACTGTGACAGCCCTAAAGAAAAAAACTGGAGAGACTCCCATGACACTATCCTCATCAAATAAAGAAAAAGCTCTTGATGCAGCCCTAACTCAGATTGAGCGTGCCTTTGGAAAAGGATCTATTATGAAATTGAATGGGGAGAATAATCTCATGCAAGTCGAAGCAATTTCAACAGGATCTCTTGGATTGGATATCGGACTTGGGATTGGAGGAGTTCCTCGGGGACGTGTTGTTGAAATATATGGGCCAGAAAGCTCAGGGAAAACAACATTGGCGCTCCATATTATTGCAGAAGCACAAAAAGCAGGAGGCACCTGTGCCATTATTGATGCAGAACATGCGCTTGATCCCTCCTATGCGAACAAACTTGGTGTTGATGTTGAAAATCTTTTGATCTCTCAACCTGATGGTGGAGAGCAAGCTCTTGAAATCACAGACACACTTGTGCGCTCTGGCGCGTTGGATGTTCTTGTGATTGATTCTGTCGCAGCACTTGTTCCAAAAGCAGAACTTGAAGGGGAAATGGGCGATCACCATGTGGGGCTTCAAGCCCGCTTGATGTCTCAAGCTCTGCGAAAACTCACAAGCTCCATTTCAAAATCGCGGACTGTGGTGATTTTTATCAACCAAATTCGGATGAAAATTGGAGTCATGTTTGGTTCACCCGAAACAACGACAGGAGGGAATGCCTTGAAATTCTATGCCTCCGTCCGCTTAGACATTCGTCGCATTGGACAAATTAAAGATCGAGATGAAGTCGTCGGAAATCAAACCCGTGTCAAAGTTGTCAAAAATAAAATGGCAGCGCCTTTCCGCCAAGTTGAATTTGATATCATGTACGGCAAAGGGATTTCCAAAACAGGAGAAATGCTTGACCTTGGAGTACAAGGAGGATTCGTTGAAAAAGCAGGGGCATGGTTTTCCTACGACGGAGACCGTATGGGACAAGGGCGTGAGAACTCTAAACAATATTTGCTAGATAATCCCAAACAAATGGAAAAACTTGAAACTCAAATCCGTGAAAACGCAGGATTGGTTGATAACGCATTGCTCGTCGGTGCCAAAAATGAAACCTCGGAGACAAAAAAAATCTCTAATGATAAGAAGGCAAGCTAACACTCATGTTTGCACATGTCTCCTTAGGCGTTACAAATCTTAAGAAATCAGTGATATTCTATGATCAAAGACACTTTCAATAGTACGCTCACCCTCTCTAACAGTAACCGTAGAGTATGTTAATTTGGTGGTTACATAGCTAACAGCTACAGCACATATCAACATAAAGAGAAAGCGTTTCATTTTGGACTCTCGTAAGATTTTCGCACGCGGAGTGTTTCTTGCGGACTAACATTATACTTATCGAGCGTCTCATTAATATAATCAGAGGAATGGAGTTCTCGGATTGCAGCGTCCAAAATCCCTGCAAAGGCAGATTCTCCTGCTTTAAACATCAAAGCTGTATCAAAAATCCAGACGGGGTCTTGGGTCAATTGTTTTATTTTATCAGGGTTTTTCCTCATATAATCATTCCCAAGAAAAGCCGCCATAAAAGTGACATCTTCTTTTTTATGCAAGACAGAGAGAATTAACTCTGCATTGCTTGTCATCGTGGGATATTCAAGTTTTTTTGCTTTTGGAAATTTATCCCGTCCGATATAAAAATTGATTTCTCCATCCATGCTTGTAATCACATAATCTTGGCTATTGAGGTTAGTTAAATCCCTGTCAAATCTCTCTTCATTCGCACGCCCATACGCATGAACAGCTGTATAATAGAGCGCAGGGGTAAATTGACCCCCTCGTGCCTGTGGGCCAAACACCCATTTTCCATTACAGATGAGGTCATACCGGTTGCTTTGCAACCCTGTCCCCATATCGCCCCATCCGACTTGCTCTGTCCATTCAATCTCAAGAAACAGGAGTTCTCCAATTCGTTCCACAATATCAACAGTCGCCCCGTATACTTTTCCCGTATTCGGATCAATTTCAATCATCGGAGGCTCTGTATTGTACCCACATCGAATTTTCCCTGTCCGCATCACACGATCATAGACCGACTGTCCCTTTTCATGCGCAAAAGCGGGGCGCGCGATGAATAAAACAAGGATACTTAGAATTAGGGGTTTCATTTGAAAAATCTCATTTTTTTACTGTGGCTGTGAGGTAAGAAATACACTATTATTCACAGAGTTTCAACGGACACCATATAATGAAGACTCACTCATGAAATTATATCTACCTCTTTTTATATCCTTTTTGATCTTACAGACTCCGTTTTATGCTCTCGCCGATAATGTCACCCCTCTCCATGGGATCGCCATGCACGGGACTGTTAAATATAAGAAAAACTTCACACATTTTGACTATGTGAATCCACAAGCTCCTAAAGGGGGAACACTCCATCTCTCTGCAACGGGGACGTTTGATAGCCTTAATCCTTATATTGTAAAAGGCACACCTGTGGCGGGATTACGTTTTCTTGGCGCTGATTTTTTGATTGAAAGCTTGATGGAGCAGAGCAATGACGAACCTTTTTCAATGTATGGCTTAATTGCAGAAAGCATTGAAATTCCTGATGATCGCTCATGGGTTGCCTTTAACCTCCGCCCGCAAGCGCGCTGGCATGATGGGCGACCCATCACACCCGAAGATGTAATCTGGACATTCAATATTTTCATGGAGAAAGGGTCTCCCTTTTTTAAAGCCTATTACGGGGATGTTGAAAGCGTCAAAAAAACATCGGACTCTCGCGTCAAATTCACCTTCAAACATAATAAAAATGCGGAGTTACCGCTTATTCTCAGTCAACTTCCTGTCCTCCCCAAACATTACTGGACAGTAAAAGGGAGAGATTTTTCTTCGACAATTCTCACCCCTCCCCTTGGGAGCGGGCCTTATAAAATTGGAGATCTTCAGGCAGGGCGCTCCATTGAATATGTCCGTAATCCTGACTGGTGGGGCAAAGATTTGCCCCTCAATAGAGGGAAATACAATTTTGATCACATTGTGTATGATTATTATCGTGACGATAATGTCGCGCTTGAGGCCTTTTTCTCAGGCGCTTTTGATGTCCGCATGGAGCAAACGTCAAAGCTATGGGAAAATGGATATAATAATATCCCTGCCGTGACAGACGGGCGGATCATCAAAGGAGAGATTGAACATGGACGCCCTGCGGGGATGCAAGGCTTTGTCATGAATATCCGCAGACCTTTATTTCAAGATATAAAATTGCGGGAAGCCCTTTCTTATGCCTTTGATTTTGAGTGGTCGAACAAACAATTTGCGTTTGGAAACTATACCCGTACAGACAGTTATTTTGAGAATTCCGAATTGGCCTCATCAGGACTCCCAAAGGGACAAGAGCTTGAAATTTTAGACAGATTCAAAGGACGAATTCCAGAGAGTGTTTTTACAAGCGTTTATACCCCACCCCAAACAAATGGCTCTGGCAAAAACCGTGAAAACCTCCGCAGGGCGATGAAGCTCCTTGATGAAGCGGGATATATTCTCAGTGCAGATGGTATTCGTGTCCACACAACCTCTGGACAACGTCTAAAATTCGAGATCATTGACTCAAACCCTGTGTTTGAACGCTGGGTGCTTCCTTTTATCCAAAATCTCAAGAAAATTGGTGTTAAAGCTAACTTTCGCGTGGTTGATCCCGCCCAATATCAAAATCGTATGAATAGTTTTGATTTTGATATGACCGTTTCTAGCTTTAGACAATCCCAGTCCCCCGGCAATGAACAGCGAGACTTTTGGGGGTCTGCAAAAGCAGATAGTCAGGGCTCTCGCAATTATATCGGAGTCAAAGATCCTGTGATTGATGAACTGATTGAGATGATTATCAAGGCCCCCTCTCGAGACTCTCTTGTTGCCCACACTCGTGCCCTTGATCGTATTTTGCTTCATTCCCACTATGTCATTCCTCAATGGCACTATAATAAATGGCGCATCGCCTACTGGAACAGTTTGGCACATCCCAAGACATTGTCTTCTCAGACCCCCGGGATTTCAGATACGTGGTGGGTAAAAGAAAATTAGAGAGGGAAATTCTACCTGTATAAAACTCCACACACTGTCATCCTGAACTTGTTTCAGGATCTGGTGAATATACGCATGAGATCCTGAAACAAGTTCAGGATGACGGGAGAGAACGGCTATAAGAAAAATGAGCCAGTTCTGTTGCTAGGTCTGACCCACACCCCACCTAACCATGTCTAGTGGCTAGGAATCAAGTGTAGCTACTACCTACCTAGTAAACTAGGCAGCGATAGCATCACCGGTTTCACCAGCGAAGTTATCATTTGCTACGACGAAGTTATCGTTTGCATTTATAATGCGTAGCCCTGTATCGAAGGAACCATCTCGAACGCCGCTCAATGTCTTTACTACGTGTGTCGATCCTGTTTCGGCCCCAACATAAAAAGAAAATGGTGTCTTCTCTTCTTATGGTGGAGCCGCCGGGCACTGCCCCCGGGTCCACGCCGCTTATTCCACAACAGCGTTTAGCGTCATAATCACCGAAGTGATGTGTCTACTATACACCTATTTGTATAAAAAAATCTATCAAATTTTTGGATGTCACTTATTATTCTTTATACTATCCTAGTAGAATCACAGAAAAGAGGAGCCCTCCATGAAACAATACCAAGATCTAATGCGCACTGTGCTTGAAACAGGGGTAAAAAAGGGAGATCGGACGGGGACAGGAACGTTGAGTGTTTTTGGACACCAAATGCGCTTTGATCTTCAAAAGGGGTTTCCGATGGTGACGACCAAGAAACTTCACCTCAAATCTATTATTCATGAAATCATCTGGTTTTTAAGTGGGGACACAAACGTCAAATACCTACAAGATAATGGCGTCCGAATTTGGAATGAATGGGCAGATGAAAATGGAGATTTAGGGCCTGTCTATGGGCATCAATGGCGCTCATGGCCAACGCCTGACGGACAAAAGATAGATCAGATTACAGATTTAATTGCGCGCATTAAAAGTAATCCTAATGATCGACGCTTGATTGTGTCGGCGTGGAATGTGGCCGATATTCCAAATATGGCGCTCCCACCATGCCATTGTTTCTTTCAGTTTTATGTGGCGGATGGGAAGCTTTCCTGCCAGTTGTATCAACGCAGTGCTGATATTTTTCTTGGTGTTCCCTTTAATATTTCATCCTATGCCCTTTTAACGATGATGGTGGCTCAGGTCTGTGGGCTCCAAGTGGGGGAATTTGTGCATACATTCGGAGATGCGCATATTTATTCAAACCATATGGAGCAAGTTGAATTACAACTCTCGCGGACGCCCTATAAACTCCCAGAAATGCACATGAACCCGCATGTCAAAGATATTTTTGACTTTAAATATGAGGATTTTGAGCTCATTGGCTATGAAGCCCATCCTCATATTAAAGGCTTGGTTGCTGTATGAGTGTGACACTCTCTGCCATTGTCGCCATGTCCCAAAACCGTTGTATTGGTTTAAATAATGATTTGCCGTGGCATATCCCTGCGGATTTGAAGCATTTTAAAGAAAAAACCTCAGGCAAACCTATTATTATGGGGCGCAAGACGTTTGAGTCTATTCTGGAGCGCATTGGACAACCTCTTCCAAAACGCCACACTTATGTGATCTCTCGTGCTGGATTTTCCTATGAACACCTCGATGTTGAAATATGCTCTTCCCTTGATCACGCCCTAGAGACGGCCAAAGCCAAAAATCCAGAAGAGATTATCATTGGGGGCGGCGCACAGATTTATGAATTAGCCCTCCCTTTGCTCGATAAAATCTATCTCACACAAGTCAATATAACCGTTGAGGGTGATTCTTTTTTCCCTGATCTTCCGTCCGCAGAATGGACAGAAACAGCCCGAGAAGAGCATGAGGGTGATCCCTCTTATGCATTTTGTGAACTTAAACGCATTAAATGCTATTGACAGTCATTCTCATCTAGAATAAATATTCCCTATCGATCAATAGAGGAGTGTAAAACAATGAGCATATTAAGAGATTATCCGTATACAATACAAAATCTTTTTGCGAATGCAGGGATAGAGGGGTGCGTCACATTAAACGAAGATGACATGGCCTTTTTTTCAAGAGTCATAGATCCAGCGCAAAGAGCAGGAAACATTACATGCACAGAAGTTGAGGGTGGGTTTCAGTTTAGGCTCAAGGCTTAAATATATATGTTTAATCCCACGTTGTAATGGAGTGGATGCCCGCTTCCACTTTCTTTGGAACACAAACAGGGAGGGCTCAAGAAATAATTGAGGCCGTTAATAAAACCCCTCTAGGACATTGAATCGTTTTTCTTACCACCGCCGTTATACTGGCGCTTCCGTGTCGTATTTGTCTCATAGTGCCTCCTAATAGATATACATAATTCCATTGCACCGTGGGGCTAAACATATATATCTTAAGAGGAGCTACATAGCCTTGTGTTTTTAGCACAGAAGACAGCATAAAAAAAACAAGAAAAGCACTCATTAGGTTTTATGGTTATAGACATAAAACCTAATGAGTGCTTTTCTTTTTGTGGACAAAGAGAGAGAACATTCAAGACAAACTAAAAGAACTCTGTATACTCGAACGAAACACTATTGTATGTATTCAAGAGTCTCTATTTATCTATGATCTTTAAACGGAAACCCCCTTGCACCTCCCTTCTCTCAGCCCTTGTTGTGTCAACAATTTTACTGAGTGCGTCGTCTTATGCGCAAGAGTCTGTGCGGACGTCTGTGCAGCCGCCGTATGCGCCGTGGGAGGGAGAAATTTTGCCTTTGCCTCTTAACGGGGAGAAGACTCATATAGATAGAGAAGAAGAGAACCTCCCTCCCCCCCTTTCTCGGGTAGAATCTTTTTATGCGGAGCGGATTGTGGATGAATTGGCGCAATATGGGTATGATTTATTTCAACAGAGTTCTGAGTCTGCCACTCTGCGCTCCCCTTCGGGCGGGGTTCATCAAGAGTCTGTCATTATTGGTGTGGGGGATACGCTGGATATTATCCTTCGCGGTCAGTTGAATGAACGACAAGAATACAGTATTAGTCCGCAGGGTTTGCTTATTTTGGATCAATTTCCGCCTCTATCTGTCATTGGGTTGACCCTTAAACAACTCCAAGATCGCCTGACCTTAGAGGCAGAAAGCCTTGTGAACACAGAAATCTTTGTAAGCTTAAAAACGATTCGCCAAGTGGGGATTACAGTTGCCGGGCATGTCAAAAACCCGGGGCGACATATATTGACCGCGACACATACCATTATGGATGCCTTATATATGGCAGGGGGCATTCAAAATACGGGGACACTCCGACGGATCAAATTGATACGAGGAGGCAAAACTCAGTCTATAGATCTCTATGGATTGCTCCAAAATGGGAGTAGCCGTGTTGATATTCCGCTCAGAGAAGGGGATAAAATTATGGTGTCCTCCATTGGAGACACGTTAGCCATTGCAGGGGATGTGAAAAACCCTGCCATCTATGAGATTCCGTCCAATCAGCGTTACTCTTTGGCGACGCTCTTTGCGCTGTCGGGAGGCTTGATTAGTCCTTCGGAGTATCGGTTTATCAAACTGAGCTTGAACACACATGGGCAGGAGATCACACAAGACATCACAAATTTCGGGAAGCGTCAATTTGGAGATGGGAGCATTCTGATTGTCTCTCGGCGTAAACAAACACGTAAGGGTGCAATAGAAATTGAAGGGAATAGTACGACACAAGGTCTGCATGATATCAATAAATCTCGGACACTCTCAGCGCTTCTCCCTGATCGTTCAAGCTTTGGGACTGATATTTATCCGCTTATTGGGTTGATTGAACGATGGAACGAAAAAACCCTCGCCCCTGAATATCTCAGCTTTTCTCCGCTTGGCATTGTCAATAAAGAGTCAGATCACACCCTCCAGCAAAATGATAAGATCCATTTGTTTTCTCGGGAAGATATAAGGGATTTAGAGACAGAAAAAACACAGGAACGCCCTGAAAATCTAGAGGAAAAAGCCCTCGACCCTCTTCTTAAAACCATTTTAAAAGAGCATGCTGTTTATATCAGAGGGGCTGTGCGCCAAGAGGGTATTTACCCCATTCACGAAAGCACCGCTTTGGAGGATATTCTCTCTATCGCAGGGGGCTATACGCTGGAAGCCAACACCCATAAAATTGAGGTCACAGAAAATAGAGACGGACATATTTATCGGCAGACCATTGATTTGGAGGCGCGCGCGGATGAGCCTCTTTTATTACAAGCGGGAGACACAATTCGTGTGAATACGCACGCCAAAACCCTCGTTGAAAACAGTATTACCCTCTATGGAGAAGTGACTAGCCCTGGACGCTATGACCTCATGCCAGGGGACTCCCTTCTCTCCTTGATAGAACGCGCAGGCGGACTCACCGAGCATGCTTACCCAGATGGAGGGGTTTTTAGTCGTAAATCAGAGCGCAAACGGGAAGAAAATCGCTTTAAATCTCAAGCGAGTGATCTAGAGCTTAAACTCGCCAGCATGTTAAAAGCTGAAAAAACACCCAATCATCAGCAAGTCAGTATCGTTGAAAATTTGATTCGCGATCTTCGGCACGCCAAGGCTGTGGGGCGCATTACAGTTGAAGCTGATCCTGAGATTCTCCTAACATCCCCTGAGCTGAACATTTTATTAGAAAATGGCGACAAAATATATATTCCTAAGCGCCCTCTGACGGTGCGTGTCGCAGGAGAAGTCCTCTCCCCCAGTGCTTTACAATTCCGCTCCGAGAAAAAAGCAAGCACCTATATAGAAGAAGCGGGAGGATTGAGCTATCACGCCGACAAAAAAAGAGCCTTTGTTATTTTCCCCAACGGCAGCGCACAACCTCTACGCGTCAATTACTGGTCTCATCAGGCAGGGTTGATCCCGCCAGGCTCAACCATTATTGTTCCCAGAGACCCCAAACCGTTTGATTTCATAGAGGGAGTCAAAGATGTCACACAGATTGTCTCAAATCTTGCTCTTACAGCAGTTTTCGCAGAAGAAATTGGGGATGGAGACTAGCTTATTGCTCGTTATTAACACGAAGAAGCATTGCATTGGCCTGCTTTCGCCGAGGTCTTATATTGATGGCATGAATAGACGCCATATGGCGTCCTTTATCCGCGATCAAATCGCTTATATTATTATCAAGACGCAAAGAAAGCGTGCGTAAAAGAGTTCGTACGCGTGTAATGTTGCTCTCATTTGTCTGTAGGCGAATCATGAAATCCGGATTCATAATCATAAATTTAGAAAGAATCTCCAACTGAGCATGCTCACTTACCCCTCCGCCTGACACAGGAATATACCTCTCTATTTCCACTGCTGAAAAACCAACATTTTCGAGCAATGTTCGAAATTCATTGACGGAGGCTCCAGGGCTTTTCATGTGCTTTGCAGACTGTCCTGCCAATGTATCCGCAATCAACGATGCAGATTGTTTTAAAGGCTCATAAAATTCTACAATTTCATCATGATGTCTTCCTGCTCCAGAGGCCCCCAAAACAGCCGCACTTGGCAGTCTTATAGGTTTATTTTCAGGAGAGACATAACTCAAAAATGACCGGCACGCTTCATCACTTTGTCCTGCCGTTAAATCAGCATCTTTTGTCTCCCACCCCCAACATGATGTTGGATCAAGATGAGCATTAATCTGTGTATCCAGAGGTGGTGTTACGGGGCAAAACCCTGATAACCCATCATTACTCGCCTGTGGATTACAATAATTTTGCTTAAACCTCTGCATACGATTTATCAAAATCTCACTTGGTAATTGACTTCCAAAGGTATTTGTCTCCCCAAGAACTGATTCCATAAGCCCATTTCTGAGTTTTCTTTGATTAGCTTGTGTATGCAGTACAGACTCAATGCCATCTTTTGCTGTAATAGATATTGTCTCACAGACTAAATCATCTGGTAACACATGGAGCATATTCTCAGAGATTTCTTCTTGGATTTCTCCCATTACTTTACTATGTTGTTCAGATGTTGCAATATTGGCTCCGATCTCTCCCCAGACCTTCTCAAAAGCCAACATCAGTTGATTTGCCATGGCTTTCAACGGTGCATCTGCATATGTGTCTTCCACTGTTATACTGGAAAATGTAGCTTTTGACTCACTGACGACACTAAAGTACATCATAAAAATCATAACCAAAGCAATATGAAATAGATTGTTTTTTTTCATCTCTACACCTTCTCATCCTTTAATAAAAGCGCTTCTTTTAGCTTTTTCTCTTGTTCTTTTCGCTCTCGTATTCTTTGCGTCTTACGTTGTGAAATAGGCGTTTCAATATTAAAAGAAAACCCTGCCTCATGACTCTGGGACAATACATTTGATAGTCTTGACTGTGCCGAAGAGGAGGAAACCCCCATCCCTTCAATAATAATGTCAAATTGTGCATTTCCATAAAATGATCCGTGATGAAACCAAGGGGGAGAAATATAATCACCAGAACTGATATTCCCCTGCATAAGATCTGCAGTAAGAAGAGGCTCTTCATTCCCATCATCATACTCAAACAATGCCCCTCCAAAATCAGAATCCGTCTTTGATGTGGCACGGACCACACCATGGGGCATTATGTATCCAGAAATAGTAACTCCCAAGGATAAGCGGTTCCAATCAAAGTGTAGACTTTGGGGAATTCCCTTGTTTTTATCTCCCTTATCCTGACGATCATCTATCAGAATATCATAGTCTATTGTTCCTTGAATAGCACGCGCAACCACTCCTGTTACAATAGGAATTTCAAACTTTGTGTCTGGTGCAACACGAGGGGTATATGTATACTCTTTAACCGTTTTATCCTGAGCCATTACAGTAAAATGAACTGTCACAACCGTATCTGGTTGTACACCATATCCAGATAAACTAAACGTTGTTGTCGGAGGTGTTTTAGCACAGACCCCCCCTCCTATCAGAGCAAATAGAGTACAGAAAAAAAACATATAATATTTCATCATTTTTCTCCAAACTCAGATAAGTGGTTTGTATTTGTTTGCACAAATTCATTCTTTTTTCTCTCTCTTTGATCTACCGCATATCTGAGAGCATCCATTTCTTCTTGAACTTCACTCCCCATATCCAAAACAGCATCTGTCAACATTTGTCCAGACATCATTTGATTACAATTAATCATTTCCAGATTATCATATAACCTAGAAACAGTTTGAGATTGAACGCCATTCGCTATCCTTAAACTGTTTTCTGGTGTATCATGAAGTTTAATTCCAAACGTAGGATCTAGTGTTTTCATCAACATGACTTGCCTCTGTGCACGCGCACTGCCTCCTCCAAAAAATTCTACTGATTCTGCAGGAGACATTCCCAATTCAGATAACGCCACATCATGATACGGTTGAGCTGTCGTATCTCCTCCCATACGATCTTGATATGTTTTTAAAAAACAATACGCCCCTAACATTTCACGACTCGTAACAGAGCGTGCATTCACAAAAGCAACCCGACCAATATCATTGTCTAACAATGCGGGGTTCATGGCAGGAGGGCGTTTGGGGAAAAACATACCTTGTACCGCAGAATTTAAAGCAGTTTGCTCAGCAGGCCCAAAACTGTTTTTTGTACTCAAATACCCAACAAAGGCTAAGTCCTGATCAACATCGGGCGGGGGAGATCCTGAGCAAAGCGCTGTTATAGCACCATTTCCAACATCTGGGTCGGCATATTTACACAATGAATCATTTCTTTTGGTTTGGATTAAAGCACTGCCATCAACCATAGAGGAATCCCCAGTCGCGAGGCTTCTCATAAAGTTCATACTTTGGCCTAAATTCTTTTTACCATCTGCTTCGGCCGCAACAAGGCCTCCTGAGAGTGTTGCAAATGTGCAAAGCATTTCACTTGGTAGCTGAGAGATCACACCTCTTGCTTTTTGTCTATTGATCGTGGACATCGCATCATTTTGTGTTTGATGGGTCGTAAATGTTGATTTCATCTCTGTTGTTTTTGCCGTTGTTAGCGTTAATTGTGCTTGCATTGGAGGTAATGCTCTTAAAACACCATCCGTCCACCAAGTATCTAGCCACCAATCTTGATAATCCCCAACAAGCCCATCTACTAAGGCATTTACTATTGTCCTCAAGGAGGAATGAACCATTGACACATCAAGGCATGTTACATAAATCCCGAAACATCCACTAACGGGGACTGCAAAAGCAGGGCCAGTAAGCATGAAAAATTCCATCATAACAATGATAAGAAAAGAGAGAGCCTTTAAAAACATCTGACGAATCATAAACTTATCCTCCCTTATTTGTTTTTTGATGTGGTGAAATTGTTTTGACCAGCTTAGATTTAGTCTTTTCCGCCTCCATACGCGCCTCTATAATATCCAAACGCTCCTGAAGGTCTCCTGACATCACCTTTAGATGATCATTAACCAGCTGTGATAACATCAATTCATTACAATGCAATATCTCTAAGCTATCATATAACAACGCCATCTTGTTCGATTGGAGACTGTTACTCATTCTTAAGATTCCTCCTTTTTTATCTATCGTTGTATTAATCGCAGATTTTGGAGTCATACTCATTTCAATAAGAAGATCTTTTTGCGCAGACGCACTAGGATTAGACCCTATTTTTTGTGCAATTTCAGTGGCATTCAATCCCACATTCGAGGCCGCTGCATTTTGATAAGAAACAGCTACATCACTGCCACCTAATTGATCCTGAAAACTTTTCTGGAAACAGTGTGCTGCGAGCATCTGACGGGACAGCACGGCCCGATGTTGCATATACGCCATCTTCATATTTCTATTCTCGAACATCTCTTCATCTATAGACTCCGGTTGATCAGGAAAGAACATTGCCATTATTGCCACCTGAAGTGGTTCTCTATCGGCGCTTTCAATCGAAGGTTTTTGTATAATCGAGGCCGCAAGAAATCGTCTTTGATCCTGATCTGGTGGTGTTACTCCTCCACATGTTCTAGATATAGAGCCTCCTCCCATCATAGGGTCAGCATATTTACAAAAAGACTGCATACGGTGCGTCATACGTTCTCTTCCTGCGGTCAAAGGAGCATTCTTATTCCCTAGAGCATTTTGCAATGCAAATGCCATATTTTCTTGTGCTTCTCTTTCAGAATCTGCTTCAGCAGCAGACAGGCCACTTATAAAAGTTGTTGCCTCACAATGAATTTCACTTGGCATAAGATTTTCCATCTCTTTGACGACATGCTTTCCGATAGCTGTTTTACCATCATCAAACATTTGAGCTGTCTTGATCGAGGCTCTTGTCTCTGCCTGCTTAAATCCACCATCTGTAATTTGATGCGCAAATTCACGAAGAGCCGGAATTAAACCATCTTTCATAAAGGTTTGGAGCAAAAAGAATTCGTGCTCCAAAATCCTTAGGTCAACGTATGCCATAACTGCCGCATTCGTTGTAGCATGTGCTCCTATTGCTGGCAAACATGTCAAAATACTTACATCTGGACAACTACAACTTGAGCATGCACATGCATGTGCTGTCTTGTTCATAAAAAAGAAAGACAACACACAACTGATCAAGAGCATGGATAAAAAGTGTCTGCAAGACATATTTTTCTTCTTTAACATTTTCACTCAGGTCCTCCTGTAAATATAGGTTGAGCTTCCCACTCTTCTTGCAATTCTCTTCGTTTTAGCTCATGCAAGATCGTGGCTTGGATCGTTGACCTTTTGAGAGAATTATAAATCTCGAATTTGATCACCAGCGCAAGCCCCTCTTTAATTGCAAGTTTACGCATAGCTTCTACTGGGGTTACAACCTCTTTGACACGCGCAGAAGGGCTGTTTTGCATTGTCTTTGATAATATCTCTAGCTGTTGCAAATAACTAGGCTTATCATTCGCACCAATCAGATGGTCAATACCCACTGGCGTATACCCAAGCTCTGTAAGTATATTCCGCATTGACGCCCCTGACAGGGGATCCCCCTCTACCTTTAGAGCGGCAATAGCATCAAAAGGCCACTCTGCTGTGGCCTGTAAAGCCGTCAACCCTTGCATTGCACTAAACTCGTCAGTCCCTCCATATTGGGCTATTTCAGTTTGTGTCAAACGTGTTAGAATCGTGTCATTGTATAAATTGGCTTTCAGAGCCGTTAAATCCTCCCTATCTGGAGTCATACCAGTGCTAAAATCCACGTTTAAAGTGGGTTTAAACAAGGTTGAAGGAGATATATCAGCATTATAACGTTTATCATTCGTCCCCGTTGAATAATTTACTAACGCGCCATTCATCTCTTCTTGTGTTAAATATCTAGAACTGGCTCCTTGGAATCGATCTAAAAAATCAAATCCTGGGCCACGAGAGGCTATATCTCCAACAATCCCAATAGAGCGCCCTATACCTTGTCGTGTCAACACGGCGCGCGCCGCTTTACTTTTTGCATCACTTGCAATCACCCCTATTCCCGCTGAAATAACAGTACATGTTCCTTCATTAGGTAATGTTTCAACAATAGCTTTGCTTTTCTTCTCTTGAATTCTAACTTGCTTGTCATAGTGCTTACCTGCGGTGCTCGCCGAAGCCATAATTTCTCCGCCCGTTTTTTCTGTATTGAGCGTAATTTGCTCTGTAAAAGCTCTAAGTGCTGGCCACCACCAATCTTCAACCAAGGTCACTTGGATATAGTCGTTAATTAAATCTCTGAGAGCACCTTCTACATACTGAACAATATTTGACCCCGTTGCTACGTTCAATGCAATCAGGGTAAAACAATCACACGCAAGACATGTACACGCTTGAACACGTCGTACAGGAAAGACTGTAAGACAACACGCTATAACCACCAATAGAAGTCGGGTTTTGATCATGTCAATTCTTCTTTCCGTTGTCAGACACAGCAAGAAGACCAGCGTTTGCTACTTTCCTCTGCTTTCTCAAGCGCATCCCAAGAACAAGAGATAAGTTACGTGTTTCCTGTGCCCACGCATCTCTATGCTGCTTCCACAGCATCAGTTCCGTTGAAAGCGTCAACGCATCTTGAGCTAATAATCCTGTTTCAGGTTTCATTTGATCTTGCCCCAAAGATTTAGGCGTCTTATGCGCAAATATCATCTGCTCCATTGTTGCCCATACACTGGGTTTTGCTCCATATACTTCATTAATATCGGTCAAAGAAAATCCATTATCCTGTAGACCTTGAGTTTGCTCTGGCGTTCTAGGGCTAGCCCCTGGCGCTCTTAAAGAGGCGTAAGATGCTATAGAATCTTTAGAAAAGGCTGCATATTGCTGATACCCATACAGATCCAAAAGCTGAGTCTTCCGAGAATGATCGTCATAATATCTATCTGGCAAAGGACTAATATTCTGCCCTCCAGAAAGGTTTTCTGCAAATGCATGAAAGTGAGAAACATCAGCACCCGTTGGATCGCTACTATCGGCTGTTGCATTTTCAAAATGCACCATCGGATCAATATCAGAATTTGCGTATCTATCATTTGGCAAAGAACATCCTGCCCCCGACAAGACTCCCCCCAGATCATCTCCTGTACATGCGTTATTAAAATAATGGGTGTACCGCCCTATCGCATGTGCCACTGGATTTGCTTGCCCAGAAGACCCTGGTTTTGAGAGCATCGTTTCAAACATAGAATTTGACAAAGACTTTCTTGCCTCTTCTGCTTTATGGTGCGCAGCCAACAGGCCTACTCTATGTGTAATACGGGCACACATCCCATCCTCTGGTTGAAGTTGTGCAATATTCTCTGCTTCCAGCCTTTTAATTTCTGTTTTGGTTAACTCCATCTGTTGATGTGTGCTAAATGTCGCATATTCTTCTATCGCCTTCATATCTCCCTGTAACCACTGGTGCGCCATTGCTCTGAATGCAGGATAAATAATATCTGGAAGAAAGACATTTTCCATCCAATCTTCTACATCATTCATCTCTGAATTAAAATTATTGTTTATACTAGAAACGGTTAGAGCGTGTGCTATAAAAACACATTGTGCCTGCCCCAATGAAATACTCGAGACATGAATTATAGCAAAAAATAAAAAAAACTTACGAAAATTCATTTACAAGCTTTCAAACCAAAAAATATCTAAAAAATTAACCTCACAATATTCTAACACGGAACAGAGATCAATTGCCAATACAGAGCATTTATTCTTTTATCTTTCGCTTAGAGATTGATTTAATGTCTTCACAAGAGGCTTAAGGAGATATTCCATGACAGTCTTTTTTCCTGTTAAAATATCGACTTGTGCCTCCATCCCTGTTGTAATCGGGAGCACCTCTCCTTTGCGTACAAGCTCATTTTGAGCTGTTTGAATGCGTACACGGTAAAACGTCTCTCCTTTTTCGTCTGTAATCGTATCAGGAGAGATCGAAATTAACTCCCCATCCAATCCACCATAGATAGAAAAATCATAAGCTGTAATCTTAACCATAGCTTTTTGTCCTGCACGACCTGCAATCTTTGGGCGTAAAAAAGCTATATCAGAGGGCTTGATTTTGGCTTCCACAAACAAAGGCTCGCCTTCTGGCACAATCTGTACAATCGCTTGCCCCGGTTGTACCACGCCTCCTTTTGTATTCACCGTCATGTCATGAATAATACCATTAACAGGAGAGACAATTTCAGTCTGGTCTTTCCGATCCCTCAATCCTGACAATGTTTCTTTCAAAGAGCTTACCTCAATGGTTTTTTCTGATAATTCCCTCTGTGCATCCGCCAATGCTGAAGATTCCAGTTCCTCAATACGAGACTGTGCCTCTTTAATAGCTGAGTGTGTCCGTGGCATCGACTTTGTAAGACTATTAAGCTCAGTTAATTGCTCTCGTATCCCCCGTTCTAGTTGAATGAGTTCAATTTGAGGGGCTGAGCCTCGTGCCACCAAGGGCTCGATCATTGCTTTTTCTTTGCGTGAGAGCACAATAACTTTCTTGAGATCAGAAATACGCGATTGTAACTCGACCACTTCCTGCTTTCTCTGGTTAAGCTGTTGTTCTAAAACATTACGTTGCTTTCTTATGCGTTCTTTATTGGCCTGAAAAGTTTTTAATTCTTCCGCCACAGACTCTGGAGCACCATCACGCACATTTTGAGGGAAAGAGACCGTCTTCGAGCTCTCAACTGTCGCTTGTAGTCGCGTTACAGTTGCCAACAGCCCTAAATAACGAGAACGGTTCGTTTCCAAATCTGAGCTGGCCGCTATATCTCGTAAACGGATTAATAATTGCCCTTTTTTGACACGCTCTCCCTTCGTCACAAAGAACTCCTCCACAATCCCTGCCTCCAGACTGGCAATCTCTTGCAATTCACTGGAAGGAATGATTTTACCAAACCCTCGCGTCACCTCATCAAGGCTAGCAAAGCTGGCCCACAGAATAAAACTAATGAGACAAAGCACAATAGTCATCAAAATGATATGGCGAGACAGAGGAAGTTCTTGGTCTGTAACAAAGAAACGCTCCGTTTTGGCTTGTATTTTTTCAGCTTGAACTTGCGACCAACTTTTACGGATAGCTTCCCAATCCTCATGAGAATTGACACTTAAATCCATAGTGGCTTTTCCACCTTCTGGAATCACTTGATCTGGTTTTTTCCCTGGCTTTTTCCCTGGTCTTTTCCCTGGCTTTTTCTTTGCACTACTCATCTTATACCTCAGTATTTTCAGCTTGCGTTCCATATTGACGCGCCTGTAATTTACTAATCACTTCATCTTTAGGCCCAAAAGCAACTAATTTTCCTCGATCAACAAGGATTAATTTATCGACAAGGCTCAGCATCGCCCCTTTATGGGTAATCAACAAAACCGTCTTATTCGCCGTAATTTTCTCTAGTCTTTGTCTCAAACGATTTTCGGAGGCAGGATCCATTGACGCTGTTGGCTCATCCAAAACCATCACAGGGGGATCATACAGCAAGGAACGTGCAATCGCGACCGCCTGTCTTTGCCCTCCTGAAAGAGCCTCCCCACGCTCCCCAACCTGAGTATCCAGCCCCGCTTCTGTATCTTGTAAAAATTCAGTCACACCCGCCAACTCAGCAGAACGAAGAACGGCGCGATCGGGTGCCGTCTCATGTCCCATTGTGATGTTTTCTCGCACACTTCCGAAAAACAGTTGCTCTCCTTGTTGAACCCCTCCAATATTTCGACGCAAATCTCCCGGATCAATCTGACGTACATCCGTCCCGTCGACGAGCACTGCACCGCTCTCAGGCTGATAAAGATTGAGCAATAATCGCTCGATCGTTGTTTTTCCAGACCCCACAGAGCCAATGATACCCACATGCTCTCCCGGATTAATCATAAAACTCATTCCATCTATAGCAGGGCGTGTCTGCCCTGGATAGCGAAAGACAACGTCTCGGAACTCTATTTTTCCTTCAATACTCGGAATAGAGACAAAATGTTTATCTTTTGGACGCTCCACAGGTTTAGACATCAAATCTTCTAATTGACGTAAAGACAGCCAGCTCTGGTTAAAGCGAGTCAAAAGCCCTGCGACTTGTGCCAAAGGCGCCATTGCACGCCCTGACAAAATGACACACGCAATCAAAGCGCCCATTGAAATAATTCCAGCGCTAATCAGATACACCCCCGTCACAACAATGGCCGCGCTGACAATTTGCTGAATAAGAACGGAATAATTCAGTGCAAAAGCAGAAACACGGCGTGATTTAATGGATGTTCTTGACGCTTTTTCCGTCAACTCCTCCCATTTCCGTTGTGTATGCCCCTCGGCCGCTTGCGTCTTAATCGCTTCCAATCCACTGATTGTTTCAAATAAAAGGGCATTTTTAAGCGCATTCTCATGCAACGATTCTTTAATGATTTTCTCCATAGGCTTTTGGAACAACCACCCCCCTCCAATCACAAGGGGCAAGGCTGCCAGAGGCACAAAGGCAATGGGCCCGCCGATAATGGCAATAATAATAATAAAGAAAACGGTAAAGGGAAGATCAAGAAGTGCAGCCATTGTAGCACTTGTAAAGAAATCTCGAATAGTCTCAAATTCACGCATATTGGCAGCGAGGACTCCTGCACTTGCAGGACGTTCCGATAATTTCATTCCAAGCATTTGCTCGAACAAGGCCGCCGATATTTTAACATCTGCCTTACGTCCCGCCACATCAAGGAAGAGAGACCTTAAATTCTTTAAAACAAAGTCAAACCCAAAGGCAATCATCACACCAAAGGCCAAGACCCACAACGTCTCAAAGGCTTGATTTGGAATAACACGGTCATAGACATTCATGATAAAAATCGTGCTAGACAGCGCCAAAACATTAATCATGATGGACGCCAGAATAACTTCTCGATAGATTTTCCAGTTTTCTTTTAATGTGCCCCAAAACCAATCGCGCGCTTGTTCAATTTCAGCAGGGCCAGCGCGATCATCAATACGAGCAACAGGGCGCACAAAAAAGGCATATCCTGCATACATGGATTTAAGCCGATCAAGCGTTATAATCTTCTTTTCTTCATCTGTTTCTGGAAATTGAACAAGAAAGCGGGTTTGCTCATCAGATTTCTTTTTTCCTTTAGAATTATCAACTTTCCAAAGAATGCAGGCTTGCCTTCCCTCCAAAACCAAAATACAGGGCAAGTTCGGCACAATAGCCAACGCTTCCAGAGATCGATCAATAAGACGAGACTGTAATCCTGCGCGCTCCGCAGAACGAGAAAACAGTTTTGGCGTAATGCCAGTTATCGGAATAGGAAGACCTGCAGTTAAAGAATTAACACTTGTGCGGCGTCCATAATGCCCTGCTAACAGTTTCAAACACTCAATCAACGGCTCTTTCACAGCCATACGATCGGCCTCTAAGGGCCATCCGTCTGTTGGCTCAACACCCACTTTTGGAATTGAGCCTTCTGTCTTCTCTTTTTTGGGCTTTACAGGTTCTTTTTTCTGCTTTTTGTGTTCGTAGGGCTGAGAATCAGAAACAGCCACAGAGCTATCTTCTGTGGCTGTCTTATGTTTTTTTTTAGTCATGCTATGTATCCGAAAGGGTAAAGAATAAGTTCGGAACGATGATATCAGTAATTATCGTTGGGGTCTACCTCAGCTTGATAAGCAATCTCTAATGTTGGAAGAAGCTCTCCTTTAAGACTTAACAATCTGTAAACCGCAAACATCTCAAGCACTTCATTGTTCAAAGCATTCGAGCGCGACACAAAAAGCTCATTTTGAGAATCCAAAACATCCAACAATGTTCGACGATCAAGATCAAACTGATCCATGTAAGCCCGCACAACTTGCTGGTTGGCTGCGGCTTGAGACGTAAACTGTTTTGCACGCTCGCCAGCTGCTAGCATTTGTGCCCATGTTTGTCTTACATCATCTTCAACCGCACGGGCAGCATCATTACGACGCTCTTTGGCTTGTGCATGACGGTAAACAAATTCTTTCACACGGGCCTTATCCGCCCCTCCTCGAAAGAGATTCCAATCCATTGTGATCAAGGCAGACGCTGACTTGTCATCATCATCAACCCCTCCCAGATTATCCGATTGACGCGCCGCCAACTGTAAATCCACTTGAGGATAGAGCGTTGATCCATTCCCACGCCATTCCGCTTCGGCGACATTGACATCTGCTTCAAAAATATCCAGTGTTGGGCTATGCGTCAGGGTTGCTTTCACTTCTTCCTCAACATCAGGAGTCAATGCATCAACAGGTGCCACCGGCATCTGTAAGCTACCAGGCATATCGCCTACTTCACGATTATAGGCCGCCTCAGAAATACGGAGCGCTTCAACAACATTGGCTTCATTTGCCTTAGACGCCGCCAAACGTGCACGGACTTGCTCAACATCTGCTCTGGTCGAACGCCCTGCATTCGCACCGTCTTCAATGCGCTTCAAAATAGAAATGTGCTGAGAGACATTTTCCTGTGCAATTTTCAGAAGTCGGCGTTGACGCACAACATCCAAATAAGATTCAACAATATCCAACCCTACAAATTCTTCTGTTTCCCGTACACGGTGAGAGGCAGATCTTACACGATGATGTTGGCGCTCATTCTCATAGTGCGTATCCATCCCGTCAAACAACATTTGTGTGAGCGTTAATCCAACTTGATAGCGATACAGCTCATCATCATCCCCTGTTCTGGCACGTGTTCCGACATCTTCTGTCCATTCAAACCCTGTGTCGGCATCAAAATCAACAGACGGATAATAGAGGGCTTTCGCCTGACGTAATTCTTCATCTGTGGCACGGCGACTATTTTCAACAACGCCTGTTTCTGGATTCGTTTCAATCCCAACCGTTACCGCTTCTCTTAATGTATCGATTGCATCCACATCCCCCGCATACACCGTAGAACCATAAAAGCCCCCCACAGTAAGCGCTGTCGTCAAAACTAACGTTTGAAGCGTTTTCTTAAATTGTGTCATGGGAGCGACTCCTTTTCCCTTTTTAATCCAGTTTGTACATTCTAAAAATGATTATATAGCATAGAAAAATGCCATTGATCCCCTTATTTATGACCTTTTTTTAGGTCTAAAGCAAGGGGAATATACTATGTCATTCATATTTTTCGTCCGCCTTACACATCTCTTTGAAAAGCCCATTTGACCCGCTCCTCGTGCGAAAGTACATCAAAATGCAAGACCAGCTGCTGTGTTTTTACGGGTGTGCATGCGCGCGACGACACGCCCATATAGACACTCTCCTCGAGCGTCAGACGTGCACCTGATTGTTGAAATTTCCACCCAACCCCACTCGAGAGCCTCAAAAGCGCTGACTCTCCGTTACGAACCAAAGAGACTCGCACCTTTGGGTGAAGATGAAAGCGCACAATGGCTTGCACGCCTGCCTTTGAAGGCGCGTCCCCAACCACACTATCTTCTCCTCGAATATCTTGCCCCCTGTCAGACACATACAGACGCCGTATATGCGTCATCCCGTTGAGAGGCACATACCCGTCATGCATCGCCTCTAGAAGAATACTGCCTTTCGTGTGGGTGCGATATGATTCTATTGTTTTAGGCTGCCCTTTAAGAGCACCATTCTCTTGAATATCCATCATATCGCGCATATCCAATGTCAAGGTACTATGCGCCGAGATACGCCTCAACGCATCCGCCCAGTCTGGACTGCTTGGAGATGTCCCACAATTCACAACAATACGATCTTTCCCATAGAATAATTCAAAAGCAAGAGGCGCAAGATGAGCCTGTCGATCAAAGGGGGGTGGCGGCGGCTTACCCACATCCATCAAGAGGGTTGTTCGCCCTTGCGTCAAACGCTCAAATCCACTTTGAGGCAAAGCTTTCACAATGCGCTTATTTTGTCCCGTCTGATGCACAATCAAATCCAGATGACTCTCATCCCCTTCTTGCGTGGCATGAAAAATAGCGAGCTTCTTATCCGTATACCGAAAAAACTTCACAGCTTGCGCCATGCGATCAATAGACCCCTGAAAAGTCTCGGGAAAGGGGGTGTTTGCCATTACATACAACCGCTTGAGATCCAGACAGTGCTTTAACATCTCAACAAGTTTTTGTGGACTACGGCTGATATGCCCTCCATCAGGGAGGCTTTGCACATCTAAAACCTGCAACAAATTTGTCTCTCCCGTCGCCCTCCACTCTGCACGATCTCCTAAGCACAGCGCGATACTCATCAAAGCACAAGACTCATAAAAAACATCTTTTGTGCCTGTTATATTGGCCAATCTTCGAGAGAGCTTTTTGTTTAGATAGGCCCCCTCTTGTACAATAATCTGTGCGATAAGAGCCTGATAGGCTTCGCTTGCACTTCCCCCATGAAACTCATAATATTGCAAGAGCGCTAGCGCTCTGCGCGCCACCACACCACTTTCGAAAACAGTATTTTCGCTCTGAGATCTTTTTTTCGGCGTGCCATATTTTTCAACCCAGCTTGCAATCAAAATACGAGCACTTTGGCGCGCCTGATCTCCGCCCATCGCCTTTAAATCCGAGAGCCACGAAAAATTATGGCGTGTTTTACTGCACGCCTCATATTCATGCGTCCAAAACGCATCAACAGCCGCATCAAACCCTGCAGGGTATTGTATTAAGCCACTCAACAGCCATTGCCCTGTCTGTGTACTACACGGCCATGGATCTTGGGGCCACAGCACCAAAGGAGGACATACCGATCTTGCGCCAGATCGCCCTTTCAATAAAGGCTTCACGTGCGAGACAAGAGCCTGAACATTTGTTCTGATCTCTCCGTGCATAGAGTTTATTCTCCTCGTAAGGCTTTGATATTAGACGCATAGTGAGAAGATCCCCCCTTAAAAGTGGCAGAGCCTGCCACCAACACATTGGCCCCTGCTTTCACCACTGTCTTGGCGGTCTCTGGGGTAATTCCTCCATCCACTTCAAGATCAATCTCACGTCCTGTCTGCGCAATCTTCTCTCGAATCGCAGAAATCTTATCCATCAAAGGAATGAAGGATTGTCCTCCAAATCCAGGGTTGACTGTCATCACCAGCACCAGATCCACGACATCCATCACGTGATCCAAAACATCTATAGGCGTTGCGGGATTAAGCGCCAGTCCCGCCTTCTTTCCCATTGCCTTAATGGCATGAAGAGAGCGATGATAATGAGACCCCGCCTCTGGGTGAATAGTAATAATATCTGCTCCTGCCGTCGCAAAATGCTCTAAATACGGATCACACGGTTCAATCATCAAATGGACATCAAAGATCTTCTGTGAGTGCGGACGCAATGCCTTCACCACATCAGGCCCAATTGTGATATTGGGCACAAAATGTCCATCCATCACGTCAATATGGATATAATCCGCCCCTGCCTTATCCACAGCTCGTACCTCCTCCCCCAAACACGCAAAATCAGCAGACAAGAGAGAGGGGGCAATTTTAAGACTCATAAGGCAAATACTTTCACAGTTGAAATAGTAAGAGGAACACCCCATACCATAACTATAACAAATTTTCAAAAAATATGTGGGACTTACGATCTTATTTTTTTATCAACCGCGCCACATAAAACCCGTCCATACCTCCAACCGCGGCCATCTGGAAAGGCAAAATTCTGAGATCACCATTCTCATCGATCACATCTTTGATCCCCCCTATCTCTTCAGCTTGAATAGGGGAACGTTCAAATTCGGGATGATGATTTAGAAACGCATCGATTTGTTTTTCCCCTTCTTCTTTGAATAGAGAGCAGGTACAATAGATAAGCATTCCTCCTTCTTTGAGCATAGAAGAAGAATTTTCTAATAATCGTCTTTGTTGCTCCTTAAGAGCGTCCAAGTCCTTGGGTTGTTTCAGCCAGGCCACATCAGGACGCTTTCTGAGCGTTCCCGACGCCGTACACGGCGCATCCAAAAGCAGTGCATCAACAGGCTTTTGCGGAGTCCAAACACTGGCATCTGCAGCTTCCGTACTCACATAGTCTTTTACACCAAGGCGTTCCATATTTTCATTAAACCGCACAAGGCGTCGCGCCGAACGATCAAGAGCAATCACATGCGCGCCAAGCCCTACCAATTGGGCTGTCTTCCCCCCAGGCGCAGCACACAGATCAACAACTGTTTTTCCTTTTATATCTCCAAACAAACGTGCGGGAATCGCCGCAGACGCATCTTGCACCCACCAATGCCCTTCCGAAAACCCAGAGATTTGATCTATGCGCCCTCCCGATTGGAGACGTATAGTATCGGTTGGAAGTCGTTTTGCTTTCAGGTTTTTTTCCCAATACTCTAAATCATTTTTATTTTTAATGGTCAGATCCAGAGGGGCTTCTGCCATATTGGCTTGCGCGATATCGACAGCAGTGCGAATTCCGTAATCATTGATCCAGTGTTGTAACATCCACTCTGGTGTATTCAAACGAGGGATATCTTGCTTGGTTGTCCATTCTTTTCCCTCGCGCCCAATTTTTCTAAGCACCGCATTCACAAAAGCTTTTTGGCGCGGCAAGCCCGATTGCTCTGCCAGTGTAACCGTTGTATTCACCGCGGCATAGTTCGGGACATCCATAAAAACAAGCTGGCACGTGCCTAACCTTAGAAGATGGTGGAGAAGAGGGGGGGAAATATCCTGCCCCTGCTTTGTAAGAGATCTACGCACAAGATCATCAATCTGTCCCAATCGTCTAATTGTTGTCGTCACCAGCATTTTAACAAAGCCACGATCTCGCGCATCTTCAAGCGCAAGAAACCCATTACTATTATCAAAGGCTTGGTCTAATGGCTGCTTTTTATCCAAAACCGTTTGAAGGATTTGAAGAGACACAGCCCGTGTGACAAGCGCCTTATTATTATCTTCCTGTTGCGGAGAGGACTCCGCCCTATCTTTAGTGTTCATCTATAATCTCTTGTTCTAACTCATGGGCATATTCAATAAGCGTTTCATATATATGGCGTATCACAGAAGGCTTAATCTTATGAGAGTCTGCCAATTTTTCGACACGCTCTAATACAATTTTCATCCGTTTTGGGCGCACAACAGGGAGATTATTCTCATGCTTGGCCTCTGCAACCTTGCGCACAATTTGCACCCGTTGCCCCAACAAACGAATAATCTCTATATCCAAATCATCAATTTGATTGCGCAGTGGCGTTAAAATATCATCATTCATTTGCGGACAGTCCCTCTCTAGACTATAAAAGACACTATGACAGATCAGAATAAAGTGCCAGAAAAACCTAATCCTTTACCAGAAAAAACCGTGAAAGAGCTCGACGGAAGAGGTGGACTAAACCCCACACGCTATGAAGATTGGGAAATTAAAGGAAAATGCGTAGATTTTTAGAGAAAACGGTGGAAAACAGATCCAGAAGATCTTTAAAGCCCTACCCATGTATGCATACCACTTTGAATTACAATCATAAAATGAGATCATAGAGCACCTTATCAAACAAGAGTGAGCTCTTATGCGCCCTAAACAACAAAAAATTTGGATCATTGACGATGATGAAACGATAGGCAATATGGTCTCAGACTATTTAAGAGCAAATACATCTTATGTTCCCTATCATTTTCATAATTCATAATTACCTCATCCGTAATATTTCCACTTGTTGTACAAAAGTAGCCACGCGCCCAAAATCGGCGCCCCCAATATCGCTTTCTCAGCTCAGGGAATTCCTGCTGCACTTTACGAGACGTTCTACCCTTAACACG
>JAJRSA010000002.1 GCA_024279035.1 Alphaproteobacteria bacterium
TACGTGAACTCTCTAAAATATGGCGTATGTTTTCAAATTGATTGCGAGTTATATCACTAGGATAAGTATGCGACATTTAAACCTCCAAAGTTGCCTAAGGAAGGATAGCAAATATTAAAAAGATTTTAAACAGGTTCTAAGTCTTTCCACATAAGATACTTAGCAAAAGAGAAAGCACTCAAAACAGTCTCTTCAACCACTTCAAACCCAGGCACATCTCTAACTGCTTTTCTTACCCATTCCCAAACAAGAGGAACATCAATTCCCGAATGATCTGTTGGCAATTCACCTTCCAACTGAGGGATTTCCAGCTCAAAATCTTGCCTCAACATTTCAAGCAGGGTCATGTTAAATACAGTCTCATCTTCATGCATGACTATTTTAACCCGCGACGCAGCACTCTTCCTTTCCAGCTTTACAGGCAGAAGAATAAGCGGTGCTCTATAAACACGCTCTTCATGTTCAGATTGCTTCCACTTCAAAACACCGAGAGCAAGGTAAAGAGTATTAGCACCACCTTCTTGTAAGTCCGTACGCGACCTACGGTATAATTGCACCATTCCTGCATCAAGATTTTTTTGCTCAAGATCTGAGACAATTTCATTCCGCCCTAACGCAGATTCAATATAGCTTTTCTTAAAATCTTCCCCTGTTCTTTCAATGATCAAATCATTATCCCTAGCACCATTATCGCCAGACAATTTTTCCATTGGGATCACAACAATCTTCTTTCCTGCCGCAAGCTTATCTTCAAGCTCTGCAGGGTCTGAACAATGTAACTTAATTGCTGTCTTAGAAGGCTTAAGATTAAGGAGACGATTTCTCTTTGTAAGATCGAGAAGCTTTCTTTTCCAATTATCCAACCTTGTTTCTGGAGTATCTGGATGTAGGGCATCATCTACCCCTAGATCAAAGGAGGGCAACTCTGGAGCTTCTTCGACACCCAAACTCACTTGTGGCGCCGATTTAGCCTCTCCTTCACCAACTACGGCCAGCTCAACGATAGAAGGCAATGGTGATATACCATGGCTCCTAGCTCTCTTAACATCCAAAGCATATATAAAGTCTCCTTCATATTCTTCTGAAATCTGCCTGTCCGCTTCCGATATTGCTTTAGAAAAGGATATGGGTGGATCATTAGTAACAAAGGTTGTTTCAAATAAAACAAGCTCTTTTAGAGCTATATATTTTCTAAGGTCTGTTGGATCATCTACTGTTAAGGACGGTAAATGTTGTGGCTGTAACCATTCTCCATCATCTCGCTTGGTGTGCGAACTTTTTGCCCGTGGTTTTCAAAGCTTGAAGGGGGTTCAGCGTAAACCATTCTCATCGCAGACACAGAAGACCAAATCGCCGCCACTACCTGCCAAACGCGCTTTCTTGATTTAGATTGGTAACCATCGAGAGAAGGACTTAAGCCAGATGACCTCAAAGCTTCGCCAGCGTCCTTAAGGACTTTACTAACTGCTGGATCATTAGGCATAATAAAGGCAGATAGTAGCTCCGGCATATGAGATGCCCCACCCCATTCATTCTTTGCCAACCCAACCAAGTCATGCTGCGCACTAGCTATAGTCTTGTCGCCCTGCTTAAGTTCAAATGTGACTTGAGCCTTCATACGCTCAGTTAATTTAGAAAGCATCCCGCCAGCTAAAGAAACAGACCTTCCTTTTAATCTCAATTCACCATCGGCATGAAGACGGTCTATTTTCCAAACTTTAGATTCAATAAGAGGCGGATCACAAGACAATGACAACTCAATATCCTCAAGGGTATCCTCAGTTGTGTTTATGATGTTGAGATCTGCGATCACAGGAACATCATTTTGATGTGTTGCAAAGGTAACCTTTTCCGCGATAGATGCATTGATTTTTATATGCTTGGGCTCTGGCTCACCGTCACAGATTAAATTACTATCTATATTAAGCTCCTCTTGCATATCCACCCCCGAGAGTGACAGTTATAGCGCCCCCCTAATGTTTATATTTATTGGATTGACCATTCAAGCAGAAAGAAGCACATCGTTCAAGCGTATTTACACAAGAAAAACAACCTAAAGTAATCTTCACTTGAGAATAACGTCCAATTTAAAACAATAGCGCTACGATCATACCTCGTGCCATAGGACGTACAGCAGGAGGGTTAAACACAAAGCTTCATGCTGTCACCGATGGGCAGGGACGCCCTGTTATCCTTGAGCTTACAGCTGGCAATGTTAGTGATTATAAGGGCGCTGATATGATTTTAGATCAACTTCCTGCATCAAAAATGCTTTTGGGGGATAAGGGCTATGACAGTGATCATTTCAGGCACGCGCTGAGATCACGTGGAATTGAGCCATGTATCCCACCCAGAAAAAACAGGAACATTCAGATTAAATACGATAAAGTTCTATATAAACAGCGCCACAAAATAGAGAACATGTTTGGCTGGATAAAGGATTGGAGACGTGTTGGCATGAGGTATGATCGATGCGCCCATACATTCATGTCTTCCATTCTTATTGCTGTTACTGTTATATTCTACTTGAGAGATATTTGAGGATTATGAGTCCTGAGCCGCTATAGGCTGGGGAACATCAGTTTGCTTGTCACTTCCTAAAGCTGTGACTTTTTGCTGTGTTCTGTCTTTATGTAAGGACACATATTCCGAATGAAGAGTTTTGTAGCGCAAGTTGATAGCTCTCTTTTCTTCATCAGAGAACTTATTCCATAGTTTATCTATTCTATCGCTAAACATGCCCCGACTACCTTTATACGTGATGTTCTATTTTCTTCGGCATGAGCTGATAGCCGATTGCCTGCATAATAGAGTTAATGTTTTCAAGGCGGGGGTTTCCCTTGCTCGAAAGCGCTTTTTGCAACCCTTGGCGGGTGAGACCTATTTGGTTGGCAATCTTGGTGATGCCCTTAACTTTGGCAATGACACGCAATGAAGCTAAAAGGGCGGCTGTGTCCCCTACTTCAGCGTATTCTTCAAAAATCTCACCAATATACGCTTCAATTTCGTTAGGGTTGTTGCGAAAATATTCCGTTTCGACCTCGTCAAGACTTCTATATTTTTTATCAGTCATTGTTTTGGTGCTCCTTCCAATATGCTTTTGCTACTTTAATATCTTTGCTCTGGCTTCTTTTGTCGCCACCACAAATAATAAGGATTATATTGTTAGCGTCTTCTCCAAAATAAACACGATAGCCAGAACCAAAAAACATTCTTAATTCAGAGACCCCCTCCCCTACTGGTTCACAGTCCCCATAATTACCTTGCTCAAGTCGCCTGAGCCTTGTTAAAATTCTACGGCGACCTTTCTTGTCCCGCAATCTATTGAGCCAGTCAGTAAAAGGCTCATTCCCGTGTTCATCTTGATAGATGATCAGCTCTTTCTGAGAGACTGCTTGCGCCATATTATTACCCTTAATACTATATCACCGCAAACTATAGTTTGCAAGTTGCTTTTGTGGTTATCCAAATAGCTTTTTGAAGAATGATTTATTACGTTCTTCATCAAGAGCCTTTTTAAGCGCCCTATTCTGTCGAATAATCTTTTGTTCTTTCTCAGCAGTCTCTTTTGAGACTTTCTCTTGATTGGCCAATCTATTCTCAAGAGCCTTAAGAGATTTCTCCCACTCCCCTGCCCCGCTGCCTTTTTCTTGGTTTTTGTCTTCTAAGAGCTTCGTGACGTTGTTATATCCGTCTTGAGCTTTTGATAGAGATCCTTCTAGGTTCTCAATTCTTGATTCATATTGCTCTGTCATTTGTTGAGAGTGTTTTTCGAATAAAGAAATACGTTCTCGTAATACAACAAGTTCAGTTAAAGGTTGTTCTTTATTTGTAAAGTTGGACTGTTCAGTCTTTACACCATTTGGCACTTTAGGCGTATCTACAATACTAAGGCTTCCATATACGCGCTCAAGTTCTGAGACATCTATGGTTTTTTTGTTTTTTCCTTTTATCTGGAACGTTAGTTTCCCACTATTCATATCTGTGTACAGTGTTGTTCGGCTTACACCAGATAGTTGAGCGGCTTTTGTAATTGAGACATTCATGTAAGATACTCCTTTGTAAACTTAACAAAACTTTACAGGATAATTAGATAGAATCAAAGCTTAACAACTTAACAAATAACAGGTAATTTTGAACATAATAGTTGTTAAGCTGTGCACTGTTTGCGCACCTAGGTTTACACTATATTTTGTTAAGTTGTGCAGTTAGCTTAACAGTAGTGTGACCAACTATTTGATATATATAACAACTAAAAATAAACTGTAAACGGGCGCGGCACCATAGATATCGTTAAGCTGTGCACTATTGATTAACAACTTAACAGGTGTTACCGTTTACATACCGATTCTCTTCACGAGATTCGAACATCTAATCAATTAACTATTCTAAGGAGAGCTGTTTAGCCTTTTAAGCCACATAATAAAAAACCGCCCCTGGAAGGACGGTCTTTAAAATAGGAGCGATACTCCTTAAGTTGTTAATCAATAGTATCGCCCCGCGAATCGGAATGCAAGTCAATAATGATTTCTGCAATGGATATCTACATGCCGATTTATAGGTTCATCGAAGGCGACGCTAAATGACATATGCAACATATATCAGATACCCAAACCCCATCTATAAACCACCACAGAGGAGGGCGGATAAGCTCTCCAAAGCTCAGAGCATCCTTAGAGCAGTCCCAAGAGTTCTGTGGTCTGGAAGAAGATGCTAATCGCTACGATCTTTTACTTCTCGTAAAGAGAGTAGGGAAGGGCGCAGGGTTTAGCACGAAGATGATTAATCTCCTCGATTACTATATGGCATTCACCCGTGAGCTTGATTGGGAGGAGGGGAGTCAGCCAATCGTCTATCAATCCCTTTCTCGCACAGCATTAGATTTAGGCGTAAGTGAGCGCCAAATCCAAAAACTAGAGAAAGCTTTGTTCGAAGTAGGGGCTGTTACTTGGAATGATAGTGGTAATCACCGCCGTTATGGCCAACGTTGCCCTGAAACTGGAGCAATTCTCTATGCTTACGGCGTTGATCTCACGCCTTTAGCGTATTTGAAGGCTGATTTACAAACGAAGCTCTTTAAAAAACAAGAGCATGATCGTGCTTGGATGGAAACGAAAAGACAAATCTCATGGTACAGAGCGCAAATCAGAGCGGTACTTGCAGAATTGGAACTTATCGAAGATATAGACCCACCATATAAGGAATTAGAAGCAGCCTATAACGAAATAGCTATTCAAATTAGAACCACAATGAGCCTAGAGAACATTAATACCCGTCTTGGCGAGCATAAGCGCCTCCACACAAGGGTTATAGACGTTCTTGAGCAACATTCACAGGTGCAAGAAGATAGTGTTATTGAATCATCATTGAACCAAGAAGAAACAAAGAAAGGTTCATCCATAGACGATCAAATTGGCACTCACTACAAATATACCAAAAAACAACTATCTAATAAATTAGATACAAGTAGAGCCTCGCTCAATGGCTATCAAAAAAGCTGTAAGCGGAGTTTAGGGAATAAAACCGATGGGATAGAGCAGGGGGATAGATCGAAAGAACATAGCTTAGAGCCAACAGACGCCCAGACGCAGTCTGAGAACCTTCTTACAGCGTGTGGATTACAGCATATTACCTTAAAACAAGCGCTCAACGCTGCAAGTGAACGGTTTAAAGATTATATGCCCTTACAGCTACGGCCAATGAACTGGCATGATTTTGTGGATGCGGCGTATGCTCTCAAGGCTGAGTTACATGTCTCACAACAAGCTTGGTCACATGCTTGCGTGACTTTAGGGAGAACAGGCGCGGCCATTTGCCTGCTTTTGACGGATCAGGCCACACAAAGAGCCGATGATCCAGTGAGAAAGCCAGCAGGGTATTTTAATGCCATGATTAACCGCGCTAAATCTGGGGAGCTAAAGTTGCATAAATCAATATTTGGGCTTTTGAAAAGAGAGGATAGCTCCGAGGTTTAGGGGCTATCCATTAAGTTATCGTATGGATTAGTCTTTCTTGGAAATATGTTTAGCCATCCTGCATATACCGAAAGCAATAAAGAAAACGCCCGCGGCTATTTCATCATTATCCTCAACAGGTGGTAAGGAAATAAATGCAAGTCCACTAGTAAGTAGAACCCACAAGAAAAAATTTTCAATTGTTTCCTTTAAGCCACCATTTTTAAGACTGTAGATGATAGTAATGATTAGAGAGATAAAAATAAATGCTCCGAAATACATAAAAAACTGCTCTTCTAAACCTATAGGTTCTGATTCCATAACTATACTTCCCATGTGATTTTTAGATGTAGCTATAATATATGATATTGAGATTAGATCAAATATTTTCAAATACAAAATTCCCGTAAGTAATTATTAAGTATATGGAGTTAAAATGAACATAGAGAAAAAGTTAATAGCGCACTTATGCAAACTAAAGTTTGCGTGCTTTTTACGGCACAAATGAACCAAATGCTTAAAATCGCTCTGACGTTTCTCGATAACCCATGTAACCAATAACCGAAAAGGCGTTGCCTTTGGCGATTTATCATTGTTCATTGAAGGTGTTTTCACGAAGCAAAGGCCACTCCGCAGTCGCGGCCGCAGCGTATCGTTCTGGATGCCAGCTTTATGATGAGCGCATCCAAAAGACACACCGCTATGATAAACGTGTCGGCGTTGCCGAAACCTTTATCTTGCTTCCTGAAAATGCCTTTCGCTCTATTTTGTCTGATGAAACTCAAAAAAATATAGCCAGCGGGGGCATCCCCGCCCGTGCCTTTTTATGGAATGCGGTAGAAGAGGCCGAGAAACGCAAAAACTCTTGTGTCGCAAGAGAGCTTATTCTGGCTCTACCCCATGAACTCAGCAGCGCTGAGAGGCTTTCTTTAACGCGCGATATAGCTCTTTATCTGATGGAACGCTACCGCGTGGCGGTAGATAGTGCGATCCACGCCCCAACAGAGGGTGATGGACATGATGCACGTAATCATCACGCCCATATTCTCTTTAGCACAAGAGAACTTACCTCTGAGGGCTTTGGCAAGAAAACACGTATTCTCGACGATAAGGTAACAGGCAAAGAAGAAACCGAGATTATACGCGCCGTTTGGGAAACCCTTGCCAATGACGCGCTCAAACGCGCAGGCTTTTCTGACATTCAGATTGATAGGCGATCACTGGAAGACCAAGGCGTTGATCGTATCCCTGAAACACATATAGGAAACAGTGCCAAGCACACAGATACCCATTCCCAAAAATCATCTGAAGAAGATGATAGTGAGTCCACCGAGGGGGAAGAAGAGGGTGATGGAGATCAATCAGGAGGAGGGGGCGCAGGTGATAGCTTTTCACCCTCCCTTGATATCGAACCAGCAGAGCTAAATGCATTAGCAGAAAAAGAAGATACCAGAGCCACGCATGATCGTGGATCACGCGCTGACTTTGTAGAAGAGATTAAGGCGCTTAACGCTGTAAGAGCTGGGTTTTCAGAGATTCCGCTAGAAGATCAAATTACCAATATTGATAAACTCATGGCAAAGCTTGACGCGCGGGTTAATCGCCTTGAGCGTTTAAAAGAGCGTGGCTCGTTATCTTCTGTGCTTAAACGCTCCATAAACAAGCTTTTAGAACGCTCTGCTGCTGCGATCCTGCACAGGCAGGAAAGCCAGAGGCTTGTTCGTTTAAGTGGTGATGAAAAAGAGGCCAGAGCCACCAGACAGAAAAAACGCTATGGCAGAATTTATAGGGCAGGGATTCATGCTCAAATTAAAGAGATGAAAAGCAATATAGATACTCTTAAAACGAAGAGCCAAGAATATGCTCGTTATAAGAGTTTTGTTGAGAAGATCGAAAAGCACTCATTGCATGAGAGGGGGTCTGAAGCGCAGTGGAACAGAAAGTCGGGTTAAGGCGTTTTAAATATATCCAAAAAAGATGAATTCACGCAGCTAACAACATCTGTTCGCGCGGGTTTCGTAAGGGGCGGAGTTTTCCTTCAGCCGGCGGCCCCTCAAGGTGGAAAGAATAGCGTCCCAGAAAGTTAAAATGTGCATGCGCTAAGGGTGAAAGGCGGGCTTTATCTTCCGGCAGTATGTCATAGCCTTCTTCTTCCATTTGATCCAATACAGCCTGCATGTAAATCGTGTTCCAGAGCACAAGAGCGTTCATAACCAGCCCAAGCGCTCCGAGCTGATCTTCCTGACCTTCACGGTAGCGTTGGCGTAATTCTCCTTTCTGACCATGATAGACCTCTCTGCCGAGTCCGTTCCGTCCTTCTCCCCGGTTAAGCTGAGTTAAAATGCGCCTGCGATATGCTTCATCATTAATAAAATTCAGCATATATGTTGTTTTTGGTATTCTTCCAAGCTCAGCAATGGCCTTGCCCAAGGCGGTAGGACGTTTACTATTAAACAGCGAGCGGATTAATTCTGAAGCACCAACTGTTCCTGTTTTTAAAGAGGCATCGGTGCGCAAGATGTCGTTCCAGTGCCGGATAAAACGCTCTGGCTTAACGCAGTTTTTAGACAGAGAATTGAGTTCACCATAATCAGATTGCGGGTCACAACGCCAGAACCGGGCACTGCCTACATCAGCCAGACGTGGTGAAAATTGGTATCCCAACAGCCAGAACAACCCGAATACAATTTCACTGGCTCCAGCAGTATCAGACATAATTTCCGATATTTTCAACGATGTTTCATGTTCGAGCAATCCCTCCAGAATATACATGGAATCTCTCAATGTTCCTGGAATAACAATATGATGAAAACCGGCAAATTGATCCGAGGTAAAATTGTAATAAGTCACACCACGCTTGTTCCCAAAGTATTTCTTATTGGCTCCTGCATGGATAGTCTGTACCGGTACAACAAAGCGCATGCCGTCTGCCGAGGCGACTTCTCCGCCACCCCAAAACCCTGCAAGCGGAACATTGGTTTGTATGTCAACCAGGCGAGCATTGGCACGGGTCAAAGTTTCTGCCCGTAAATAATTTTGCATAGTCCAGCTCAATCTATGGCGTGTGAGCGGCAAAAATGATGAATCAAGCACAGGCTCCAAACCGGTATTACAAGCTTGTGCAACCAGAGCCGCGCAAAGGCTGATAACAAGTCCTTCAGCTCGTGCATTTTCTTCGCTGACATGGGTGAATTCATCTGCAAATCTAGTTAGGGTATGAATTTCTAGCAACACCTCCGGCAAATCTACACGCGGCAAACGGGAGGCAACTTCGCTACGAAGACGTACCAAGCTCTCCGGTTCTTCAAGCTGATCAAGAGAAGACAGGGTAAAATTTCGGTTTTTATTTGTTGGATACAGAAGAATAGCCGTATTGGTATCAAGACCGGCCAAGGTTTCCCGGTATGCACGATCCAGCCCCTCAGAAAGCACCTGTGCCGCTTTTTCTCCTGACTCTGGATGGCCCAGAGAACGGCAAAATCGTGGTTTCAGAGTTTTCCATTGTTCTGGAGAAAGCAGCTTTTCACGGGGATCAGTCCATTTTGTACTGGCAGACACAAAAATGTCACGGCGGCGCAGGGCGGTCTGTAACCGCTCCAGGGTACAAAGCGTATAGGATTGTCGATCAATATAGCCATTCTGCCATAGAATTCGCCGCTTCCACGCTTTTGATATTCCTGCAAGCGGAGCGCTTGTCATGTCCAGATTTCTTTTTCCTTCAATGGAAATCAAGAATTCCAGAGCCTGCAATACCGATTGTCCTGCGGGGGTGCCGGAAAATTCAACTGTCTGCAAAACTTTTGGAAAGAACCGTTGCACAGCCCTGTAACGTTCCGTGATCTCTTCTTCATAATTATCGTCAGCAGGGCGAGCCAGCTCACCGACACGCATAGTTGCTTCCTGAAGACAAACACGAGGAATACTTTTAAAAATGAGTTCCCGCAAGTGTTCCGGGGATAACGTGTCATCCAGAATGATTTCACAGGCTTTCCGCAAATCAAGAGCGGCATGATCCAGATCGCGCAAGGTACGCATACGGTTTTTCTTGCCCTCTGCCCGAGCATCTTTGAAGAATTTGTCTATGAGCGCATCCAAAACATCAAGCACATTATCCATGGCCGTCAGTTCAAAATGTTTGGCAAACGCCAGAAGTGTAGCTATTCGGCGACTATCCGGCATGCGCCTTATTGTGTAGGCTGAGCTTTTGGCTGCGTAACGGGCAAGAATATTTATCCGTCCCTGCGGAAATGGAGATAGATCGACATGGCTAACACCAAGACTGCGGATTTCTTCTACTCTTTTCAGGGCTTCAACCAATGCCGGGCCACTGATACGGACAGGGTCACGCCGCAGACGATCAAAATGACTCTGCCGGTCTTCTTCAGCAACGTCCAATAGTCCTTCCAAACGGTGGTTTTGTAACGGTGTTGTCAACTCAGACAGAGAAGACCAAAGGTTTTTAGCTGCCCGGTCACGTATTCTGGCAACTAACCGTGCCAGCACCGTTGCGCCTGGCAACAGGACTTTACGCTCCACCAGTCGTGCCGTTGCCAGATCAAAAAGAACACTCGGACGCTCGTTGCTCAAAGTACAGCGGTTGTAAAGCCACCGGACAAGAGAAAAAGATTCTACCCTGTCCGTAAAGTCTTTGTACCCGTAACGTTTTTTGATTTCATCAGTGTGATCCCAACGTGTTTCGCCGATACCGTACCGGTTCAAAGCGGACAAGTTGTCAATACTCAGTTGCCGTCCTACGTAAACAGTTACATTTTCTGGAATGGCTGTGGGATCACTCAGAAAAGTGCCCAGAAATCGTACCGTTCCAAGTTGCGCGGCAAAACCAAGTCTGTTGTGATCGCCGCGCCGTTTTCTGATCAATGCAAGATCCGTGTCGTCTAAATAAAAATATCCGGCCAGCTGCTCTTCTGAAGGATCACCAGAAAAACATCCATAGCTTTTGAGTTGCTCGTCCGATAAAAACTCTACAGGCACTTTTGTTCACTCTCAAAAAACGGTCGTTTGATAAGGCAGTTTTTTAGCACAAAGCGAACCGTAAGAAACCCTCGTTTCTCTTGTCTAATTTTCTTGTCTCATAAAACAATGCCCTATAAACTCATCTTTGTGCTACAAAAGCAAGACAGAATTTTATGGGATACTAAAAAATGGGAAAAACAATCGGATATGCACGGGTCTCAACCCATGAACAAAATCTGGATTTACAGATTGATGCCCTTAAAAAGGAAGGTTGCACTAAAAGAAATATCTATGTCGATAAAGCATCAGGAGCAAAAGCAGATCGTCCTGGACTTGATGCTTGTCTTGCAGCGCTGAAGCCAGGAGATGTCTTGCTTGTATGGAGACTTGATCGCCTGGGACGGTCTATGTCCCATCTGGTCAAGCTTGTCGAACAACTCCTTGAAAACAAAATAGGATTTAGGTCAATATGTGATGGGGCTATTGATACAACAACAGCCTCCGGAGAGTTTGTTTTTAATATATTCTCCGCTCTCGCCCAATTTGAACGCAGGCTGATTCAGGAAAGAACAAAGGCCGGATTAGATGCCGCCAGAGCCAGAGGAAAAAGGGGTGGACGCAAAGCTATTAAAGCTAACGATCCACGTGTTGTCACCGCTAAAGAAATGCATAAAAACAAGGCGATCAGCGTTCAGAAAATATGCTCTACATTGAATATTTCACGCGCGACGTTCTACCGGTATCTGACAATTCAGGACTAAAAATCCCTTAACCCGACTTTCTGTTCCACTGCGCTTCATACCCCGAGAGCCGTTCTTTAGAAAATCCTACCTTAAAATTAAAATCCATCACCAATGAAGAAAGTTCTTTGAAATTAGCTCTAAAAGCAACTATCGCCAGAGAGCTAATTCCACTTAAGTATCGTGCCAAAGTAGGAGATAAGCTTACAAGCCTTAAAGTTAAGGCTCACAGAGTTAACACTGATATACGAAACACCCAGTCCAAAACACTAAAAGATACGCACGGTAGCGAAACAAAAACACCCTTTGAAAACAATAATATACAGGAGCTTAATGAAGGTAAAAGTGCGCTTAAATCAGGTGCTAATGCTAAGGCTTCTAGCCAAAAGTCGCGGGGTGTATTTAATTTTAATGCTGAAACTAATCCAAAGGTTAAGAGTGATCCTAACCCACCTTATAAGCAGAAGATTAAAAACTTTGATCCGATAAAAACGCATCAAGCTCAAAAGGAAAATCAGGCCACTAAGCCACCGAAAAACGAACGCAGTTCATGGATTACGCCTGCCTCAGTTAAGAGCAAGCCGATGATGGATGATATAGCCAGAAAAATGGCTAAGGAGAGGAGGGCGCAACCACCACCCCAGCAAGAAAAACAGCATGATAGAAACACAATGAAGGGTCAGTTTAATGCGAGCGTGTCAGAGAAGTTTACGACCAATGAAGCGCACCGTGAAAAAACACGGGCAGAAGCAGAAACTACGCGTTCTCATGTGCCTCCTGAATACAGGGCTAAACCTTATCCGCCAGAACCCAACAAAGAGCCAGAGAAGAAGCCTCAAGGGCATGGTTTTAAGAGTAAGGTGCAATCTACGTTCAATGATGCTCGGGACGCTGTAAAGAGCAAATGGGAAGGATTTAAGGCAGGGCAGCAACAGCCAACGCCAGAGGGTGAAAGATATAAACATCGTCCTAAAATGTCAGCAGGGTTTAACAAAGCAAGCTCTGAGGGGAAAGATCAGAGTGAGATGAATGATAGCCCTAAAGCACAGGACTGGAAGCCTAAGAATGAATAATAAGCAAATGTAGAAACATCTTTCATATATAAAAAAACGATTTTCCTTTATATATATTGGTTAACATGTATAGTTTTGGATGATTTAAGACGTTAACGGACGTGTATGTATAAAAAAGGATGCTATTAGGATATGAGCAATTATTTACCTCCTACATTACCTTTGACAGGAGAGCTTGAGAGTTCCGCTGTTTTAAAGAAGTTGATTTCAGCGCATCGCTATTTAGCGGAGCTAAAAGGTGTTGTGTCAACCATTCCTAATGAAGAGATTCTTATCAGCACTCTTTCTTTGCAAGAAGCCAAAGATAGCTCTGAAATTGAAAATATTATTACTACGCATGATGAGCTTTTCAAAGCAGAGATTTTTGGAAATATTATACGTAGCTCTGCCGCTAAAGAGGTGAGCCAATATGCTTCGGCTTTACGAAAAGGTTTTAAGTTGGTGAAAGACACGGGGCTTTTGACCAATAATCATATTTTGACTATACAAGGGGAGCTGGAGAAAAATGCCGCGGGTTTTAGAAAGTTACCCGGAACGGCACTTAAAAATGAACGCACGGGAGAGGTTGTGTTTACGCCGCCGCAAGACGCTGGTGATATTCAAAAATTAATGAAGAATCTTGAGCTCTATATCAATGAAAATGATATGTGCGCACTTGATCCACTGGTTAAGATGGCGCTGATTCATCACCAGTTTGAGACCATTCATCCTTTTTATGACGGGAATGGTCGGACAGGGCGAATTATTTGTATTTTGTATCTCTATGCTCAAGGCTTGCTTGAATTACCTGTTTTGTATCTCAGCCGTTTTATCATCCAAAATAAGGATGAATATTATAGGTTATTACAAGAAACTCGCAATACTGGTGATTATGAACCGTGGGTAATCTATATGCTCTCTGGCATTGAGACAACCTCGCGGCAAACGATTGAAATCATCAAAAACATTAAAGAAATTATGGCGGATTATAAGCACCGTATTCGCCGTGATCTTCCTAAAATATATAGTCAGGATCTTTTGAATAATTTGTTCAAACATCCCTATACGAAGATTGAGTTTTTACAGAAAGATATTGGAAAGTCTCGCATTACGGCCACAAAATATTTGGAAATTCTTACAGAGGCGGGTTTTTTACAAAAAGAAAAAATTGGGAAATATAATTATTATATGAATGTACCTTTATTTAACGCACTTATCAATTTACCAAAGCTTAACAATAATGGGGAAGCTTAACAAAATTTAAGGACATGGGGAGCTTTATGCAGAGGTCTCAGTGTAAAGAATCGCTATGGACACTTGAATGAATTGCCTCATAGATTTTATTATCTATCAGATTAAAACTTATAACAGCATCAAAAAGAGGTGTTTTTTGTATTTTATATTTATTATCATACAATTTATCTCCCTTGATTATTTCTAGATCGGCTAACCCTAAGAAGACTAAAAAGCGTCTATATGCTCTAGAATAATAACAATTACGGAAATTGTTTTCTGGAGTTGAATAAGGAGTTTCTTCAAATTCATCAATAACCATGGGGTAGGCACGTAGAAAATCATCCTCATAAACGGAAGTAGACGTCATTTTATCACCATGCACCTTTAACAAATATAGCGTAAATAAAAATGACTGTTGTATGAATGAAGCATCATTGTAATGATCCCAGTATCCCCAATTAAATTTACTACAATAGATTTTAAAAATAATAGGATAAAGGCCTTTTAACCCGGCTTCTCTTACAATCTTTTGATACTTTTTAGTTAAATAGAAGCGTCCTCTAGTTTTACGAATAAATCCCGCCAGCTCAAGTATGATGCGCGTTACATGTAATCCATGGAAATCATCTTCTTTATTTACCTTGTGAAAAGAATAAAAAATATCATCCTCATATAATTTACCGTAATTACTCCACACTTCTCTACAGAGTTTTTGAGGTAGATTACCTTTAGTTGTCGCCTTTAACCCTTTGTCGTCGATAGCTGAGATAATACCCTTCATTAACATCAAAATAGGGGCATCAGGCTCTATAGATAACTGATTATGAAATTGAAAAAGTTCTGGGGTATCAAAGGCAGAATAAAGCATTCGGTAAGCCTGTTCAGAAGATAATCCAAGGAAATCATCTTGTGGCTTCTGATTTTGTTTCTCCACAAGTGCACCTACTGCTGCCCCCATCTCTTCTATTGAATTAAACTCATCATTCACCGAGCCTGATAAACAGCAATATTTATATTTTTTCCTGCTACCGCAGGGACAAGGATCATTTCGTCCAGTTTTCATTTCCAGATTCCCAAAAGTTCAAATATATTAGTCTTGTGCTTATCAATGATAGTAACAATGGAGGTGGTTGTAAATACGATGGTTTCTGTGCGTGATCTGGCAACAGTTTAACGGGCGGTTTTTTATACTACATTCTTAATTTCTTCAAACGCTTCTTTTTCAAAATCTACTGGTGATAAATAATCATTCGCAGAATGAATTCTATAGTGCTTCTTAATAAGAATAAGACAATATAAGATCCTCAATATTTGTGTTTTCAGTCATAGATTGTCGTCGTTTCTTCATGGCACCGAATGTTTGCTCAATGGGGTTAAGATCTGGGGAATATGGCGGTAAGGCAAGAAGATAATGATACCCTTTTTCCAGTATGGCTTGAAGCCTATTCCTGTTGTGAAACGAGGCATTATCCATGATAACGATGGTTGGCTCAGTTAGCTCCTTCATCAACATCTTTTCCATCCATGCCTCAACAGTTTGCGCCGTACATGACCCTTTAAACACCATCGGTGCAAGCCACTCCATCTTCTTACCTTTCCCACGTTGTGCCATAATAAGGTTGGTGTTGCGCGTCCGTTTTCCCGTCACCTCACCATAGATCTTTTGTCCCCTTACAGCCCAGCCACTCTCCCTGTAACAATGAGCTTTAAAGCCACTTTCATCAAAGTAAACAATGTTCTCTTTTCCAAATTGAGGGAGGAGTTCCGCGAGCTTATCTTGAAATTCTCGCCTTTTCATAACACAGCGCTCTATGTAGCGCCGTTCTTTTTTTTACCGATTTTCATCTTCTTCAAGGCACGTCCCATAGAGCTCAAGTGAACCCCAAAGTGAGCCGCTCGTTCACGTAGCAATAAATCAGGGTATTCCTCAACATGCTCTCGCAATGCCTGCTTGTCAATTTTACGATGGCGAGTCTTCTCCCGAGCGGGCGGGCGCAGATCTGTTAGCTTCAACCAGCGATACAATGTATTTTAAATATTCGTGAGGCTTCTACCTTACTTCCGCCGTCTTTTATATAGGATATTACGGCTTGCCTATGGGATAATTGATATGTCATTAGACATTATAGCATGTAATATTAATATTAAGAACTACTATAATACGGTTGTAAAACACCTCAATATATTCAAATATTACATGCTTGGCTTCCTTTCTGTCTTTAAAGTTATGGTGGTGAGTTAGTTCTGTTTTCAGTGTGTGAAAAAAGCTTTCGGCTACAGCATTATCCCAGCAATCACCTTTACGGCTCATGCTTTGAACAATGTGATGCTCCTTCAATAGATCGCGATGGGTTTTCGAGGCATATTGGCTGCCACGGTCAGTGTGCCATATCAACCCTTTATCTGGTTTACGCTGCCAGATAGCCATTAACAGAGCATCGTTCACAAGGCTTGTCTGCATGCGGTTGCTCATTGACCAGCCAACAACTTTCCTAGAGTATCGCTATCATCAATCTGCGGATCATGGCTGATTTCTTGTATTGTTTGCAAGAGTGTAAATACATGCGTATCCACCGTCTCCGTGAGGCTTTTAAGGGCTTGTTGTTGGGCTTTGTGCTGTTCGTAACACCACTCTTTATGGAGGCGCTGTACCGTATTGTGAAAGGAGCGCACCGTGGTCAAAAATGTATCGACTAGATTGTCTTGCAGCCTGTAATATTGGTGAACAATGAAGGAAACCACATGGATATAACGATCTTGTGGCGCACGCTGAGAGAGCTGAAAAATATCGGATTTTATCACGGAATTTGCAAAATAGTGGATCCCTTCATGCCCCAAATTCAACACTGGCAAAAGTGGTGCCAAGCTAGTGTGCAATTGCGCAAGATAAAGGAGATCTGCTGCCCGCTCTTTGATTTGTGTCGGCGCAGTAGACTGGGAGCGTTTCTTAAGCAGGGTCAGTTTGTAACGGGCATATTGATCCTCACCTTCCCGCATGAAGAGCCCATCCAGTAAGTCACGTGTTTCAGGGGTGAGCGCCTGATCAATTAGTTCAGACAGCTCCTTTTTTCTTGCATTGAGAGCTCTCAAAATAAGGACTGAAAGCTGATATGCCTTTGGAATTTGAATATTTTTACGGATCAAAACATCAACGCAGCGCCAGAAGACCAGTTTAGGTTTAAGCTGGTCACGGATCATGATATTAATCTCTATCACAAGAGCCTGCTCGGCCTCTTTAGTAAAACGTTTGTAACCGTAGAAATTTAAAATCTGATTGGCGTGACGTTGACGCAAACGAGGTTCATAGCCTTGAGGAATAAAGTCTGTGGCGCAGCTATCCAGTTGTCGAGCCACATATTCAATGTCCCGTTGGTGAAAGTCGTCGGGTTTAAAAAAGCGTTTAGCAGTTTTGAAATAGCCGCACGCCAGTACAAAACCAATCTGGCTCAGCGGGGTGCGTAAACTGTAAGCTATATCCCATAGCGCCATTGGCAAATCAAAGAACTGTTTACGTTCGGCTGCGTTGAAAGCTGGGGGTCTATCAAAGGCCTCTTGTTCAAGAGGGTCGAGAATTTTCATTCTGGGCATGAGAATCTTTCTTATTGGGTGTTCTAAAAACGATCGTTTTGGGAACAACATGAGTTATCATTTATATTTGTACAAAACTACGCTATATTTTGTTCCAAAACATTGTTCCTTATAATATGTTCTGTTATTATCATTAAAAATCGTTTTAGGAATACATATATGAAGATTGGCTATGCACGAGTATCCACATTGGATCAAAACACCCAACTACAAATTGATGCCCTCAAAGAGGCTGGTTGTTCAAAAATTTTTACGGAAAAAGTATCAGGGGCGGACAAAAATCGGCGCCAGTTAAAAGAGGCTCTAGACTATATGCGTGAAGGTGACACGTTAGTTGTATGGAAGCTTTCACGGTTGGCGCGCTCATTGACGCAGGTCATCAACACGGTCAAAGACCTAGAAACCCGTAATATCGGCCTCCAAGCCATCACGCAAAAGATAGATACCACGACCCCAGAAGGACGGCTATTTTTTCACATGAATGCTGCCTTTGACCAGTTCCAAAGAGAAATCATCGTTGAAAACACTAAGGCTGGCCTCAAAACTGCCCGTAAACACGGCCGTATCGGCGGTAGACCACAGATCATGAACGATGAAAAAATTCGTGCAGCGCACGCCATGCTTAAAGACACGGACAGTTATCCCTTCATCTCCGACATCATCAAAGCCCTTCACATCGGTAGGACAACCTTCTACAGGCATTTCCCGCCAGAAAAAATTGAAAACATCAGATCATAAAATCCTATGTCGCGTTACGTACCTTTATGGGATTCAACCCTTTAAGCTGGAGAGCTTCGCTATCAAACGCTTTATCCTCAGGACGCACACCCATAGTAAACTCAGTTGCTTCATATACCCCTTGTTCTTGTGCCTTAAGTTTCTCTAAAGCTGCTTGTTGCTCTAAAATTATTTCTTGCTCTTTTTTATCTTCTTCCAGAAAACACTTGAGGCTTTCATCTACTTTCTCAATCGTCTTTCTTGGATCTCGCCAATAATCTGTCGACCATATTCTAACTAATTTCCAACCAAGGTTCTCCAGTATGGTATGCCTAACTCTGTCTCTATCTCTTGCAGAAGGAGAATTATGATAAGTAGCTCCATCGCACTCGATACCAGCTAGATATTTACCAGGATAATCTGGATGAACAATACCAAGGTCGATACGGAATTTGGACACCCCTATCTGCGTATGAACAACCCACCCTTTTTTACGGATAGACTCAGCTATGGATTCCTCAAAATCTGAATCATAATCATCAACACCGCCGACATTTAAAACAGCCTCACCTAGAGCAGATGGACCTCTATCTGCAAATTCAAGATAATGCTTAAGATCTCGAACAGCTAGAGCTGACGTTCTTGTTAAATCAATCATAGAAGGGTCAAAGCTCGCAAAGACAACAACTTCGGATGTTGCGCGTGTAATAGCCACATTGAGCCGTCTCTCGCCGCCCTTGCGGTTAAGTGGGCCAAAATTCATCGACATAGTTGCCGCACCTGGAGCATCTGGTCCATAGCCTATGCTAAGCAAAATTACATCTCTTTGATCGCCTTGAACCGTTTCTAGGTTTTTAACAAAAACAGGCTCCTCCACATCATTACCAAAAAATCTTTCTAGATCTGGATTCTGTCTACGCTCATGATCAAGAAGATCATCAACCAACCTTTGTTGCTCGGAATTCAATGTAACTATACCAATACTATATTGACTAAGGCTATCGTCATTAAGTCGCCGCACGACCTCTTTAACAACCATTTTGGCTTCATCAGGATTTGTTCTACCTCGTCCGCGTTGATAAATTCCTTCGCATTTAACAAATGAAACAGCACTTTGTTTTGTATCTGAAGAGGGGTATGTAACAAGATCTCCTTTGTAATAACGATGGTTAGAGAAAGCTATCAGACTCTCATGCCTACTTCTGTAATGCCCTGTTAATCTATGAAGCTTAACGCTCGCAGCTAATCCCTCATCCAAAATGCTCTCAAGATCATCCTCGTCTCCTCCATCGGCAGGTGCACGACCAAAGAAGCTTGTTGGCGGCATTTGTTTAGGATCACCTACAATAATCGCATTTTTGCCCCTCGCTATAGCTCCGATAGCATCCCAGACAGTAATTTGAGAAGCTTCATCAAATACCACGAGATCAAAAAGTGTACTATCTGCATCTAAGAACTGCGCAATAGAAAGCGGGCTCATCATAAGGCATGGGGTTAAAGATGTAAGGACATCTCCCATTTCCTGCACTAATTTACGAACTGGTTTATGCTGCCTTTGCTTCTGCAACTCTCTTTGTAATATACCATAACCTGCCGGTCTATTTGTATCTTCGGGATCTGGAATATCACCACTTAATTTTGCATGAATATAATGAACAGAAAGCTCTGCCATTTTCTGATCCAGCTTTCTAAACTCTTTGATCTGATCTTCGTGCTGCAAAGAAGAAAACTCTCTAAGCACTTTCCTTTGGTCCTGAATAAGGGGAGCCAACCACAAGCAATAGGCTGTGTTAAATTGCTCCATTGATGTAGAAGGCTCAACAACTTGATTTTCAAGAGCACTCACCAGCGCCTTAAGGCCATTACTCTCCGCCTCTTGGCAAATTGTTTGCCACCTACACCATGTATTGATACGCGGCTGCATATCAACCATTAAGCTGGCTCTCTCCTTAAGGGCATCTATATTTCCCCCCTGATCCACTTCCGCTCCCGCCCCAGCGATAAAATCAGCATATGCTTGCTCAAAGTCAGCCATCTTATCGCTAAGATCATCGCCTGAAGATGGAATTGGCATTCCTTCTTGAAGCCGTTCCCGTCCTTCAATGAGTGTGTTTTGTAGACTTCTTCTTAACTCAGGAAGATCATCCATATTATCAATGATCTGCACCATAGCCTTTCTAATAGACTTTGCTGCATTCAAACTTTCGTGAGCTTTTGAAATGTCCGTTCTAAGATCTTTCCAGGGCGCATTTGAAGGCAAATCATCCCCTACTTCTTGCATCTTCTCTCTGTAACCTTGTAGCTTATTGAGAATAGGCAAATCTTTCTCAACATCAGGAACAGAAAGCCAGCTCTTAACATGTTCTATCCCCCAAGGCTGGGCCTTAATATTTGCGTAAGTTGATAGCAATTGTTCAACTGGAGCCTTAATAATTTTCTCATCATCATATTCACATGAAAGACCATTTTTATCTTCATGGTACGTCTGACATAAGCCCAACCCATTCTCTAAACATGAAAATACTTCCGTATAACTGGCCTCCATTGCATAAGACAAATCATGCTTAGCAGCAAAAGGAATTTGTTCAGCAAGCATGACCATGCTCTTTATTTTTATCGGCGTTTTATCTTGGATTTCATGCAAGCCGGCATTCTGTGAAAAATTAGATAGAGAATTGATTAAGGAAGCAACCGCTGCAACCAAGCACTGAGCTTTCTCTACAAAATTACTTTGCCAAGTATTGGACCACTCTGAATGCCTGATATCAAAAAATACCTCTATATCCTTATCTTCTAGCTCTCCAAATGTTTGACCAAGGCGCTTAGCAATATCTTCTAATTTTTCTAATTCCTGCTTAGTTTGCGCATAACCAGAGTTAATCTCAGCTGGCCAATCCAATCTAAAGCGATGCAGCTCTTGCCACTTTGCAGCTCTACCAATCGCTTGGCGTGGACTTATTCCTGTTGGGCCAGGGGTGTGCAGTGCCTTAACAAGGCCGTTTAAGCCATCGCGTACCTTAGAGAGTTTTTCGGCCTCCTCATGCCACTGGGATTGAGTATGTTTACCTCTATTTTTCCATGAAGCTCCCAATTGATTGATAACTTCTTTTTTATTAGCCTTATTAGAGTGAAGTTCTAGACAGAAGTCTCCAAGCCCTTGGTCACACAGCCTCTTGTGCACAACCTCAAGGGCGGCCATTTTTTCGGAAACAAAAAGTACTTTTCGACCAACAGCAAGATTGTGAGCAATGATGTTTGCAATTGTCTGCGATTTACCTGTTCCTGGTGGTCCCTCCAAAATAAAGTCGCCACCTTGTGCTGATGCATGCACAGCAACAATCTGAGAACTATCTGCTGGTAACGGCATAAATAGATCTGAGGCATTAATTTTCTCGTCTATCTCGTCTGGCTGCAGGAAAGACGCCGAGTTGCCATACGGTTCACGCGGCTTATCTATAAGATGTTGGACGAAGGGGCTTTTCTTTAATACATCAGTCCTATCTGCTAAGAACCTGTTTAAAATCTTTTTAGTATTAACACAGCGAAAGCAAGTGTTACCATTTGCAAAGATGTATTAAGTTTTCTTTCGCAATTTTTCCAAAGTCTTCGGCATTTTTCTAGCCATGCAAAAGATCTTTCAACGA
>JAJRSA010000003.1 GCA_024279035.1 Alphaproteobacteria bacterium
CGTTGAAAGATCTTTTGCATGGCTAGAAAAATGCCGAAGACTTTGGAAAAATTGCGAAAGAAAACTTAATACATCTTTGCAAATGGTAACACTTGCTTTCGCTGTGTTAATACTAAAAAGATTTTAAACAGGTTCTTAGAGATCGTACAGGAAAACTCAGTTCGTGGGGTGGTGTTGAATTATCCTGATTATACGAAACCTGCCATTGATTGGGAAAAATATTATACAGACGCTTGGACAGTGTTTCAAGAACAGGCTCCTCAAACGATTGAGAGCGAAGAAATGAATGAGGCAATCAATCATAGTCTCAGAGTAGTATTGAATGATGGACATAGTTATTTTGCGAGTGCTGTTCATCGTGAACATGAAGGAGAAATTACCCCCCAAAAAAACAGACCCTCTGCGGAGTGAAATGATCAATAATGTTGCATATCTTCGTGTTCCACAGGAAATAATTCCATGGGAAGAGGCTCTAACTTTTGCACAAGACGTACGATCTGCTCTTATAGCGCTTGACTCTCAAAACCCCTCAGGATGGGTGATTGATTTAAGAGCAAGCTATGGAGGGGGAATGTGGGCAAGCTTGGTAGCGCTTTGGCCGTTACTTCCAAACCAAGAGTGTGCAGGATATTTTCTATCTCCCAATCAGGATCCTCAACCGTGGGGGCCAATAGAGCATGAATCTCAGGGTGTTTGTTCTCTTGAGCCTTATACATTAAAAAATAAAAACCCTGCGCTTGCTGTTCTCACAGGTAAAAATACAAATAGTGCTGGAGAAGCTATTACAATTGCGTTTAGAGGGATAAAAAATGTCAAAAGTTTTGGACATGATACACAGGGATCATCAACAGGAAATGGGCAGTTTTATTTACTAGATCAAAGAAAAATTGCGTTAAACACCTCTATCATGGCAGACCGCAATCAGACTCCCTATGGTGGAAAAATTTCCCCTGATGTCCCTTTTCAAGGAAATTATGATCATCTTTTTGATGGGAGACTTTTGGAAGACTATAACCTCAGTCAAGACACACTTGTCCAAAAGGCTATGGAGTGTGTCCAAAAGGCTATGGAGTGGATTCAAAATCCAGATGTAAAGCTAACCGCAACAGCTCAACTCCGAAAATTAGAGTTGTAAGGTTTTTTGAGTGTTGCGGGTATATCTCAAACCCAAACCCAGTTTTCTTTTTTGTCGTTGGGATCGAGAGGGAGGTGCGCTATAGCTGTTTGTCCAACTCTGTTATAGAAGCCATTGTCTTCGTCAAATTTATCCAAGTCTAAGGAGGGTAAAGGAAAAGAAGTACAGTATGTACGGTTCAATTTTTGAACATATGTCTCATCATCAACTTTAATCACTTGTTTTCCATGGCGTTCATATTGATACAATACCATTGCAGGATAGTCCGAGCTTTTTTGTTCATCCCGCAGTCTTCTTATTGCTGTAAGCGTAATAAGAATAGAAAACCCCAAGTTGCTACAGAGTTCATAATCATTCAATAAAGCTTCTGTTTTAAAGCTATAAAGATCCACGTATTTTTGCATAACTCTTTTTAGTTGTAATTCATCTTTATACATATAATGATCTTCAGACTCAAAAAGGATTCGTAGTTTTTTTGTCTCTGTACTCTGTAAAGAAACCACTAACATCTGTTTTTTTTGTGCGCGAGACATAAGGAGAACATATAGGATGTTTTCTACTCTTGCAAGGGAGGCCACTCTCTTTCTGGTTTACCTGCTAAACATTTGGAATAGCGTTCAGATGCTGAAGAGTGACAGACAGCACCTGCACGACGCCCTTTTTTCTTTGTTGTATTGTTACATTTTTCGGTGTCATCTACATTCTTTCTGTCACACTCAGATTTACGTTCCTCTTCTTCTTGTTCTTTCTCTTTGACGATGTCTTCTCGTTCTGGTTTGCTCATTGTTGCCCATATGCCTGCTCCAACAGCGCCCAATATCTCTAAGGTGGCGACAGCAGCCTGACTGGCGGGAATGAGGGCAGGGGCGGTGGCTACTACGAAATTCCGAGGTTTGGGGCGCGGTTTTATAAGTCGAGAGGCGAGCGTGGCCTCTGTCTCTCCGCCAGGATTAACAATACCGTCTCTTTTGAGGCTCTCCTCTTTTTGAAAACTCCAAATAGAGTCGTTGAGCTCTTGGTCAATAAATCCATTCTCGACAGGGCGCTGATATCGCCCCTCGAAAGAAAACATTTTTTTAAGATTTGTGACATCGTCTTCCTGATTGCGAAGATTATTTCCGACAGGCGCATTCAGAAGCCCTACTAATCCATTGCTGAAAAGCATAATTAAAGTCCTTTAATGATGGGGGGTGAATATAAAAAAGGCACAAATGTGCCTGTGCCAAAGAATATATTCCTATATTTTTGCCTGTTTGTCAAGAGAAAACTCGTTTTTCGTCATCCGTGCCTTGTTTAAAGCTGTGGAGTTACAAAGAATGCAGAGGGGGTCTGTCGTTATTGTCATTCCCTGAATTGTCGTCAGGCAATTCTAGGGGAATCCATAAGGGTTATCCTCTCTGGATCGTCCTAGAATGTGCACGCACATTCAGGCGATGACAGTGTTTCCTTGTGTTTTTGCGTAGTAAAAAAGGTGAGCTTGGCATTATTGAATACTTATTAGCTCTCATTCACCTGCTCAAGCTCTTCAGGGGTGCTGATATGATGCCAGTCTCCTGTGTGTTCGAGACCATAGAGACGGTTTTGGGACTCGGCTTTGTCCATCAAAGAGAGGAAGGAAAATGCGCCCTCAGGAGAGATGTTGAAGAGGCGAGGATGACACAGGCGAATGCCTGCAAACATCATATTGCCCTCTTGGGTGTGAGAGCGATGCGCTAGCCCGTTATTCAGTATATAATCTCCAACTCCTTTGGTGAGGATCATGCGTTCAATAGGCTGTAGAGCCAAGAGAATATCCATTTCATGATCTGTCCAACGATCCGCAAGACGCGTGAAAATATCCTCTACGCCCTCTGTCCAAAAAGCATCTCCGTTGATCACAAAAAAAGGATCATTCGTGAGCGTATGGAGCGCATTTTTAATGCCTCCTCCCGTATCGAGAAGCGTCTTCTCATGCGAAAAAGTAATGTGAATGTCTGTACGGGAAGATAGATGCTCTACGATGATCTCGCTTTTATAGAAAAGATTAAGAGTTACATGGGTTATCCCCGCTCGTACTAATTTATCCAAAATATGATCAAGAAGAGGAGCTTCTTTCACAGGTACCATAGGCTTAGGGCATGTGTCCGTATAAGGCCGAAGCCGAGATCCCATCCCCGCCGCTAATATAAAAGCATGTGTAAACATCGCTCCTTTTTAGCAGAGGAGGGGAGGGAGGAATAGAAATATATTATATCTTTGCACAGCAAGGAACTAAGCGTTCCCTCATGACGTTGGAGTCCGCCCATAATCTCTGACATAAGATCATTTGCCCTGATGCTTAAAAAATTGCGATTAGCCTGATTTTACTATGGCTTTATGACTGCTTTCTGTTTAAACAGAACAGAGAGAGTAGATGTATATGCGGATCAATAAAGAGGTAAAAACATGACAAATGTAGCGGTGGTAGGGTCTCAGTGGGGGGATGAAGGCAAAGGGAAGATTGTGGATTGGCTTTCCTCTCGGGCTGATGTTGTTGTGCGCTTTCAAGGGGGGCATAATGCAGGGCATACGTTGGTGATTGAAGGGGTAACTTATAAGCTCCATCTGTTGCCTTCTGGTATTGTGCGTGGGAATAAACTCTCTGTGATTGGGAATGGAGTTGTAGTTGATCCATGGGCGTTGTTTGAGGAAATACAAACGGTTCAAGCCCAAGGTTTAAGGGTGACGCCTGATAACCTAATGATTGCGGATACTGCACATCTTATATTGCCTGTGCATTCTGCGATGGATGTGGCATTGGAAGCTGCGCGTGGAAAGCGCAAGATTGGCACAACCAAGCGCGGGATAGGGCCGTGTTATGAAGATAAGATTGCACGCCGTGGGATTCGAATCTGTGATTTAAAAGACAAAACGCTTCTCAAGGAGAAGCTTGAGCGTTTAATGGATCATCATAATGCGTTATTGAAAGGCTTAGGGGCTGACCAAATCTCTCCTGAAAGCATTTTGGAAAAGCTCGAGGAGGTTGCTGAGAAAGTTTTATCCTTTGCACACCCTGTTTGGCGTGTGCTGGATCAAAAACAAAAAGAAGGATCTCGTATTCTCTTTGAGGGGGCGCAGGGTATTATGTTGGATGTTGATCATGGGACATATCCGTTTGTGACCTCATCTAATATTGTGGCCTCTCAAGCGGCAACGGGATCTGGTATGGGGGCGAAGGCTGTGGAGTATGTCTTGGGGATTACAAAAGCCTATACAACGCGTGTGGGCGAAGGCCCTTTTCCAACAGAGCAAGACAATGATATTGGGGAGCATCTTGGTGTCAAAGGACATGAGTTTGGAACAACGACGGGACGGAAACGACGTTGTGGCTGGTTTGATGCAGTGATGGTGCGGCAAGCGATTATACTCTCAGGGATTGATGGAATTGCTCTAACAAAACTTGATGTCTTGGATGGAATGGAAGAGATTAAAATCTGTGTAGGTTATGAGCTTAATGGTAAAAAACTGGATTATTACCCTGCAGGGCAAGCGGATCAGGCGAATGTGATGCCTGTCTATGAGTCTATTGAGGGGTGGTCCGAGATAACCTATGGGGCACGCAGTTGGAAAGATCTGCCAGCGCAAGCCATTAAATATGTACGCCGTATTGAAGAATTAATAGAGGCTCCTGTCTCAATGCTCTCGACTAGCCCTGAGCGTGACGATACGATTTTAGTGACAGATCCGTTTCAGGCTCGATAGATTTAGATGTTTTACATCTTGGTGGTTTCATCATAGACTAGAGCGTGTAATTCTCTTTACCATGTTCAATGGATGCCCTGTGTATGTCTCAAGAAAAAGCCGATCCGAAAATAGAAGAAAAAAAAGACTCTCGTTCTTCTGATTCCTTTATGTTTAAAGGGGGGGTTGAGATTTTTCCGTTTGAAGATTTATCACATCTTGCGCATGGAGGGCTAAAAGCCTGTCGCGCCAGAGGGAAAAAGGGAGAGGATTTATTTGCTGTTTTGTGTGAAAAATCTCTATTTCCGCGCACAGGGGCGGTCTCAAAATATAGATCCTTGCAGAATTTACACATGGCAAGGGTTGTGGCGTCGGGGGTTTCTGATGGTTCAAAACACACACGCGCTTTATTGTCTGAGCAGAAATACATCTATGTCTTTGAGAATGTCTATGGCATGCCATTGTGGACAGAGGGGCACTCTCTGACGATGAATTTAAGGCCAGAATTGGTGCGTCATACTATTCTTCCAACCATTGTAACGGTCTTGCAAGATTTTAAGCAAAGTGATTTTCTACATGGGTCTTTACATGCGGGGTCTTTGTATGCCCCGATGGGGGTGAAAGATATTACGAAAGGGGATCTGAGTGGGATATATGTGGGGGAATGCCTGTCTTTGCCTTTTTCTTACGCTATGCCCTCTCTCTATCTGCCTATCTCTCGTGCGTCTGTGCCTCCTATTGGACGAGGCAGAGGGGTCTTTGAAGATGAGATTTATAGCTTAGGAATCTTGCTTGCGGTTTTATTGCGAAAAACTGATCCGTGTGAAGGATTTACAGAGACAGAAATTTTGCACGCTAAAATTAATCAAGGCTCGTATCAGGCTATTGTGGGGGATAATCGTATTGATGTTTATTTCCTCAATGCGTTGCGGGGAATGTTACAGGATAATTCTGACCAGCGCTGGACATTAGATGATGTGGCTCAATGGATTGATGGGCAGAGAATTGGCTCAAAGCAGGGAGGCTTTAAAAAGCTAAATGCCAACCGCCCTTTATCTTTTAATCACAAGACCTATGTGCGCCCAGAAATTTTAGCGTTTGATTTTCAGGATAATATTGCTGAAGCGCACCAGCTCATCACGGGAGGAGAGCTTGAAAAATGGATTACGCGGTCGATTGCAAATCCTGCGCTGAAATCGCATTTACAAATTGCATTGGATAATGCAGATAAATATGGACAAAAAGCAGGGTATATGGAGCGTAAAGTAGCGCAGGTCTCTTTGATGCTTAATAGCTATTCTCCCGTCTTTTATAAAGAAACACAATTTTTGCCTGATGGGTTTGGGGTCTCTTTTGGGTCGGCTCTGGCGCAAGGAGAAGAAATATCCTCTTATGCAGAAATTATGGATATGAATCTTATTCCGTTTTGGATAGAGCATCAAGACAAAGGCGCTGTGGATGCAGCTGTCATGCTTGCGAGTCTAGAGGCTTGTCGCATGAGCTTAAAGCAGTCAGGCATTGGATATGGGCTGGAGAGATGTGTCTATCTCTTATGCGACGATGCGCCGTGCCTTAGTCCCACCCTTTCAAACTATTACGTAAAAACTCCAGAAGATTATTTTTGGGCGCTTGATGATATGTGTTTGAATAAGACAATGCCTGAACGGATTATTGATCGTCATGTCGCCGCTTTCTTGTCTGTCCGAGATTCTCAAATGATTGATGCTTATATGGTAGATATAAACGCAAAGATCCCCCATGTGCGTGCGATGTCTATTTTGCGTATGTTTGCGACGATGCAGTTTCGATCTAAGTTGGAGAAGGCCGTTGGGATTTCTAATTGGGTGGTTGATACTTTATCACAGCCTTTGATGGAGCGTCTCCATGATCGTCTTTTAAGACAGAAAGTGATGGTGCGCTTAAAGAAATTAGCGAACGAAGGGGATATTGTGGCGATTGCCGCGTTGTTTGAGAAAGATACGGCTTTGCGCAAGGATCATGAGGATTATACCATGGCGATGGCAAATTATCAGGAGTTGCTGCAACAAGAACAAGTGTTGGATTATAATATAGAACATAATAAGCGCTATGGTCAGGGCGCGGGACGGGAAGTGGCGTCTATTGTGTCGGCCGCACTCTCTTTTCTCATTGTGCTGATCACACTCTTTGTCTTTTTTGGTGATAAATTGTTGGGAGGGTAAGGTGTAGTCATGAAAAAAATAATTACAATTCTTCTGGTGTCTGTGGTCTTAATCGCTGTTTTACCGACGAGCTTATTGTTATTTGTCGGGATGATGCCCTCTGTTGCCGCTTTTTTTATTGATAAGACCAGACAGCAATTGAAAGCGATGACGGTGGGGTGTTTAAACTTCGCCGCGTGTTTTCCCTATTGGCTGACATTGGTCTCTTCTGGTCATACGATGGATTTAGCGTGGGAGATACTTTCTCCTACCAGTATGAGCCTCATGTATACAGGGGCTCTTGCGGGCTATACTGTAGAGTGGGGGGTATCTTTGGTTGTCTCTGTGGCTATGGTTCAAAAAGGGAAGGGGAAATTAAGATCGGTCAGGAAACAAAAAGAAAAAACAATTGAACGATGGGGGAGTGAAGTTACAGGAGAGTATCGTTTAGATGAATATGGCTTCCCTGTTTTGGAGGAAGAGGAGGATGTATAAAATTTGAAATAAATACATCTCTAAAATGATCTATAAGTCTATGAAATTATGCTGAAAATAAAAAGATAAAGCTTTATCTTCTTTTAACGATTCGTTAGACTTTTATGACGTATCCTGAAATGGTAGTGGTTAGGAACGCTCTTACAAAATAAATAAAAATTATTAAGGAGAAATAATATGCTTACTAAATTATATACACATGTACAGGCTTACTTTGTAAAAGAAGATGGGGCAACGGCGATTGAATATGGATTGATTGCAGCAGGGATTGCTGTGGCGATTGCAGCGGTGGTCTTTCTTGTTGGAGATGATCTAGAAGCTCTCTTCACAGGTGTGAGCACTGAGCTTCAGGGCGCCGCGGCACCATAGGCTTTTGAAAAATATATAATTATTAGAAACACCCACCTTAATCTTAGGCGGGTGTTTTCTTTTATAGTGGATTATGATGGTTGTGCTTATCTCTCTCGTGCTTTTGGTAACGTTTATCGCGTGTATAACGGATCTCCGTGGTCTGAGGATTCCTAATAGTATTCCTGCATTGATTATGGGTTTATTTCTTATTTATGTTGGGTATGGCCTTTTGAATGGGATAGAACTTCGTTCTTTTTATGGGAGTTTTATCGCAGGAGGGGGCGTTTTTGTTCTAACTTTTTTCTTTTTTGCTCTTAATATCTTTGGGGCAGGAGATGCAAAATTGGCAAGTGCTCTTTCTTTTTGGTTGGGATTGAAAGGAGTTTTTGCTTTTTTGATGGTAATGGCATTCACAGGAGGAGGGCTTGGTGTGGTCGCCTTGATTGTGATGAAGAGGGGAGTCCCTCTGTCATGGCAGAAAGGGTGGCTTAAAGCTTTATCTGAAGGCCGTGCGGATGTTCCCTATGCGCTTGCGATTTTTGCTGGCGCTGTGGCAGGATTCATGCATGCCGGTATGTTATATAAAAACTATCCCCAGCTTAGAAATATAAAAAGCAATCATTAGTTTAATAAATTTTAATGTGTGCCCTGTTATGCTATCCTTATCAGGCGAGTTCTCGCGATCCTTTTGGGTTTTCTGTGTTGTTTTGATTTTTAACTGGGTGCATCCATGAATAAAAATACAATTATTGTTCTTGTCGGAGGATTCGTCATGGCCATTTTAGTGGCGTTGATTGTGAGTTCTACGCTTAAGAAAGAGACTGGCTTAGAAACGCAAACACTTTCTGTTTTGGTGGCAACAAAAAAGATGGAGGTTGGGTATACGCTCAAAAAGGGAGACCTTAAATGGCAGCCATGGTCAGAAGCCAATTTATTTGAAGGATTAATTCAAAGAGAAGGAGCTACAAAACCAGAGGAGGCCTTAAAGGGACGTTTACGCCGTATTGTGCATGCTGGAGAGCCATTAATGAAGTCTGTTTTGCTCTCTAGTAGTAAAGGTAATATTGTGGCCTCTGCGCTTAAGAAAGGAAAACGCGCCGTTGCGATTAAAGTTTCTGCCGCGTCTATGGTCGGAGGATTTATCAATCCAGGAGATTTTGTAGATGTGATTTTAACCCACAAAATTAAAATCACAGGAGAGGATAAGCTCGTCGTGAGAGATACAATTAAAAAATATGCGACAGAGACAATTCTAGAAAATGTCCAAGTGTTGGCAATTGACCAACGGGCGATTAAAGATGATAAAGATCAGGTTAAAGTTGGTCGAACGGTGACATTAGAAGTTGATACTACGGGTGTTGAACAATTGGCCCTTGTTGGGCAAATGGGAGATCTGAGTTTGGCGTTACGTGGGATTGGAGATGATGAGTTACTTGTCAATGAAGACTATGAACCAACAACAGATGTAAAAGTCAGCGATGTTTTGCAAGATATCATTAAAAGAAGCGAAACAGGGGGCGGTAAGCCCAAACACATTCGTGTTTATTCAGGCAATGGTGTTGAGCGTATCGAGGTTAAAAAGTAGGATAACAGCATGATGAAGAATTTTAAAATAACTGTGATGATCTTGGCGATGGTGCTCACCTGTTGTGTGGGTGCTCAGCGTGTTTTTGCCTCGAAAGGGGATCTTCAACCGGTGAAAGAGAATTTAAAAGACCCCGTCTTAACCCTGACGTTGGGCAAAGCGGAAATCTATGAAATAGAGGGTAATGCGGCCGATGTTTTGGTGGCGGATCCTTCGATTGCAGATGTCATCGCGATTCAAGCCAATCGGCTCTATATTGTTGGGTCAAAGCTAGGGGATACAAATATTATTACATTGGATGAAGATGGAAATGTTGTCTCTCGTTTGGACGTTCATGTTCGCATTGATACCCAAACAATTGAATCTATGGTACATGAGTTGTTTCCAACAGAAACAGATGTGCGTGTGCGTGCCACAACAGATCAAGTCTATCTAACAGGAGAAGTCGCAAACCCTGCCATTGCACAAAAGATAGCTCGTCTTGTCACGGCTCATGTCCAAGAGATTCAAGAGGGACAAAGTGGTGAATCTGTTGATGAAGTCATTGAAAATCTTTTAGAAGTCCGTGGGGAGCAACAAGTAATGCTCCGCATGCGGATTATGGAAGTCTCGCGGGATATTATTAAAGAGCTGGGGATTGAGACGACTTTAAATGCAACCCTTGGAGGGGGGGTTAGTAATCTTGCAGGGCAAATTACAACGACGTCTCAAGGTCTCACACAAGACCCTCTTGGCACGGGACAGATTCTTTGGGATACAAGTCTTGGGGGGTTGGGCATTCTTGATACGCTTGTGCGGGCTTTGGAGCAAGATAGTTTAATTAATATCTTGGCTGAGCCTAATTTAACGGCGGTGTCTGGAGAAGAGGCAGGGTTTTTAGCGGGAGGAGAGTTTCCTGTGCCAACAGGACGAGATCGAGATGGAAATCTGGTTGTGGAATTCCGTGAGTTTGGTGTTTCTCTTAACTTTGTACCCATTGTGATGTCAAAGGATCGTATTAGTTTGCGTTTAAATACAGAAGTATCTTCTTTGAATTTTGCACAAGGGGTGACGTTGTCAAATGTTAACGTGCCCGGGCTGGATGTGCGTCGTGCCTCCACCACCGTTGAGCTAGGGAGCGGGGCAAGTATTATGATTGCAGGCTTGTTGAAATCAGAAGCCGTCAAAGCAATGAGTGGCCTCCCAGGGATTAGAAAAACACCCATCATAGGAGACCTTATTTCGTCGAGAAGCTTCCAGCGCGAAGAAACAGAGCTTGTCATTATGGTGACGCCTTATCTTGTGAAGCCATTTGCTGATAAAAAACAGGCAAAGCGTCGCTCTCAAGAAAGACAAAGTCCGCTTTCAAAAGCGTTTGCAACGAATTTACGTCGTGTCTATGGGCGCAACATCAGACATATGCCCTCTGGCGCGCAAAGCTTCGGCTATATATTGAATTAAGGAGACAATGAGATGAAAATCAGACATATAATCGCAACGAGTCTTATACTCTCTTGCTCTGCGTGTGCCTATGACGTACCAAGCCAAGTCGATCCTGCACGGCTTGAAGTTGTCGAGGCATCAGAGCAACATACGTATGAGACAAAAGCCTTGAACGCAGACACTATTCGATCATTGGCGCAGGGCTATAATAGCTCTGGACAGGGGCAGGTTGAGTTGACGGTGACCTATGATCCGAGATCAAAAAAGAACACAGCAATGAATGCCACATTGGAAGCGGGACGCATTGCAAAGCTTCTGACAGATCAGGGAGTCTCTTCAGTACAAACAAAAGTATTGCCTGTGGCGGATAGTTGGAACATATCCCATAGTTTTGTGACTTATAATGCGTTGACAGCGCACGCGCCAACAGGATGTGACCGCATGCCTGGTTTTGAGTCTGCGGATGATGTGGGGGATGCAGATATGCACCGTGCCTATGGATATGGATGTACAATCGAGGCGATGATTGCTAAACAAATAGCCCATCCTCAAGATCTTTTGGGACAAGAGGATCAAACACACACAGAATCTGGACGACGGGCAGAGAATGTTATTTGGGGGCGTGGATATTATGGCTCTGACCAGTTCCCTGTGTTGCAAGGGGAAAGCTCCAGTGACGATTAAATGAGTGAGATGTAATGAGTAAAATGGGGAATACAGAAACACTCTTACCGATGTCATCGGTCGGGGTTTTTGTTAAAAATAAAAAATTAAGAGATGATCTGCGTGATTTGGAAGAAGATTGGCGGTTTCCACGTGTGCAGATTGATGTTGTGCAGGGTGACGTTCATACTGCTTTAGACACATACAAAACGCAAACCACACATGATCTTATCCTGATTGAAACGGACACGATTGATGAGAGCTTTAGTGAAAGCCTTGAAGCCCTCTCGGCCTATTGTACAGAAGATACGGCAGCGATTATTGTGGGGCCTGTCAATGATGTGAATCTCTATCGTAAGCTCACGGCGATGGGCGTGAGTGATTACCTTGTACACCCCATTGAAAAAGAGGTTCTAGGAGATGTGATCGCATCCGCTTTGGTCGAGCGGATGGGGACAGCAAAAAGCCGTTTGGTCACGGTCATTGGTGCAAAAGGTGGGGTTGGAACCTCTTCGATTGCGCAGGCTTTGGCATTAGGGTGTTCGGAACAACTCGAGCAAAAAACGATGTTGCTAGATGCAGGCGGAGGGATGAGCTATTTATCTGTGGCATTAGGTGGAGAGCCAATTACAACCTTGAAAGAGGCGAGCCGTGCGGCGTTGGCCGAAGATGAGGGGAGTATGAAGCGGATGTTGGTCACCGTAAATGACAAACTCTCTTTGTTGGCCAGTGGGGGAGAGCCTTTACTGGAAGAGCCTATCTCTGTGGAGGCGTTTGAGACCATGCTTGATGTTTTGATGAATAGCTACCCTATTGTTATTTTTGATGCGTCGTGTGCCTCTGTGCCGATTCAACGCGCGTTGTTGGCGCGTTCTCATAAAATATATGTTGTCACAACTCCGACCCTCTCAAGCCTACGGACAGCAAGAACCTTGGTGCAAGAGATTAAAACATTGCGGGGAGGAGAAGAATCTCCGTCTCTGGTTGATTTAGTCATGAATATGATGGGACAATTTCCCAAACAGGAAATCTCAAAATCAGAGGCTGAAAAAGCACTGGAAAACACCGTTTCGCATCGGATCGATTTTAATCCCAAGCTCTTTCCTGCTGCCGAAATTGATGGAGTCAAAATCACAGAGATTAAAAATAGACAGGGTCTTATTCGAGGGTTATTAGAGGGAATATCTGATCTTGTGGGGGTGCATGTGCCGTCTACCTCTGGAGATATAAAAGAGACAGGTATAATGGGACGTCTTCTTGGAAAAGTGAAAGGGTAATCATGTTTGGTAAAAAACCAACCAGTGGCGTGCCAGCCCCCTCTGCGTCAAAAAAAGAGTCTAAAAAACCTAAAGCAACACCTCCTCCTGAAGATTCTGTAGAAGAACGCGTTAAAGAATTGGTTGAGAAGGTAGCTGAAGACACATCACCCGTTGTTCAAAAGAAAAAACCAAAACCCACAAAATCGATAGATGATGATATTTTTGGCGAAGAGGATGAAGAGTCTGAGTCTGTCCTCGACGATGAAGATTCTCTGGCTCTTCTTCGTTTAAAGCGCGCACGAGAACGCATATGGGCGGATTTACGAGATGGAATTGATTTGCAGGCGCTTGCCCGTATGGATCAAAAAACCTCTCGGGAAGAGGTTTTGTCTGCTGTAGAAGAAATAGCGCGTTTTCGGAATCTAGATATTACGCAAGCTGAATTGGCCGAAATTGCCAAAGAATGTGCCAATGATATGTTGGGCTATGGGCCTCTTGAGGCCTTGCTTGAGCGAGATGGAATCGCCGATATCATGATTAATGGCCCCGATACGATCTATGTCGAGGAAAACGGGAAAATACATAAAGAAGATATTCAATTTCGAGATGACTCGCATTTGATTACAATCTGTCAGCGGATTGTGGGGGCTATTGGACGGCGTGTGGATGAAGCCTCGCCAATTTGTGATGCGCGTTTGCCCGATGGAAGCCGTGTGAATGTGATTATTCCGCCGTTGTCTGTGGATGGCGCGTGCATGACCATTCGGAAATTTACAAAAGATAAATTGACGTTGGAAAAATTGCTTGAATTTAAAACCATGACGCCAAGCTGTGCCAAGCTGATTATGGCCATTGGGCGCTCTCGGGTAAATGTGTTGGTCTCGGGCGGGACGGGATCTGGTAAAACAACCATGTTGAATGCGCTCACGCGCTATATCGAAAAGGGCGAGCGGATTATCACCTGTGAAGATGCGTGCGAACTCCAACTCCAGCAACCCCATGTTGTGCGTTTGGAAACACGTCCGCCGAACCTTGAAGGGGTCGGAGAAGTCACAATGCGCGATCTCGTCAAAAACTGCCTACGGATGCGCCCTGAGCGTATTATTGTCGGAGAAGTGCGGGGGCCTGAGGCGTTTGACCTTCTCCAAGCCATGAACACAGGCCATGATGGCTCGATGGGCACAGTCCATGCCAATAACCCCCGAGAAGCTTTGTCTCGTATGGAAAACATGATTGCCATGGGGAATTTGAATATTCCGATTGAAGCCGTCCGAGAACAAATTGCCGCCGCCGTCAATGTTATTATTCAAGTGCAACGCTTGCGCGATGGCTCTCGAAAAGTCACCCATGTCTCTGAAATCACAGGGATGGAGGGCGATGTTGTCACCATGCAGGACTTATTTGTCCTCGATATGCTCGGCGAAGATGAAGATGGTATGCTCATCACCCAACAACGCTCCACAGGCCTGCGCCCCAAATTCTTCGATAATGCCCGTATGTTTGGCGTAGAACAGTTGGTGCTGGATGCGATGGAAGAGGCGTACGGATAATATGGAGCCCATTCAAATTATATTGCTGATGTGTATCCTCCTTCTTGGCTTTGCAGGGATATATTATTTCACGACTAATAAAGAGCGGATGCGTCGTGCGCGGGCGTTGTCTGTTATTTCTGGGACGTCTCATGCGGGCGGGATGGGGAACTCTAAGAATGCACGTGATAAAAGACGTGCGGATTTGGCTAAAAAGCTGAAAGAAACGGACGTGGAAGAGAGGAAAAAGAGAAAAGGCACAATTAAAGACCTTCTTGTGCAAGCTGGTTTTTTCTATACCTCTCCGATTAAATTTTGGATGATTGCTTTTGTGTTTGGAACAGTTGCAATCTTGTCCCTGAAATTGATATGGGGCGTAGCGGGATTAAAATTTATATTTGCGATTATTATATGCTATTTGGGAATACCGCGCTTTGTTCTCAAATTTCTTGTGAAGCGCCGTCAAAAGAAATTTCTAAAAGAATTCCCAGATGTATTGGAGTCTATGATGCGTCTCTTAAAAGCAGGGATGCCTGTAGGGGAAGCCATTGCCATGGTTGCGCGTGAGTTCGAAGGCCCTGTCAGTGAAGAAATGCAACGAGTCTATGATGAACAAAAAGTAGGCATTCCTTTGGGTGAGGCTGTGTTAGGCGTGGCCGTGCGTGTGCCTCTTCCCGAAGTGCAAATGTTTGCCACAGGGATTTCTATTCAACAGCAAACAGGCTCAAGCCTGTCTGAAATTCTCCAAAATCTGGCCACCGTTATTCGCGCGCGCTTTCACCTGAGGCGTAAAGTAGAGGCCCTGTCTGCGGAGGCGAAGGCGTCGGCAGGGATTATTGCGTCTCTGCCCGTCTTTGTGGCAACAGCGCTCTATTTTGTGAATCGAGACTATATAATTTTACTCTTTATCACAGAGACAGGAAAAAATTTACTGACAGGGAGTGCTGTTTGGATGTCTTTAGGTGTTTTGGTCATGCGCCAAATGATTAACTTTAGAGTGTAGGGAGGCCATAGAATGCAAGACACATTGATTATTTTTATAAGCGCCCTTGCCGCGGCGGCGTCTTTTATGGCGCTGGCACTTCCTTTTCTCAATCGTCAAGATAAAAAGGAACGCTATCAATCTGTGATTGAAAAAAAGCGCAAGGCACTCTTTGAGGCCACCAAAGAGAGTATGGGGAAGCCTACAAATTTATCTGCTAAAGACTCGTTTGCCTCTTTTTACAAAATTCAAATATTATTTGGGGCCTATGGAGAAAAACTTCGAGATTCTATGTTGCAAGCAGGGATCAGAGATCCAAAAGCCCCTCTTTATTTTCTGATTGCCCGTATTGTGTTGCCCTCTATTTTAATGCTTTTAACAAGTCTTGTGATGCTCAAAGCAGAGAAAGATTTTTCAGGGAGTCAAATCTTTTTTGCGACATTATTTATGGGAGGATGTGGATTTTTTATTCCCAAACTCCTCATTAAAAATTATATTCAAAAACGTCAACTGGAAATCAGCCTGACCTTTCCTGATGCCCTCGACATGATGTTGATTTGTGTGCAAGGAGGGATCGGGCTAGAGCAAACCATCAACCGTATTGCCGATGAAATTGCAGACCATTCAGAGATATTAGCAGAAGAGTTGGGCATTTTATCCGCAGAAATGGGCTTGCTCAATGATCGTCGCGCGGCGCTCCAAGATTTTGCACGCCGTGTGGGCAGTGGCGCGGCGCGCGCTTTTGCCACCGCCATGATTCAAGCAGAACAATATGGAACCTCGGTGACTTCTGCCATGACCGTCATTGCCGACGAACTCCGCGCCGAACGCATGGCCGCCGCCGAACAAAAAGCCGCCTCTTTGCCCCCCAAACTAACAGTCCCCATGATCCTCTTCTTCCTCCCTGTTTTGTTCGTCGTTATTCTCTCCCCTGCTGTGATGCAGGCGAAGCAGGCAGGACTTTAATTGTTTTGCATTAAATAGAATACTCTGTCTCTTTTTCGTATTGATCTTGCGTGCAAAAAGAACGATATTAGATACAACTGAAATACTCTCTAAGAAAGACATACTCCTATGACACAAATTCTTGTTCCGACCCTTGGTGAATCTGTTACAGAAGCGACGGTGGCGCATTGGCTTAAAAAAGAGGGGGAGGCAGTGTTGGCGGATGAGCCTATTTTAGAGCTTGAGACAGATAAAGTGACGTTGGAAGTGAATGCGCCTGAGGCAGGTGTGATTGTTAAAATTACCGCGGAAGAAGGGGCTAATGTAGGGGTTGGCGCGCTTCTTGGAGAAATTAAGGCAGGGGCTGTGGCCAATGATACGCCTGCACCAAAAGAAAATATTCAGACACTAGAGGTCGCGCTTGTCGCCGTCTCTCAAGAGTCAGGGGAGGCTTCTCTTTCTCCTGCTGTGCGTAAAATGATTAATGATAATGCTCTTGATTCTGCACAGATTACAGGGACGGGGAAAGATGGACGCCTTACCAAAGGGGATGTGATTTCTTTTTTAGAACAAGAGCAGGCGCCTATTGCGGCGCCCTCTGTTCCTACACCAGCACCAACACAAGAACAGCCTCTGGAAACACAACCTCGGGAAGAGCGAGTCCGTATGACTCGTTTGCGTCAGACTGTGGCAAGACGCTTGAAAGAGTCCCAAAATACAGCTGCTATTTTGACCACGTTTAATGAGGTGGACATGAGTGCAGTGATAGCGTTGCGGACTCACTACAAAGAATCATTTAAGAAAAAGCATGGGGTCAAGCTGGGCTTTATGTCCTTTTTTGTCAAAGCGGCTGTCAATGCTTTGAAAGAATTTCCCGCGGTGAATGCGGAAATTGATGGAACAGACATTGTTTATAAAAACTATTATAATATCAGTATTGCGGTCAGCACCCCTCAAGGGCTTCTCGTCCCTGTGATTCGTGATTGCGATGAAAAGTCGATGGCAGAGATTGAAAAAGATATTGGCGCTCTTGGTGCGAAAGCCCGTGACGGTAAAATCTCAATGGAAGATATGCAAGGCGGAGCGTTTACGATTACAAATGGTGGCGTTTTTGGGTCTCTGATGGCCACCCCTATTTTGAATGCGCCCCAATCAGCGATTTTGGGCATGCATAAGATTCAACAGCGTCCTGTCGTGATGCCTGATGGGTCAATTGAAGCCCGTCCCATGATGTATTTGGCGCTCTCTTACGATCACCGTATTATTGATGGGCGCGAGAGTGTGACGTTCCTTGTGCGCATTAAAGAAGCGTTGGAAGATCCTCAGCGCTTGTTACTGGATATTTAAACTCTATGTTTTTTATTCTCGCGGCTTTTGTTGGTGAGACAAGTTTTATGCTTTTGAGTTTACTGGTTAAACGCATGCGTAATGAAAACACGCACGCCACATCTGTTATGGCGGTCTACGGGTTAACCTCCCCGATTTGGATGTGTTTGACGCTCTATTTTGTAGTCTCTGGGCAGGTGGTGTGGAGCGTTTACTATCTAATGATGCTCGGTGCGTGGCTGGTTATCAATTTCTTTTATAATTATGGCGCAATCTATCTCACCCGTTTCCAAAGTCTGAGTGAAGGGGCGGGGTATAAATTTGGGGTTTCCTTGCTGTTGGCCTGGATGGTTGATCTTCTGTTCTTTGAACCTCTTGTCGGAGGAGAGCAATTCATTTCTATTATTTTGTGCTTTGTCGGCGGTGTTTGGTTGAGTTTGAATCGAGATAAAACGGCACAAACAGATGTAAGTATTCCCTTATGGCAGAGACTTGCCTTTATCTCTTTTCTGTCTGGATTGGAAATTATTATGTTTTCGACCTATAAAATAGGCGCACAGATCCAAGTATCTCCTTTGGTACAACTCTCCTTGGCTCACGCTATTCTTATCCCTGTCTTTTTTGTAGTAGGGTATAAGAATTTACGCGTTGATATAAAAGCAGGACAGATAAAATCTGTATATATAGGGGTGGTGTGCGCGCTGTTAATAATTGGTGTCTTTGCAGAGACATACGCTATCTATGGATTGCCCATTACATTTTTAGTGTTGTTCTATCTCATTCGTTCCACCGTGTTTGCTATCCATGATATGGTTACTAAAGAGCTTAAAGTCTCTCTCATGAATGTGAGTGCTGTCTTTATGATTTTGGGTGGGATTTTTTATATGAGTTATCTTAATATATAGCTTCGTGCATATTTATAGATGTGTGCATAGGAGGCATTTTTGTGAATACCTGTCTTGGCTCCAAGTTGACAAGAATGTTTTAAATACAGACCTACTTGTAAGTGAGACGGGGGTTTATAAGAAGAAGAGGAGGGGTGTACATAAAGCCCTTTTTCACCTTCTCTTCTTTTCTCTAGAACAATCACCACATTCCCTTTATCCATATATATACCGACACCACCAAAACTTTCTAACCACCCTTCTTTTTTATCTGTACTAAAAACAGTCTCTACAATTTTTTCTATATTTTCATCGCATTTTGGTTGTAGGCGGTCGTATATATAGAGGAGAGCAAGCATGGTGAAGAGTATTATAATGGCTTTGCGAAATTCTGTCATAAAGAGTGTCCTTCTTTCTTTTATAGAGGCACATTATAGCAGTAATAGCTTTGATATAAAGCTTGAGCTGCTCAGAAAAATCAGAGATAAAGGGCACGTCAAAAATATGAGGAATAAACAATGCTTGAAAACAGTTTACAGGAACGGAGCAACGCGCAGTGTGAGTTGTGCAATGCAGATCAAGAGTTAGGGATTTATGTTGTTCCTCCCCGTGTAGAGGATAATCCTGAAAACTGTATTCTTATATGCACACAATGCCAACTTCAGATTAAAGACACCGCTATGCAAGATGTTCATCATTGGCGGTGTTTGAATGAAAGTATGTGGAGTCAGATTCCTGCTGTCCAAGTCATGGCATGGCGTCTCTTAAATCAGTTAAAATCTGAAGGATGGGCGCAGGATTTATTTGAAATGCTCTATTTAGAGGAAGAGACTCTTTCGTGGGCGCAGGAGGGGCAAGTTGAGAATGAGGGAGGTAATATTACGGCGCATATTGACAGTAATGGTGTACTTTTAAGTGCAGGCGACACTGTGACATTAGTCAAAGATTTGAATGTTAAGGGTACAAGCTTTACCGCAAAACGGGGCACAGCTGTTCGGAATATTTCCCTTGTCGTGGATACTCCAGAGCATATAGAAGGGCGGGTGAACGGACAGCAGATTGTGATTTTGACAAAGTTCGTAAAGAAATCTTAACAGGAAAGTTCACAAAAAAGGACATTCTTCAAAGGTTAATATATTATGTTTTTGAAGAAGGTTTTTAGCTTTAATGTCTTCTTGGTTACGGGCACGAAAAGGATCTCCAGCGAGTGCTGTTTTGATTCCTGCTCCGACCATATTCACTTGCTCTCGTGAGGTTGGAATTTGAGAACAGAAAATATAATCATTTAAGAGTGTATAGCCTTTGCGTTGTGCAATCATCAGGAAACGATTCATAGGTTCTTGGATGAAGCTGTATTTTTGTCCCGGGTTGGCGATGATTTCAATATCGTGATCATTTTCTATACTGTATCCAATGACGGCATGCACACGCACGGTCATGCAAAAGGTGCTTCCTTCTATAGTTTTGACAAGAGCAGAGACAAATTTACGGTTATAATATTGGAGCATCATATCATGAATAACAGCTTCAAAAGCCTCATGAGACTCTGGGCATGGTTCTATTTGAATGGGGCTGTCTTCTGAAGGAATATATGTTTTTGGAGGTTCATGGATAGGAATTATTTTTTTTTCTTTGCGACGGAGCTCATAGACGCTAATGCCTGCCTTGGCTGCGACTTCCATGGACATATTTTTAAAATGGTCTCCTCTTTTTCCCCAGAAAGCTTTTTTAAACCCTTTGTGGTCTATATATATTTTTTTAATCCCTGCTTCCGCAATATTTTTGGCACAATTGGGGCAAAAGGGGTCAGTAATACAAATACTGGCCCCTTCTGTTCTCGGGGCTTTGAGCAAGGCGGCTGTTTCGGCATGAACGGTTCCAGAGCTTCGTCCGATGCGTTGGTTTGTTCCAATAATTTTCTCGATGGCATCTGGCCAATAATTTGTAGACATAACGATGAAGTCATCATTAAAAACAGCGGAGGAAATTTTATGCGTAGGATGCGGGCTTGTATTGACGATTTCTACGGCTTTATCCATAGCTTTAAAGGCTTGATTATGTGTCATATTTTATCCTCTCAACACGCCACCCGTTTTTTGGGCAACGGCCTTAATAATTTTTTGCCCCACAGTCTCAATTTCCTTATCGGTGAGTGTTTTTTCTTGAGGTTGAAGGGTGATTGACAACGCAACAGACTTTTTACCCTCTTCAATATTTTTTCCTGCATAGACATCAAAGATAGAGACGGCACTGATGAGGTTTTTATCCGCTGTTTTTGCGGCACGAATGAGGGTGTCTGCTTCAATATTGTGATCGAGAATAAAGGCAAAATCACGAGAGACAGGTTGATAAGGAGAGGTGTTCAAAAGCTTTTTTGCGGTCTTCTTATTTTTAGATGTTGGAATCTTTTCTAAAAAGAGTTCAAAGCCAACAACAGTCTCATCAATGCTTTTCTCATCTAAAATGGAAGGGTGAATCTCACCAAAAAATCCAAGAATATCTTTTCCGAGGCGGAGGGTTCCTGATCGTCCCGGGTGAAAAAAGGCGGGAGCATCATTGGATATTTGAAGGCTTTTAACAGGCGCTCCAGCTCGTTCCAGTGTTGCCAAGGCATCTGCTTTAATATCATATACATCAACAGGGCGATGGGCGTCAGGAGAACTCCAATGTCTATCATTTATTGTTCCAAATTTTAAGGCAGAGGCAACCATTTCCTGACCATTTGGTTTCGACGATTTGAAGATAGGGCCAACTTCGAAAAGAGAATTATTTGCAAAGCCCTTATCGGCATTCCGTTTGGCGGCCTCTAGGAGATTCCCTATGATGGTGGGGCGCATCTGCACAAGGTCTGTGCTAATTGGGTTTTTAATGGTCAGAGACTTTTTGGTTTGATTATCATTGGCTCCAAATATATCTGCGTGTGCCTCGCTCATGAAAGACCATGTGACGCATTCTTGATAGCCACGACTGGCCAGCGTGGTGCGTGCTATGCGTTGGCGGCGGAAGAGGGGGGTTTCTGCGCTGTGGTGATCTGTCTCTTGGCGCGTCACAGACACAGAGGGAATCGCATCATAGCCAACAATTCGTGCTATTTCTTCGACAATATCAGATTTACCATAAATATCTCCACGCCATGACGGAGGCGTAATGATCCAATATTTCTCTTTGTCGTCTATAGAAAAACCAAGAGTGTTGAGAATGTCTTTTTGTCGGGAAGAGGGAAGATCAATGCCGAGCATTTTTTCTGCACAGGAAGGGAGGTAGTCTACGATTGTTACAACAGTCGGAACATCACCTGCCTGTGTCACTTCACTCGCCTCTCCACCACATAGATCCAAGATCATGCGGGTGGCTATTTCTATGCCAGAATGTGTAAAGTCTGGGTCAATACCGCGTTCAAAGCGGTATCTGGCATCACTTTCAATCTGCAAGGCACGCCCTGTTTTAGCAATGTTATTGGGCTCAAAATAGGCGCATTCTAAAAAGACAGCGCCTGTCTCTTCTGTGCATCCTGTAGAGGTGCCTCCTACAATGCCTCCTAATCCCAAAACACCGCTTTCATCACAAATAGCGGTCATGGACTCATCGAGCTTGTAATGGGCATCATTGAGGGCATCGAGTTCTTCTCCCGTCTTGGCCAGACGGACATGAATGTTGCCTTGGAGCTTGTTGGCATCATATACGTGAAGGGGACGAGACAAATCATGGGTGAGGTAATTGGTGATGTCGACTAACGCAGAGATAGGGCGCAATCCAATGGCAGTTAAACGATCTTGAAGCCATTGCGGAGAAGGGTTGTTTTGTACGCCTGTGATCACACGTCCCAAAAAGAGAGGGCATGTGTCTGTTTGTAAGCTGACAGTCACTGTACTTTTTCCTGTACCTTTAATGGGGGTCGTATCCAAAGCTTTTAGTGTCCCAAGCCCTGCTGCGGCTAAATCCCGCGCTACACCGTAAACGCCAGTCGCATCGGCACGGTTAGGGGTGATAGCAATATCAATAACAGGATCATCAAGGCCGTAAATTTTAGCCATGGGGGTGCCAAGCTCTAAATCATCAGACACTTCAATGATACCTTCATGGTTATCAGAGAGACACATTTCTTTTTCGGAGAGCATCATTCCATGAGACTCTTCTCCGCGGATATCCCCTTTTTTGAGCGTTATTTTAAGGCCTGGAATAAAGCTTCCTATCGGCGCAAAAATACCTTTCATGCCTGTGCGTGCATTAGGCGCACCACACACAATTTGAACTTTTTCAGTGCCTGTATTGACCGTAAGAAGTTTAAGGCGGTCTGCATTGGGGTGTTGTACGGCTTGCTCAATGAGAGCCACTTTAAAAGGAGCATACTCTTTTCCACGATCTTCAACGCCTTCAAGCTCAAGCCCTATACTTGTAAGCTTGGTGCAAATTTTGTCTAAGGATGCCGGTGTGTCGAGATGGTCTTTAAGCCAACTTAATGTAAATTTCATATCTTTTAAACCTAGTCATTTGTGCCTGTTAGAGGGCGAGATTGAGGGGCATATTGTGCAGGATCAATTTGACCTGTCCCTTCAAAAAAGACAGTATTGCGTCCACCGTGTTTAGCCATATAGAGTTGTGTGTCTGCGCGCTCTAAAACTTGTGTGATCGTGTGATCCGCGCCTTCAATAATCACCCCTCCAATAGAGGTTGTAATACTTAAAGGCTCGGCATGTGATGTATTGAAGGAGGTGTCCATGATAGAGCGTCTGAGGCGTTCAGAGATGATGTGGGCTGTTTTTGCATCTGTATCAGGCAAAACAGCAACGAATTCTTCTCCCCCAATCCGCGCGACGAGATCAAAGCCCCTTAGGTTTTCCATAAGACGTTTTGAAAATATTTTCAAAACTTCATCTCCGACTGTGTGCCCATACGTATCATTTACATTTTTGAAATGATCGATGTCTGTATAGAGGACGCCGAGTGTCTTTCCGCTATCTGCATTGTTCTCTATGAGCTTTTGGAGGTGGACTTCGAAATAACGGCGATTATAGAGACCTGTGAGTGTGTCAGTGAGTGCCACAGAAAGGCTGACCTCGTAACTTGATCTGAGGCGCTCTTGGAAATGTTTGCGATGAATTTGTGTTTCCATGCGGGCGATGAGCTCATGACGGTCAATCGGACGGACAATGTAATCATGAGCTCCAATCTCAAGACCGCGGGCGATGACATCTATATCTTCTTCCCCTCCAATCATAAGAATGGGTGTATTGCGGGTTTTCTCGTTTGATCTGAGATGAGAGCATAGCCGGACACCATCTTCATTTTGGAGATTTAGGGAGATGATCATAAGATCGTAAGATGTCTCACTCGTTTTCTTCACGGCATCTAATCCTGTTGAGACAATGGTGAGTGTGTGTCCTTTAGACTCAAGCGTATCTTTGATTTTGCTGATTTCAAAATCCATATCTTCGAGCAATAAAATGCTAGAGGGTTGAATATCTTCATTGGCAGAGCTGGAAACTTCCTGAATTACTCCAAGCTGTGTGGCTGTAAGCTCACGCGCCCGCCATTCATCAATAGTCATTTTGAGACGGATGAGAGACCTTACGCGCGCCATGAGGGCTGTATCATTGACAGGTTTACTCAGAAAATCATCTGCCCCACATTCTAGCCCTTTCACGCGGTCATGCGTATCTGTGAGAGCCGTGACCATCACGACGGGAATATGTGTTGTCACAGGGTCTGCTTTGAGGCGTTGACAGACCTCAAATCCGTCCATTCCTGGCATCATAATATCAAGAAGAATAAGGTCAGGGTTGGTCTCTTTGGCTTTCTCTAATGCTTCTTCTCCGCTCATAGCAGTAACGACATCGTAATATTCACTTGTGAGCTTTGCCTCAAGGAGTTTTACATTCGGAAGAATATCATCCACAACAAGAATACGTGCCGTCATATTTTACTTCTCTTTCTCCGTTATTGTCTCTTTTTTACTCTTCAAGTGTTTATTCACTGTTTCAATGAAAGAGACAATAGAAATCGGTTTTGAGAGATAATCTTCGCACCCTCCTTCTATAATTTTTTGTTCATCGCCTTTCATGGCAAACGCTGTGACGGCGATAACAGGGATGACTTTGAGGTCTTCATCTTCTTTCAACCATTTTGTAATCTCTAATCCAGAGACTTCGGGGAGCTGAATATCCATTAAGATGAGATCTGGGTGTTCTGCCCGTGCGAGGTCTAGGACTTCAAAGCCATTGCTTGTTTGAATTGAATCAATATTATGAGCTTCAAGGAGATCCTTAAAGAGCTTCATATTGAGTTCGTTATCTTCTACGATAAGAACTTTTTTATTCATATCCACCGTACCCTCTAGTTTATGGCGATTTAAAAAGCTATGCACTTTTTAAATGTATAAGCCATAGTACCATCTATTATGGCAGTCTGCCTAATTTTATTCACTTTTGCCGTTTTATGGACAGAAAGCAAGGGTGATTGATGACCTAAGATGAAGGGGATAAGAGTCGTAGAAATCCTTTTAAAAAAAGAAATGTTTTAGTCCTAAAACTGAAAATAGATAAAGGGTTGATACCCTATGGGATGAAGGAGGAGAGTGAGGGGGACGGAGAGCCCTAAAAAGAGAGCGAAGAGAGAGGATGGCGCATTTCGGAGGCGTGTTTCAATCTGAGCTTTTTGCCAGAGGATATGAAGAGCGAAGAGTCCTCCTAAGAGGACCATGTAAATCGGCGGAAGGTTTTGTGACCCAGTGTCGCCGAGTGTGAGCGTGCTCTTGAGCATAGTGAAAGCAGTCTCTAAATCTTTGGCACGGAAGAAAATCCAACCTATGCTCACGCTGTAAAATGTGAGTGCCCATCCTAAGAGCGCGGGAATCTTTGGCATTTTCAGTTTCTGCCAGAGATGGTTAAAGCATAGGGCTATGCCATGTAGCCCTCCCCAGATCACAAATGTCCATGCAGCACCATGCCAGAGGCCTCCAATGAGCATGGTGAGGAGAAGGTTGCGTGTGCGCTTTAGCTCTCCCCCGCGATTGCCTCCAAGGGAGATATAGAGATAGTCTCTAAGCCATGTGGAGAGCGAGATATGCCAGCGCCTCCAGAACTCAATAATGCTTGTTGCGAGATAGGGCGCATTAAAGTTTTTGGCGAGTGTGAAGCCAAGAAGTCCAGCGGTGGCAATGGCCATATCCGTATAACCTGAAAAATCACAATAGATTTGAACCGTATAGAGTAGTGTAGCGGTGATGACGGAGAGATGTGTGTAGGTTTCTGGAGCTGAAAAGACTTGGTCAATGGCAAAAGCAAGATTATCAGAGATCACTGTCTTTTTGATAAATCCAACAAGAAAGAGCAAGAGGCAAGCTTTGACGGGGACATCTACCCATCTCCGTTTCATTTCTAATTGAGGCAAAAAATCACTAGCGCGCACAATAGGACCAGCCACCAATTGCGGAAAGAAAGCCACAAACAGAGAAAAATCAAAGAGATTAGTTTGAGGTTTCAGCTTTTCTCGGTAAATGTCGAGGGTGTAACTTAAAGTTTGAAACGTATAGAAGCTAATCCCGACAGGGAGAATAATAGTGAGCGTTGTGTGGTTTAATGTCAGGTTGAAGAAAGAAGCCAGATCACTGGCACTTTGTGCAAAGAAATTAAAATATTTAAACACCCCCAAAAGCCCAAGATTACTGAGGAGGCTGAGGGTGATATAGAGCTTTTTGCGTGTACGATCTTTTCCAATGCGTTGTCCTAGGATGAAATCGATGAGCGTTGAAAACAGGATAAGTCCTAAAAAGCGCCAATCCCATGCGGCATAGAACAGATAACTGCCCCCGAGCAAAAATAATTTTCTCCCCTTATGCCACGGCATTGCCCAATAGAGGGCAAAGACAAGTGCAAAAAAGAGAAGAAATTGAGGATCTACAAAGAGCATATTTAAAACACTCCCCTGTGTGCATAGCGAAGGCACACCGTTTTTGAGAGGGTGCGCCCTATATCTTGAGACATCAGGCGGGCGCCCTCGCGGTTGAGGTGGTAGGGGTCAAACCAATATTTACTCTGCCATATAATAGGAAAACGCATGGGATCGTTATAGTTTAAAACAAAGGTTTCTATTCCTAAAGCCTCAACGAGAGCTTTGTTTTCACGTCTACGATGAGGGAGAGGTGCAACATAAAACCCTGTGGTAATATGATGGGCTTGAATTTTTTTGAATTGCTCTTTGAGGAGAGGTGCGCGTTTATGTGCAGGGAAAGGGGAGGGAGACATGTCTCTCCTCTTTAACAGGGTTTCGAACTCTTCTTTTTGAGCTAAAAAATTGGTATGAACACGCTGCGCACGTTCGTCTTGATCTAGCGTGTCTTCCAGAATTTTAAACCCCCCGAGAGAGGAAAAAGTCTTTTGTTCTCTGTCTATGAGGACATCTTCTTCTTGTCGTGTTGAAAGATAAGTCTCTGGAAAGAGCTTCTCGCTCATAGCGCCTATGTTTAAAATCCCATAGGCAAAGCCATAGAGCGCAACGCCTGTGCGATATATTTTTTTAGACAAGGGTTCTTGGTATGAATAAATATTTTCGAAACGTCTCGTTAAATATTTAAAACCCCTCAGCATCTGTGTTCTTTTAGAGCGGGCTTGGTCAAGATATTGAAGACCTGTGAGGGGTTCATCCAAGATAATGAGTTGAAAATTATGGTCTGGAATAGAGAGTATTTCTTCCAAAAGATAATCACTTTCCTCCAATGTAAGATTAGCAAAGCCCATATTAAACACACGCAGTGTACAGCCTTTGTCCAGAAGTTGCCCTTCAATCGCTTTGCTATCAATCATCCGATGTGTCCGAGAACTCCCCAGAAAAATAATTTGATAGTCTTGCGGGTGGGTTTTTAGAAATAAAAGCTTGGCTGTGGCTAATCCCAGATCAATTTTAGGGGTAGGACGTAGAAGGTTGATAGCGATGACCATCATGCAAAAACTCATGAGAAAAAGAAGGCTGTATTTCACACTATTCCGCATTTTTTGAGAGGGTGGCTTCACTTTTAATTCTAAACGCTTTACTCTAAGCGAATAATTTTAAAGATAAAGTATAAACACAATGGCACAATTTGCACTTCCTAAAAATTCAAAGATACACACAGGGCAATTGGTCGATGCCTCTGAGGGGGCTAAAGACAGTAAGGTTTTCAAAGTGTATCGCTATGATCCTGATACACAAGACAATCCGCGCTGGGATAAATATAAGATTGATCTGAGCCAGTGTGGCCCGATGGTTTTGGATGCCATTATCTATATTAAAGACAAAATTGATTCGACGTTGACGTTTCGACGCTCGTGTCGTGAAGGGATTTGTGGCTCATGTTCCATGAATGTGGATGGGACAAACACGCTGGCGTGTTTAAAGGCGATTGAGGATGTTAAAGGAGAGGTTCAGATCTCTCCGTTGCCCCATATGCCTGTGGTCAAAGACCTTGTGCCTGATGTGAATCATGTCTATACGCAATATGCTTCGCTTGAGCCGTGGTTAAAGACAAGCTCTCCAGAGCCAGAAAAAGAGCACCTACAATCTGCCGATGAGGCGCAAGTGCTCAATGGATCTGATGGGCATGGGCCTGCGATGTGTATCTTGTGTTTTTGCTGTTCAACGTCCTGTCCGAGCTATTGGTGGAATAGTGATAAATTTCTTGGCCCTGCTGTCTTGCTCCAAGCCTATCGCTGGATTGCGGATACACGTGATGACGCGACAGGAGAAAGGCTTGATGATCTCGAAGACCCATTCAAGCTTTACCGCTGTCATACGATCATGAATTGTACGAACACCTGCCCCAAAGGCCTCAATCCTGCCCAAGCCATCGCCGAAATCAAAAAGCAGATGGTGGCAAGGCAGGGGTAATTAGAGGTAAATACTGTAATTTTTTATAATTTGTCATCCTGAACTTGTTTCAGGATCTGGTTAATATAAGCAGGAGATCCTGAAACAAGTTCAGGATGACAGTTTGGCTTTGTCTTTATGATCTCTGCTGTTTCTCAAAAAAATGCTTTCTTTTTTCTCTGAATTGATTTAATAAGCTTGGTATTCCCTTATCTTATAAATATCCCTGTTGGTCGCAAGACAAAACTTACAGGGTTTATGAGGAAAAGGAAAAATGATAACAAGAAGTTAAGGTGTTTATGATGGCTAAAACAAGTTCAAAATGGAATCCCATCACCTATGTGAAAGAGGTAAAATCCGAGACTAAAAAAGTCACATGGCCGACAAAGGATGAAACGATCAAGAGCACGATCGCTGTGTTTATTATGGTGGCCTTGGCGGCCGCATTTTTGTTTTTAGCGGATCAGATTATGGCGTTTGCCATTCGTTTTATATTGGGTTTATAAGGTTTAAGAAGAGATAAAAAGGAAAAAGAAAATGGCTCAACGTTGGTATGTATTGCATGTTTATTCAGGATTTGAGGCAAAAATAGCGGATCAGATTATGGACAAGGCCAAGAAAAAAGGTCTTGAAGGAGACATTGAACAGATCCTTATCCCCAAGGAAGAAATCGTTGAAATGCGCCGTGGAAAAAAAGTCACCGCCGAACGCAAATTCTTTCCTGGTTATGTGCTTATCAAAATGGAAATGAATGACAATATTTGGCATTTGGTCAAAGACACGCCAAAGGTCACAGACTTTTTGGGCGCGAACAATAAGCCTTCTCCTGTGAGTGAAAAAGAAGCCCAACGTCTCTTGAATCAAATTCAAGAAGGCATCGACCGTCCTAAACCAAGTATTATGTTTGATATTGGAGAAGATGTTAAAGTGATTGATGGACCGTTTGCCTCTTTCAACGGTCAAGTTGAGGAGATTGATGAAGAGAAGCAAAGACTTAAAGTGTCTGTGTCTATCTTTGGACGCGCAACACCTGTGGAGCTGGATTACACGCAAGTTGAAAAAGCTTAAAAAAAACTTGAGTTCTTAAGAAGGGTGGATTAGTGTCCCCTCTAATTTGTGGAAAGCTGTAGCCATTTAGAGCTGTACCACGAACCACATTGTAAAACTTAGCCAATGGAGGAAAATATGGCAAAAAAAGAAATTACAGGCACTATTAGTCTGCAAATTATGGCGGGAGTTGCGAACCCGTCTCCACCTGTAGGGCCAGCACTTGGTCAGCATGGTGTGAATATCATGGAGTTTTGTAAGGAATTTAATGCCAAAACAGAGTCTCTGGAAAAGGGGATGCCTATCCCTGTTGTGATCACAGTGTACAAGGATCGTTCTTTTACATTCATTACAAAAACACCCCCAGCAAGCTTCCTGATCAAAAAAGCGTTGAAGCTTAAGTCAGGGGCAAACAATCCAAGCAAGGAAGTTGTTGGTAAAATTACCCGCAAGCAACTGGAGGAGATTGTGAATATCAAAAAAGAAGATTTGAACGCCAATGATATGGATCAGGCTGTAAAAATAATCGCTGGAACCTGTCGCTCTATGGGCGTCGAAGTCGCGGAGGGCTAGATCATGACAAAAATATCAAAAGCAATGAAGAAATCTTATGAAGCGGTAGATCGTAACGCTGTTTATAGTGTAACGGATGCAGTGAAGATCTTAAAAACTTCTGCAAAAACCCGTAAGTTTGATGAGCAAATCGAGATTGCAATCAATACAAATGCAGACCCTAAGCATGCAGATCAAATTGTCCGTGGGACAATTGAATTGCCTCATGGGACAGGAAAATCTGTACGTGTGGCTGTGATGGCTAAGGATGCAAAAGCGGATGAGGCGACAAAAGCAGGGGCTGATCTTGTGGGCTCTGATGAGTTGGCAGATAAAATTCGTGCGGGCGAGATTGATTTTGATCGCTTGATTGCAACGCCTGACATGATGCCTCTTGTGGGACAGCTTGGGAAAATTCTTGGCCCTAAGGGCATGATGCCAAACCCGAAATTGGGGACGGTGACAATGGATGTCAAAAAAGCCGTTGAATCAGCCAAAGCTGGTTCTCTTGAGTATCGTGCAGAAAAAGCAGGGATTGTGCAAGCAGGGCTTGGGAAAGCCAGTTTTGATGAAAAGAAAATCGTCGAAAATGTAACGGCTTTTATCACAACTATCCGCAAAGCACGTCCCTCAGGCGTGAAAGGTATCTATATCAAGAAGATTACTCTGACCTCTACAATGGGGCCAGGGATTAAGCTTAATCTTGAAAGTCTTGAAGCCGCTTAGGTGTTGCCTTGATAAAGAATTTAAAAGGCCCTCTTTGTGAGGGCTTTTTTTTCAAAATTATCAAATAATTTTAAAATGCTATTGACATCCAACCTCTAACTCTTTTATATGCGCATATCTTTATCCAAGACTGTAGGGATGTGTTTCACATTTAAGACCTGCATAGAGAAGAGAAATGAGGCGATTAGGTCGTTTATATTCTTTTTGAAGGTTTTGGACAGGATGCTGAGAAGTGTCCTTTTTTGTTGGTGTCTATTTGTCGTATACGAATAGAAGGATTGCGACCGCAAGCCCGTGCTAAGCACGAAGCCTGCGTGGCGCTTGAACGTACAATATTCACGAAGGAATATTGTTTAAATTTAGGAGAAATGCTTATGGCGCTGTCCCGGGCTGAAAAAGAACAAGAAGTTTTAAAATTAAATGACAATCTCAAAAACAGTGAGATGGTTGTTGTGACGCATTATGCAGGGACGAATGTTAAGGATATGACACGTCTTCGGACGGAATTGCGTGAGAATGGCGCGTCTTTTAAGGTGACCAAGAATACGTTGGCGAAGTTGGCGATTAAGGGCACGCAATTTGAATATTTGGAAGATTTTTTGTCGGGGCCAACAGGGATAGCCTTTTCTGCGGATCCTGTCGCGGCGGCAAAAGTCACACAAAAATTTGCAGATGATCACAAGAAGTTCGTTATTCTTGGCGGTGGTCTTGGAAAAGAAGTTCTGGATGTGGCGGGCGTGGAAGCGCTGTCTAAATTGCCATCTCTGGATGAGCTTCGTGGGAAATTGGTTGGATTGCTTCAGGCGCCTGCAACGAAAGTTGCCGGGGTTATACAAGCACCTGCTAGTCAATTGGCACGTGTTGTCGGCGCTTATGCCGCAACGGGTGAGTGATTTAAATTAATTAGAGTTTCAAACTATTACAGCAAGAGGAGATTATAACATGGCTGATATTGAAAAAATTGCAGAGGACTTATCTAAGTTGACGGTTCTGGAAGCTGCGGATCTAGCAACATTGCTAGAAGACAAATGGGGCGTTTCTGCCGCTGCACCTGTGGCTGTTGCCGCTGTTGCTGGTGGAGATGCTGGTGCGGCTGCGGCTGAGAAAACAGAATTTGATGTTGTTCTTAAAGCAGTTGGTGGAAATAAAATAGCTGTGATTAAAGAAGTACGTACAATCACAGGCCTTGGCTTGAAAGAAGCAAAAGACTTGGTTGAAGGCGCACCGAAGACTTTGAAAGAAGGCGTGAAGAAAGACGAAGCTGAAGAAATAAAAGCAAAGCTTGAAGCCGCTGGCGCTGAAGCTGAGCTGAAGTAGTTTATCGACTTAATTTTAATCAATTTTAATTAAGGCATAATTACTAGTGGACAAGAATATTTGTTTCAGTTAAATATCTAGCCAAAGTTGGCGAAGGGTCATCAGATCCCTCGCCTCTTTGTGTTGTTATACTACTAAAATTTTACAAATAAATAGCTGTGGAGAAGGAATAATCTTTATTTTTCTCTGGTCTCAGATGTTTATTTGGTACGGGTTAATCACTGATCCTCTATACACAACAGAGAGATGAAGATGATTAAAATCTTAGGTTTATGAAGAAAAGGGCAGAGCCATCATGAGTGCACAACAAAAAAAATCAGTCAATCCTTCAGACATTGCAAATAGCTTCACAGGACGTAAACGTGTCCGTCGCTCTTTTGGAAAAATCAAAGCGGCCATTGAAATGCCGAATTTGATTGAAATTCAAAAGAATTCATACAAAGCATTCCTTCAGGCCTTTATACCTGCTGGTGAGCGTCAGATGGCGGGGCTTCAA
>JAJRSA010000004.1 GCA_024279035.1 Alphaproteobacteria bacterium
GCGTCCTCCCGCAACATTGCGAGAACAGCTGCCGCTTTGAATTTTGGGGGATGGTTTTTTCGTGTTCCAGTCATCTTGTTGACCCTCCTATGGTCATAATATGGAACTTAGCACCCTGTCCGAATTTTTGGTACCACCTCTCTCAGTGCCGTCAAAGACATCATAATTGAAACCAATATCACCGTGGAAATCTTCTGATGGTGTGAAGCTAAAAGTTCCATCACCATTATCAGTTAAAGAACCAAGGCTTTCATTAGTTAGACTTAGATTTTGTGCAGTTAGGGTATCTCCATCAATATCTGTAGCAGTGGCTAGAAGTTGATCTTGCGTGATAAGAATTGTTCCATCTTCTTGCATATCAAGGTCGATAGGGCCACTTACTTCAGCAGCGTCATTTACCGCGTCCACATTAATTTGAAAAGTAGAAGACGTTGTTTCTGTATCAAAGTTAATATCTCCGCCCTCACCCGGGATATCTGCTGTTCCAGAAGCCTCAACATTAACGTCAAATGTTTCACTATTTGTTTCTGTATCTATGCCGTCCTCAACAGCTGTATCTGCTCCACCGACAGCACTATTTGTAGCAGCATTGTTAACTGCCGGAGTATTTCCTGAATTACCTGAGCTTGAGTCTGTAGTAGTATCTTCTCCGCCAATTGATTGAGCTCCTACTTCATCAGTACTTGTAGGGATTGCAGATGCTGAGTCATCAGTCCCTTCCTGAGAGTCTCCAGTTCCACCATCAACAGACTGAGAAGCAGAAACAGTTGAATCTGTAGGAACAGTTGTTGTACCCCCGCTAAGATCCTCTCCACCAGCACTCTCTTCAGAGACAGTCGCCCCTCCCCCTGCCCCAGAAGCTGCGTCTAGGTTTTCTTCAGCAAGTTGTGCATCTAAACTATCAATACCTGTTGCAACTGTACTTGTCGTTGTCGCTTGCTGATTCTGCTGTTCCTCGGAATCTCCTTCATCTACCTGTACCTGCTCTACAGCTTCATTAAGTTCATTTTCTTCTTCATTATGATCGTTGTCAGCCATGTCAGTTCCTTTTCTCAGATATAGAAGGTAGTGATAATTATGTTTTTGGTTTGCCCACTATGGGTCACCGAACATCAAACCATCATATGAATGAGAAGAATATATGGACATACTCACGTCTTCCCCTCAGCCTAAACAGGAAGCTTCCTTCTTTAGATTTGAATAAAAAACCTGATATTAGAATACTTTGGGATACAATACGGTTCTTTAAACCTAAAATGAGAGTCGTTATAAACTCAATACTCTACGCGCAATAACTTCTAGGTAGCGTACTCATAAAATGATTATCAACAGTTCCATAATGTAATTCACTTGTATGAGGTTATTTTTACAAGGAGGATTACAGCTCGGCCAAGCCGTTTTAGCGAATAAAGCTTATGATGCAGATTGGATCAGAGAGATGATTTAGGAACAGGGTGAAAAAGAATTATACAAACAACGAAATTTAGTGGAGCGCTTTTTGGGGCGGATCAAAAAATAATTCCGATCCATCTCAACCCTATACGACAAATATTCAACAAATTTTATGGCTATGGTGTGAGCTTTATGAGTCCGCTACCTAGTTTTTTCGAACGCGCGCAAAAACAAGAAGCCATTTTCGATTTTCCTGACTTCCTAGACTTCTTATTCACACATCCTGACACAGAAGAGAAGATCATATATATTCAGGAGACCGCAAAACTCAAGGAGAGTCGCAAGGAGAGAAAAACAAATATACCCATATTCTCTCCAAAAAAGAATGGAAAGTGTTAAAATCAATCTGTTATAAAGAGAAAAAGAAAAATGATGTGTAACTCTCGTCCTTTATGGTACATTTATTCCCATGGATGATTATATAGAACGCGCGCTTGTTGGAAAAATGTTAGTCTCTACCCCCCATGTAGGAGATGCGCGCTTTGAAAAATCTGTGATTTTTGTCTGTGCCCATGATGATCACGGAACAATGGGCTTAACACTCAACAAGCCTCTCACGGACCTCGATTTATCAGACCTGCTGTCACAACTTAAAATCGAAACCACCCCCGAAACACAAATTAAACTCCCTGTTTATATCGGAGGCCCTTTAGAGCCAGAGCGCGGATTCTTACTGCATTCTTCTCTCCATAATCAAATTGATAGCACCTTGGTTGGAACTGAATTTGGTATCTCAGGCACATTAGAGTCTCTAAAATCTTTTACCAAACAAGATCAACTCCCCCAAGACATTATGTTTGCCCTTGGATATGCAGGATGGGGAGAAGGGCAGTTAGAACAAGAAATCAAAGATAATGCATGGCTAACGGTCAATGTAGATCCAGATTTTGTATTCGGCACGCAGCGCGATCAATTGTGGGAAGCCTCCATGGACTCCTTAGGCGTGACTCCTTCTCTTTTGGTTGGACAAATAGGACACGCCTAAATAAAATGGATAGCCCCTCCAAACCAAAAAACAACACAGGACTCAAGCGTCTTTATAATGCTTTTTTCTTTTCTATAGATGGATTTAAAGCCTGCTTTAGAACGGAGCAAGCCTTTCGTCAGGAAATTTACCTCTCCCTTGTTGCTCTTCCCCTCGCTTTTTGGTTTGGGCACACAGCCATAGAACGCGTTTTACTCATCACATCCATCCTCCTCATTCTCATGGCCGAAATGCTCAATACCGCTATAGAGCGTGTTGTTGATCGCATTTCTCTTGAGCGTCACGCACTCTCCAAAGACGCCAAAGACATAGGATCTGCGATTGTTCTCCTCGCACTCATCAATGCCATTATAACGTGGGTCTTGATCATAACAGGATAGGAGAAAATGTGACAAAGCCACTTAAATCTGAAGGCGAGCTTTTCAAGAAAATCATGGGGAAGGAATGGCTAAATCTTCATCCAGATATCCAAAAACGTTTTAGCAAAAATCCAGAGCTCGGGCACCCTCTGAAATATACAGGAACTCTAGAAGAGTTATCATGTTCTTTTTGGGGGGAAATTTTAGACTAGAGCTTCCACTCCTCCATATTCCTCTTTGGGGACTCTCATGGCTTGTTCGTGTTGGGTTGATTCGCAAATTAGAGAAATCCTCTTCTCTCCTCCTTAGACTCTCCAATCTGTTTGATAGATTTGGATCATCTGATAGCGCTTTTCATATGGAACTAAGAGGGATAGGGATAGATAATCATCCCAAATCCATTTCTTTTAATCTCACCGCCCGATGGTCCTTATATTCCCTGTATGCCTGCCATCCTCATGGCAAAAAAACTAGCAAGACATGAAATAACAGAGTCAGGGTCTATGCCTTGCATGGGATTGATTACACTTGATGAGTATTTAGAGTCTCTACGTGAATTTGATATTACATGGCAAAGTGTGTAAGCTCGTGCAAAAGGAGGACATCATGCGTATTCTTATTCTCTTTATTCTCTTCATATTTTATTCCCATACAGGATATGCGGACATCGTAAAACATACAGACATCGCCTATGGCAATGATGTGTACCAAAAACTTGATATCTATGTCCCTAAAGACATTAAAGATGCGCCTATTCTTCTTATGGTACATGGGGGTGCATGGAAAATAGGAGATAAAAACAACACTAATGTTGTTAGCAATAAGGTTAAGAAGTGGGGAGAAGAAGGCTTTATTGTTGTGTCTGTCAATTATCGCCTGCTTCCGACACAGCCCTATAATCAAGCCCAAGATCTTCGTCGTGCCTTGGTGTACGTTCAAGAGAATGCGGCCACTTTCGGAGGACACCCAGATCATATTATAATGATGGGGCATTCGGCTGGAGGACATCTTGTTGCTCTTGTGACGGCTGATCCTGCGCGTGCCTACACAATGGGGGCAAAGCCATGGAAAGGGAGTGTTTTATTAGACAGTGTGGCTTTAAATGTAGTCTCTCTTATGAAGCTTGATCATGTACGTCTCTATGATAAAGCTTTTGGGAATAAACCCTTTATCTGGAAAAAATCCTCTCCGTTTCATCACCTGCACAAGGACGCACCCCCTATGCTCTTAGTTTGCTCAACCCAGCGTGAAGACTCTTGTCCTCAGGCGGAGGCGTTTTCAAAACAGGCCAAAAGTATTGGTGCTCATACACAGATCTTAAAACAAGATTTGTCTCATCGGCATATCAATAAATATCTGGGGTTAGAGAGTCCCTATACACAGGTCGTCAGCAAATTTATTGATGAAAGTCTGAGGCGTTAAGGCCGTAGAGGACATGATCTTCACGCGTTCCGTTGACTTCTGCATAGCGTTTGGCTAGGCCTTCTTTTTGGAAATGAAAGCGCTCTAAAATTTTACGGCTACGGTGATTATGGTCTAAAGTTGCGGCGTTGAGACGTTGGAGTTTGAGCACATCAAAGCAAAAGGCAAGGCTTGCATCTAGAGCTTCACTCATCAGCCCCTGCCCTTCATGGGCATGATCAATCCAATAACCGAGAGACGCAAATTGGGCAGAGCCTCTGACCACATTATTGATATTGACCCCTCCAATCAAAGTAGGAGTCTCTCGGGTCATAATAAGAAAAAAGTACCCTCGATCTGCCCTCCATTCCATTTTTTGATAGCCAAGGCGATCGGTATAATTCTCTTGTGTATTCCACTGTACATTCCATTGAGGTTCAAAGAGATGAAGATGGTCTCTGTTACGTGTGCGTATCTCAACCCAATTCTCTTGATCCTGTGCACTCGGTGGACGTAACAGAAGGTTTTTCGTGGTTAAGGATGTGTATTGAAAAGAAGGGAAGCCTTCAATGCATGCTGTTCCTGAGTGTGCAAGATCTAAATCCATTACGCCACCAATCTCTCCGAAATCTGTACGTAGGAGTCCAGCCCTTCCAAATGACCAAGAGCTGCAAATGTAGGGGCGGTCGAAAATATTTTTTTAGCTGTACGCATTATATCTTTGTCGCTTACAGCGTCTATTTTGGTGAGGCGCTTCTCTATATCAATCACATCCCCTGTTTGGAGAATGCTTCTTCCTAGCTGATCGGCACGACGATTAACAGATTCGCGGGACATGAGAAAGCCTGCACGCATTTGTGTTTTTGCACGATTGAGCTCTTCTTCAGTGAGTGTCTGTGTACTCTTTAGAATTTCATCTGTTATAAGAGGCACAAGCATTGAAAGATCACTCGGATTTGTCCCTGCATACACAGAAAAGAGTCCAGAATCAGAATTTGACATGGCGTACGTATAAATATCATAGGCCAGCCCTCTTTTTTCTCGGATTTCCTGATAGAGGCGAGACGATGCTCCGCCTCCTAAAATAGAAGACAGGAGGCGCATCGCAAAATAATCAGGATCATTGTAAGACACATTTTCAAATCCTAGAAAGATATGAGCTTGTTCCAGATCACGTGCTTGTCTGACATCTCCTGCGGTATATGTTGGTTTTAAAACTGTACGTTCTTGCGTTGAGGAAAGTGTAGAAAACAAATGCGCCACCTGTTCAACCAACACATCATGATCAATATTACCTGAAGCCGAGATCACCATACGATGAGGCGTATAATGGCGTTGGATGTGCTCCAAGAGAGCCACTTTGGGCATGTTTTCTATGTGTTTGACACTCCCGAGAATAGGAGCGCCCATCGCCTGTCCTTGAAAAGCTTGGGCTTGGGCTATATCAAAAATATGATCGTCAGGGGCATCTTGATACATTCCGATTTCTTGGATGATAACCCCGCGCTCTCGTTCAATCTCGTGATCGGGCAGGGTAGAATTTTGGAGCATATCTGCAATCATCTCTAACCCTAGACGATAATCATCTTTTAACATATGAACGTAGTAGGCTGTCATTTCTCGTCCTGTGTACGCATTCATACGTCCGCCAACATTTTCAATTTCTTCAGAAATTTGGAGGGCTGAGCGTGTCTGTGTGCCTTTAAACACCATATGTTCAACCATATGTGCCACGCCGTTATATTTCATATCTTCATGACGTGCGCCTGTTCCACACCACACACCCAACGCCACCGTTTCGACAGAATGCATCGGATCACTTACAATTGTGAGGCCGTTCTCTAGGACTGTTTTATGCATGATCTTTATTCCCCTAAATATCTGTTTTCAATATGGCTAATGAGAAAATCAGGAGAAGGATCATGTCCTGTGACATCTTTCAGCAAGGCATCCCACGACAGAATAGAGCCTTTTGAGTGAATATGACGATTGAGCCATTTTGTAATGGGCTTAAAATCACCATGACGAATCCGAGAATGCAAATTAGGGATATCCTGTTGCATTGTGTCAAAAAGTTGCGCGGCCACTATATGCCCCAACGTGTACGCTTGAAAATAACCGAATTTCCCAACAAACCAATGCACATCCTGCATAAACCCTTCTGCATTGCTTTGGGGCATAACCCCCAAATGCGTATGCATCCATTCTGTCCAGACAGAGGGGATATCCGCCACTTCTATTTTACCTTCTATCAAATCACATTCAATTTGAAAACGGAGAAAAATATGAAAGAAATAGGTGAGTTCATCTGCACTTTTGCGATCTAAGCTTGGACGTACACGTGTTTTTAGACGGTGCAAGTTTCCAGCGGTCAGCGAAGGATCACGGACTGTATGGAAAAGCCCTTCCAAACGAGGGGCTAAAAATTCAAAAAATTCTGGTGTCCGTCCTACAATCATTTCAATCAAAAGTGCTTGTGATTCATGCATGGTTGTCCCCAAATCATGAGAAACGGGTTGATATTCTCGCCCGCCTTTGCTCGGCAGTCCTTGGATATACAATCCGTGCCCTCCCTCATGAAGGGTTGATTTCATTGACTCCATAAAGTTTTTGGGATCAACATTTTTAATCACAAGGCGTGTGTCATCAGGCGTACCTCCCTCCACAGGAGAATGTCCTGTTTCGTATAAGCCCCCCCGATCAAAATCAAACCCAAGCAACTCTAAAAGACTGCGGTTGAGCCACATTTGCGCGTCTTTGGAATACCGCCCTGCCAAAGACACGATAGGCTTTCTTGATTTTTGACGTTCAATGACCTGTGGCAGGAGTGTTCGAAGTTCTGTATCCAAATGATTAAACCAGTCCCATAATTGTTTGAGCGACACCCCAGGAGAATAATCTTGAATAAGAGCCTCATACAATGTGGCACTATTGAGAAATTTTGCCTTTTTCTTGGCTAATTTACGCACATGAGTGACCACACGTTCCAAATGGGCTTGAGCTGTTTTCCAATCATTTGCCTTCAAACATTCGCGATGAATACGTCGTCCTTCATTGGCAATGCGCGCAGATTCTTCCATAGTATCATGATCTAAAATGGCATGATTTTTATAGATCCGCTCCATTCCCGCAAGATTAGAACTATCCCACTCATTCCAAAGCTTAGGATGCGCGGCAAGATGCTCTTGCGCCTCCTCAAGATGCATTTGGCCGTCACAGCAAACAATATCATCATGAATACGACGGTGGAGATACGCAATTTGATCCATCCGTCCCTCATAGGCGCCCTCTGGCATCGTCGTCAAAAAATCTCGACTGATAATCTCGGCAATAGCGGTCAATCGTCCAATATTTCTATGACGACGTTTCAGCTCTCCATACGCATGAGAAGGATGTGGTTTTCGAGATTTTGTCATTAGGGGGAGACCTCATAGACAGATTCTTCCTGCTCGTGTGCCAGAGAAAGGAAAGAGGTTAAAAGGATAGAGAGGGCTATAATTACATTTTTCATTTAAAAAGCTTCTTATTTCTTGTTGCGTCGTATCTTACGCCACTGTGCCACATTTTTGTTATGCTCGGCGAGGGTTTTTGCAAAAACGTGACCTCCTGTTCCATCTGCAACGAAATAGATATAGTCATGTTTTTCAGGATTGAGGGTGGCAAGAATAGCGTCTTTCCCTGGGTTACAAATGGGGGTGGGGGGGAGACCTGCGTATTTGTACGTGTTATAGGGGGAGTCGATGGAGAGGTCTTTTCTTAATAATCGTCGTCCAAGAGGGCCGTTTCCATTATTTTTATGGGCACCTTTGGTGAGGGCATAAATAACGGTAGGATCTGTTTGCAACGGCATGCCTTTTTGAAGGCGATTGATAAAAACGCCAGCAATGCGCGCACGCTCCGATGCAACACCTGTTTCTTTTTCAACGATGGAGGCCAGAATTAAAGCCTCCTTTTTTGTTTTAAAGGGGAGGTTTATCTCTCTTTTTGTCCATGCTTCCTCCAAGAGAGAGAGCATATTCTTTTGCATGTGATGGACGAGAGTTTGGACAGAATCTGTTTTTTGATAAGCGTACGTGTCAGGTAACAAAGAGCCTTCTTTTGGAATCATTTTTGTATCTTGCGTGAGATCGCCCTTTGTTTTAAACAGACGTACAATCTCGTAGCTGGTATAGCCTTCTGGGATTGTTACTTGTCGTGTAATGACATCTCCTTTGGAGAGCTTATCAAACACATCTTCCATGGAAATTTGGGCAGAAAACTCATATTCTCCTGCTTTTAATTCGCCTTGTACGTTTGTAATGCGTGCCATCATTTTAAACAAAAGGGGATATTCTATAATATCAACACGCTCCAAAAGAGTGGCAATGCCCCCAACTCCCGTGCCTTTGGGGATTGTAATCTGTATTTTTTGCGTAGAAAATCCTTTTGTTTTATACAGAGAAAAGCTATAGGCAAGCCCTCCCCCTACTAATCCTAAGCCTAAAAGACAAAGCGCACAGAATGATAAAAAAAGTCGGATCAAAATAAATGCCCTTTAATAAAAGTTGGTATATTGATATCTGGAATATAGGGCGTATATGGAGGGTAAAACAAGCCATGACGGGTATATAATCCATAAACGATATTAAAATCTCGGCGGAGGAGCCAGTAAATATCTCCTCTGTTCTCTTCAGACCATTGAAACCCCCCTTTATCTTGTATGTTTTTCCATGCTTTAAGAGACAGAGGGTTTCCCTTCTCATCGAGAGCCACCCAACGATCATTTGTGTCAACAAACAGCCAGCCTTTTGAGGTTTGAACTTCAACCAATGCGTGTGATCGTAAATCTTGTCCACCATCAATGGCAAGAGTTTCGGGCGGGATAAAGCTCTTATCACGGCTAAATACAGAGACAAACCGCGCCTGAAAACCACTATAGCGCAAAGCTTTTTCAATGGTGCGCCCTCGATCAGAGCATTGCCCATGTCCAGCCTTTAATAAATCTTGAGGTTCTCGTGTCTGTCGTACAGGTATTTTTTTGAGCGTCGGAGAAACGTTTAAAACAGCACTTTGAATATCTCTGATCTTCTGGATTTCATCTTGATAGGAGAAAATATCCTCTTTTTTAACATCTTTAAGTATTTTTTTGAGGGCGATTTCATCTTCGCGCGTGATTTTTCCTGAAACATTATGCACAATGAGAAAAGAGAGAATAATCAAACACACAATGCTCACAACAACAAATCCCTTTTTGCACCACCAACAGATCATGCATCCTGTCTCAGAGACTCGGCGTGTGCATTCATTTTTGTGGATCTGGGTCATTTATATCTTTCTCTCCCCCTTTTATATCTTCCAAAGTGGCGTTCCACAACCTGCGGACATCTTTATCTTCACAGGTATTTTGACACTTTTTTCTTATGCATTTCTAAAATACAGTAATCATGACAATGCCAATATAACAGGTGTCTATATTTTTGGTGGAATTTTTGTAGGGCTAACAACGGCTATTAATAGTGTCCATTATTTTTTTACGCCCGATATCAAGTTTATCCTACACAGCGTGTATTATTTGTTTAACTTTTTGATTTTTATTTATGCCATTCTTATTTTTCGGCACTCTCCCGAGACAGCCAATAAATGGACGTATCGCATGGTTGTGGTTATCTGTTTTGTTCAACTTTTTGTGGTTATTTTTTTCCCCGATGTAGATAATTACCGCGCCAGCGGAACATTCAATCGCTCAAACCAACTCGCCTATTGGGGGGTTTTGACAGCCGCCATCATTGTCATTCTCAAACGCCGCGATCCTATCCGTCTTTTGGATCTTCTGTTATTTGGTATTCTAGGGTATATTGAAATGAAGGCACTCTCCAAGGCAGGGATGATTGTCTTTGCTGTTTTACTTATCATCACTTTGTTTATACCCTCCATGTCGAGTGCCATGCGGTGGTTTTCAATTTTTTGTTTTGTTCTTTTATTTATGGTCAAATTTCATAATCCTCAGCATCTTGTGAGTTTCATGTCCAAAGTAGACACTTTGGAAGCCGTCTCTCATCGCTTGGGTACACTTGGAAAACAAGCCGACGACACCCCTGAAGCAAGAGGCTATGGACGTCTTTTAGATCACCCTCAATTCTTGTTTGTAGGCGCAGGAGAAGGAGCCCATTGGCGCTTTGGACGCCAAGAGCTTCACTCTGGCATCGCCACCCTTATTTTTAGCTATAGTATTTTTGGGTTTGCATTTTTTCTTATGTTTTTAGGGAGTGTCTTCTATCGCCTCCCATGGCATTATACGGCCATGCTTATCCCAATATTCTTGTACGGACTAAGCCATCAAAACATCCGCTTTAGCTATTTTTGGGTTTTCCTAGGCCTTGCCTATTCATGGCATTTCTTTCAAAAAGAGGAGGAAGACTCATGATGAGTTCGACACCTCCAATACACCCTAACTCTGTGCGCCTGCACGCTCACACGGGGACATTTTCAACTCTTATCTTTGTTCTAATCTGGATTGGATATGTCCTTCTCTCTCCGTTTTACGTGTTTCATAGTGGCCTCCCTCAGCCCTCTGATATTCTTCTTGCCATAGGAATAATTCCTGCTCTTATTTTGGCCGTCTTAAATCATAAAGATCAGATTTCAGGAGCACACATTACGGGCGGATTATTTGTTATTTTAACAACAGCTGTAAATTTAATTTACTATCTCTATACAGGAGAGAGAAGTTTTATAGCCCCCAGCCTCTTCTATCTTTTTAATTTCTCTGTATTTTGTTTTATTGTCTTTTTGTTTAAACAATCACCCGTTTTCATGAATCGAGTCACGTACTTATCAATTTCTACGATTGTGTTGATACAACTTTTTTATGTCATAGGATTTAGTGGAGAAGGCGCTCGACATGCGGGGACATTTAACAATCCTAACCAGCTTGCCTATTGGGCTTTGTTAATGGGTGTGATCCTCATTGTTCTTAAACGTGGCTCTAGCCTGAACCTCTTCGATCTTCTTCTTTTTAGTGCCTTGGCCTATATCCAAACAGAAGCGCTTTCAAAAGCTGGCATGATCTCATACGGGGTTTTAATCTTGTTTATGGCCTTTCAGCCCGTTGCCAACAAGAAGCTCAAAGCCCTTTTTGTCTTTGGGCTCTTATTCTTGTTAATCACAGAGATAACAGCCCCCCAAGAAGTTAAAAAATGGGTCATTGCAGCCGATAATATTAGTGCTGCCGCGCATAGATTGGGTAAAATTGGATCAGATGTGGACGACAACCCCATGGTCCGAGGCTATTCTCGTCTGATTGAATACCCTCAATATCTTTTGACAGGGGCTGGAGAAGGCGCCCACTGGCGCTTTAATGCCCGTCAAGAACTCCATTCTGGCATTGCAACAATCCTTTTTTCTTATGGGGTATTAGGGTTTATTCTTTTCTTTGGCTTTCTCTATTTTGTTTTCATACGTCTCCCACTTTACTATGCCATGCTCCTCACCCCTCTCATCCTCTATGGACTAACCCATCAAAATTTCAGAAACACAGGATTCTGGGTTTTTCTAGGATTGTGTTTCTCCTATCACTTCTTTGAAAAAAAAACTCTAGAAGAGATGAGGGAATATAAGCCTATGAAGAGCAAACCAAAAGAATACCACCCTCTAGACCTTCAAATAAGAGATAAAAATATTTAGAGATCTTTTTGAAATAACTCCATCTCTATATTCAAAAATAATGTTTTTCTGCTATATAAAGTGTATGAGCAAAAAATTAAATATCATCTATATGGGAACGCCAGATTTTTCTGTGCCCGCGCTTCAAGCTCTTATTACGAGTCCGCACGATATTGTGGCTGTGTATACACAACCTCCTCGTCCAAAAGGGCGTGGGCATAAAATGCAGAAATCTCCTGTGCAGGAGGTGGCAGAAGTGCATAATATCCCTGTTTTTACGCCTGTGTCTTTTAAAAAAGATATACACGCCATTGAAATTTTTCAAAGCCACACAGCTGATCTTGCGATTGTAGCAGCCTATGGGCTGATCCTTCCTCAATCTGTATTGGATGCGCCTGTCTATGGGTGTGTAAATATCCATGCCTCTCTTCTTCCACGCTGGCGTGGAGCTGCGCCCATTCAATATGCAATTTGGAAGGGAGATCAAGAAACTGGAGTAACCATTATGCAGATGGAGGCAGGGTTGGATACTGGCCCTATGATTACAAAGCGATCTTGTCCCATTACACAGGAAACCACAGCACACTCTCTCCATGATGAATTATCTGTTATGGGAGCAGAGATGATCCTTCCGTGCCTTGATAATTTCCCTCTTCAAGGAGAGAGTCAAGAGGGTGCCTCCTCAAACTATGCTTCCCTGCTTACAAAAGAAGATGGAAAGATTGACTGGACTCAAACAGCGCAAGACATTGATCGACAGATTAGAGCTCTTAATCCTTGGCCGAGCACCTATTGTGACACTCTAAAAATTAAAAAAGCAACGCTCTCTGATCAAACCAGCCCAGCACCTGTTGGAACAGTTTTGGACAAAGATGGGCATATTGTATGTGGTGCGCAGTCCGTTTTAAAACTGAAAGAGATACAGCCTCAAAATAAGAAAGCTATGGATTTTCTCTCAGCGCTCAATGGGGGATATTTAAAAGTTGGAGCACGTCTCTCATGACTCTTCAGAGATGGAAAATTACGATTGAGTATGATGGCACAGACTATTGTGGGTGGCAGATGCAAGAAGAAGGTATTCCCTCGATCCAAAATAGCTTAGAAAAAGCGCTGTATGGGTTTTGCCAGAGAGATATTCGTGTTCACGGCGCTGGGCGGACAGATGCAGGTGTCCATGCGCGGGGGCAAGTGGCTCATTTTGATTTAGACTATGGCGTGCGCACCTTGCATCCCCATGATCTGATGATGGCAATGAATGCCCATCTTCGCCCACAGCCCATTTCAATTGTAAAAGCAGAAAAAGTCTCACAGGATTTTCATGCTCGATTTGGGGCAAAGAAGAAGCTTTATACCTACCGCATTCTTAACCGCGTTTCCCCCCCTACATTTGATCGTACGACATGCTGGCATGTGAAGAAAAATCTTGATATTCAAGCCATGCAAGAGGCTACTTGCGCACTCCTTGGTACACATGATTTCACAAGCTTTCGTGCTGCAGGCTGTCAAGGAAAGTCTCCGCGTAAAACATTGGATAGATTAGATGTAGAAACATGCTCTTATGATGCCTTCGGAGGCGTTGAAATTTTCATTCATGCAGGAGCTCAATCTTTCCTTTATAATCAAGTGCGGAATTTAGTAGGATCTCTCGCAATGGTTGGCGAAGGAAAATGGGCACCTCATACGTTAAAAGAGATATTAGACAAAAAAGACCGTACATTAAGCGGTCCAACCGCGCCGCCACAGGGACTGAGTCTTGTGTCGATTGACTACAGTTAGAAAGAGATCATAGATGAAACGATTTTTACTCTTCATACTTATTTTCTATCCCCTTCAGATAGCACAAGCCAAAACAACACTCACCTATAAGGTCTTCGCGGGGGGGGTAAATGCGGTTGAAGCTAAAATGTCAGTTGAGCGCACACCAGACACGTACAAGCTGTTTTTTGAAGCGCATACACGTGGGTTTTTAGGCAAGCTTGCCCCATGGTCAGGGTCTTTTGAGAGCTATGGGCATACGCAAAAGAAGGTGCATACACCCCAAAAACATACCTCTATTTCAACATGGAGGAAGGAGAAAGAAACCAAAGAATTTTTCTATACGCCAAAGGGGATTTTTAAAACCCTTAAAATTACAGAGGATGGTATTGATAAAAGTCCAGGAACAATAGATAAAAAACTTACAGATCAAACCATCGATCTGTTGGCAGCGACTATGAATATTATGAGGACGGCTCAAACGTCAAAAACATGTGAGGGGAAATCAGAGATCTTTGATGGAAAACGACGTTTTGAATTGATGTTTAAACCTGAGGGGACAGAAACACTCACCAAGAGTAGATATAATATCTATTCAGGCAACGCTATAAAATGCTCTGTCGAGATTAAACCTCTTGCTGGAAAATGGCATAAAAAACCTCGTGGGTGGCTCTCTATTCAGGAACAAGGACGTCAACATGACACACTTCCCGCGGTTTGGTTTGGACAGGTTGAAAAAAATGGGCTCTATATGCCTGTGAAAATCCGCGTCAAAACAAATTATGGAACATTATTCATGCATTTAAAGAGGATTGAAATTTCCGACGACCCCGTATAAAACTATTGTATGAGTATCACAAAAGACATCGCTGTTTTGATTCTTGCCGCAGGGCAAGGGTCTCGTATGAAATCGTCGCGTCCGAAAGTCTTGCACGAAATTGCAGGACTCCCGATGATCTCTCATGTGATTGAGACAGCACGCGCGCTGTCCCCCAAACATATTATTCCCGTTCTCGCGCCACATATGGAAGATGTTGCACAAATCATCTCTCCTCTTGAGCCTGCCATACAAGATAGCCCTCTTGGTACAGGAGACGCTGTCAAAGCAGGCTTAACCAAGCTTCAAGATTTTACAGGCCATGTTTTGGTTTTATATGGGGATGTGCCTCTAATCACCGCCGAGACACTCACTCATTTTATCACAGAGCATGAAACACACAGATATGGTGTCACTGTTTTAGGGATGACTCCTGATGACCCCACAGGATACGGCCGACTTGTCCAAAAAACAGATGGCACTTTAGAAAATATTGTCGAACATAAAGATGCCACAGAGGATGAGCGTCGTGTCTCCGTTTGTAATAGCGGTGTCATGGTGATTGAGGGCACACATATTCATAACTGGATTAAGAAAATTGACAATGACAACGCCCAAAAAGAATTTTACTTGGTAGATCTTCCTGCTATTGCGCAAAAAGATGGAAAAGTCTGTGGCGTTGTGATGGGTGACATCCAAGAGCTTCAAGGTATCAATGATCGTGCGCAACTCGCAGAGATTGAAGCGATTTGGCAAAAACGCAAGCGTACTGATATTATGCATGCAGGCGTTACCCTCCAAAACCCAGAGACCATTTATTTCAGTCATGACACACAGATCGGACAAGACAGTGCCATTGGTGCCAATACGGTTTTTGGTGTTGGTGTTGAGATTGCAAATAACGTCGAGATAAAACCCTTTTGTCACTTGGAACAAGTAAATATCCATACAGGTGGAATTATAGGCCCTTTTGCCCGCCTTCGCCCTGGCACTGTGTTGAAAGAAAACGTCAAAATTGGCAATTTTGTCGAGGTTAAAAACGCTACTTTCGGTAAAGGCGCTAAAGCCAATCACCTTACTTATGTCGGAGATGCAACCGTCGGAGATACGAGTAATATAGGTGCAGGTACAATCACCTGTAACTATGACGGCACAAACAAACATAAAACCACAATTGGAACAGGTGTTTTCGTTGGCTCAAACAGCACTCTTATCGCACCCATCACCTTAGAAGATGGATGTTATATAGGCGCAGGAAGTACATTGAGTAAAGATGTGCCAGCTGATTCCCTTGCCGTCTCCCGTGCACGCCCAATTGTAAAAGATGGATGGGCACAGAAAAGAAAATAAATAATGAGAGATTTCCTTTTTGTGATAAATATTAAATCATGAATGACACCTTATTTAATACGGATCAAGAAGATCTAAAAGCATATTATACACAATTGGAAAAGAAAATTGTGTATCATGATCATCTTTATCATGGCGAGGATAATCCAGAGATTTCTGACGCAGAATATGATCTTCTCCGCCGTGAGCTGGAAGAGCTTGAACGTAAGCACCCAGAATTAAAAACAGAAGAAAGCCCAACGCAAAAAGTCGGTGCACGGCCTTCAAAAGGCTTTACCAAAATCACGCATGCCATCCCGATGCTCTCTTTGTCCAATGTCTTTAATGAGGAGGAACTAGGTGAGTTTTTAGAGCGTATCCGTCGTTTTCTAAACCTCTCTCCAGACAAAAAAATTGAGATCATCGCTGAACCTAAAATTGATGGGCTGTCCTGTTCTCTTCGCTATGAGCAGGGACACCTTGTTCAAGCCGCCACCCGAGGAGATGGGTATGTGGGGGAAGACATCACAGATAATGTCAAAACCATCGCCGATATTCCTCATGAGATTAAAGGCACTATCCCTGATATTTTAGAAGTACGGGGAGAAATCTATATGCGGCGCGATGAATTTTTAGCTCTTAATAAATCTCTTGAAGACAACGACAAACCTCCCTTTGCAAATCCTCGTAATGCCGCCGCAGGGAGTATTCGACAACTGGATGTAGAGATTACCAAACAGAGAAACCTCTCCTTTTTTGGCTATGCTCTTGGAGAAACGACCGAGTCTCTTGGAGAGACACAGCACGATAGTCGAACGCAATTAAAAGCATGGGGATTTCCACAAGCAGAGCCCTCAGGGCTATGTTCTACTCTTGAGGATATTATGGCGCTCTATCATGATTTAGAGACACTGCGCCCTGATCTCCCCTATGAGATTGATGGCGTCGTGTATAAAATCAATAGGTTAGACTGGCAAGAGCGCTTGGGCTTTGTTGCGCGTGCGCCACGCTGGGCGACCGCACATAAATTTCCTGCAGAAAAAGCAGTGACAATCCTTCATGACATTAACATTCAGGTGGGGCGGACGGGGGCGCTCACCCCTGTCGCACGTCTTGAGCCCATCACAGTGGGAGGCGTTGTGGTATCAAATGCAACACTTCATAATGCCAATGAGATTGAGCGCAAAGATGTCCGTATCGGCGATCACGTTATTATTCAACGTGCAGGAGATGTTATTCCACAAGTGGTAGAAGTCGTCGTAGAAAAACGCCATACGAATGCATCTCCTTTTGTATTTCCTCAAATATGCCCTGTGTGCTCTTCCCCTGCCGAACGAGAAGAGGGAAGCGTCGTCTTCCGCTGTACAGGGGGCATGAATTGTGAGGCACAAGCCGTCGAACGGTTGAAACATTTTGTCAGCAAAGGCGCATTTGATATTGAGGGTATGGGCAAAAAAATCGTGGAACAATTCTGGGAGAAAGGCCTCATCAAAAACCCTGCCGACATTTTTACACTCGAAGAGCTTCATCAAGATACGCTTTCTTCTTTAGAGGGATGGAAAGAACTCTCTCTCCAAAATCTCTTTAGAGCCATCAATGATAAACGCACTATTCCTTTCAATCGTTTTATCTTTGGGCTAGGCATTCGCCAAGTCGGAGACGCCACCGCCAAAAGGATTTCAAGTGTTTATGGAGATTTAGAGACACTCCAAACAGAGATGGAACAGGCAATTGATCCAGACAGTGATGCATTCAATGAGCTTTTAAATATAGATGACATAGGCCCCATTGTAACTCATGATCTCATCACCTTTTTCAATGATCAGCGCAATCAAGGAATTGTTACACAATTAAACGGTCATCTCACCATTCAATCCTATGAAGCACCTATCATAGGTGATAGCCCTCTTGCAGGAAAAACAATCGTCTTCACAGGGTCCTTAGAAAAAATGTCTCGTGCTGAAGCCAAAGCCAAAGCCGAATCTCTGGGCGCAAAAGTTTCTGGCTCTGTGAGCAAAAAAACAGACTATGTCATTGCTGGAACAGACTCAGGATCAAAAGCCAAAAAAGCCCAAGACCTTGGGGTAATAATTTTGACAGAGAGTGAGTGGCTGGAAATTTCTTATTAACATATAGTCATTTTCATTAAGAATAGTGCATTCTTTGAAGATGACCCGAGCGACTGCAAGGTGGCGGGAGTCCGCCGAAAGCCTGCGTGGCTTGGACGCAGTTTAGAATCAGAATGTCTGATTCTTATTCTAAACAATTATGAGCTCCCTCAATAAGACCATTTTTGACTTTAAAAAACTGGGCGTTTGGTTGAATGGAGTGAAAAATGTGGGTCTCTGTCCCTGTCATCCAGACTTGATTACCCATGTGTTTGAGTATCTCAAAAAGGCTTGCGCGTCGGCCTTCATCGAGATGAGCCGCGACTTCATCTAAAAGGAGGAGCGGAGGACGACCTTGATCAGCGAGAAGAAGACGTGCATGAGCAAGAATTAATCCAATTAGAAGCGCTTTTTGTTCTCCTGTTGAACAGTGATGTGCCTCCATATTTTTATCCGCATACACAACATGGAGATCCGTACGATGGACACCGATAGAGGCTCGTCCTGTTAGGGTATCAATATCTCGTGAATGCTCTAGGCTTTTTAAAAAAAACTCTTCCACTTCAATCGCAGCACAAGAGTGAAGACGTTCTTCGAGAACCCCCCTATAAGAGAGGCGTGCATAAGGAAATGTTGTCTCTTTGTGATTAAGAGAGGCCTCTTGGAGGCGATCTAAAAACGCAAGACGTGCCGCAGCAATGGCCACGCCTGTTTCTGCCATTTGTATTTCTAAGCCTTTGAGCCATGAAGGATCGGTGGGTGTTCTATGCTCTGCTCTTAAAATCTTAGAGCGTTGAGACATTGCATTCTCATAACGCGTTATACGTCCTGCATGCGCAGGGTCGTAGGTCAAAAGTAAACGATCAATAAAGCGCCTGCGCTCAGATGCACCTCCTCGAAAAAGACTATCCATTTGAGGTGTTAACCAGATGCAAGATATATATTCAGACAAGACAGCCTGACTTTTAACGATTTCCCCTTGGACTTTAATTATACGACGATCATTGTGTAGATTCTTCCCTGTCCCAATTTTTATTAGACCAAAAGAAGTCTGTACACACGTTGAAATAGCCCATGGTGTTTCTTTGGGATCATTGCTCTTTTGATTTTGTAGCTCTGTGTTTTTAGCGCCCCGTAACCCACGTCCAGGAGAAATATAAGAGAGAGCTTCAAGGAGATTCGTTTTCCCTGCTCCATTTTCACCTGTCAATACAACAAAACCACTCTCTATATCAGAGAGCGAGGCTGTTTCATAATTTCGAAAATTGTGAAGGCGTATAGACTGTATATACGACATTTAGAAAGTCTCTTTTATTTTACAAACCACAGACATCTCTGTTTATCTCTGTAGATCATAATAATCTTTTGAATCATCAAACACGTAACGGCATAATCACATAAAGAGAGGAGCTATCTCCTGTGTCTTGAATAATGGTGGGAGAGGCAGAATCTGCAAGTGAGATACGACATCCTTCTCCATCGACAAGGCTTGTAATATCAAGCAAATAGCGGGCATTAAATCCAATTTCAATATCAGTAATATCTGAGGACACTTCAATATCCTCAGTGGCAGAGCCCGCTTCTGGAGAATTTGCAGAGAGGGTCATGGTTTTTCCATTGAGCGTGATTTTTAAAGCGCGTGATTTTCCGTCTGAGATGGTTGAAACACGGTCAATCGCGTCGGTGAATATTTTAGGATCAACTTCAATGATCTTGTCATTCCCGACAGGAATAACGCGCGTATAATCAGGAAATGTTCCATCAATGAGTTTTGTCGTTAAGACAACATGATCAAAGGCAAACTGAATTTTATTCTTGGACAGGGAAATATTAATGGTGTCAGCGGCTTCATCAATAAGCTTCCGAATCTCTCCGATTGCTTTCCGAGGCACAATAATTTCTGGCATGTCTTGTGCTCCTTCGGGGAGAGGCATATCAAACTGAGCTAATCTGTGTCCATCGGTTGCAACTGCACGCAAAACAGCAACACCATTACTTTCCGTTGAGTGTAAATAAATACCATTGAGATAATAGCGAGTCTCTTCTGTCGACATTGCAAATTTTGTCCGGTCAATCAAAGCCCGTAAATCTGTGGCAGGAATAGAAAACCCAGTGGGGAGTTCATCTTGCCCAAGTTGTGGAAAATCTTCCACAGGGAGACAACTTAAGCGGAAGTTCGAGCGCCCCGCCTCAACGGTCATAAAATTTCCAGAAGAATCAAGTGTAATTTTAACGACAGAACCCTCTGGGAATTTGCGGACGATGTCGTGGAGTGTAACGGCAGGAGCTGTTGTTGCGCCGTCTTTCTCAATTTGTGCGACCACAGATTCATTAATTTCAAGATCCATATCCGTTGTGCTTAGGCTTAAAACACCGTTTGCGACCACCATTTTCACATTGGCAAGAATAGGAATGGTATTACGACGCTCGACCACTGACTGAACATGGTTAAGAGAACGGAGAAGGTCTGCGCGATCAATTGAAAAAATCATGAGTCTTAAATCCTATAGTTTAAAATGGCTCTGTATCTAAGTATTTATAGCATATAAACACACACTGCCAAGCAGTTTCCTGTCTAGCAGTGTGTTTTAACGCTTTTCTTAGAATTAGCCTGCCGATCAGCCAGTAAGGGCACGACGCAAAACATCAACATCTTGTGCGAAAGAGGCATCCTCTTCCATAAGCTCTTCAATTTTACGTACAGCATGCATCACTGTTGTGTGGTCTCGTCCGCCAAACTTGCGCCCAATTTCTGGCAAAGAGCGTGCTGTAAGCTGTTTGGCTAGATACATAGCAACCTGACGAGGGCGGGCGACATTCCGAGAACGACGCGCGGAATGCATATCTGAGACTTTAAGATTGTAATGCTCTGAAACACGGCGTTGGATCTCATCAATTGTAATTCGACGATCGTGAGAGCGCAATAAATCCTGAAGAACGTGTTGTGTGGCCTCTAAAGTTAAAGGTGTTCTTGAGATATCTGCATGCGCAGCCAATCTATTTAAGGCGCCTTCCAATTCACGCACGTTGGAGGTGACTTTTAAGGCCAAAAACTCAAGAACCGCATCTGGCATCTCTACCCCTAACATCTCTCGTTTTGCCTTTAAAATCCCAAGACGTAATTCATAGTTTGTAGGCTGAATATCAGCAACAAGACCCCATGAGAGACGTGATCTTAAGCGATCATCAATACCTTGAATATCATTCGGAGAACGATCGGCAGAGATAATAATCTGCTTATTTTGATCAATGAGCGCATTAAATGTATGAAAAAACTCTTCTTGTGTGGATTCCTTTCCGCTGATGAACTGTACATCATCAATCATAAGGACATCGACAGAGCGAAAAAGCTCTTTAAAGGCCATTGTATCTTTAGCTCGTAACGCTTTGACAAACTGGAACATGAATTTCTCAGCAGACAAATACATGACTGTTTTTTCAGGGTGATGTTCTCTAATAGCCCACGCAATAGCATGCATCAAATGTGTTTTCCCAAGTCCAACTCCTCCATAAATGAAGAGAGGATTAAAGGGCATGGCTTTACTCTCAACCAAACGAAGGGCAGCTGCATGAGAGAGGGCATTTGAGTCCCCCACCACAAAATTTTCAAATTTAAAACGAGGATCAAGGGGAGAGGAGAGCTCAAGCTCTTCTGCCAGCGCATTTGCATTAGCCTTTATCGCGGGAGAGGTTTTTTCTGTCTCTGCATCCATATCAAGAGGCGTTGATTTTTGGACAACAACAATCTCAAGGCGTGAAATCTGATCCTCTTTTTCAATGCACATTTCTAAAATACGAGGGCCGTAATTTGTTTGAATCCAGTCTTTCATAAAACGCGTAGGCACAGAGACTTCTAATGTTCCATGATAGAACGCTTGAAGAGAAAGAGGCTTCAACCAGCTTCTAAAAACCGCTTCACCAAACTCTCCCCTAAATTGTTTATACACAGCTTTCCAGAGGCCCATAATTTCTGGTGTCGGTTGAAAATTTTCTGGGGCTTGGCTGTTATCAATAACGCTTAGGTAGGATTTATTATTTTTTACTTGTGACATATTTTCCCTAGTCTCCACTTACTTATAATTTACTCATTTTATTTCATCCTTTTTACAAAAGAATGAGACACCAAATCGTTCAACACACACACATAAAAACACTTGTAGAACCGATAGATTCTCCATGAACGATGTTATAATATATCTGTACATTTATTAGGCACGAGGCCATACTTTTGAGATTCCTCCCAAAGCACACACACTCAACCCCTTGATGAAATCCACACCTCTAAAGAGGGTAAATCTCTAACACTATATCTCCAAACAAAAGCGATATATGAACATGTTTTTTTCTATTCATTTCTATCTTATTTCCGTCTCGGCGATGTCTAAACCCTACCTATATTTTTTAGATTGTGCAACGAGATCAAACCAAGAACATCAAAAAAGAAATTTTTGTTCAAAATAAAAAACCCCCAAAGACTGCGGTCTTCAGGGGAGCTGATATCTTAAAAAGAGGATGTATGTTTCTGTCTTAATTGTTAAAAAATCAAGACAGAAAGAAAGATGAAATTATTTTGTTTTAAGGCTCTTAATCCGCTGAGAAAATCTAGAAATTTTTCTAGAAATTGTTTTTTGGTGAAAAAGGCCTTTTGCGACTCCTCGTTGCATTTCAGGTTGCGCAACTTGCAACGCTGTTTGTGCTGTTTGTGCATCTCCGCTTACAATGGCAAGCTCTACATTTTTAATAAATGTACGGATACGTGTTTTACGTACTCCGTTGATGAGGGCCCGACTTGCATTTCTACGAATTCTTTTTTTAGCTGATGCGTGATTTGCCATTTTAATTCTCTCCAAAAATTCTAACTTTTATCTGGTTTTTTATTTTTATCCCCAGAAAACTGCCAATATCTACGTGAAAACCCCCTCCCTTGTCAAGTCTTCTTTCCGTGATCTTTTATTTTTTTTCTATGGGGTGGCGTGTGTCTTTGTTTGGAGAGAGCACAAAATGGACGAGAACGTCTTGATAGACCTTTTCTACCTGAATAGTTAATCGCTCCTGTTCACGCGTATAGCTATGAGGGATTTCGATAACCCAGCCAAGCTGAGGCAGTGTTTGCGCATAAAAGATATCAATGTCAACGATTGAAAGAGAGTCACTATAAAAAGAAATTTCAGCAATACGTCCATCCGGTTTATCAAATATCATTTGTGTCTCTGGGCATTCTTCTAATCCGTCCATCAAAGGAATGTCAGGCAAAATCTCAATATATTTCTGGACAGCCTTTTTGTGGTCTTGTGCATGAAGAGTAGAAATAAGCCCCCCAACTGAAACGATAATCACTATAAAAACAAATATCTTTTTCATGTCCATGCGTGCCTTTACTGCGCTCTTAAATCACGATGCGTCGGCTTGCCTAAATATTTCAGAGCAATAGTCTTTTCACTGCCAGAAATTGTTTGTAGAAAGGCTGTTATCGCTGGGTTTATCTCTTCTTTATTATTTGAAATTTTCAACATAATTATTTTTTCTGATGAGTTTGCATTATTTTTACGATGTTTGATATCAAATGAAAAGGCCGTTTCCCCCAGAGAAAAATTATAAATTCTAAGGCCTGGATTAGATTGGTCAAAGGGAAGACCAAGCTCTTTCATTTGAGAAAAGAGAAGCCGTCCTTGCCCGTCAAGCGCATACCGTCCAGCCGCAAATAACTTTGTGTATTTTGCCGTACTATCGACAGATTCCCACGAAAAATAGCCATCTTCATAAAATTCTATAATGATCTCTGTTGTTGCTTTATGTGCATACCACGCCCCAGATATTGTTTTATACAGAGATATTTGTTGCTTTGGGAAATCCTGCATGATCTGGGTATAGAGAGGATAATCATTTTTTGTGTTCCCTCTCTCCAGATATTCATATGTCCGCATAGAGATAAGACTTACAAGCCCTCCTACCAAGGACAGAGTCAAAATCATCCAAAATGCAATGGGCAAATGGTGAAAAGGGATTCTAAAATTCACACGAGTCATATTTCTATTAAAGCATGAGTTGTGATCCCCAATCAAGAGGGCTGTTTTATCGCGTCACTGTGTGGTACAAATCCTGAGTAGGTTGCATCAGGAAATCATTACCTCTCTATCCATTGACTACATAATGTACCCCAATAGCGGCAACATAGCCTAACGCAATGACGGGTGTCCATTTCAGATGTGAAAAGAATGTATAATGACCTTTTGCTGTGCCCATCAGGGCAACACCTGCCGCAGATCCTATAGATAGTAAAGATCCTCCAACCCCTGTTGTCAGCGTGACCAGAAGCCACTGAAATTGGTCGAGTTCAGGATTCATGGTTAAGACAGCAAACATGACAGGAATATTGTCAATGAGGGCAGATATTCCTCCCAAAGCAATATTAGTTTGTGTGACACCCCACCCATCATACATCGTATGGGAGGCCAACTCCATAAAACCAAGATAGGATAATCCACCGACACTGAAAATGACACCAAAGAAGAACAATAATGTATCCCATTCTGCTGATTCGACATGCCCGATGACATCAATGGTATCTTTTTCGCATCCTGTCTTGGTGAGAACATAAGAAGAGATCATCAAAATAGACATCCCCGTCATCATGCCCATAAAAGGTGGCAATCCCAAGAATTGTTCAAAACAAATAGCCATGGCAATAGTACTCACCCCTAAAAAGATAAAGAAGCATGCTCCTCTCTTCATCACCTCACGGGTCTCTGAGGTCTCAGGTTGATCATCAGGCACAAAAAAGCTCATGATAATGGCGGGAACCAGAAAACAGGTCAGAGAGGGTAAAAACAGTGCAAAAAATCCAGAAAATTCGACATGCCCTGCCTGCCAGACCATCAATGTTGTAATATCTCCAAAAGGAGAAAAAGCGCCTCCAGCATTAGCTGCACAGACAATATTGATGCAAGCCAGAGCAATAAACTTTGGAGATTTTTGTCCAACAGCCATCACGACAGCTCCCATAATAAGAGCCGTTGTTAAATTATCCGCAATGGGCGAGAGAAAAAACGCCACAATCCCTGTAACCCAAAAAAGTTGACGCAAGGACAATCCAGATTGGACCAGCTTTCCACGCAAAGCACCAAACACATTACGTTCTTCCAATGCTGAGACATAGGTCATCGCCGCCAGAAGGAAAAGCATCAAGGAGCTATATTCCTCTAGCCCTCCAAGAACAGCATGATGAACTTCCTCACTATCAATATCGTGCGTCTTAGCTAAAAGAGCAATACAGATCCAGATTAAACCTGCGCCTAACATGACCGGCTTTGATTTTCTCATATGAGAAAATTCCTCTGTCAAAACAGCCAGATAAGATACTATAAAGATTCCAATACATAACAACGCAAGCGGAGATGAAATAACACTCCCCCCTGTTTGTGTTGTTAACACATCCGTAGAGGCCAAAGCAGAAGAGATAACCCCTACCGTGCACAAGACAATAAGCCCCACCCATCCGATTACATATTTCACTCTATTTCTCCTTATTTAATTAAATTGAATGTGTAAAATCACATCACAGAATAAGCACTTAATTAAGATGATGAGTTTGAAGCCTTTTTCGCAAGGGTTCTATCAGAAGGTAAAAGATGTCTTTTTCTCAAACGGAGATTGAGAGGAGTGACTTCAACAAGCTCATCATCATTCACGTAGGACATCATTTCTTCTAGACTCATACGGCGAGGGGGCGTCAAAACAACACTTTCATCTGTGCCTGATGCACGGACATTGGTGAGCTTTTTCCCTTTGAGAATGTTGATATCTAGATCATTACCGCGTGAGTTTTCTCCCACAATCATGCCTTGATAAACTTTTTCTCCAGCACTTACAAACATTGTGCCTCGGTCTTGAAGGTTGAAGAGGGCATAGGCCACTGCCTCTCCTTTATCTGTTGAGAGAAGGACTCCATAATGTCGTCCTCCGATATCACCCTTATACGCTCCATAGGAATGAAAGAGACGGTTCATGAGGCCTGTGCCCCGTGTGTCTGTCAAAAACTGTGATTGATATCCAATAAGGCCACGAGAGGGAGCAAGAAAGGTTAAGCGCGTTTTACCTGCACCAGACGGGCGCATATCTTGAAGATCGGCTTTACGCCCCGTCATCTTCTCGATGACTGAGCCTGTATATTCATCATCTACATCAACAATGACTTCTTCGTAGGGCTCTTGTTTTTGACCATCCACCATCTTAATGAGAACACGAGGGCGAGAGACAGACATCTCAAACCCTTCACGGCGCATCGTTTCAATGAGCACGCCAAGCTGTAATTCTCCTCGTCCAGCCAATTCAAAAGCATCTCTTCCATCTGTTTCAGAAACTTTAATCGCCACATTGGTTTCTGCCTCTGCCATCAAGCGATCACGGATCATCGTTGAGGTAAGCTTTTTCCCCTCTGTGCCTGCCAAAGGAGAGTTGTTGACAGAGATCGTCACAGCCATTGTAGGTGGATCAATGGGAGAGGACTCAATAGGGGTTTCAACCAGCGGATCACAGATGGTATCGGCCACAGAGGCCTTTTTCATTCCCGCCACACAAATAATATCACCCGCTTGTGCAGACTCTACAGGAATGCGCTCAACACCGTTAAAGGACAATAGTTTTGTTAGACGGAATGTTTCGATTGTTTTTCCGTCTAAGCCCATTGCTTTTACATTCATATTCACCTTCGCAGTTCCTGAATAGATACGCCCTGTTAAGGTTCGTCCTAAAAATGTGTCTGCACTTAACAATGTGGAGAGCATGCTAAAGGGAGTTTTTTGATCAACATCTGGCGCGGGAACATGACTGACAATAAGATCCAAAAGCGGTTGTAAATTCTCACGTTGTCCATTTTCAAGATTATCAGTACACCATCCATCACGCCCAGAAGCATACATAATTGGAAAATCCAGTTGCGCTTCTGTCGCATCCAGTGAGATAAAAAGATCAAACACCTCATCTAAAACTTCATCAGGGCGGGCATCTCCGCGGTCAATCTTGTTAATCACCACAATAGGGCGCAACCCTTGCTTAAGCGCTTTTCCAAGGACAAATTTTGTTTGTGGCAAAGGTCCTTCTGCAGAATCTGTGAGCAAAATTACTCCATCTGCCATACCCAAAACCCGCTCAACTTCTCCGCCAAAATCAGCGTGACCAGGGGTGTCAATGATATTGATTTTAGTGTCATTCCACTGGATAGCTGTACATTTAGCCAAAATCGTAATTCCACGCTCTTTCTCAAGATCATTGGAATCCATGACACGTTCATCTACCTTCTGGTTATCCCGAAACATCCCGCTTTGTTGCAAGATTGAGTCAATCAAAGTCGTCTTTCCATGATCAACATGGGCAATGATCGCAATATTTCTTAAAGCTTGATTTTGTGTCATCTGTGCACTCTCTATATCTTGTGTGTTTCTTATTTCTGGCGCATGTGTACAGGGAAAGGTGACTTTAATCCAGTAAATTATTTTCTGAGAACCAAAACCCGTTTTTATCCGTTACGAATCAAAGTGATTTAGGTAATAGACTCGATTCACAATAGCCCTCAGAAACTGAGACAAAGGGATTGTTTCCGTTTTTTCTACACTGTTTTGAGATTGATGTTGGCCAGACCTGCTACATTTTTGGCAATCATATTTTGGAGGCCATTATTGCTATTCCTTGTTTTAGACTTTATACATTTTCTGTCTGGAATAGTGTAGCCACCTCATCTCTTGCATGATAATTTAAAAAAGACTAATAAAATAATGGTTTAAATAAAAAGAGGTGAAAGATGTCGTTCCCAAAGATTTTTTGTGCCATTGACACAGATCAGATGGATCACGCCAAGGATTTAGTTCAAACTATTGCTCAAACAGGCATTGGAATTAAGTTGGGGTTGGAGTTTTTTAATTATTTTGGCGCGCAAGGCGTTGAGGATGTGATGTCTGTGGCGCCTGACACGCCTCTCTTTTTGGATTTAAAGTTTCATGATATCCCTAATACAGTGGCAGGCGCTGTGAAGGCTGTGTCCCATCGCCTCAAGCCTGCCTACCTGAATGTACATGCCGCGGGGGGGCTGGAGATGATGAAACAGGCAAAAGAGGCCTGTTATGAAGGAAGCCGGTTGTTGGCTGTAACAGTTTTGACAAGTTTGGATGATAAAGCTCTTTCTTAAGTTGGACAATCTATTCCTGCGCAAGACCAAGTCAAAACACTCGCCTGCCTGACGCAAGATTCAGGGCTTGACGGCGTCGTGTGTTCCTCCAAAGAGATAGAAATTTTGCGTCAAGTCTGTGGTCAAGATTTTGTCCTTATGACTCCGGGCATTCGTCCTATTGGCGCGCCTTTGGATGATCAAAAACGCGTGATGACTCCTAAGCAAGCGCTTGATCTTGGAGCAACGCATTTGGTTATAGGACGTCCCATCACACAGGCCAATGATTCAAAGCAAGCAGCTCTTGAGATTTTGGAGTCCCTATGAGTCTCGTCAAAATATGTGGTTTAAAAAATGAAGAGTCCGTAAAGGCCGCTATTGAAGGAGGCGCAAGCTTTATAGGCTTCGTCTTTTTCCCTGAGTCTCCCCGTTATATTGAGATTGAAGAAGCGGCTCATCTCTCTCACCTCATTCCTGATACAACTGAAATTGTGGGACTTTTCGTTGAGGCCTCTGATGAGGATATTCAAAAGGTACTCTCCCGTGTCCCTTTAACATTATTACAACTCCACGGGCTAGAATCCCCTGAGCGTGTCTCAGAAATCAAAGAAAAATTTAAAATCCCAATCATTAAAGCTCTCCCCATTTCTGAGCCCTCTGATTTGGAGTATGTGGACTCCTACAAAACAGTTGCAGATTGGTTGTTATTTGATACAAAGCTTTCTGATGGGTCATCAGGGGGGGCAGGCGTCTCTTTCGATTGGTCTCTTTTATCCAATGTACGCACGATGATCCCGTGGTTTTTGGCAGGAGGACTAACACCAGAGAATATTGGCTCCGCCATCGAGATTCTCAATCCTCCCGCAGTGGATGTTTCAAGCGGTGTGGAATCTGTACGTGGGGTTAAGAATCCAAATAAGATTAGAATATTTCTTAAGAATACCCGATAGAATATTGATGTTAAGGTTATGAAAGAGATACGACCAAAATCATTCGTCAATCACAAAGCAATAGACCTCTGGAGGCCCTCCAATAAAATCTACAGAAAGCTCGCATCCTACTCTTTTGCCCTTGCAATACCACGGCTCAACAAAATTCTTGGAAAGGTGTGACTCGCGTGAAGTTTTGTAGTTATTCCAAAAAGATGGGGCGTAGAAAGATCTTTTTCGTGGCCAGAAAATGGTGCCGCAACCAGGAGTCGAACCCGGGACCTGATGATTACAAATCAACTGCTCTACCAACTGAGCTATTGCGGCATTCTATAAAGACAAGCCCTTTTAGCAAACTAGAAATCATTTGAAAAGTATTCTTTTTAAAATCTTTTGGAATATAGCTCCAGAGTTTTCTTGGCAAGTTACCCATCTATATTATAAGATGGTACAGAATATGAAATAGAAATTACAAATAAAGCGTAAAAAATGGCAGACGGAAATGCAAACGGAAGTGATGATTGGGGGTGGGCTATTATCTGTGCCCTTTGCGTAATTGTTCTGTTTATTATTTGGCATTATTTTCACTATGATATTAGGAATAGTCTCCGTTGGATTCGATATGGAGAGATCTGGGTCATGTCATGGATTCTTCCTGATTCCTATGGTGTGCCTTGGGGTGGGAACGTCTTAAATTTTGAGCAATGGTCAGAGGCCATTCCTAATTTTGGAAAAGAGCAGATAACAGGAGAAGTGAGCAAGCAAATTGCAATGTTGGCCTTGTATCCTTTTCGCTGGATATACTCTGCTCTTTTTGTATTTATTGCATTGTGGTGTATGTTTAAAGGACCTAATACGCAATTTAGACGGACACATAATCTAGATACTTTGCTCAGATCACAAGCAAACACATTCCCATATATAGCCCCCTTTAAGGATTTTAATCCTTCCAATCAGCCTGCTCGTCCTCCAGGAGCACCAGTGCCTGCAGAGCTCCCTTCCTTCGCGGAAGCATTAGGGCCAGAGGAATGGTTGGTATATGAGGGTATTCCTGTCCCAGACAGAGAAGAGTCGGCAACATCAAGCACAGCAAAAGTTGATGCAGGCGTTGCAACAAAAGCATTTTCTAAACAGTTAGGGCGTCCATGGCGAGGATGGGCACATCTTCCGAACTACAAACAAGTTTTATTGGCATCATTTTGTCTGAAGTCTGTTCGTAAACGTGAAGAATCTGATGCTCTTTTAGGAGAACTCGCTCTTTCATGGACATATAAGAATGGCTTAAAAATTTCTAATTCACTCCTTAAAATAGCGAGATCAACCCTTAAAAATCGTGAAGTATCTGGTAAAGTCCTGTCTGTGTGCAACCAGCATGCTTATGAGAATACCGCTATGTTACGAGGGTTATTGGTGGCTCGAGATGAAGGAGGCGTTCTCTCTCCTTCTCAATTTGTATGGTTGAGAGCTCTTGACAGATCATTGTGGTATGCCCTGAATAATTTGGGGCGTCAGACATTTCATATGGAAGCTCTGGGGACAATGGCTCATTTTAGAGTTGAAAAATTAACCCAACGTCCCGTTTTAAGACCTCGTGTAGAGGATGCTGTGATGAAGATTACAGAATATATGTCATCTGAAAGAGCTCGTCCTATCCCACTGCTTGACTACAGTCAATCTAAGAAAAAACGAGGCGTTAAAAAAGTAAAAGGAACATAAGTTTAGGAGAAAATATAATGAGCACTATGATACAAAATATGACGGGCGGATATAAATCTTCTGCAAAAATCGTGGCAGGAACACTTGTTTTGTCCTTACCAGATGCCCTTTCACCTGTTGTCTGGCGTATGGATTTAGGAACAGCAAAATCCTCTGCCATTGAAGTGCGGGAAAATGAAACAGGACAGTATGATTTAATCCTTAAAACCCCAAAAGCAGATACTCATATTATCGCAGTCTATACCTTTAAGATCAAAGCTACACGGGCTTTAATGGTTATAACAAAAGCGATGGGAAAAGCAGATAGACAAATAGTGCCTAAAGGAGAAGAGCGTCAGCGTTACCTTCCTGTTCCTGTTCAAACACCTAAACTACGCATGAGTTTTGCACGAGGATTTTGGATATTCATTAAGTGTTTTCTCGCTTTATTTAGTATAATCCTTATCTTGATAGGAGGCTTTGTTGTCGGAAAGTTGGTTATCTCGATGAATACACAGCTTTCAAATAATGCGGCGATGATGTCGCGTGGGACAGACTATTCTCCTGTCACTCAAGCGCCTGCGCCTATACAAAAGAGGGTTGGTGAAGTTATGTCCGCAGATGAGTTTTTAAGGAAAAAATAAGAAAAATATGTCACTCGATCAAAGGAAATACGCAACCAACCATACAGATATCCTCAGGGATAATCGATCTTTTTGGATGCGCTCAGGAGAAGCGCTTGCTACGCCTAATTTAGTGGTATCCCTCTTTATGGTAATGGCAATGTCCATTCATTTTTTACCAGAATTAGTCGTTTTTACTGATTTTATTTTCATTTTGGGACTGGTGTACCTCTGGTGGCTTATGACACGAGACCGAACCATTGTCTTTAAAATGCCTTATGGCTCTAAACACAAAGATGGAAATAATACAGGCCCTGGCCGAAATATGAAACCAGAAGGGATTTTGTATCTTGGCAACCAACAAAAAACAAAAGAAGAAGTTTGGTTTACAAAATCAGATGCTAGTACACATGTTTTATATCTGGGAACAACGGGGTCTGGTAAAACAGAAGGGTTGAAATCAATTGTAAGTAATGCCCTGTCTTGGGGGTCTGGATTTGTCTATATTGACGGGAAAGCCGATACGGACTTATGGTCAGGTTTGTCTTCCCTTGTGCGTCGTTTCGGACGAGATGATGATCTGATGGTCTTGAACTATATGACAGGAAATTCTGACACCAAAGCGCCTTCGAATTCAATGAATCCTTTTTCATCTGGATCTGCCTCTTATTTAACAAACATGCTTGTCTCCTTAATGCCAGATGCAGACGGTGACAATGCGATGTGGAAAGAGCGTGCTGTGGCACTTGTTGGGACAATTATGCCCGCCCTTACATGGAAACGAGATCATCAGGACACACCACTCAATGTGACAACGATTCGTCAGTTCTTACAGCTTAATAACATTATTAAACTCTCGCGTGAGGAAGGGATTCCCGAGAATTTGACAGCAGGGGTCAAAGGATATCTTGAAACCCTCCCTGGATATAATGATGCAGCGTGGGATGATGAAGGAAAAGAAAAGCCTGCTGCCCCTGGACAAGCACCAATTGATCAAACAACAGCACATCAACAGCATGGATATTTGTCTATGCAGTTTACGCGCTCTCTCCAATCTTTGGGAGATGAGTATGGGTATATTTTTGATGCGGAATATGCAGATGTAAATATGGTCGATGTTGTTTTGAATCGTCGGATTATGGTTGTTTTAATTCCCGCCCTTGAAAAATCAAGTGATGAGATTGCCAATCTTGGTAAGATTGTCTCTGCAACGATTAAGGGGATGATGGGATCCTCTTTAGGGGCGAGTGTTGAGGGCTCATCGGAAACCGTCATTGAGAACAAACCCACCAATTCTGCAACACCTTTTGTTGTTGTATTTGATGAGGTTGGATATTATACAGCCGCTGGGATGGCAGTTATGGCCGCACAAGCGCGTTCTCTTGGGTTTAGCCTTGTCTTCTCAGCACAGGATCTCCCTGCTCTTGAAAAGCGCGTGAAAGAAGAAGCGCGTTCTATTACAGCGAACTGTAACATTAAGATTTTTGGGAAACTGGAAGACCCTACACAAACCAAAGAATTTTTTGAAAAAACAGTTGGGGAATCAATGGTCACAGAGGTTACTGCACTACAAGTGAACCAGTCTGGGCTGTCAAAGACATATTACGGAGGGGATCAAGCGTCTGTTCAAATAAGACAAAACGCAGACTATAATAGTTTGAAAGATTTTAAAGAAGGAGAAGCTATCATTTGTTTTGGAAATACAGTTGCAGATGTCAATATGTATTATTCTAATCCAGGGCATGCCAAAGCCATGCGTGTTACCCGTTTTATGCCTCTTCCCCCTCATAATAAAGAGCTTTTGAAGCATGCCTCTGCCATTCCTACACTGCGGGATCGTATGGTGAAGAAAAACTGGACGGCCATAAAAGCCGCCGTCACAGCAGATGTTCCAGACGTTATTGCTACTTTGACAAAAGGGTATAAAAAACATGGAAAAACAACAGATAACCCCATTGATCGCTCCATTTTTTCTATTGTCGAAACCTATGCAAAAGATAATCCTATAGATATGAGCTCTCCCCCTGTGGAATCTTCTCCCCCACAAAAAGAGAAAAATAATCCTTCATCCTCTTCCACAGGAGAAACCCCAATGGGCGTTTTCTCGAAGGAGAAAACAGAAACTCACTTAGATCAAACTCAAAAACAAGGACAAACAAAGATAAAAGCAGATTCACAGGCCCTTGAGATATTGAAAAAGTCAGGGAAAGACAGCTCTAAATCTTTATTTAAGGACAAAGAGGATGTATAAAAAACTTGATGGGCACAATAATGAACGAGGAAATGCTCTCTTTATTATTCTGATTACGATTGCACTTTTTGTAGCACTTTCCTACACCTTTACACAATCAATGGATACAGGAGCTGAAACAGTAACACAGGGACAAAATATATTATCTACCTCAGAAATATTAGATTATGCCAAGGACATTGAACGCGCCGTTCATCGTATAAGCGCTAAAGAATGTTCAGAATCAGACATAAATTTTGATAATCCTGTGGTGGCAGGATATACGAATGCGTCTGCACCTGTTGATAATTCTTGTGATATCTTTGATACAAATGGGGGCGGGTTAATATGGCAGTCCCCTTCAAATGATCTCAATGACGGATCGGAATGGATTGTCAACGGGACAATTCGAATGTTGAATTTGGGAAGCGCTGTGTCCGAGTTAGTTATCCTCCTCCCTAATTTAACACAGGAGAGATGTATTCAGCTTAATAATCGTTTAAATATTGATAATCCTGCAAATGTTCCTCCCAAAGGAGACGATGCATTTACAAAAGGAAAATTCACAGGAAGCTTTAGTGTCGCTGACGATATTGGTGGATTTGATACAGAAATTCTAGATAAAACAACCTATTGTTTCTGGGAAGAGACACCAGATCTGTACCACTTTATACACACTTTAATTATAAGATAAGGAAGAGCATAGCTTACGTGTTTAGTTCCTAAATCATCTGGGATGGATTAAAATGGAACACTTCTAATTTTTGTTCATAAATTTCTATTATTTTGTCATAGGGTGACTTGTATTTCAAGGCCTTCAGTGGGCGCTGGAAATTATAGGCCAGCATATAAGCCATGAGGTGTTTTTTGAGGCTCTCAAATAAGATTTATAGAAAGATTATATTCACCTCTTTTGCCCTGCAATTTCACGGCTTAACAAGGTTTTTGGACAGTTGAGACTCGCGTTATATTTAAAAAAGATCCATCTTCTCAATTTCTTGTTCGGCCTCTTCTAACATTTTATCAATGGAGATATGGCGTGTTCCGCCTTCCCACACAAGTCCTCCTTGATCTATAACGCGAATCATTGAAGAGCTATACCCGTCTCGCCCTATTTCAATATGCCCATCACCAATCCAACAGGCCAGATTAGGATAACGATCTGCAAAAGAATCTTCTTCAGAAGACGGGGGGAGTTTTATATTTTTTTGTGTTATTTCAATCTCTTGAATAGGGGTGTTCATTAAAAATAATCCTGTTGCCACCGCGTGTTTACAAAACCCCCATCCATTCATAGCTGGACATGTACATCCCGCCTCGAAGTCATTGTCTTCTGACACCGTAAAATCCACACGATACACATGCGAGCCCCTCACTTCTGCAATCACTTTATGAGCACTATAAAATACAAGATTCACATGGTCCAGATGATAATAATTAGCCCCACGGGCATAGACTTTGTCTCCTGCAAGCTCAAGGAGCTCTTTTTTAGATAAAAGAGACTGTAAGGATGGTTTTGTCATATAAATCTCATAGATCTAGTTCAGTGATCCTCCATTTTCCAAATATCCCCTGACTCATGGTGTTAAAGACTCAAGCATGGAGTCAAAGGCAGGCTTTTCTGGCTCTTGTGTAACCTCCTCTTCACTCTTTGGCTTCTCTCCTATGCAATTGAGCAACCACACATCATAGATAGGGTGATCCATAGCAGACAGAGACGGCGAAGAGGCAAACATCCAGCCACTAAAGACCCATTTTGAGTCTTCCTCTTTTTTAGAAGATTTTTCCCAGACTTGTACAAAGGCCGCAGACTCAAGTTTATCAATGGGTGCAGGCTTACGACAGGCTTGAACCTTCATGTAAATTTTTCCAAATTTGGCGGGTTGTCCAACTTTCACCTTAAACGTCGTGGCTTCGGCTGTTATTTTATCCAACGCGCGCAACTCTGCTTCTGGGTAATCATACCATATGATGGATTTATCCTGCTCTTGTGCAAAGGAAGATCCCGCACCCAGAATTAAAAAAGAGAGGAGAACACTCCATATTCTCATGAAAACTACTCTTCTTTATCACTCTTCATAGAGAAAATGAACTGTCCTAAGAGCTGTTCAAGATTTTGAGGTGCTTGGGTAAACTCAACACGTCCTCCCTGTGTCAAAAGATCTTCTGAGGCTCCGGGCTCTAACAACATAAAGCGCCCCCCCAGCAAGCTTTCACTAGAGATCAACGCAGCGGTATCATCTGGAATGGAAATTCCATCAGAGATCTTCATGCTCACACGGGCAAGATAGCTATCAGATTGAAGAGTTACATCGGCAACTTCTCCAACTTTGACGCCAGAAATTTGAACCTCATCTCCAATTTGCAATCCCCCAATGCCTACAAAATCAGCATGAATGATGTATCCTTCTCCCGAAGAGAAATTCCCCATCTTGGTTGCAAAAGATAAAAACCCGATAGCAACCACAAGAACAACAGCCCCTAAAATTGTTTCAAACCCATTTCTTTTCATGTCTTTTTATCCTTCTTGTTTATTGTGGAGGGCTCCATGCTTCATAATCCCCTGTTGCTTTCTCTCGAACACCTCCTGAAAGGATATGTCCTTTCGGATGGTACGCTTTATCTGTTCCTGTCATATTCGCCTGATGAGGCTTTTGCCATGACCGTCGAAAAGATTCCCCTTTTTCATCTGGCAAAACATCCGTTTGATGATGTAACCATCCATGCCATTCTGGAGGCACATTCGAGGCCTCAGGGGTCTCCTTATACATGACCCAACGTCGAGAATGAGTATACCCTTTTCTTGCCTTCGCCTGAAAATACTTATTCTCATATTGATCTGTGCCCATATGCGTGGCGCGACTCAAAAACGTGACCACATGAATATGGACTGGCGAGAGACAGCTAAATAGGCTAAACAATCCCATGGCTATAGACTTCCTATCCGATTGGGTTTCATATTCGTGTTTCTTTGATACGATAAAACAAGGGTTAAAACAAGACAATGATTAAAAACACAAACGCAAAAACATCTCCTGACGAAAATGGACATTTTGGAGCGTATGGGGGACGCTATGTTGCAGAAACCCTGATGCCTCTTATTTTGGAAGTTGAAGAGCATTGGACAAAAGCCAAAAATGACCCCAAATTCTGGGCAGAGTTTGATGTATTAGCCAAAGATTATATAGGACGTCCGTCCCCTCTTTATCTTGCAAAAGAAACCACAAAAGACCTTGGAGGCGCGAAAGTTTATTTCAAACGCGATGAGCTCAATCACACAGGGGCACATAAAATCAACCACTGTATTGGACAAATTCTGCTTGCAAAACAGATGGGTAAGAAAAAAATCATTGCTGAAACAGGAGCTGGACAGCATGGCGTCGCAACAGCAACAGTGTGTGCTTTGTTTAAAATGCCCTGCACTGTTTTTATGGGGGCAGAAGACATTGAGCGCCAGAAACCAAATGTTTTTCGTATGCGCCTTCTTGGCGCAGAGATTATCTCTGTGACCTCGGGATCAGGGACATTAAAAGATGCAATGAATGAAGCGTTGCGCCATTGGGTTGCACATGTGCACGATACGTACTATCTCATCGGGACAGTCGCAGGCCCTCACCCTTATCCTGAAATGGTACGTGATTTTCAATCCGTGATAGGGAAAGAAGCCAAAGAGCAATTGATGGAGAAGGAAGGACGCCTGCCTGATTCTCTGGTGGCATGCATTGGCGGAGGATCGAATGCCATGGGACTCTTTCATCCCTTTATCGAAAACAAAGAGGTCACCATTTATGGGGTTGAAGCAGGTGGCCACGGTGTTGATACAGACAAACATGCTGCGAGTATCACAGGAGGCTCCTCAGGCATTCTTCACGGCATGAAAAGTTATTTCCTCCAAGATAAAGACGGACAAATTCAAGAAGCCCACTCTATTTCTGCAGGACTGGATTACCCTGGCATTGGTCCCGAGCACGCATGGCTCCACGATCATAAACGAGTCAATTACGTCTCTGTCACCGACGAAGAAGCCCTTGAGGCTTTCCAATATCTCTCCCGCATGGAAGGGATAATCCCAGCCCTCGAGCCTGCTCATGCCTTCGCCCATATAATGAAACTCGCCCCCACATTGCCCAAAGATCATATCATGATCATGAATCTGTGTGGCCGAGGGGATAAGGACATTTTCACAGTGGCAGAAAAACTGGGTGTGGAGATATAATGATGTGGCTACATCACTAAGACTGATTGGATTTCCTTCAATCTTCTGTTCTATGAACCATAATTAGCATTAGTTGTTTAATCCTCCTTTGTGAGTGTTTTTTTCACTCCCATGGAATCAGATTTCCTCCCCTTTGGGCCTTAATTTAAAAAGTTGCGACTGGTGTTATAGTCGTTTAGAATAAGAACAAGGCATTCTTATTCTAAACTGCGTTCAAGCCACGCAGGCTTTCGGCGGACTCCCGCCGCCTCGCAGTCGCTCGGGTGATCTTCAAAGAATGTACTATTCTTAATGAAAATGACTATAATTCAGATGTTTTTGCATTAAAGCTAAAAAAATGTAGAGGCTAACTTTCAATAGTCTTCCGAAATCCTGATGCAATGAAGAAGCTTTCTGAGCTATCTTGACGGCTTGAAGGGGGCTTGATGTGGCGGATTGTTTTGAAATCTTTTTTGGCTTGGGCGACAAGATCTTGTTGTGCGCCACCTTGGAAGACCTTAGCGATAAAAAGTCCGTCAGGCTTTAGTGTGTTGAGTGCAAAATCATAGGCCATCTCGACAAGTGCCATAATACGCAGATGGTCTGTTTGTTTATGCCCGACCGTATTGGGCGCGATATCGCTCATGACAAGATCGACTTTTTCACCGTCGAGTTCATGATTAAGCGCGTCGAGTGCGTCTTCTTCAGTAAAATCCATTTCCAAGAACACAACGCCAGGTATGGGATCAATGGGCAGGAGATCAATGCCGACTATTTTTTTAACATGCCGCTCCATTGCCACTTGTGCCCATCCTCCTGGAGCAGACCCTAAATCTACAACTGTAACACCTGGTTTAAAAAAGCCTAATTTGTCATCTATTTCTTTTATTTTATAGGCCGCCCGTGAGCGATAGCCGTCTATTTTTGATTTTTGCACATAAGGGTCATTCAATTGACGTTGCAACCATTTTGCCGAAGAGACTGTACGTCCTTTCGCTGTTTTTAATCTTTTTGCAGGCTCTCTCCCACTTGGTGTTCTCTTTTTAGACATATCTATAAAACCATTAACACCATTGAGCCAATAAAAGCCATAAAAAAGAGTGAGAGAGACGCTGCCATATAAATAGCCCCCTTTGTATTGGGAGAGATATACGACAAAAGTAAATAAATGGAGATACAGATACTGTAAAAGATCAGGCCTCTATGAAACACATCGCTCTCTAATAATCCTGTAAACCCGCTCTTGAAGCCTGTTGACTGGATTATTTCAGCTTGCAATCGCAAACAAAACATACAGGCTAAAATAAATAAAACGGCTTTAACACGTTGCTTTTTGTGGACAACAAAAAGAGCTATTGGAATCCATAGAACATCAATCCAATCCATAAAAAATGAGAGGTAAGAGTCCATTTAAAATCCTAAAATCATTTACACACAGGTAGTCTGCCCTATATGATTCGTATATGAAACAAATCATTCTTCTTTTCTTCGTGTCTTTTATTGTCTCTGGATCCCTCAGAGCGCAAACCATCATCCGAGACACAGAACTAGAAAGTGCAATCAAGGCATGGGCAAGCCCTCTTATCGTTGCGGCAAATTTATCACCAGAGTCCGTTAATATCATTTTTGTACAAGATTCTGGGATCAACGCTTTTGTCGCTGGGGGTTCAAATATTTTCATTTACACGGGTCTTATTGAGAAAGCAGACAACCCCCAAGAAATCCTTGGGGTTATCGCCCACGAACTTGGGCATATCAGTGGAGGTCATTTAATTCGCACTCATCAAGCGCTCAGAAATGCGTCTTATGAAGCCATGCTTGGGACAATATTAGGGATAGGCGCAGCAATAGTTACAGGAAACGGAGGGGCGGCAGGGGCCATTTCTGGCGCATCACAATCCACAGCTCAGCGTAACTTTCTGTCTCATAGCCGTATCCATGAATCAAGCGCTGATCAAGCCGCGCTTTCTTTTCTTCAAACGGCACAGATAGACCCAGAAGGGTTGGTTACATTTTTTAGTAAATTAGAAGACCAAGATCTGCTCCCTCAAACCCAGCAACTTGAATATGTTCGGACACATCCTCTCACACGCAATCGTATTGATGCTATTCGTACACGGGCCCAAGATTCTTCTTTATTTAAAAAAGGTGTGCCTCCTCAGTGGACAAAAGACTTTGATCGTTTGAAGGCCAAGCTGAGGGGTTTTATTTACCCTCAACATGTTGAACTCACATACAGTCAAAAAGACACATCTATCACAGCTCTTTATGCCCGTGCAATTGCAGATTACCGCCTAAACAAAAAGGAAGAGGCATTAGACAAAACAACTCAACTTCTCAACAAAGAGCCTCACAATCCTTATTTTTTAGAACTTAAAGGGCAGATGCTTGTGGATTTCGGAGACATAGAAGACGCGCTTCCTTACTATAAGAAAGCTCTCAAATATGCCCCTTACTCAGGATTAATTCGGACAGCCTATGCGCATGCACTCATTGAAAGCACACAAGACAATCCTGATATTTTAACCCAAGCCATTACCCAACTCAAAAAAGCCTATAGCACAGAGCCAAAATCTCTGCGTATTCAACGTCTTTTAGGCACAGCCTATGGACGTCTTGGACAAGAAGGGAAGGCCAGTTTGCATCTCGCAGAAGAAGCTCTCCTCAAAGGACAAAAAGACTATGCAAAACAACGTGCACAAACAGCTCTCAAAGATATTAAAAAAGGCTCTGCCGATTGGTATCGTGCCCAAGACATTCTCAATTTGATCACACAAAATGAAGAAAACTAATTGAACCTTTAAAAAAATACCTTACACTACACGCTCATAGGATCAGTATTAAAAAGCTTAAAAGGAGACCAAGCTTGTGAAAAAATTTATAACAACCCTTTCTGTTCTTGCTGTTACAACAGCATTTTCACCTCTTACACATGCCCAAACATCTTTTTCAGAAGAACAAACAACAGAAGTCCAATCTTTAATTGAGAGTTATATTAAAGAAAACCCTCAACTTATCATGGACACTCTTGAAAGCTACCGTGTCAAAGAATTAGCGCGCATTGAGGAAGATGCAAAAGAAAAGGCGGCTGATCTGTCCGAATCATTTAAAAAAGATACAACGCATCCTTTCACAGGGAATAAAGATGGCGACATTGTTGTCGTTGAATTTTTTGATTACAATTGTGGATATTGTAAAAAAGCACTCGCTGGCGTTCAGAAACTCATAAAAGCCGATGATAATATAAAAATCGTCTTCATAGACCTTCCTATCTTAGGGGAGTCCTCAACTTTAGCCTCAAAATGGTCACTTGCAGCACAAGAGCAAGGAAAGTATTTTGAATTTCACCAAGCTCTTATGAATCATAGGGGACAAAAAGTAGAATCAGAGCTTGAAACACTTGCAGAGACAATTGGTTTGGATGTTGAAAAACTCAAAACAGATGTACAAGATCCCAAAATAGACAAAATGCTTTCAGAAAATAAAACTCTTGCTGAATCTTTGGGCATTTCTGGAACACCTGGATTTATTATTGAAAACGAGGTTATTCGTGGATATGTTCCATATGAAACTATGGCAGAACTCATTAAAGGGTTACGCGTCGCCAGAGATAAATAATGGGTGGAGAACACATCAAAAGCACATTACAGATATGTTTATTCTCTCTTCTGTGTGCTTTTTGTTTCTCAGGTAACGTCGCTAGGGCAACGTCCAATGTTCTCCCCTTAGAGAGCCTCTTATCCCCACAAACACAGCAGAATTTTTGTAGGTCGTATCTCCCTATTTTCACGAAAGGGATTTCCTTTAATAAAATATTTATTCGTAATATTATTGGTGTTACAACTTCATACGAAGAAGAGGGGGAAACTCTTTTTGGACTTAATGTCTTTCTTGTTATTCAAAACAGGAGTTCATTTAAAGAGGATACTTTACTCAAAGTAGAAACACTCATGCCAAGCGAAATATCTTTACTCTCAAGAGAGGGAGACAAAGAAACAAGGCATAAAATGGAAGATATCAAGTTTCCCATACATGCCACAATGGCGCTCCGCAACAAAAACGCGTACCTCCAAATTAGAAATCTGGAATATCCTGTCCCACACCACAGCTCTTTTCCATTAAGTTTTACATTTGAAGAGGGGGGAAAGGCAGTCATTCCTGTTCCTGTTCTCGATCAAGAAGAGTTTGCATACACAATGGAAGCTATAGCCCTCAAACGGTGTAGAAGCCCTTCTTCTGCTCCTCTTCAAAGTCGTCTATGAAGACAGTCCTTATCCTCAATGGTCCTAACTTAAATATGCTTGGTGTACGAGAACCTCATATATATGGACATGAAACCCTCCAAGACACAGAAGATATGTGTCATGACCATGCTAAAACTCTTGGTTTCTCCATTGATTTTCGTCAATCTAATTATGAAGGCGAATTGGTCACATGGATCCAAGAGGCCCTTCAAAAAGTGAGGGGCATTATCATCAATGCCGCCGCCTATACACATACTTCCATCGCCATTCATGATGCCCTTAAGCTTCATAATTGTCCTATTATAGAGGTTCATTTCTCTCATCCAAAAGACCGAGAGAAATTCCGTCATATATCCTATATAGAGCCTCTTGCTATAACAACAATTGCAGGAAAGGGCGCAAAAGGATATCTTGAGGCTTTGACTTTTTTAGAAAATAGCATTATCAATAATGCTCAATAAATAAGAACAACAAAAGATAATAAGTATGAAGATAGATGAAAAAGCCATCAGGCAACTTGCTGATCTCTTGAACGAGACAGGTCTCACTGAAATTGAAGTCGCAGAAGGAGAAACACTCATCCGCGTCAATAAAGGCGGGACGATTATTCAAAATGGAACATCCCCTATAGCCACCACGATGCCCTCTGATCCAACTGTTCCTCAAGCTGCAAATACAGAAGCTCCCTCTACTGTCACAGCAACACATCCAGGCGCTGTCACGTCTCCAATGGTTGGAACAATTTATCTTCAAGCAGAGCCGGAAACGCCCCCCTTCATCACCAAAGGCGCCCCTATTTCTGAGGGAGAAACCCTTATGATTATAGAGGCCATGAAAGTCATGAACCCCATTAAAGCGCCTAAATCAGGAATAATCACTCAAATCTTAGTTGAAGACGGACAGCCGATTGAGTTCGGAGATGTTCTGGTTGTGATTGAATAGGATTTATTCAAATGTTCAAAAAAGTTCTCATCGCCAATCGTGGAGAAATCGCCCTTCGCATTCACCGTGCCTGTAAAGAAATGGGCATTCAAACTGTTGTTGTGCATTCAACGGCAGATGCCAATTCAATGGCGGTGCGTTTGGCCGACGAATCTGTATGTATTGGAGGCCCTGCCGCCAAAGACAGTTATCTTAATATTCATTCTATTTTGAGTGCGGCCTCGCTCACCCACGCGGACGCTATTCACCCAGGATATGGATTTCTCTCTGAAAATGCAGAGTTTGTACGGATGTCAGAAGAACATGGCTTTACTTTTATTGGACCAAAAGCCGAGCACATCGATACAATGGGCGACAAGGTCATGGCAAAGAAAACAGTTACTGCTTTGGGTATTCCTGTCGTTCCAGGCTCAGATGGTGCCGTAGAAGATATGGAGTCTGGTCGTAAAACGGCGATAGAGATGGGTTTTCCTATTATTATCAAAGCTGCCCATGGAGGCGGAGGGCGAGGCATGAAAGTTGTCACCCGTGCCGAAGATTTTGCAGAAGCTTACTCAACCGCGCGCTCCGAAGCCAAAGCTAACTTTGGTGACGATACAGTTTACATGGAGAAATTCCTCCAAAAGCCACGTCACATTGAAATTCAAGTCTTTGGAGACAAACATGGGAATGCCGTTCATCTTGGAGAACGAGATTGCTCTCTCCAACGCCGTCACCAGAAAGTTTTGGAAGAAGCCCCGTCTCCTGCCCTGACAGAAGAAGAGCGCGAACATATCGGCGCACTCACGGCCAAAGCCGTCAGAGACATGGGTTATGTTGGTGCAGGCACAGTCGAATATCTCTACGAAGATGGAAAATTCTATTTCATGGAAATGAACACCCGTATTCAAGTTGAACACCCTGTAACGGAAATGATTACAGGATATGATCTCATCGCCGAACAAATCCGTGTCGCCGCAGGACTACCTCTCACCTTAAAAAAAGAACGCATCAGGTTTCGAGGACACGCCATCGAAGTGCGTATTAACGCAGAAGATCCTGACACATTCGTCCCCTCCCCTGGAGAAATTACACAATTTCACGCGGCAGGAGGTTTGGGAGTCCGCTTTGATAGCGCCATGTATAACGGCTATAAAATCCCCCCTCATTATGATTCTATGATCGGGAAACTCATCGTCCATGGCCGCAATCGGGAAGAATGTATCCGCCGTCTCCGTCGTGCTATCATGGAAACAGTTGTCGAGGGTGTCAAAACAACCCTTCCCCTGCATCTTTCAATTATAGATCACCCAGATTTTCAAAGTGGCGATTATACCATCCACTGGCTTGAGCAACAGCTTGAGAAGAATCAGTCTGAAAAATAACTTCGTTTAATCGACTTGTAAATGAAGATCAACACGAGGACGTGTCTCTGTACCCTTAATGACCTCTAGTAATTCAGGAAAGGCATCTGTTCCCATTTCACCTAGACAGAAATGTCCATGTCCATCCATTTCATGGTATTGTACATTCGGATATGTATTGCGTATTAGGTCTACAGTTTCTTTAACGCCGAGGACTTCCTCATTTAGAGAATAAAAAATATGAATTTCCTTGACCCGATCTTTAAGGTTTTTATTTAAAATACAAGATAAGAAGTCGTTATAGATTCGAAATGGATCAACAAAAGGAGCAACAAGGATAAGCTTATCCACCTTTTTATTATTTCCACTTAGCCATTTAAGAAATAAACCGCAACCCGCACTGTGTCCTACAAGAATTGCATCTTCACTTATAGAAAGAGAATCTATTGTATTATACCAGCTCTCATAATTTGCCTCATAACTCTTAGGTACTTCAGGTGTTTGAGCATTGTACCCAAGCATCATACATTGTTTCTGTGTCCAGGGTATCCAATGGGAATTTGATGGAGAAGGATATAAACATGTTTCATTTTGATACTTCCTTTTCTGTTTAGTTGTTTAGTCCCACAGTTTTCTAATTCTCCCCCCTTTGGGAATCAATTTAAAAACTTGAAACTGGTGTAAAAATTGGTTTATTCTCCTAATCTTTTGACTTTTTCTTTGATTTGGGAGAATTATTTTTTTCATATGCCTTGATTTGATCATCCGTCAGAGCAAGTGCGCTTGCGTGAATAGAAGTTTCTCGCTCGACCATTTTATACACAGAGTCAAGGCTCAAAGGCGCTCCAGTCCCTTCCTGCATCACCTGCCACGCACAAGAGGAATCCATCATGATGATAGATTTATCAGGTTGATTTCTTTTCCGAACATGTGCATTTGTAAGTTGAATAATAGCCCGTAGACATATATCTGGCACTTCTATCCCATGATGCTTTTCATATCGCCCGCGTAAATTTTGGAGAATGGTAAATGTATCTTCTGCATTTGGAACGGTCAATTCAACTTTCTGGAAACGACGATCCATTGCGGGATCAACGGCGACATATATACGATACTCATCTTTTGTTGTGGCTCCAATTATATTCAGAGCTCCAGAGGTTAGATAGGGCTTCATAACCTCGGATAGGCCTTTATATGAACTCTCTTCACAAGTGGGCATGATCTGATGAATTTCATCAATAAACAAAATAGTCAAAGGGTAATCAGGATCAAGAGACCGTTCTCCTAGGCCTTTCAGAACAGGAACCATACGCCCTTGAAATTCAGAGATCGTAGAGGTCCCTGCGGCCATAGAGGCAAGATCCAGTTCTAAAACACGGGCACTCTTTAACAAATCAGGCACATTGCCTTTAATAATTTCTTGAGAGAGACCCACACATAACGCCGTCTTACCCACCCCAGCAGGGGCTTGAAGCATCACATTTTTTCGTCCTTTTTGGAGTAAAATAAGAATAACCTCTAGAATCTCGCGGTCTCGCCCTGTGATAGGATCATACATATCTTGTCGAGCATTCTCTGTAAAATCGTCACAATATCTATGAATAAGCTCATTGAGCTCCTCATCTGTGTATTTAAAATTCTTCTTTGTTTTCTTTGCCATGGTTATTTATACCTTTAAAGCTATCATGTGCGAGAGGCTGGATATTTAAATTCTTCTTTTGTATATCCTTGCGCAAAAAGAGAGGCTGTCAAGTCACCATAGCGTATAATATTGTGCGTGACCTCTTCAACTACAGGATGTGGATGATACCCAATCCCTAACCCAGCACTCTCAATCATCGCACGATCATTTGCACCATCTCCTATGGCAAGGACTTGTTCGGATGTTACCCTCTTTTTCAATACATATTCATTCATGAAAACCAATTTTGCATCTTGATCTGAAACAGGGTCTTCTAGAAACCCCGTGATTTTGCCGTTTTTAAACGCCATATTATTTCCATGATGATGATGGAAATGGCACTGCTCCGCAATATAGGATGTAAAATAGGTAAATCCTCCAGAGATCAACACACACATTGCCCCATGATGACGCATCGTCTCAACCAAAGTTCGCGCCCCTGGATTGAGGTGTGTTTCTTCTCGTATTTTTTGCAAAGCATCTCTTGGTTTACCCGCCAATAAAGCGACACGTTCTCTCAAAGAGGTTTTAAAATTCAACTCTCCGCGCATCGCCCTTTCTGTGATTGCGGCCACCATTAATCTTAAACCAAATTCTGCAGCAACCTCATCGAGCGTTTCGCCATCAACAATTGTACTATCCATATCCGCCATCAGGAGTTTCTTACGACGATATTTATTATCAAGCGTTACAAAATGATCTACACGCACATGGTACAACAATTCTCTTATAGCTGTCATAAACGAGGTATCAGGCGGAGAAGAAATTTTTATATCAAGCGCTTTTTTATCAGACAGCCATATTCTGGGCGCTGTTTCTTGCAGATTATGCTCTGTAAGAATAACGTCAACTCCCCCAAGAAGAGAGTCACTGAGGGGTGTATCAGAAGCGACCAGAGTTAAAATATATGTATCGGACATAAAAAGGGGTCACATTTTCTAAATGATTCGAGATCTTGTCTGTTATCCTACAATAAAAGAGGCTAGAGTTCTTATAGAATTTACAAATTTTATGAAGGACATAATGTATGCTTCCCCCCTCCAAAAAACCTAATAACCCCAATTTTTCATCAGGGCCTTGTACAAAACACCCTAATTGGTCATTTGAATTGTTGAAAAAGGCAGCTGTTGGACGCTCTCACAGATCCTCAGAATGTAAAAAGAAACTCCTTGAAGTGATTGAAACCCATCGTCAGATTTTGGGTATTCCTCAGGAGTATAAAATAGCGATTGTACCTGCCTCTGATACGGGCGCTGTTGAGATGGCGATGTGGGCAATGCTTGGGTGTCGTGGTGTTGATGTGCTCGCATGGGAGAATTTTAGCAACGATTGGGCCATTGATACAATGCAGCATCTTAAACTCGATAATGCTCGTGTTTTGGATGCACCGTATGGACAAATCCCAGACCTTTCCCAAGTCAATTGGGCGCATGATGTTATTTTCCCATGGAACGGCACGACATCAGGCGCGCGCATTCCAAATCATGACTGGATTCCAGAAGACAGAGAAGGTCTTTCTATATGTGACGCAACGTCTGCTGTTTTCGCCTATGATCTTGACTGGTCAAAACTGGATGTCACCACATGGTCATGGCAAAAAGTCCTTGGTGGAGAAGCGGCCCACGGCATGATTGTCCTCTCTCCTCGTGCTGTCAACCGTTTGGAAAGCTACAGCCCTGATCGCCCTCTTCCCAAGATTTTTCGTTTGACTAAAAATGGAACACTAAATGAAAGTATTTTTAAAGGCGTGACCATTAACACTCCTTCTCTGATTGCTGTTGAAGATTGCCTTAATGCCCTTAAATGGGTTAAGAGCGTTGGAGGTGTCCAAGGTATGAGAGAAAGATCCCAGCGCAACCTTGCTGCTGTTGAAAAATGGGTTGCACATAGTGAATGGGCCGAATTTCTTACAGAAGACAAAGACATTCGTTCTTCAACCGCCTTGTGTTTAAAAGTCATAGACCCATGGTTTCAAACACTTTCGAGTGAATATCAATCCTCCTTGATCACATCTATTTTAAAGAGTCTTGACGAAGAAAATGTTGGTAAAGATTTTAATGCCTATAAAACAGCCCCTCTTGGGTTTAGAATATGGGGAGGGGGCACTGTTGAAACCTCTGACATTGAAGATTTGTTACCGTGGATGGACTGGGCGTATGCACAGCAAAAATCACAGATACAACAGGAAAAAGCCGCATGAAAAATAGAGACACTCTGCCCTTTTTTATACAGAACCTTCTTGTCTCTTTATGAATCTTCTACAGGTTGAGTGTTCATTATCCCTGTAGCTTTGAAAAATAACGATGAACGGCATCTCTAAGTTCTGTTTGCAGGAGTTGTCCATGCTCTCCTCCATTCCCCTTCATTTTTTTCATGATAATAAGCTGAATGGTTGTGTGGTGGGCAGAAACTATTGAAATAGCATCTTTGTCCAGTTTGTTTATGGTCTCCAGAAACCCAAGCATAATATTAGCAAGAGCAGACACAAGTTCATATTGAAACATTTTGGCATTAGCTTTGAGTTCCATCACAGGGCTTGTCATACCAGCAATAAGCTCATCCCCTGGATGATCGCCTATTTGTGCGACTTCAATAGAAATTTTTAATTTTTCTAAAAAACTCATCGCAAGAGGCTCGAAATCATCAGAAGATTTTTCAATAATCTCTTGTGCTCGGTCTAAAGTTTTTAAGTCTATAGGCCCCTTTCCAATTTTTTGCTGGAGGGTATAGTTTGCTTTGTGTGTAATAGGTGTGCTGTTATTTTCATCTACCATAATGATATCTTTCTGTTATATCACGCTTGTTAATCATCTGTCTTACGTCGGAAAGGCCCGCTATAATTTGGTATGGTTATTCGTCTGCGGTCTGGACCAAAAAAATCTTGATAGTCAATAAAATCACGAGGTTTACTAATTGTATACGCAATGCGTTTTCCTATGTCATGGGCTGTAAAGGGTTTAATCATAAATTCTGTTACACCTGCATCGCGCGCATCAACAACTCTCTTATGTGCACTATATCCCGTGACCATAATAACGGGAGTGAAGCGGTTTGGTGAATCTTCTGCCATACGGATCTTTTTTGTAAGTTCAATACCGTCCATTGGCTCCATAAGCCAGTCCGTAATCACAATATCAACGGGTGTGTTCTTTAGCTTTTGATAGGCTTGCTCTCCATCACTGGCTTGCATTACTTTTGTAATCCCTAAGGCTCCAAGGACAGCGACAATAAGCTTTCTCATTGGGATAGTGTCTTCTACAACCAGGACACGGAGTTTTTCAAATTGGAAGCTCATGGGGTTATATTATAGCGAATGTATGAATGATATATTAAAAATAGAAGACAATAGAAGTAGACTATACCATCAAGAATAATTTAAAAAAAGGATAACTATGCGCGAGTCTCACCTTTCCAAGAATTTTGTTGAGCCGTGGTATTGTAGGGCAAAAGAGTAGGATATGATCTTCCCTGTATTATAGAGCTAGAGGCCAAATCTCTTCCCGATTATGTGCACTGGATTTCATCTGGTTTTGGATCCTCCTTTACTTTCTCTGTAATACTCACACGTTCCAGCACCGCAGCGAAAAAGCCATCTGTGTTATGTGTGTGGGGAGAAAGACGCATATAATCACCTTCGCAGGGCACTTTTAGGCCTTCTGGCCATGCTTTGGCGAGAGGCATCAATTTATAATCACTATTGCGCGCCAAAAAAGCTTCGATTTGTTTCTCATTTTCTTCTGCAAAGAGAGAGCATGTTGCGTAGACTAAGCGTCCGCCCACTTTTAAAGTATGCGCGACCTTATCAAGAATTTCAGCTTGAACAAGGGTAAGCTCTTCAACAGACGGCCCATAGGTAAACCAGCGCATATCAGGGTTTCTCCGCCATGTGCCAGAGCCCGAACAGGGCACATCTAATACAACACGATCAAACGTTCCCTTTTGACGGCGAATCCATTTGCGGTTTTTGACATCACTCAAGGGACGAATTTCTATTGAATCGGCAATAAACGCCCGTTTAAAGCGAGGTTTTGATTTCATCAGGCGTTTTTCATTCAGATCCATTGCTACAATGCGCCCTTTCTTATTCATGGAGCACGCGATCGCCAAGGTCTTGCCTCCGCCGCCTGCACAATAATCAATGACTTGCATTCCAGGTTTGGAATCCAGTGCAAGGGCAATCATTTGTGACCCCTCATCTTGGATATCAATAAAGCCTTTGGTAAAGGCTTTTGTTTTAGATAAAAAGGTTTTCTTGGTGAGACGTAATCCCCATGGAGAATAGGGTGTTTCAGAGACCTCGACCTCATCCTTACGCAAAGAATTCAATGCATTTTCTCGATTGATCATCCCCATATTAACGCGAATATCTAACGGAGCGGCCACCATCATGGCTTTCATTTCTTCTTCAAATTTGTTTCCAAACAGAGCTTTTAATTGTACTATATAGTCTTCAGGACATTCCAGACGCACATGATCGGGCATGTCTGGGTGATCTATATTGTTCCCATTCACCTTTTTTACAAAAGCAAGCTCCTCATCACTCAACTTTTCTGCGCCATAATTTGACCCATCAAAGACTTTAGTAATCTCTTTGAGTTTCCGATCATCCAAGAGTACGACAGATGCAATCACAAAATCACGAACAGTGCTCTCTCTTTCGTGTTGCGTTAACCACCACTCAAGACGTGCCTTGTGGCGCACAATCTCATAGACACGCTCAGCAATCGCAGCGCGGTCTTTCGACCCGATATAGCGCCGTCCGCGCATATAATCCCCCACAATGGTATCCAAAGGCATGCGCCCCTCAGAGAGGCGATCTAAAATGTCAATACTGGCTTGTATCCGTGCAGAGGGGGTCATTACTTTGTCTTTCTCATGTTTTTTCTCGTAAGCTTTACACCGCTTTGCTCTAAAAGACAAAGGTAAATAACATCTGTCTTTATGGTGTTGTGTTGGTTTAAGAGGCGGTGTGGGGGTGTTTTAAAATGAGTCATATGCTTATTATAGGAAATAAATCCCAATTATATACTTGACTCCAAAACGTATTCTTGATAAAATAAGGGTATATTAAGGAGAAATACTATGGATTTAACAAATAAAATTTATTCAGATGAGGAAGCCGCAAGACTTCACTTAGAAAATATCCGTTGGTCGGGCGGTATTGTCTGCCCTCATTGTGGTGGCACGGATAAGTGCAAGCCTACGCCTATGTTCAATAAACCTACAAAGAAAAACCCTACAAGACGCGAAGTTAAAGGATACTATCATTGTGGTGATTGCCTTGAGAAATTCACCGTCCGTACTGGCATGATTTACGAACGCTCACACGTCCCTTTAAATAAATGGGTTTTGGCTACACAACTGCTTTGCTCTTCTAAAAAAGGTATGTCAGCGCACCAGTTGCACCGCATGATAGGCGTTACATACAAGACAGCTTGGTTTATGGCGCACCGTATCCGCGAAGCTATGATAGATGATAACGACACTCTCATGGGTGGTGAGGGTAAACACGTTCAAGCCGATGAAACTTACATTGGTAAAAAGAAAAACCCTCCTACAGAGCGCACAAACGGTCAGCCCTTCCTTAAATCAGGTAAAGCGGCGGCGAAAATGTCTGTTATCTCACTTGTGAGTGAAGGCAAAGCGCGTACTTTCCATGTTGATAGAGCCGATGCTTACACTGTTACTGATATTCTATTCAGCAACGTAGACAGAAAAACGGAATTAAGAACGGACGAAAGTCGCCTTTACACTAAGGTAGGCAAAAAGTTTGCTAACCATGAAACCGTCAATCATTCCAAAGGTGAGTATGTCCGCAATGGCATCACAACGAATCACGTAGAGAATTACTTTTCAGTATTTAAGCGTGGCATGAAGGGCATCTATCAGCATTGTTCAGAGAAACACCTTGGTAGATACCTTGCAGAGTTTGATTTTCGCTACAATAACCGTGACATTGACGACTTTGAGCGTTCTTTAAAAGTGTTTAAAGGCGCAGAGGGTAAAAGATTGACCTATGGGGGGTCTATTAGAACAAGATTCGCGTAAGTATCGACACTTCTATTTTATGAAGGATAACAAGCGCAACACGCTTGATTAGATTTACGAATTTTACTAGGGTAGGAATCGACTATCTTAGAAAAGATAGCCTCATTTGAGGCGGTACGTTTGGTCGTTAACTATAGTGTTACCTGTTGGAACTTGAAACACTATATATAAAACATGGAGCGAACCCCGCATTAGAAGTCACCTTGGTTACCGCCTTGGTGGCTTCTTCTTATGTACTTGCGTAATAAGTTACTCAAGTAACTTGAGTAAAACTTTATAAGGTTTGACACTAATGTGTCAACAAAATTACGCATTTAATGCGTGTATTACCGTCCGTTACAGCCCACAGACGCTCATTATCGTTTATTTTTCAAGGCTTTAGCCTTATGCTTATCTACGCGCTTTCTTTTCGCCATATCTGTATTACTCTCTGGCGGTGTATTGAGCATACGCTTTAAAACTTCATCTCGTTTCTTTTCAACCTTATTATCCATTCGACAAGGATAATTTAAAAAACATAAAAAAGCAACCCGCTAACCTATTGATTTTAAAAGAAATTTATTGGAGTTAAGTA
>JAJRSA010000005.1 GCA_024279035.1 Alphaproteobacteria bacterium
ATCCCAGATGGTATAGATAAAAGCTCCATTCGGGCGCGTGCTAGCAAAGGCAGTTAGCTTAGAATACTGGGTGTTGTTTTCATCACGTGTCTCCCAGTTAATACCATAGATCGCTTGAATTGCTGCAATGTCAAGAAGTTGGAGTCCTGTTGGCGTAACTGTTTCTGTTATAAAACCCGTTGAACTCGTCATACCCAGAAGAGGTTGTCCTGTCATTACCGTATATTGCATATTATCCAAGGTCGGATCATTATCAACAATATGGGCTAGTCCTAAAGCATGTCCTACCTCATGCGTGATTGCAAAATGAGAATATATGTCCCTTTCTCAGAAGCAAACCAATCGGATATGCCGTTTTGATCAATATCCCAGCTGTCGTTTAGAAAAATGTCTCCGTGCTGTAGTGGTGAAGTATTTCCATTGTTATCGAGGTTTAAAACAAAATTAGTAACTCCAGCAGCACTATAAACATCAGTTGCTTGAGTGAATATTATTTCTGAGTTTGATGTATCACCTTCCGTAAATGTTAAAGGCGAAACATCTTTAAAAGATACTGAATAATTATCATGAGGAGAACCATGTAAAACATCATAAATAGCGAGTGTTTGATTAAGTGTGAGAGCGGGTGATCCATTGGCTGGTATGTTTGTATAGGGATACTCAGAGTTTGTATAATACCCAAGTGCATCTAGTTCAGATATACTAGTCAGTAAGGAGTATCGTAGATTTGGTTTTCCTCCAACCAAATTAATGTCTGATCTTTGGTCTCCTGTAAAGTAAAGAAGACTCCCTTCAAGCCCTGTAAAATTTACTTCGCTTAGAAGTTTCGTATAGTCATTTTTTACTACCATAGCGGCTCTCCTTTTAGTTTACATTTTTTTTAATACGTTGCTTTTTCCCAAAACTCTATTTCTTTTTTGTGAGATCTTTCTTGCATTTCCTTTGCAAGCCTCAGATCTCTTTCTTTGGCAGTTTCTGGCTTGTTAATAAATGAGAGGGATGTCCCTAATATCACTCCAACAAAAATACTAAGTAAAATAATCACATATGTTTTATTGCTCTTTTTCTTTTCACTCACGCTCTCTTCCTTTCATCCTTGAAATTGTTGTCGTTGGCACTATCCAAAAACAAATGCTCCGTAAAATTGACATCTGTGCGTGCCACATGCAAAGACACATCAACCACTTGCGCCGTGAGCGTCCCTAAAATTCCACCCCAACTCAAAGCCCCGCCTGAACTATTACTCACCGCATCAGTGAGCCATGTTGTTTCTGTCGCAGTGAGCTGTGTAACATCCATCACACGATCAACATAAGTTGCAAAACTATGCCAGAACCCTTCTTTGTCAGCGTGGAGTGTTGCCTCTGCTTCGAGTATTGCAATCCCTGTTTGAGACAACGCTATCGTCCCCTCAAATTGATCCGTAAAGGGGTTATAACTCGCGCCAGTCTCAAACACTCCTTCCCCCACACTTTGGAACACAAGGCGGGCTGTATAAATATCAAGGACTTGCTCCCATGATTGGAAAATAGATTCCATCCCATCACTGATCAAAGGCAAAAGACCGCTTTGATCAAACCATGTGCCTAAAAATTCACTGTCACTCCCCGTCAATTTGCGTAAAAATGCAAATTCTGGTAGATCTCCAAATACCCCATGGTCTTTGTAAATTGCGCTCGCATTGACATCAATGCCCGCCCAACTGAATAAAATATCCTGCACCTCCGCCCGTACAGCATCGAAATCAGAAAAAGTTTCTCCCAACGTCCGAGCAGTCGCAAAATTAGAGATTTTTTCCAGCAAGCCATCCACGCCATTATCAATGCTCATCGCAATATGCAAATCAGGAAGCGTCCCATAGCCTCGGGCTGTGGGAAGAAACAGCGCCCGAAGATCGAGATTATAGTCTGGGACATAGCTTGTATTTTGGACATCAAGTGACAGCCATGCATCCACCACTTCATGCGTCGTTCCATCATTGAGCGTATAAAACCCGCTGTGACTGATCACATTTCCCTCAATGATACGGTTAAAGTTTCCTGTCTGTGCATTCATATCGAGCACGAAATTGCTAACATCAATGCTCGCAATACCAAGCGTATCAAGGGTCACGAGTTCACTGGCCTGTGATACGCCATCCTGATTGGCATCCTGCCAGATTTGAAGCTCTGTCCAGACAGTATCATTCGCATCAATCACACCATCTCCATTAGAGTCATGGAGTTGAAGAGCTCCAAACCCGTTATTGGTCGTCTGGAAGCCTACAAAATCTGTCTCAAGAAGATTTCCCAACAGATATGGTGAGCCAAACAGCTCGCTCACGCCTTCAATCACCCCATCTTGATCAATGTCATGCACCAACAACCCATCATCGGCACTGACCCATCCTATTTTCTTCGCAAACCCATCACTCCAAAAATCAAAAAAGGCCGTCGAATTATCAACCGACACAAGCTCAATCGCCCCATCTCCATCCAGATCAAACACCAAAGGAGATCCACTCTTCCACGCTTCAAAAGTGACATCTGCACCGGGAATATTTTCGAGGGGGAGGTCACCCAGCTCCACAGGAACAGAAGAGTTCGGAGACGGATCAGGATCAAGCAAATCACCAAAAAATTCTTTGATATCACCATAGGTCTCTTGAATAGACTCCCACCAAGATGGCTGATTGGGATCATATAAAAGATCCAACATATCATTCATGTCCCATGGAGGTTCATAGTTAGGATCTTCATTGAGTTCATTGTAGGCTTGAAGAGGTTTGGGGGGTTGGTTTCTTTTTAAATCGTATGGATTAAATATTTGATTTTTTAAAATATCTTCACTATTACGGTGTGGTTCTTGGTAATATTTTTCCATATATTTATTAGTAAAAGTCGTTGTCTCAATTTCTATTCTATCTCTCTGCTTTTCTACTGTAGTGGTATACTGTGGATTTAAGTGAGCTTCAGCCGCATGAACCAATTCATGCACAAGCGTTCTGTTCAAACTGGATACATCATATACCCCACCAGCAAAACTTGCTTGTGTGGTAGTCAATTCTCCCCAATTCAGATTTACAGTTGAAGTACTAACTGTGTAACTCGTATCAACACTCTCATTATTGGTAACATTAATTGAACCTGTTCCTTGCAATATATTATTAAAGAGAACCTGCCCCTCTGCTGTTTGTTCAATTTGTATCAAGATAGATTCAACTTGTGACTGTCTTGTTGAGTCCGATATACTGGTCGTATCAATGATGCTCGTATATAATATTGTCATAATCTATATCCTTATTTTCCAAATGTGTGAATAGGAGTCCCTAATTTTTCAATGTCATAGTTCTTGAAATACCTAAAACCAAGGAATTTTGTTTCCGTTCGTATACTATGCATAACAAGCCCCCAATTTGAACGGATATTATCAACGAAGGATTCCCATCGGGTTAACAATTGAGCACTTCGTGTTTTTCTACAAAAGTTATAATCACCATTTAGATGACGAGAAGAAGTATCCTTGTAACTGGAATATATGAGATATTTTCTTCCTATTAATTTATTATCTATTTTTTTGTCACATTGCTTTGCGAGCCTTGTATAAGTTTCCTTAACGTCACCTTTCCAGATTTTATGAACATCATATTTTATAAAACTTTCTTTATCTTCAGTGAAGCATCCAAGATATTCTCCCATGAAAATAACATCACTTGCCTTGCGTCCATCCTCAAACGAAGCCCCCCCAAGGCACGCATAGGCAGAGTTAAAACTCATAACAACGGTGCCCATAAGCACTACTATCTTTACAATTCTTGTCATCATATGCACTTTCATATCCTCTACATCCAGCAAACCGTATATTCATTTACTCATAGCAACTATCCACAAAAGATTCAAAGAAACACGCGCAGTTATCCCCCTGTTTTTAAAAAATACTGGTCGTACATATTTTCTGTGTAAGTAAAGTTTGGCAGGGTATTAAGCTTTAATATGAAGGGATTATCTTTAGTGATCTGACCAGTGATTAGTAGAGAGTGGAATAAGCAATATGTAAATCAGGGAGAGACCATATCCTGACGGGCAATCATGGGAGGCACAGTGCCTCCTCCTGCCTGTTCCCACCGAGGATCATCAAAATTAACAGCCAAATAGTTTCCAGTGGAGGAATACTCAAGAACACCATCCGTTGCACTTCCAAAATCTACCTGATGAATTTTATTCAAGGCCAATGTCCCTGCAAACTGAACAAAGGCTTTACTGATGTTGTCCGCATTGTTCAACAACGCACTTGAAACGGTCGCCGTCGTAACAGCTTTCCCTAAATCAATCGCATCATCATATAAGGCGCGGATCCCTGTATCCCCAAAAACCGTTGTCCCTTGATCA
>JAJRSA010000006.1 GCA_024279035.1 Alphaproteobacteria bacterium
GATGGTGGTTACACTGGCGATAACTTTGCACAAGCAACTAAACAAATTTTGGGGTGTGGGGTTGAAATTGCAAAACGAAACGAGCTTCATAAATTTGCAGTAATTCCAAAAAGATGGGTCGTTGAAAGATCCTTTGCATGGCTAGAAAAATGCCGAAGACTTTGGAAAAATTGTGAAAGAAAACTTAATACATCTTTGCAAATGGTAACACTTGCTTTCGCTGTGTTAATACTAAAAAGATTTTAAACAGGTTCTCAGAAAATTTCCAATTTTTAAACGTTATTTTCTTCTTTTTTCTTTTCTTTTTTTCTCGCATATGTTGCCCCATTTTTTGAATCGTGCACAATAGAATGAGTAAGTTTACCCCCATCTCACCAAGAAACAAATATATCATGCCCCTACACTCAGACTTATTAGAATTTTCCTTTCCTTTCCCTTTTGTCTCCAACACCAAGAAGACACCTGTCCCTATTATTGCCCTCACAGAAAAAAACTACGCCACTCTGAGCAATAAAGGTGATCTCTCTCTTCTAAAAGCGCAGGGATTTAAAGCCAGTGCAGGACAGGTCATCCCTCTCTTTTCTGCCCAAGGTGGGCTTAAAAAGATATATGTAGGAATATCTACGCCCATGGGACTCTATGATCTCTCTGCTGTGGCTCAAAAGATGAAAGAGATACATGCGCAGGCTGTCTTTGAATTGTCTAACATACAAGAAGAGGATCTAGAAACCGCCTGTATTGCATGGGGCCTAGCCTGCCACGCACAAGATCGGTATAAGAGCAAAAAAGACGAAAAGGCGCTTCCGACCCTTCTCTTCCCTCAAAGCGTGAATAAGGATAAAATTAAAGCCTATATCCGTTCTATTTGCCTGATCCGAGATATGATCAACACACCCGCGAATGATCTAGGCCCTCAAGAACTGGCAGACGCAGCTCAAACATTAGCCAAAGATCATGGCGCGACCATAGACATTATAGATAACCAAAAAACCCTTGCTCAAGAGTTTCCGCTTGTGTACACCGTCGGAAAAGCAAGTGATCGCCCTCCGTGTCTTATTGATGTACGTTGGGGAGAGGAAAACAACCCTAAAATTACACTCGTTGGAAAAGGCGTTATTTTTGACACAGGAGGCCTCAATATCAAGCCCACCCCTTATATGAAGAACATGAAAAAAGATATGGGAGGCGCTGCTCATGTTTTAGGGCTGGCCAATCTCATCATGTCTATGCACTTGCCTGTACGTCTGCGCGTGATTATTCCCGCCGTCGAAAATTCCATCTCAGGCCCCGCATTTCGTCCTGGAGACATTATCACTAGTCGCAAAGGCCTCACCATTGAAAATACCAACACAGACGCCGAAGGCCGCCTTGTTTTGGCCGATGGGTTAACACTTGCGAGCGAAGAAGATACAGATTTGATCATTGATTGTGCCACCCTCACAGGATCTGCCCGCGCCGCCCTTGGTCCCGATGTCCCTCCTATCTTTTCAAACAACACAGGCATAGCCCAAGACCTTCAAGACATCTCCTTTGAGTGTCAGGATCACCTTTGGGCCATGCCTCTTCTTTCCCAATACAATAAAACAATCGAAAGCCCGATCGCCGACCTCGTCAATAGCGCAGGCGCCCCTGGAGATTTAATCTACAGCGCGCTGTTTCTTCAAAAATTCCTCAACGGGACGCCCGACTGGATTCATGTTGATATGTATGCATGGAATGATAAATCCAAAGCTGGACGCCCTTCTGGGGGTAGTGATACAGGCGTACGAGCATTGTATGCATATTTAGAAAAGCGTTTTTCTTCCCAAAATTAGAAAACACTTGATTTTTCATAGTAAAATGCCTTATGTATTATGGAATGACTAATACTATAGGTACCTCACGCCATCTTCCCCAAGACTATGATCAGCTTAAAATTGTTCATTCCATGGGCGATATTTTGTCGAGTGAGTTTAATAATATCGTGAGTATTTTTATTCTCCCTCGCAACCTAACAGATGATTTCAATGGGCTCGCAACTAAAATGGCAAGCGTTATTAATCTTCCTGAAAGGATGCACTTAGAGTACAGCTATACGGATACATATAATATTTTTAAAGAATTATGGCCTTATCTTTCTTCCTCTGAACAAGATGCCCTAAATATTATTATCCAAGATTTTACCTCGCTCATAAACGCAGACCCTCGTTTGCTGATTGAAGGAAAATCTTGGAAAGCAGAGACACAGCATTGGCATTATGATGGAATATACGGAAAAGAATACCCTCGTTGGATATGTGGATATAATGTTCGAGGAACGCAATTCTTAAAGACAAATGACGCCATATTTTTTGATTTCCAAGCTCAGGCAGGAGAAGAAGGGGGTGGCATAATCACAATGGAAAACCATGAAATATTTCAAACATCTCCTGGAGATTTTCTAAACTATCTCTGGGTTAGCTCCGAATCTAAAACAGACATGTTTTTTATCCACCGCCGTGACCCTGATATTCTTAGCACAGGGCAAACTAGAATATCCATGCTAACACGAGGTTGATATTTTACCCCGTCTTTGAAAAAAATAATTTAAAATCATTGAATTTTCTAAAATATTAACATATATATTCCTTTATGAGCGTATCTATACCTCCCCCATATAAAGAAAATCTATTTCCTTTAACGGAAATAGACACATCACTCTATCTCCCGCAAAACTATGATCGACTTAAAGTTGTTCATTCTATGGATGATATTCTAAGAACCTGTTTAAAATCTTTTTAATATTTTCTATCCTTCCTTAGGCAACTTTGGAGGTTTAAATGTCGCATACTTATCCTAGTGATATAACTCGCAATCAATTTGAAAACATACGCCATATTTTAGAGAGTTCACGTA
>JAJRSA010000007.1 GCA_024279035.1 Alphaproteobacteria bacterium
CGTTGAAAGATCTTTTGCATGGCTAGAAAAATGCCGAAGACTTTGGAAAAATTGCGAAAGAAAACTTAATACATCTTTGCAAATGGTAACACTTGCTTTCGCTGTGTTAATACTAAAAAGATTTTAAACAGGTTCTTAGGGCTTTGCTCTCACGCACTTTTCTAGACGTTATCACATTATGTGATAGCGAGATTTCAACTTCTTCATCATAAAGCATGCTAATATAGTAATTCTTAATGAAAATGATGATATTTTTTGTGTAAATATCTTGCGTAAATATCTTGCCCAGAGCCCCTTTATGAGTGTTTTTTTTACTCCTATGGAATTAGATTTTCACCCCTTTGGGACTCAATTTAAAAAGTTGAGACTGGCGTTACTTATGTTTATGCTGCTGTAATAATATTTATGAAAATAACAAACTATTTTCATAAATATTATTTTTATTGGGCAGAGGCAACAACTGTATTTGTAGGGGATTTATGAAGCCACCATGCAGTTCTATTGATAGAAAATATAGGCTTGTATCGCTTAATAGCATTGGCATATTTCATTATTTTGGATTGGTTATCCAGAATAACAGCTCCCGAATTCGTATAAACGACGAGGATAGCGTGTGGGATGTTTTTGACTGTATCTTGGACAATCGCAATGCGCAGGCGACTCTCGGGGACACCGAGGGCGCGTAGAGATACATATTTGGCAATGGCAAAGTCTTCACAATCTCCGCCTCGGGTTAAAAACTCTGTGGGTGTTGCCCAATAATCTGACTTTCCCCAGTTTTTCTTATCTGTGATATATCTATTTTTATTGATGAGCTTGTTCACTTTTGTGGCCATTACTTTCAAAGGGAGGCCTTTTAACCCTTCCAAATTTTCTTTCCAGTGTGAAAGGGATTCGCTCCCTGTCCCATACGCAATATCACGCTCAAACTTCGTAAACATATCATGCCATTTTGTAAATGCAGAAATATCAGAAGAGGCTTGTTCCGAAGATCCAAAAAGGGCTGGATAGTAACTCACCGATTTAAAATCATTTGACGCAGAAACAAGAGATATATTAATGGGAATATCTTTGATGGCTTCTGCATGAGAGGGCTTTATCGTAAAAGTTAAAAGCGTCACAACAAGTGTTGCTGTCATGGCAAAGGAACGCATAATAGATTGGATGGCCAAGGCCGTTGCAAGTTGCCTGCGTGAAATAATATTATCTTCAATCAGGATTTGACCAAACCGAAGAGAAGTTTCTTTTTGACGTTTAAGAATGTTTTTAAGTTGTTGTGTCGATAAAACACCTTTCAGAACAAGGATATCCCCCAATCTATTATGATTGATGTGTTTTTTAATTAGCCTTAATATTCCTTTGTTTTTATACATTCTTTTGTCCTTTTTTAGCTCCATAACGAACTATCACACCTTTATTACACAGGAAAAAGATTGATAAATTCCTAACAAAATGAAGTTTTTGGAGGTTTATTATGGCGATGTGGCAAGATCAAATCCTTTTTCCATGCCTTCTGGGGGGGTATATGGTGTATCGATAGACGCATGATTTGTATTGTGCTCTAGGATGGTTTTTTCTACGGGTGAGAGTTGTTCCCCATTATCTGCCGTATAGTTTTGGAACATTTCATTTTGTTGCCCCATCTCCGTCAGTTTTGAATTAATCTCATCAACAGAAAGTGTATCACGCCCAGAGTGAGTGAAAATAGTTCCTATCTGTTCTCTGGATATATCAACAGCTGCATCGGTAAGAACCTCTTGAAGTTGAACAGGATTTTCTACTTCAGGAATATCTGGTATTTCAGGAACTCCGAAGACACCAGTTACAAAATTAAAACTGCCTGTTACTACATTGATTGCCCCTGTTGTTGCGTTTGCTGTTCCTGCTGCCGCCCCTGTTGCCAGACTACTTGCTTTAACACTGGCTATCTTTGCTTGTTGTGCTGTTGTTCCGTATTTATCAATCATTTTTTCGAGGAGGGCTTGGTTTTGTGGATAAGCTAATTGTTCTTGGACACGTTGCTCCATAGCATCCATGGCCTGTCCTTTGGTCCAGCTTTTTTCTGTGGCTTTTGTATCAAACTCTTTATTTATCTTTTCCTCAGACATTCAGTAAGTTTCCCTTCGCATTATTAATCATCTTCACAATAAGAGGATTAATTTAACAAGAGATTAAATTTAAAAATAATCGTTTTACTACAATATTTAATAAGGTGGCCGGCTTTGTTCAATAAGCTCTGTGATTGCTTTTTCAGCGCTCATGATATCTTTATCTTTTCCACCGAGTCTACGAATGGCAACAGTTTTTTCTTCCGCTTCTCGGGCGCCAACAACAAAGATATTAGGGACTTTTTTGTGCGAGTGTTCACGGATTTTGTAGTTGATTTTTTCGTTTCTTGTGTCTAGCTCCACACGAAGTCCTGCGTTCCACATTGTCTGATAGAGCTCTTGGGCATAGCTATCTGCAGAGCTCGTAATAGTGGTAATCACACAGTGTGTGGGCGCAAGCCAGAGAGGGAATTTTCCTGCGTAGGATTCAATCATCATGCCGATAAACCTCTCAAATGTGCCTAAAATAGCACGGTGGAGCATGACGGGACGGTGTTTTTCACCATCTTCACCGATATAGCTTGCATCCAAGCGCTCAGGAAGAATAAAATCAAGTTGAAGTGTTCCACACTGCCATGAGCGCCCAATAGCGTCTTTAATATGGAATTCGATCTTAGGGCCATAAAAAGCCCCTTCGCCCTCATCTTCTTCAAAGGATAATCCTGCCTGCGTAAGGGCTTCCCGAAGACCGTTTTCAGCCTTATCCCATGTCTCTTCTGTGCCCCCTCGCTTTTCAGGGCGCAGAGCTAAGCGAACATTTAAATCTTCAAACCCAAGGTCTGTATATATTTTTTGAAGGAGTGCGCAAAAGGCTACGGATTCTTGTGTAATCTGATCTTCCCGACAGAAAATATGGGCATCATCTTGGGTCATTTGGCGGACACGCATAATCCCATGAAGCGCGCCATGAGGCTCATTTCTGTGACAACATCCAAACTCTGCCAAACGAATGGGGAGATCTTTATAAGAGGTAACCCCTTGTTTAAAAATTTGGACATGGGCAGGGCAATTCATGGGTTTGAGTGCCATGAAATTCTTTGGCTCTTCTGTGAAGACAGGCCCCTTACCTGTCGTGTTGGGTACAATATCAGGGGTCACAAACATATTCTCCCCGAATTTTTCCCAGTGCCCCGAGGCTTCCCATAAACGCTGATCCATCAATTGGGGTGTTTTGACTTCATCATATCCTGCATCTTTCAAGCGACGACGAATATAGGCCTCAAGTTGGAGATAGATTGCATATCCTTTGGCGTGCCAAAAGACAGAGCCTTGCGCTTCTTCTTGGAGATGAAATAGATCCATCTCTTTGCCTAGTTTACGATGATCGCGCTTTTCAGCTTCTTCGATTTGTGTCAGGTGCGCTTTGAGTTCTTTCTCATCACGCCATGCAGTCCCATAAATACGTGTAAGCATCTCATTGTTAGAGTCCCCGCGCCAATAGGCTCCCGCCAATTTCATCAGCTTAAACGCCCCAATTTTTTTGAGAGAAGGAAGATGTGGGCCGTAGCATAAATCAATAAAGTCTGTGTCGCCCTGACAATAAATTTGGAACTGGCTATCTTCTGCCCCTTCAATAATTTGAACTTTGTAAGGCTCATTACGGTCTGTGAAGAGCTTTATAGCCTTAGATTTTGGAACAATTTTTTTAGTGATAGCATTGCCAGCGCCTAATAAGCGGCGCATTTCTTTCTCAATTGTGCCGAGATCATCCGATGAAATCGCTCTTTCAAACGCAATATCATAGTAAAACCCGTTTTCAATTGTAGGGCCAATGGCTAGCTTTGCGCTGGGATAAATATTTTTAACAGCCCGTGCAAGGACTTGCGCGGTGAGCGTATGACGCATAATCTCAAGCCCTGCCTCATCTTTAAGCGTAATAATACTCACTGTTCCATTTGTGTTTAAAGGGTCACACAGGTCTTTTTGCACCCCATTTAATGTAATCGCAATCGCTGCCTTGGAGAGTGATTTTGAAATGGATTCTGCCACCTCAAACCCTGTTGTCCCAGATGCATAGTCTCGTGTATTTCCATCAGGAAAAGTGATTGTGATCGTATCTGAAACAGGCATAGCGTTTGTCATTATTGTCCTCTATTGGCTTTGTTTATAGTAAAGCCATAGAGCATAAGATAAATCAAGTTTTCTCTTGATTGTGGTGAAGCCCAATCAGGCCCATGTTTTTATGTACAGTTCTTTAGATTTTAAATTACGCCTTACGAATATGTTTGCAAAATATGGACAATCGAGCCAGAACGCTTTAATATTAACCCACTCCATCACAACGTGGGACTAAACATATAGCTTTCATCTTGGAGCCTCATAAGGTTTTGTAGCACAATAGTGAGTATTGAGGCAGAGTTCAATATTTTACTGGAATATGATAACTTAAACGGCCCTTTTTCCTGTTTTTGTGCCTTTTATCTTATTGTTATCATTTTATTTTTTGTGGTTCTTCATTTCGTCCCTCAATTTTAAAGAGGGTGGGGAGGTGAGAATAAATCATGGGCACACTATAGGATAAAAGTACTAATTTGTTAAGGAAAGTATTTTTGGAACACAAAGGGCGCAAAGTCTCTAAGGCGCCAAGCTTATCAAATCAACCGCACCCTGTGCACCTTAGAGACTTTGCGTTGATAAAATGGTACGCAATCGCCCCCAAATCTTCATCAGACATGATTCCGCCCTGCCCTAAAAAGGGGGTAATTAGCAGTGTTGTCTGGTTATTATTGATTTTAAATGCATGAAATTTTTTCTTCGATTTCGGAAGTTCGTGTTCAATGCCTTTATCAAAATAATTTTCTGAGGGAAGAAAGGCACATTTAAAATCAGAAGCATATCCTGCGCCAGAACAGATAAGTGCTTTGGGTTTGTATTTTTTGACGAGGTCTCTAAACGTTGGAAAGCGGTGTTTCATACACCAGGCTTTATATGCGATTTTATTCGGAAAACCTGTTAAATCATAGTGTTTTTTAGTCCAATACTCATCGTCACTTTTCTTAAACCTCAATGGGTAAAGGTTTAATAGAAAAGTATTTTCATTTGACCTACATAGTTCTTCTTTAATATATAGCTTATAGTCTTTTGTATCTTTATTTTTCATTGTCAAAGAAATTTTGGCAATTTTTTGTTGGAATTGCCATGCTGTACAATCGGGATATGTCTGCGTATAATCTACTCCGCCTGTTCCCATGTCCCAACAAGGTAAACCCTCTTTTTCAAAAGTTTTGTGATCTTGGTGAAGTTTTGGGCCTTCTTCGTTCCCGCCATACTCAATTCCACAGACCCACAGATCACCATTGGGGTTTCCACCAAGAATTCCTGAATACTCACACGCCCATACTTTAAAATCTTCTTTAATCATTCCGGTAGAATGTGGTTTGAGTTTCCTGTTTTTCTCTCTTTTTTGTCTTTATTTTGGGCAACTCTATACGGTTTAATAATTTTTTGGCCATGCTCATGGGGAGAGACACGGTCTCTGCTTTTGTCATTTGTGGCCCTGATGTTGTTTTTAATAAAGAGAAATCCCGTGTCGCAATAACAACAGGGTAGCCATGCCGTTTGCGCAAAGCCCTATGAATAGCATCCCAATCTATATCTTTGGCTTCTTTCCCAGCGACAGCCATAATATCTGCAATGTCTTGTTCGGACACCTCATAATCTGGGAGTTTCCCATCTTTTTCCATGGTGAGAGAATCTTTTTGAGAGGTATGTGCCTCTAAATAGAGTTTTTCATCCACCCATGCCGTTTTAATCGGTTGATCTACAACATTGACTGCAGTTCCCACAGGCACACGGTGGAAGAGACGTTCAATGCCTTCGGGATACATCCGAATACATCCAGAGCTGACCCGTCGTCCAATGCCATAGGGTTTGTTTGTGCCATGGATGGCATATTGATCCCATCCTAAATAGAGGGCGTAGTCTCCAAGGGGATTCTCTGGTCCTGCCTCGACAACAGCAGGAAGTTTTGGGTCTTCATCGCGCATGCGCTGGGTGGGACGCCATATTGGGGATTTTTTCTTACGCGTGACTTTGGTGCGTCCCATGGGGGTGCTTAAGCCCTCCCGTCCAATTCCGATAGGGAGACTAATGGGCGCTTGTTCAGGATCTTGATAATAATAGAGGCGCATTTCTGCCAAATTAATGACAATCCCTTGATGCGGCGCATCAGGGAGAAGATGCATTGTTGGCAAAATCACTTTTGCCCCTGCCCCAGGAATCCAAGGATCAAGATGGGGGTTGGCGGCACGGATTTCTATAAACCCTATATTATTGGCGCGCGCCATATGGACAAGCGTATCTTCATATTTGGCCGTTGCTTGCGCCATTTTTCCAATAGAGGTAATCTCAGGAGAGGCAAAGCTGTGGGACGAGAAAAACAAAACGGTGAGACAGAGTATCCGTAGTAAATTTTTTGGAGTCACGCGCACATCCCTTACAACAAAGTTTTTAAAGTAGTCGCCACCTTATCCATAAAGGCTTTAGTCGTCAAATAGGCTTGATCTTTGCCAACCAAGAGCGCCAAGTCTTTGGTCATATGTCCTTGTTCAACAGTTTGTACACATGCTTTTTCCAAAGTATCTGCGTAGTTTATAAGCTCTTCATTCTTATCAAATATTCCTCTATATTTGAGACCTGTCGTCCATGCAAAGATAGAAGCAATCGGGTTTGTAGACGTTTCTTCTCCGGCTTGATAACGGCGATAATGTCGTGTGACTGTGCCGTGAGCAGCTTCGGCCTCGACTGTTTTCCCATCAGGGGTAAGAAGGGCAGAGGTCATTAATCCGAGTGAGCCAAACCCTTGTGCCACGATATCAGATTGAACATCTCCATCATAATTTTTACATGCCCAGACAAAGCCTCCTTTATTCTTTAAAGCAAAGGCGACCATGTCATCAATGAGGCGGTGCTCGTACCATAAATCTTTAGTTTCAAATTGAGATTTAAATTCGCGCTCATAAATATCCATGAAAATGTCCATGAAGCGCCCATCATAGGCTTTTAAAATTGTGTTCTTGGTTGAGAGGTAAACGGGGAGAGTCCGCTCCAACCCATAATTAAAGCACGCACGGGCAAAGCCTTCTATGGAGGCATCAAGATTATACATGCCCATGGCAACACCCGCATCAGGAAAATCAAAAATCTCATGGGTTTGAGGCGCGCTGCCATCGGCAGGGGTAAATGTCATCGTTAACTTACCTGCGCTAGGGATTTTGAGGTCTGTGGCTTTATATTGGTCTCCGAAGGCATGACGTCCAACGATAATGGGTTCTTGCCATCCTGGAACATAGCGAGGGATATTTTGGCAGATGATTGGTTCACGAAAGACAGTGCCTCCCAAAATATTACGGATTGTTCCATTGGGAGACCTCCACATTTTTTTCAATCCAAATTCCTCAACACGCGCTTCATCTGGCGTGATAGTGGCACATTTGACGCCCACCCCGTGCTCTTTGATTGCATTGGCGGCATCAATGGTAATTTGATCATCCGTCGTATCACGGCTTTGGATGGACAGATCGTAATATTTCAAATCAATATCGAGATAGGGCTCGATATAATACTCTTTGATCCATGCCCATATGATCCGAGTCATCTCGTCACCATCAATTTCAACAATCGGATTGTGTACTTTAATTTTTGTCATGTATGTGTCTCCTTTAATCTTTGGTGAGTATAGGGAATGTAAGCAGATAATACGACACAAAATGAAAAATCATTTTATATGTGCACTATTGCAAGAGACACGACTGTGTCTCCGCCCCGTATGGGACGAAGCCTGCGTGGCATTTGAACGTCCTTGAAAATATTAAGCGTTTTTATCGACCGCATCCAGTAAAGCATCATGGATATTTTGGATGACGGGAATAATCTGGAGATTGGCTTTGTAGGCTTGTGCAGCCTGAAGATTGTTGATGAGTTCTTCGCCGAGATTAACATTAGGAACACCAATAAAGCCTTCTTCATTTGCAAAGGGAGAGTCTGGGCTATAGGAAATGACAGCGCCTGGATCTCTAGGAAGAATTATCGCGCGCACACCTCCATTTTGTATAGATGTAAAATTAACATCTAATGCTTGATAAGGCTGTCGGAGATTATTTGGATCTAGAGACCCACTGATATCGGCACTCGCGATATTTAAAGCGCCCACCTGAATTTTTGCCGATTGAGCAATTAACCCACTGACAGAACTATTTAAAGCATTAATCATTTCTTCATTATATCAGTGTAATCATAATGAAGAGTTAATTTTTAAATGACGAGTTAAAAAGGAGACAATTATGAAAACACCTATAGTCTGTGGCGTTATTCTCTCTGTGGTTGCTGGGTCTATAGTAATTTAAATTAACAATTGGACGTGTTATGATGTGTGATGACATACCCAATATCATTTCGTCGCAAGGGTCTTGCGTATATAAAAGAAGGGATGGGCAAGTGCGATGATTTTGCGAGAACGTGCAAAGATCTTTAACATCAGCGTGCTCGGCCTATCCATTGCTTTCAAGACAATTTACGGTGAAGTCAGGGGTCGTTAAAATCCGCACACAAACTTAATTATGGCCCAACGTCGCAAGAACCGGCAATGGCTTGCGCCTATTTTGTTTGAAGGCTCATGTGAAGGGATTACTGTGCTGTGGTGGCTCAAAAAATATTTAATGCCGTCGTTGCAACACCCGAGCGTTATCGTGATGGATAATGCCGGTCATGAACTCTTGTGCCTGCCTAAATATTCCTCTGATTTTAACCCAATCGAAAACACATTCGGAGCCATGAAAACAAACTGGAAAAACGCCCTTCCAAACACAATAATAGACATGATCGTAACGTCCAATTGTTCATTTAAATTACTATA
>JAJRSA010000008.1 GCA_024279035.1 Alphaproteobacteria bacterium
TAGCTCATATACTCTCTCCTTAAAATGGGTATTTAATCGGCTACGCCTGATACCCATTTTAAGGAGAGAGTATATGAGCAAATTACGGCTGAAGCCTCTTTCCGCCTGAAGGCGGAGGTTTATAACCTAAAAAGTGACAATGAAAAAAGGCAAGCACATCTATTTGATTGGGCGTGACCCTGCGGATGTTAAACGTAAGGTTTGGACAAATGAGAATGTGGCTTTAGACCAAATTGGCGATATTTTTAAATCCATTCAAATTCCAGAAGATGTAATGGCTTATATTACCGAACATCTTAAAAAGACGCATCAATCCGAAAAAGACTTCCATCAATCTTCCATTAAAGGGCTACGTAATGAGGCAGATGGAATAACAAAAAAACTAGATAGGCTTTTAGAGGTGCTGATGGATGAGAGTATTACAAAGGATACTTACAACAGAAAGCATGGTCAGTTGATACAGCGCAGGCAAGAAATTAACGAATTGCTCGAACGGCATCATGCTGGTGATGAGCAATTCAGAATCGCAGTATCTACGCTGGTTACGTTGGCATCAAAGGCTTATGATATTTTTGAGCGTTCGACAATTGATGAAAAACACCAATTGATCGGATATGTGTTTTCGAACCTGCAAATGGATGGCCGAAAGCTACGGTATACCTTGAAGGCACCGTTCAATCTATTCGTTGATTTGGTGGGGTATAAAGAATGGCTCCCTGGGCCGGATTCGAACCAGCGACCGGACGATTAACAGTCGTCTGCTCTACCACTGAGCTACCAGGGAACATGATTTCTTCAAATCGAGTGTAAAAATACATATATTTTTTATACTGTCAATTTTATTTCTCATTTAATTAATGGAGGCACGGGCCGGAATCGAACCGGCGTACGCGGAGTTGCAGTCCGCTACATAGCCACTCTGCCACCGCGCCTTCTCTCAAAAGAGTATGAAACATTTAGCAGTTCAAAAGAAATTTATCAATAACTCTATTCAATTTCTTTAATTTAAAGTAGAACATTCCAAAGCGTTCAATCCTTTTATCAATGGGTCAGATTAATGAATTTTAAAGATATGCGTATAGCAATGGTTGAAGGGCAACTCTCTCCAAATGGAATTACAGATGAGGATGTACTGAAGGCTTTTTTAATGACTCCTCGTGAGTTGTTCTTGCCACAAGAGTATAAACACACATGTTATAGGGATGAGGATATTCATCTTCCAAACGGACGATCCGTTCTTGATCCTTTGACCTTGGCCAAGCTTATTTCTGGAGCCTCTATTGACCCAGAAGATGTTGTTTTATGTATTGGGGACATTAGTGGCTACGCAGCAGCTATTGTGGCAGAATTGGCCTCCACGGTGGTTCGTCTTGAAGAAGACCCTCATGCTTTGGCCTTTTCTGAGGAGATCTATCAAAAACTGGATTTAACGAACATTGTTTCTCTTCAGGAAAAGTTACGACACGGAGATGTCGTGCATGCGCCCTTTGATAAAATCATTCTCTGTGGAGCTTCTTTTACTGCTCCAGATCATCTCATTAAGCAATTATCTTATGGAGGGTCTCTGTGTTACGTACATAAAGATAATCCTTTGTCTCTGGGGACGATTAAGGTCATCCTGAGAATAAATGAACAAGAGCAAGAGGAAAAATACGTTGGAATGTCGGCAACACATTACTGCCTTGATTACGGTGTAGAAGAAGGCTTTTCTCTGGAAAAATAGATATGAAAGATCTCTTATCCATTCTTATAATATTGATCTTAAGCGTGTTTATGTTTGAGATTTCTGTACGTGCAGAGTCTGAGGTTTTGAAATTAGAAACTCTTTTGGATCATGCCCTCAATGAGAGTCTTGAGATTAAGAGAGACAAGGCAAATTATTATAGCCGTGTGGAGTCTCTCTCTCAAGCGAGGGCAGGGTATAGACCTTCTGTCTCTTTGGAGGCAGATGCAACGCATTCGGAGTCTGAAAGCAAGGGAAACACATTCTTTACACAAGAGGGGTCTAATTTTTCAAAAACAGTGGGAGGAGGGATCTCTCAGCCTTTATTTCGTGGAGGCTCAACGCGCGCAAAAATCAAAGAAAGTAAAAGCCTTATATCGGTGGAGTATTGGCAACTGAGCAAAAAATATCAAGATGTTCTCTTTGAGACCCTCTCAAGTTATTGGGATGTCTATCTTCAACAATTCGTTGTGGGTTTAAATGAATCCAATCACACTCTTTTGACCCAAAGATTAAAAGAAACACAGGCTCAGTTTAAAGTGGGCGTTTTAACACGAACTGATGTCTCTCAAGCTCAAGCCCGTTTGGCCGCCGCTGATGCAGATCTTGCACAGGCAAGAGGTGCCTTAGAAAAGGCAAAGGCCACATTAGAGAGATTAACACATCTTTCTATTGAGACGCTTGAAAAACCTATTATACCCCCTGATATCCCAGAGTCTTTGGATATAGCTCTCTCAGAGGCCATGTCTTATAATCCTGACATTCAATCTACTCAATTTATAAAGGAAGCCTCTCAAAATGCAGTGAGGAGTATTCAAGGAGAGTTTCTCCCTCAAGTGAATTTAGATCTTTCTAAATCCAGATCATATGATCCTGCCCCAGGTTTTTTAGAAGAACAGGACAGCGAAAGCATACAGGTGAAGGCCTCTATTCCACTCTATACAGGAGGAGCAACGCGCTCTCGCCTAAGGCAAGCCTTGTATATGGATATGGCGAACAAATATGATCGCGAGGATATTAAGGAAAGAATTAAAGAAAATATAATTATTTTGTGGCATAGTTATAAGGCGTCAGAATACAGTGTGGAGGCGCGTCAAAAACAGGTGGAGTCTACAAAAATTGCAGCAGACGGTACGAAAAAAGAACATGAATATGGGGTAAGAACAGTGATTGATTTGTTAGATTCAGATCAAGAATATTTAGATGCCCAAGTCGAGCTGATACGCGCCCAAAGAGATATGATGATCGCAGGGTTTGATCTGTCGAGACAAATAGGCGTTTTATCTCCTGATTTTTTTCATCTTAAAAATACACTTCCGAATAATCAAGAAATAATGGATACTATAGGTGGAAATTGGCATGGTTTTCATGTGGATTATCCTGACTAGTCAAAATCCAGCTTTGACAAGAGCTTAACAATCGTCCAAACTGAGCAACGGTAAATTTGCAGAGAAGATCTAAAAATAATGGCAAAAACAGAAGACACAACAGAAATAGACCCTTCGATAGAAGAAATTTTAGCCTCTATTCGTCAGATTATCTCTGATGATGAACCTGAGTCAGTGGAGGCAACAGAAGATGTCGACTCTACACCAGATCCTGAACCTGAAGAGGATATTGAGGAAGAAGATGATGTCTTTGAGTTGACCAAAGACATGGAGGAAGAGTCTGAAGACGAGCTAGAAGAAGATGTAAATATTGACTTTATGGCTCAAGACAACGAAGAGCCAGAAGAATCTGAAACGGACATTTTTACAGAGACCGCAGCCTCAGCCACAGCAGGCGCTTTTTCAAAGCTGACGGAAAATGTGGCTTTGTCTCATTATAGTGACAACATTACACTTGAGGAAATAGTCAAAGATATGCTCCGTCCCATGCTTAGAGAGTGGATTGATAGCAATATGCCTCGCCTTGTAAAAGTCTTGGTTGAAAAAGAGCTTGAAAAGCTGGCACGCCATGCGCGAGATAGTTAGGCTATATTACTCTGTGGGTCTGCTTGGGTAGAAGGAGGGGTAGGGCATTCATTCTTTTCATAGATGAGGTCCATATTGTGAAGGGAGCGTATGTGGAAGGACATAGCAAATCTTTTGTCTTCATCATGTGTCTTTTTAGAAACAGTTTGAAGAACTTTTCGAGCAGTCTCTATCTTATTTATTAACATGGAGCATGACATTTGTGTCGGTTCGGCGGCAAAAATAATTGACGTTATAAATGTTAACCCTACTACAGGAGATATATAATCCTTATTCATTTATAGGCTCTCTTTTTCTTTAAGATAACTGTTATATGTATAAATCCGTATGCTTGTGTATGTCAAGATAAAAATATCTTTATGGTTAGAGATTTACTCCCTCTCTTGCTCTCCTCCTTATTATATATATAATCCAAAACTGATTAATTTTAGAGAAACACAAGGGTAAAATAGATGCTGGATAAAAGCTTTGATCCTCAATCAATAGAAGAAAAGTATTATAAAGAGTGGGAGGCGTCTGGTGTTTTTGGCGCTGATCCTCAAAGCTCTGCCGATCCTTTTGCGATTATGATGCCTCCGCCCAATGTGACGGGAAATTTACATATAGGGCATGCTCTTGAATATACACTTCAAGATGTTCTGACCCGTTATTATCGTATGAAGGGAAGGGACACACTGTGGCAACCTGGGACGGATCATGCCAGCATTGCGGTGCATATGGTGTTAGATCGCCAATTGGCAGAAGAGGGGACAACCCGTCAGAAATTAGGGCGTGAGGGCTTTATGGAGCGAGCTTGGGGGTGGAAAGCACAATGTAAGGATAACATTGTCAACCAACTTAAACGCTTGGGGACAACGCCTGATTGGGAACGCGAACGCTTTACGATGGATGAAGGTTTATCAAAAGCGGTTCAAAAAGTATTTATTCAGCTCTATCAAGAAAAGCTTATTTATCGTGCTAATCGCCTTGTCAACTGGGATCCGAAAACACAAACGGTTCTTTCTGACCTAGAAGTGGATCAAAAAGAGGTCAAAGGGAGTATGTGGTATATTGATTATCCTCTTGAGGGAGAGCAAGAGCTTTATATTACAATAGGAACAACGCGACCTGAAACGCTTCTAGGTGACACTGCAATAGCGGTTCATCCCGAAGATGAGCGCTATAAGCATCTTATTGGAAAATATGCAGTTGTCCCGATTGTGAACAGACCCATCCCTATTGTCGCGGATGAATATTGTGACCCTGAAAAGGGCACAGGTGCTGTTAAAATTACGCCCGCCCATGATTTTAACGATTTTGAATTGGGACAGCGCCATGATTTACCTGTGATCAATATCATGAATGAACGCGCAGAAATGAATGACAAAACGCCAAGCTCATATCAAGGTCTGGATCGTTTTGTCGCCCGTAAAAAGATACTTAAAGAGCTTGAAGAGCTTGAGCTTTTAAAAGAGAGAGAGTCTATCAAGCATTCTGTGCCTTATGATGAAAAAAGTAAAACAACTATTATTGAACCGTTTTTAACGGAGCAATGGTATGTCGATGCAGAAAAGCTTGCTGTCCCTGCCATTGAAGCTGTCAAAGACGGAAGAACAAAATTTATCCCTCAAAAATGGGAAAATACCTATTTTAGATGGCTAGAAAATACTGTGCCGTGGTGTATTTCCCGTCAGTTGTGGTGGGGACATCGTATTCCTGCATGGTATGGCCCTAATGATGAAATTTATGTGGCTAAGAATGAAGAAGAGGCTTTAGCGCAGGCTCGAGAAAGCCATGGACAAGATGTGCCTTTACGTCAAGAAGAAGATGTTCTGGATACTTGGTTTTCCTCAGCTCTTTGGTCGTTTTCAACTCTGGGATGGCCAGATAAAACACCAGAGCTTAGTAAGTACTACCCAACAGATACATTGATTATGGGAAAAGATATTATTACATTCTGGGTGTCTCGTATGATGATGATGAGCCTTCATTTTATGAAAGACGTTCCTTTTAAAACTGTGTGTGTCCATGGCTTGGTTCGAGATGAAAAAGGACAGAAAATGTCTAAATCCAAGGGCAATGTCATAGATCCTCTTATCTTAATAGATAAATATGGAACAGATGCTGTGCGTTTCACACTCATCTCTATGACGGTACAAGGGAGAGATATGAATGTGTCAGAGCAACATGTTGAAACCTACCGTAACTTTACGACGAAGCTTTGGAATGTTGCGCGTTTTTGTGAAATGAACGGCTGTCACCCTGTGGAAGAGTTTGATCCTTCTTCGGTTATAGACACAAAAAATCAATGGATTATATCAGAAATAGTGAAAGCAAATAGGCTGATAGAAAAAGCCCTTGCAGAGTGTAAATTCAATGAAGCGACGTTGACCCTTTATCAATTCATATGGGGTACATTTTGTGATTGGTATGTTGAGCTCATCAAGCCTGTTTTTGAACAGGATAACGCTATTGCAACAGAAACACGTGCGACGGCTGCATGGGTGCTCGATCAAATTCTTATTCTTCTTAATCCTTTCATGCCTTACATTTCTGAAGAGCTCTATGCCTCTTTAGGACAACGTCAAGGACAACGCCTCATTTCGACACACTGGCCAGATTACAGTGAAATACAACTCTCTAAAGAGCCCACAGAAGAAATTTCATGGCTCATCAAGATTGTCTCCGAGATTCGAAGCGTGCGCGCGGATATGAATGTCCCTGCAAAGGCCAAAATAGAGCTTCAATATAAAGGGGCCTCTTCCCAGACGATTGAGCTTTTTAAAAGTTATGAAGCCCCCATAGCGCGTCTTGCCCGCCTTAAAAGCATTAGTAATGTCTCTGAAGCTCCCAAAGGAGCACTCCAAACCATCGTCAATGAGACAACGCTCATTTTGCCTATTGCAGACTTAATTGATTTGGATAAAGAACGAGCTCGTCTCCAAAAGGAAATTGGAAAACTCGAGGGAGAAATTCAAAAAATATCTCAAAAACTAGACAATAAAAAGTTTGTCACCAATGCCCCGCAAGAAATTGTAGAAGAGCAGGAGAAACGTAAGACCAAGGCTCTGACTACAAAAGAAAAACTTGCAAGTGCGTTAAAACAGTTGGATGTAGCATAGCTTATTTTAATATGAGCTCTTGTGCTAATACACTAATTGTAACAAAAAACCGATGTTAAAACCTTGAAGAGACAAAAAAGCGACCCAAAAGCCGCTCTTATGATACTGAGTATAAGAAATTAATTTATTTTTCTTCTTTTTTCTCGTCCTTCTTCTCGGTGGCAACGCCAGATAAGAAAGATCCGTATTTCTTTTCGAATTTAGACAATTGTCCTTTTTCAATGATGGTGGCTGTTCCGCCGTGCCATGCAGGGTGAGACTTACAGTCAACGTCGAGACGCATTGTATCGCCTTCTTTGCCCCATGTAGATTTTGTTTGGTATTCTTCTCCATCTGTCATTACAATATTGATGGTGTGATAGTCAGGGTGTATCTCGGCTTTCATAGTGGTCTCCATAATTCTTTGTTCGAAGCGTTTTTAAGCGTTATTACCTTTAAAATCAAGCCTTTTATTCTCTTTCACATGGATTTCTGCCTCGATTAGTGGGGTAGGCCGTAATGATGCGCGATTTATTTTCATTCAGAACAACTCGTACACGCACTTTTCCATGTTGTTTTTCAGAGACTTGGTAGCCGTTATCTTCTTGTCTCCAGCTTAGGTTGTCATTAACCGCCTGAGATTTAACTGTTTGGATTATTTTTTCGACAGTCCAGTCCTTTGGAAATTCACTTTTGCACGGTCTTCCTACGCCATATAAATGCCCTCCTCCTGTTGAATTCCCATAAATGATGTGTTTTTCTACGCTAGGGGGAAGAAGGCCAGAAGAGTCCTCTGCTGCATTCTGAAACAGTTGAAGACAAATAAAAATCAAAGCGACAAGGAAAAAAATAGAATTTTTCCTTGAGAAAAGCGTTTTCCACTGCATCTATGCGACTTTCGTCTTCGCCGTTGATATTGCGAGAGATTGACCTGTTGCTTTAAGGTCAAAAAATGCTTCATCCAAACGCTCTATAAATCGCTCCTCTCCCTTGCGAAGCCAAGCGCGAGGATCGTATTGTTTTTTGTAGGGCGTTCCATCTTCTGGGTCAATTTGACACTGAAATGCTTTTACATTTGAGGTCACATAATCACCCACACCCTCGGCAAAGGCAAATTGTGTGTCTGTGTCGATGTTCATTCTGAAAACGCCATAAGTAAGAGCTTCTTCGATTTTAGCTTTTTCTGAGCCTGATCCACCATGGAAAACAAGATCCAAAGGATTTCTAGGTGTATTATGACGTTCCTGAATAAGGGCTTGAGAATTTTTCAAGATTTCTGGGCGAAGCTCAACATTACCCGGTTTATAAACACCATGTACATTTCCAAAAGATGCCGCGAGAGAGAAATGTCCTATCTGTGAAAGACGCTCATAGGCCTGAAGACAGTCTTCTGGCTGTGTGTAGAGCTTATCATTGTCAATCTCGTCAGATCCTACCCCATCTTCTTCTCCGCCTGTTACACCAAGTTCAATCTCAATGCTCATACCTAGAGGCGCAAGACGTTTGAGAAGACGTTCGGATTCAGACAAGTTGAACTCTATATCATCAGCAGACAAATCAAGCATATGAGAAGAGAAGAGGGGAACGCCGTTCTTTTTCATATTCTCTTCACTCTGCGTGATCATAGCCTCTACCCAAGGGATAAGAGGCTTGTTCGCATGATCTGTGTGTAAAATAACGCAAATTCCGTAATGCTGTGCCAAAAGATGAACATGGCGTGCAGCAGAGACCGCCCCAAGCACTTTTGCCTCAAAGCTATCCTCCATGCCTTTTCCTGCATAAAACTGCGCACCGCCATTTGAGAGCTGAATAACCACATCAGATTTATTCTTGGCAGCGGCTTCCATCACCGCATTGATTGTGTTTGTTCCTGTCACATTCACAGCAGGAAGGGCATACCCTCCGTCTTTACATGCCTTAACAAGGGTTTTATAATCCTCACCCCAAACAACGCCTGCATTTAAATTTGACATGATTTTTCTCCTTTTGTTTTATATATGTATTTCTTGTCGTGATTGTTCTGGAAAGTTAATTTCATCCCACCAGACAATTTTTGTGGGTGCGAGTTCGTAGAAAAAGTGATCTCCTTTATCTTTTAAAAAAGAGTTTAAGGATTGGAATGGCTCTAAATTTGGATATCTTGTGTTGTATAAGAGATATGGTTTTTCACATTCTTGCGCAGGCACACGTCGTGCCTCCCCAGACATGACAACAGATTGAGCAGGCTCATGCCCCAATCCTTGATTATAGTTTTTATGAAAGCTACACGCCACTTTTGAATTCTTTTCAATATGAAGGCTATGATGACGTGTCTCTCTCGAGATCCAATAGATTCTATCTTCCTCATCACTCACAAACCAAACATTACACAGCCATGGTTGAGTGTCATCACACGTTGCCAATTGCATGAGCTTAATGTCTTTGAGATAGTTTCTATAGAGCTGTTTAATATTCATAGGCTATATTTCTACCACCAAGGCACAAAGACACCAAGAGTTTTATTATTGATAATATCTGCCCGTGAAGAGGTGTTCCAAATCCTTTTAATACCCAACTTCATGCATCTTAACAGCTGTATCCAACATACGATTAGAAAAACCCCATTCATTATCGTACCAGCTCATGACTCGCACCAAGTTACCATTGATGACTTTTGTTTCATTCACAGCAAATATTGAGGACAGAGGATTATGATTAAAATCTCCAGACACCAAAGGCTCGTCATATGTTCCAAGAATGCCTTTTAAAGACTCAGTGGACGCCTTGCGTATGGCGTCGTTTACCTCTTCAACACTTGTTGGTTTAGAGGGGGTAAATTTAAAATCAACCACGGACACATTAGGGGTTGGAACACGCATTGAGACACCATCTAGCTTGCCATTTAGCTCGGGGAGGACTTTACCAACGGCTTTTGCTGCCCCCGTTGAGGTGGGAATCATGTTCAGAGCACCAGCACGGGCTCTGTGTAGATCTCCATGGGCTGTATCAACAATCCGTTGATCCCCTGTATAGGAATGAATCGTCGTCATGAATCCACTTTCAATCCCAATCGCATTGTTTAAGACTTGCGCCATTGGAGCCAGGCAGTTTGTTGTACAAGAGGCATTTGAAACAATTATGTGCTCAGAGAGGAGTTTGTCGGAATTGACACCGTAAACAACCATGAGATCCGCATCGCCACTGGGCGCAGAAATAAGAACCTTTTTCGCGCCTGCTTGTATATGTAGAGAGGCTTTCTCATGGGATGTGAAAATACCCGTACATTCGAAAACAATATCTATGTTCATTTTCCCCCAAGGGAGATTTGCAGGATCACGCTCTTGCACAACATCAATCTTTTTTCCATTCACAATGATGGTATCTTCATCCACGGTTTCAACAGGAAAAGGAAAAGTCCCGTGAACAGAGTCATATTTCAAAAGATGTTTATTTGTGGCAAGGGGTGCAAGATCATTAATGGCCACGATGTCTATATCTGTGCGTCCTGATTCAAATAAAGCCCGTGTGACATTACGTCCGATGCGTCCAAATCCGTTAATAGCTACTCTAATCGTCATGTTTTTCTCTTTCTGTTTGTTAATTCATTTTAAAACCACAAAGTTAGACAAAGTTTTTCTTTGTTATTTGTGCTTTTTTTATGCGTTTAATTTCATTTTTTAGTGATGTTTCGTTTCTACTATTAAATCTGTTCTAAAGCCTGTTTCAATAAACTGCCCTTCAAATTCAACGGGCATAATTTTTTGTCTTTCAACTTTTAATCCTTTTTCTAGTAATTTAAAAGCCCCAGTCCTAATTCTGTATGAACATAAAAAGCCATGTCCAAAATAGTTTTAGAAGTTTTATTCGTTTGCTCGTCTATTGCATAAATCACTTTGTCTAAACTTTGTTTTACTTTGTTGTTCACTTATTTTTGTTTCTTCTTTACGGTTTCAACAATTGCTTCTGCTGTGATTCCGAAATGCTTATAGAGGTCGCTGGCAGGGGCGGAACCTCCGAATCCTGTCATCCCTATAAATGCCCCGTGTGCACCAAGAATACGATCCCAGCTTTGACGGACGGCGGCTTCGACGGCGATTTTAATGCTATTGTTGCATATGAGGCTTTCAATGTAAGCGCTGTCCTGCTCCCAGAATAAATCCATACAAGGGACAGAGATAAGACGCACTGTGATACCATCTGAAACCAATGTGTCGTAAGCCTCTTTGGCAATGAAGACTTCAGAGCCTGACGCAAAGAGGGTCACTTGTGGGTCATTGGAGGTCTCGCATAAAATATAAGCACCTTTTGCCGAAGCGTTACTGGTTGTGGCTGGGGCAAGCGTTGGAAGTCCTTGACGTGTAAGTGCCATAATAGCAGGCGCATTTGTCTTTTTGAGAGCTATTTCCCAACATTCTGCTGTTTCCACCCCATCACACGGACGGTATGTGTAACAATTGGGAATAGCACGCAGAGCAGAGAGATGCTCAACAGGTTGGTGCGTGGGGCCATCTTCTCCCAAACCAATTGAATCATGGGTCATGACATGAATAACTTGTGTTCCCATTAAGGCTGCCAAGCGAATCGCAGGGCGTGCATAATCTGAAAATTGAAGGAATGTCCCAGAGTAGGGCATAACACCCCCATGGATACTCATTCCATTCATAATAGCGGCCATGCCATGTTCTCGGACGCCGTAGTATATATAGCGACCACTATAGCCATTCTCTGCCTGAATGCCTTCTTCATATCCTTTGACGATGGTGTTGTTCGAGCCTGTTAAATCTGCCGATCCGCCGATCATAGAGGGGAGGGCAGGGATTAAATATTCAAGCGTAAGGCCTGATGTTTGACGGGTCGCTTTTTGAGGCTTTTCTTCTCCAAAGAAATCTTTTGCCTCTTGGATTTTACTTTCAAGAGTTACTTGATCCAAACCAGAAAGAGTGGACAGAAACTCAGGGGCGTTTTGAGAGCGCGCCGTCCATGCGGTATAACACTCCAAATTTTGTTCTCCAACGGCGCGCCATGCAGACAAAATGTCCTCTGGAATTTCAAATGGGGCATGAGTCCAGCCTAAATTTTGGCGTGCGCCTTGAATTTCTTCTGTGCCCAAGGGCGCCCCATGGGCAGAGGCAGATCCTTCTTTGGTAGGCGCGCCATACCCAATTTTTGTTTTACAGGCGATAAGACTTGGAGTCTTTGTGGTTTTGGCGTGTGCAATGGCGTGTTCAATGGCCTGCATATCATGCCCGTCAATTTTTTGAGTATCCCATCCGTAGGAGTCAAAGCGTTGACACACATCTTCCGTAAAAGACAAAGAGGTGTCTCCGTCGATGGATATACTATTATCATCGTACAAGACAATCAATTTAGAGAGGTGTTGATGGCCTGCAAAAGAACAAGATTCGTGAGAGATTCCTTCTTGCATGTCTCCATCGCCTGCCATGACGTATGTATAGTGATCCACCAGCGTATCATCAAAGCGCGTATTGAGGATGCGTTCGGCAAGGGCAAATCCTGTGGCAGAAGCCACACCTTGTCCTAAAGGCCCTGTTGTCATTTCCACCCCACATTCAATATCTATTTCTGGATGTCCAGGCGTTTTACTATGCAATTGACGGAAATTTTTAATCTCTTCAATCGTCATCGGCGCATAGCCTGTTAAATAATTGAGCGCATACAAAAGCATAGATCCATGTCCACCAGACAATATAAGGCGATCACGATCTGCCCATGCAGGATCTTTCGGATTAAATTTTAGAAATTTAGAATAAAGCACTGTCGCCACATCGGCCATCCCCATCGGCATACCAGGATGCCCCGAGTTTGCTTTTTGTACCGCGTCCATGGCAAGAGCTCGAATAGCATTGGCCATTATTTTTAAGGAAATTTCTGGAGAAAAATTATTCTCAGAGATTTGTTGTGATGCGTTGCTCATATATTTTACTCATATTTGGGGGTTATAAAGTGCCCTAACATGCATATTGAAACTTATTTAGTCAATAGATGTGGCTATCTTTTTAAACATCCTTGACCGCTTTCGATAAAACCTGTTACTCACATAGAGATAAATAGAGGCGAAAATTAGGATATTTAAAAGATATGGGATTAGATGGACTTAAACAATCACTGGTGATGCTTGATGAATCTCTTAATTTTCTTGAGGAAACGGTAGAAGCGCGGGTTGCTTCTGTACAACAACCCGACCATTTTGATCGGGACTCTATGATTCAAAAGTTAGATCAAGTTATTCTTAAAGTCTCAGATGTCTTAAAGCCTTAGAATAAGCATAAAAAAAAAGTAAGAGGGAAAAATGGCAGAAGTCACAGTTACAATTAATAATAGAAATTACGGGGTCTCATGTGATAATGGACAAGAGCAACGCGTTGCAGAGCTGGGGCAATATATTGACGAGCGTTTAAAAAGCATTGCCTCGGCAGGTGTTGCGACGACAGAATCTCATTTGTTGGTGTTGACCTCTTTGGTTCTTGCCGATGAGATTCATGACCTTTTAGAGGGGAATGGATCACCGTCGCCCTCCTCACTAGAAAATTCTATTCCTCTAGAAGAGCAACAAGCTTTAGGGAATGCAGTTGAGCATTTGAACCAGCGTGTCCTCCAAATCGCAAATCGCTTGAAAGATGTGGCATAAGCGCCTATATATAGATGTGTAGAGATCTTTTGGATCAATACAAATTACACAAGCGACTGCGAAGCGAGCTTTGCCCGAAGTCTGCGTGGCGTTTGAACGCAGTTTGTAATGTTTCATTACAAACGTTTATTAAGGGTGCTGCGGAGTGCGTGATAGCATCATATTTCAGCGGCCGATAACTTTTCGCTCGGGAGCTGTCCCTGTAGGTTGTTAAAGTGTTTTGTCGCTTTCTCCTGCATATGGCACCCACCTGTTTACCAGGGCCACATGCGAATTGATACGCTACACGGCTCACGTGGCACTCTTAATTATAATTAGGGTCAAGACTAGTTGAGAGGGTTAGGTCTGTTTTTATTTAGGCTTAACAACCGTATCAACAAACTATATGTTACCATCTTCTGGATACATACGTGTAATCGTGATTTTTTCATCTTTTTTACCGAAGTTTTCATAGCTACAATACATGTTTGAATCCTGTAATATAGTACGACTTGACATGCTCCCACACATAAGTTGACGGTATGTGTGGTTATGAAGAAGGTCCTTTACCTCAACCATATCCACTTCATGGGGTAAAGTGAGCGTAGCTGTCATATGGGGCCAAACATGCTATGGATAGTCTTTCAGTTTATAAATTTGAGAGGTTTCCGGTATGTCAGAGGAATACGTGCATAAAAACTTTTGGTCATTATCTGAATCTGAGCTTGGATTTGCACGTCAATATCGTGGTAAAAACCGTTTAAAAATCGCAGCTTTGCTGAAATATTTTCAAAACGAAAGCCGTTTTCCCGACAAATACGATGACATCTCTGAAATCGGCAGAAAAACCCTGTCTGCATTATTTGAAGTACCTGATGAAATTGATCCAAGTTATGATTATCTGGATCGAACAGGCAAGCGTCTGCGGCGTGATGTTCGTGCATTTCTGGATTTTAAAATAGCATTGCCGGCGGATTTGGAGAAAACAAAATCTGATCTGATAGGTGCGTGTTCCAAAGATATAAATGTTGAAAACCGTTTGTCAGAGTTACTGAAGCAATGGTTTCAAGATAAGAAGATTGAACGCCCTTCTGCTCTGCGAGAAGAGAGGATTATAAATGCAGTAAAATCCACGCTTGAAGAAATGTGTTATCAGCGCGTGGCAAACGATCTGAATAATGATCACAAGCATGCCCTTGATGCTTTGCTAAAAATCCAAACAGACGAGACATCAGAGGTGGTCCTACTTTGTTGGACAGTTTTGCGGCAATGCTAAGCTCCCTTTGTTTGGGTTATGCCGCTTGTTTTAGATATTGAGGGGGTACCCCCTCAATATCTAAAACGGGATTATAAACTTCTGCTGGCGTTAGTCCA
>JAJRSA010000009.1 GCA_024279035.1 Alphaproteobacteria bacterium
GAGTCTTCTCCCGAGCGGGCGGGCGCAGATCTGTTAGCTTCAACCAGCGATACAATGTATCCCTTGATACTTTAAATATTCGTGAGGCTTCTACCTTACTTCCACCGTCTTTTATATAGGATATTACGGCTTGCCTATGGGATAATTGATATGTCATCAGACATTATAACATGTAATATAAATATTAAGAACTACTATATAACGTCAGTGAAGCCACAATTTCACGGATTGTTGCCGCTCACAGGCAATTATTATTTCAAGAGTGATCCTACACAACATTTGGTACCTTTATGGGATTAGACCCGTCATACACAGGTAGAAAAAGATGCTTCCCTTCAGGAGAACCATTTAATCCAAGAAGACATAAAATGGATGCAAGACCTTGGGGATGGAGAATTTGGAATACAATTACGCCAAAGTATACAAGACAGACCAATGGTCACTAGCATAAAAAACCTCTTCTTAGGGTAAATGGTCGGAGTGGAGAGATTCGAACTCCCGACCCTCTGGTCCCAAACCAGATGCGCTACCAGGCTGCGCTACACTCCGTGACATTTGATAAAAATGACGATTTCAATGGTTTACATCATTCTCTTTTAAGGGGCAAGATTTCTTTTTATTTTCTCGTGAAAAACGTGATCTCCGACTTGAATCCCAAGCTTAGAACTTAGCCCCCCATTAATTTCAAGAGCGTACATCGCAGGGATGTGTGAGGGGACGGGGGTTAAGTCTTTGGGGAGCGCATGGTGATGAATATATCCTATACTCCCCTCTTCAGTGATAAAGAGAATATCCAGAGGAATGAGCGTATTTTTCATCCAAAAGGAATGAAACCCTGCAACAGGAAAAATGAAGAGCATGCCTGCATTTTGAGGCAAGGACTCTCTGTTCATTAAACCTTGGGTATGCTCTTCAGGCGTTTCAGCTTTCTCCACAAGAAAAGAAACTTCAGATCTATTTTCTAATTGAATGATGAGCGTAGTGCTCTTGTCCTCAGGCTGACAGCTCCAAAGAACAAAACAACTTAGAACAATGAGTAGAATACGAGAGTAATGCATCTTCTTGGCCTTACAAAGGATCCTCAAAAAATTCAAAGATAAAGTAATGATTATCAGTGTGTGCTTTTAAGTCTCATGGTTATATTGATTGTATAATTGATTGTAAATGCCTTTTTTTGTGATGAGATCACTATGTGCCCCCTGCTCTACAATTTGACCACGATCCAAAACAATAATTTGATCTGCATTTTGTATTGTTGAGAGACGATGTGCGATGATTAATATGGTTTTTCCCTGCCCAAATATCTGGAGAGATTTTTGAATCAGAGCCTCAGAATGCGTATCAAGAGCAGAGGTAGCTTCATCGAGAAGCAAGATAGGAGCATCTCTTAAAATAGCGCGCGCAATCGAAATTCTTTGTTTTTGTCCTCCTGACAATTTTACCCCATTTTCTCCCAGACGTGTCTCATACCCCTCTGGCATCTCAGAAATAAAATCGTCCGCTGCTGCCATTTTAGCCGCCTTGATAATATCTGATTGTTTGGCCTTTGCCGTTCCATAAGCAATATTGGCTGACACACTCTCATCAAAAATAGTGATATCTTGGGAGACAAGGGCAATATTTTGTCGGAGACTTTGGAGGGTGACCTCTCGAATATCTACGCCATCTATTTTAATAACTCCTGCACTCACATCATAAAAACGTGGAATAAGGTTAAGGATTGTTGTTTTTCCACTCCCAGACACACCGACAAGTGCCGTTACTTTGCCTGCTTGAATGTTTAAACTGATATTATCAAGGGCTTTTTCTTGTTCTCCTCTCTCATATTCAAAAGAAACATTCTCTAAAGAGATAGAAGGAGATGTGATTTTGAGTGTTAGAGCTGTCTCTTTATTAACAATAGACGGCTTCAAATCAAATAACTTTAAAACACGCTCTGCTGCCCCAACCCCCAACTGTAAAGTATTATTGAGCTTTGCCAATTTTTTCATCGGTTCATAGGCCAAGGAAAAGGCCGCAATAAAAGACATTAAACCTCCCGGTGTTTGATCTCCAGATGCGATTGTATAGGCGCCATAAAGAATAATGCCAAACAAAATGAGACCTACCATGGTTTCATTCATAGGCGTAGACAACGCCCCTATTCTCACCGCTTTGATATTTAGGCGCTTGACATTTTCAACCGCTTTGGAGGATCTTTCTTTTTCAAACTCTTCCATACCATAGGCTTGAACTTGGCGTATCCCCTGAAAAATAGAAATTAAAATGTCCATCAAATTGGCTGTTTCTGATTGAATAGAGTGCGACAATTTGCGCAATCGTCTTCCAATAAGGGCCACGAGTCCCCCCACCAAAGGAAAAATAGAAAGTGTCAAAAGCGCAAGCTTCCAATCTTGGTAAAACATGACTCCCATCAAAAGAATGAGGGTCAATAAACTTTTTCCAACCCCTGTTAAGCTATCAGAGACAGCTCCACGCATCACATTCACATCATTGGTAATCCGAGAAACGAGTTGACCACTTGGATACGCATGGAAAAAGGCTAATTCCATCTTCATAAAATGTGCGAAAATATCTTTTTGGATATCAGCCACAATGGATTGACTAATTTTATTCATCTTTATGGTGTGAAAATAGGTCGCAAATCCACTCAAGAAAAAACATAAGAATATATACCCCCCCAAACGCCACACCTTGGATATTTGATCAGGATTCTCTTGAACCCCGATCAAGACTTGATCCAAAACAGGCTGGAGGAGTTTAGCAAATCCAGCCGTAGCACTCGCCGCAATCACCATAAAAAACAAGGCAATAGAAAGTTGCCCCATATAAGGGCGCAGATAGGCTCTCATAAGACGAGTTATAATAGACAAAGATCGTTCTTTAGGAGGAGAAGACGCACACATAGCCTTCTCAATAAACTAAAGCTTACGTTTGCGCAAACGTCTTTTTGGAGCTTCTCCCGGTTGGAGGCGTCGCCTATGTTTACGATCAGGCAAGACTCGTCCCCATGCAACGCATGGAATCATATAATCAGGTTGCGTATTGTACTGAGAAATTAAAATATTAAGAGCACGATCTATTTCTGCAGGGTTTTTTGCTTTTTTAAAGGCTCCATAATGCATCCCTTTTTGAACCAGACAGGTGTCAATTTCGGCCATGTTTGCTCCGATCATGTCATGTGCCATGGTGTCTCCAACCATCACTGCCTGCCCTGGAAAAACTCCTTTTTCTTGTAAAAGATCAATACATTTCTGAAAAACAGGCTTATAAGGCTTCCCAATAGAATGAATAACCCCGCCATATTGACGCAATTTCCGATTCAAAAGCCCAATACCCATCAAATAATTCGCAGACAAAAGGCCTCGACTATCAGGCACAGCAAAAATTGTCTTTGTGCCATATTTCACAATTTCCTTAAGATTATCATCAAGATCTATAACAGGACGATCCAATCGATCCCATCCCGTCATCAAAATAAAATCGGCCTCTTTCACAGTGTGAACACGCTCAATCTTAAGCCCTGTCATAAAACAGTGAGGCTCGCCTGCGTGAAAACTGTAATATTTTTGTCCAAGATCTTTGAAAACACCCTCTTCCGATTGGTTTTCAATTCCTTCTGCAATCGTTTCTCCCACGGTAATAATCTTGTCGTAGAGACTCGGTCCAATCCCTGCCTTCTTGAGTAATTCTTTATTCTCTTTTGCCCGCAAATCAGAATTAGACAAAAGAATAATATATTTTTTCCGACTCCGAAGCTCTTTCAAACAGTCAACAACCCCATCAAATGCTTTCTTTCCATCATGGAGCACCCCCCACTGATCAAGAATAATCCCCATATAGCTATCTGAAATATCAGAGAGACCTTCACAGAATTTAGTTTTTGTCATAACAAACTTTACTTTAATCTTAAGACAATTGATTCTCTAACCAGAGGCTAGAATACCCCAGAGATATTATCATTCTCTTAAGATTTGTCATCCTCTTAAATGAAAAAACATTTGATTGACATAGAACTTTATTTATAGTACCTTTTTTTGAATTCAAATATGAAAGAAAGCTAAATGAGCCCCACTTCTTCCCTTAAAGCGCATTTTTTTGAAACTGACCAAGGATCAGATTTTGCCACAAACTTACTTTTAAATGTTTTAAAAGAGGTTAAATCAGGCTTAACCTTCTCAACTAGCAGAATTGAAATGGCAGGCCTTGAACGTAGCCATGTGCGGTATACTTTAGGCTATTTGCAAAAAGAAGGGGAAGTAGAACTAATCAATAATGATCATTGGGTGGCGAACCTCCGTGTTTATCAAGACATACACGTTATAACCTCAAAAGGAGTGGCTCTCTTAGGCGCCCTTCAAAGTGGTGATTTCTCTCAAGGGATTCATTTTTCAACTTACATGGCCCAACAAATTGATTTTGAAGACATGCTACAAGTAATCAAAAGCGATCAAAGATATCACTAGACCTCCCTCAAATCAGAAATATAAACCTTAAGACCCTTCTTAATTTCTGGCTCTAAAATATACATTCCCATATAGCCGTCTAAAATATCACTCATGCATTCTATAATGGAAACCTGTTTGGACATCGGGGAGAGACTCATCACGAATAAAATAGATATAACTTGTTTCTGGATTCCAGCTAAATGGCTTCTCTGTAAATGGATTGTAGAGACTTTCTGAAGAACTGGATAAAAAATCGGGCATATTTTCTGGAGAGATTTTCTGCTCCTTTGCATTCATCCACAAAATGAGAATACGTTGGCGTGCCGTCATCTCGTGTCCATTTTGGAGGAGCTCTCCTCCTTTTAAAAAGCCAGAAAAAAGAAGTCTCCCGATAAGATTATACCCAAAATTTGAGGTCGGCTTTGAATAGTCTTCATATCTTTTTTCTATCAAATTAAGGGCTTTTTTTAGATTTTGAGGGTGTTCATGCGACAATAAGAGCATGTCTTGAGCAAACTCAAAAAACTTGTTTTTTGTCGCATTGGGTTTCAAAAAAAGACTATTAGGCATATCGTCCAACCCTACCATACGCATTACATTATATTCTGCACGTAATGTTTCTTCTATGTTCCAAATATCATGAAGAAAGCTCTTGTCTAATAAGTTTTTAATCTTGTCTTTGTATGAAAAAATAAGAATTTTTTCTTCATCAAGAAGAAGAGGTAGAATTTTAAGGTTAGAAGAGTACATAACCATAAATATTGCATTTTCAATAAGAGATCCTTTTCCTCCCAGCATTTTTTGAAGAAAGAGAGTATCCTCTATCCACCCTTGGATTGCCTCTTCTCCTTCTCCTTTTTTTGTCATTTCAAGCCAATAAACAGTGAGTAACTTATGAATCGAGATAAGAGTTTGTCCACTTCCTTTTCCTAGAGAATTCCCTACGCCATGATTTTCATATTGATACAACCCAACATAACGATCTATTAGTTCTTTATTCTCCTTAAAATATTCTCTAATGACCTGAGATGAGGCACATTCTACTTTTTCTAAAATTTCATCATATGATCCACAAAAATTATAAGTCTCTCCTTTGAATTTTAAAGGGTCTACTTCTTCTACCTTATGGTCCCAAACTTTTAGCCCATATTTGTAGGTATTTTTTTCTCCTTGGGGGGCCGTTAGTCCAGCCCACGAAACATAGACATTATTTTCTGTCTTAAAGGGATCATCATAGAAGAACGTATCAACGTTTGAGTTCAGTTCCTTATCTGGGATATGATAGGCTATAAAGGTGATACATAAGAGCGAAGAAATATATGACAGAAACAAACCAACGCGTTTTATTTTTGTTTTGGACGGATAATCATCATTTGATATATAGACAAGCCTTACCTTGGAAATCAAATCATACAAAGATGTCTTTTCTTTTGTGAATATAATAGCTAAAAAACAAAGTAAGTGGAGTAAATATGCCACACAAATAATTGTTATAAAAACAACATTTCCTAGCCCTAGATAGGAAAGACAAAACCCTAGACTAAAAGCTCCTTCTCCTAACTCATTTTTACACAGAGTGTACTTTTCTAGATTTTCTTGATAGACATCGGAAAGAAGATACGTAACAAAAGACAGTAAAATCAAGAGAACAGGCAGGGAGGATATCGTAGCATGATATATTTTCTGTTTTTTAGAGGCTATATTTCCTTGTAGATCTACAAGATGAACTCTCTCTTCTTTCTGACTCCATATTCTATGTTTTTTAAGAGAAAATATATTCCTTTGTAAGGAAGCCGTGCATCCCAAAAATATTAAAAGACCCCCTAACCATAGCCATGTTCCTCCTAAAAAGAGGCAAATAAATCCAAACAAAAAATAAGAAAAATAAGAAACATAGATGTTTCCTGTTGCAAGAGTGCGATCTAAAAAAGAAACATATTTCATGTTCTATCTTCCCAAATCAGAAATATAAGCTTTCAAATCCTTCTTAATCTCTGGCGCTAAAAGATACATCGCTAAAATGTTTGGAATGGCCATAGACAGAATTAACATATCTGAAATTCGAATAATATTTTTGAAGTCAGACACACAGCCGAGAATGACGGATAGCAAGAAAATAATGTGAAACCCAATGATGACAGGTTTTTTATGTCCGAATAAAAAGATCACGCATTTTTCCGCATAGTAAGAAAAGGTGATAAGACAAGAATAGGCAAAGAGAAAGACAGCCAGCGTTAACACGTAAGGAAACCATGGAATGCCGTGTGCAAAGGCACGCGATGTAAGCTCTACGCCCGCTAATCCTTCTGTATTTTGATATTCACCTGTCACTACAATCACAAGCGCCGTCGTGGTGCAAATAATAACTGTATCAATAAAAGGCCCAAGCATACTCGCAAATCCTTGCTGAATAGGAGAATCTGTCTTTGCAGACGCATACATAATACCCGCTGTTCCTAACCCCGCTTCATTCGAGAAAGAGGCACGCCTAATTCCTTGAATCAAAGCTCCTATAAAGCCCCCTACTCCTGCAGCGGGAGTAAACGCTTCCATAAAGATGGTGGCGATACCACTGGGCACAGACGATATATTCATGAGCAACACAATAAGACCTGCCAAAAGATAAAGACCTCCCATAAAAGGAACAAGTTTTGATGTTACTTTTCCTATAGATTGAACACCTCCAAGCGTGACTATTCCTGTGAGGACAGCAAGGATAAGGCCAAAGAGCCAGCCATAGCCTTGTAAGAAACTCTCTTCTCCTCCTGTGACTTCTACAAATTGGATGTAAGCTTGGTTAGATTGAAACATCCCTCCTGCGCCGATAGCTCCACCAATACAGGAAATCGCAAATAAAACCGCAACAAAAGAGCCTACATAAGGCATTTTTAACTGTTGAAAAGCCTCCTTAATGTAAAACATTGGCCCTCCGAATATTTCTCCTGTCACTTCGGATTCTTGTCGATATTTGACACCTAATGTCACCTCAAGAAATTTAGAGGACATCCCCAAAAGCCCCATGATAATCATCCAAAAGGCAGCCCCTGGGCCCCCAATAGAAATCGCAATCGCCACACCTGCAATATTTCCAAGCCCGACCGTCCCTGATAAAGAGGCCGTTAAGGCTTGAAAACTGGTGATTTCTCCCTTCTGAGAGGGGTCATCGTATTTTCCGCGAACAATATCAATTCCATGCTTAAAAAAACGAAAATTGATGAATTTAAAGTAAAGCGTAAACAAAATAGAGGCCATCGCCAGCCAAATAATAAGAAGAGGAACGGAATGTTCCGTTACGGTCTCTGTCCCCATCTCAAATTTAACAGCATAAAAAATAGTACTTTCAAGAAAAGTTGCTATTTCTCCAACATAATAATCAAGATTTTCTATTAGGGGTGTGGACATGCCATTCTCCTTTATTTACAGGGTTATCCCAGAAAATTTGGGATTTTCTAATTCAGCACCCGAAGAAAGATTCTAACCTTTGCTGGAATGGCATTGAGAGTGTTGTCCTCATTGTAAGCATTTTGCGCACTATGATCAAGGTGAAGAAATATAGATTTTCTTGCGCTTATTACACAAAGGCTTTGAGATGGGATGGGACTCAAAGAAAGTCTGTGCCCATTTTCTTATTTTTTCTTCTGACAGGGCAGAGGCTTTTTCGATACGAGGGGCATATTTCTGACAAAACAGATCTGGGCGGGTTTTTGCTGCATCATTTGAAATACGGTTTGCAACGGCGGTTCTTATCTCATTGAGTGTTGCCTCTGCTTGCGTGTTTGTCTGTCCTTGTCTCTTAAAAAACCGAAGAAGGGTTGAGTCATAGCCAGAGAAAAGATTAGCGTGCGCGGCTGTAAATAAACGATATTGTTGAAATAAGCTCTGTCCGTCTTTTTGAGGCCACATATGTTGACAATTGAGGCTGATCACCATCAATTCACTATGAATACGAATGCCTTGCTCGGCTTCGGCTTCACTCAGTGTGTAACACATATTTTTTGCATATGCTGTGCTCGTCATCAGGAGAGGTAAAACAATAAAACAAAGTAAACGCATTAAACCGACACCCTTTATCGTGAACAAAACTTGATTTTTATATGATGACGTGGTTTAAAGCACGCCTGAGACATAAGGTCAAAAGGAATTTAGGGCAGAATGACAGACAAACCACAACAAAATCAAAAAAAACTCTATATCAAGACATGGGGCTGTCAGATGAATGTCTATGACTCTCATCGTATTTCTGATGTTTTAAAGCCTTTAGGCTATGCCCTCTCTGATACACCTGAGAATGCAGACATGATTGTCCTCAACACCTGCCATATCCGAGAAAAAGCCACTGAAAAAGTTTTCTCAGAGCTCGGACGCCTGAAGCCCCACAAAGAAAAACGCCAAGCAGAAACAGGAGAGCGAACACTCCTAGCGGTGGCTGGATGTGTAGCCCAAGCGGAAGGTGACATTATTACACAACGCGCGCCCTATGTAGACCTTGTTTTTGGGCCACAAACCTATCACCGTTTGCCAGAGATGGTCGCCAAGCTCACAGGTGCACGTCAAAAAAAACGACTTATTGATACTGATTTTCCTGTCGAAAGTAAATTTGACCACCTCCCTGAAGAACATAATAGCCAAGGGGCTGCTGCCTTTTTGTCCATCCAAGAAGGCTGTGACAAATTCTGTACTTTTTGCGTTGTGCCTTATACACGAGGCGCTGAATATTCTCGCTCTGTCCAATCCATTTTGGATGAAGCTCATAAGCTTGTAGATCATGGCGCTAAAGAAATCAATGTACTGGGGCAAAACGTCAATGCCTATCATGGTGATGGCTTAGACGGAAAAGCAGCCGATCTTCCCGATCTTCTCTCTGCCCTCTCAGAGATCAATGGATTAGAGCGTCTCCGCTATACGACTTCTCACCCAAGAGACATGGATGATCGTTTGATTCAAGCGCATGGGGATTTGGGTAAACTCATGCCCTTTCTTCATCTGCCTATTCAAAGCGGATCAGATAAAATTCTCGATGAAATGAACCGCAAGCATACAAGTGATCATTACAGAGAGATCATTCAAAAACTTAAGAAAGTACGCCCTGATCTTGCGATGTCTTCTGACATTATCGTCGGATTCCCCGGAGAATCTGACCAAGATTTTGAAGACACCATGACCCTTATCCGAGACATCACTTTCGTGTCATGCTATTCTTTTAAATATTCTGCACGCCCCGGCACACCTGCCGCATCCATGCAAAACTTGATCCGAGAAGATGTCAAATCAGAGCGCCTCTCTCGCCTTCAAACACTCCTCAGCGAACAACAATACACCTACAATAAAACTTTTATGGGACAAACCATCCCTGTTCTCTTTGATCGCAAAGGAAAAGAAGGACATAAATCTGCAGGCTTTATCCAAGGGCGTTCAGAATACAACCACGCCATCCACGTCAAAGGCAACGAACGCCTCATTGGACAAATCATTGATATCCACGTCACAGAAACGCGCCCTAGTTCTTTGACGGGAGATGTAGTAACATCCGAGTATGACTCATCTCATTTAAAAGTCGCTCAGCTCTAAATTTAAAGGTCACAGCTATTTCTAAAATCACCATAGAACTTCCCGACACCCAAACCGCCATCGCTCTTTTTGGTGAGTGTAATGCCAATCTTAAGCATATTGAGCAAAGCTTAGAGACGACGATCTCTGATAGAGGCCTTGTTTTAACTCTAAGAGCTCCTCATGCTAAGAAAGCAGAGACACTCATTCACGCCCTCCTCCTCAAGCTTAAAGAGGGAAAAGAGTATATTTCAATTGCAGATATTGATGCCGAACTTCGGTTTTTAAATAAGGAGTCCCCAAAAATGAACACCCCACGTAAATCTATTAAAGTAAAGAAAAAAAGCATTGATGCGCGTAGCCCTCGCCAAGCCACTTATATTGATGCGCTTGAAGATAAAGATATGATCTTTGGCATTGGCCCTGCGGGAACAGGAAAAACGTATTTAGCGGTGGCAAAGGCCGTGGCTCTGTATGAAACAAAGATGGTGGAACGGATGGTCTTTTGTCGTCCAGCGGTCGAAGCAGGCGAAAAATTAGGCTTTCTTCCAGGAGACATGCAAGATAAAATTGACCCGTATTTGAGCCCTATCTATGACGCTCTTTATGACTTTTTAGGCAAAGAGATTGCCGAAAAACTTCTAGAGAATGGGGATATAGAGATTGCCCCTCTTGCTTTTATGCGCGGGCGTACTTTATCAGATGCATGCGTCATTCTAGATGAGGCGCAAAACACAACTTCGGCGCAAATGAAGATGTTTCTCAGTCGTATGGGAGACCGTACAAAGATGATTATCACAGGAGACCCAGATCAAACCGACCTCCCAATGGGTCAAATATCAGGTCTAAGTGAAGCCATCACTATTTTAAAAGATATGGAAGATGTCGCCTTTACTGAGTTCACAATCGACGATGTTGTGCGTCATCATCTTGTGGCTAAGATTCTGCGTGCCTATGATAAACAAAAATCAAAATCTTCATGAGCACTGTAGATATTATTATCAATGATTGTGCGTGGAATGTTATCCAAATTGAGAGTGCCTCCATCACAAAAGCAATCATTCAGCATCTTAAGCTTGATACAGAAACCAACTTTTCCCTTCTCCTCACCAATGATGAAGAAATAACAGTTTTCAACACAACTTACCGTCAAAAAGAAAACCCAACAAACGTTCTTTCCTTTCCGTGTGAAGGTATAGAAGGCTATATAGGAGATATTATTCTCTCCTATGACACCATAAAAAAAGAATCTGAGGATCAAAACAAATCATTTACGGATCATTTGACCCATATGATTGTCCACGGCGTTTTACACCTCTTGGGGTATGACCATCGTGAAGACGAGGACGCAAACATCATGGAGTCTCATGAACGTGCAATTCTCTCTAGCCTAAAGATAAAAAATCCTTATGATGCGTGAAGAATGAAACCAGAAACAAAACATGATGCCTGTGAAAAAGGAGAGACGGGTTTTTTTTCCTTTCTCAATCCTTTTAAAAAGGACAAAAGCACCAACCCGTCTGAATCTCTCAAAGAAGCTGTAGATGCTTATTTAGAAGATTCAGCGACAGAGGATATAAATGGAGAAGAAGGAGAGTCACTTCTTCTTTCAAATGTTTTGGCTCTGAAAGATTTAGACGTTACAGATATCATGATCCCTCGCGCGGACATTGTGGCCATTGAAGTCTCTTCAACAAACGAAGAGTTATTAGAGCTTTTAACAGAAAAACAATTTAGTCGCCTTCCTGTCTACAAAGAAACACTCGATGAAATTCTAGGCACAATTCATATCAAGGACATTCTGGCGAAGATGACCAAAAACGAGCCTTTTGATATTCAATCCCTCACACGTGACGCCCCTATCGTCTCTCCTGCCATGCCTATCCTTGATCTTGTCCATCTTATGAGACAAAGACGACGCCACTTAGTCATGGTTGTGGATGAGTATGGAGGCATTGATGGATTGGTCACCATTGGAGATGTCATTGAAGAAGTCCTCGGAGAGATTGATGATGAATATAATGTAGAAGATGATTCTAATATTACAAAAAAGCCAGATGGAACCTATATCCTTGATGCACGTATTCTCTTGGACGATCTAGAAAAAGAAATTGAACAGACACTTCAAATTGTAGAAGATGACGATGTTGACACGCTTGGAGGTCTCATTTCTTTTTTGGCGGGACGTCTTCCTGCCCGAGGAGAAATTATTGAAGATCCTAAAACAGGGGCATGTTTTGAGATTCTAGACGCAGACCCTCGTAAGATCAAACAAGTACATCTAACCCTTCATGCTCCTAAGCTATCTGATAAGAGCGATGAATAAAAATGTTTGTATACTATTTTTAGCTCTTTTTTTCGGAGCTATCGGCGCACTTGCCTTTCCACCCTATAATTATACAATTTTAGGTCTTGTAAGCTACGGCTCTCTTTTTCTTCTTATTCATAAAAGTACAAGCCTTAAAGAAACGGCTCTCTATAGCTTTTTGTGGGGCACAGGATTTCATGTCTCCGGACTTTGGTGGATTGCTCAAGCTCTTTTGGTCGAGGGGAACCCTTATAAATGGGCGTACCCTTTAGCTGTTTTGGGGTTGCCTATTTTACTTAGTTTATTTTATGTCTGTTTTTGTATTTTCTACAAAAAAATTATATTCCAAAAAAAGATCCCTCTTCTCCTCTCTGCGCTTCTTTTTGCCCTCTTCTTTTCTCTCTTTGAATGGATGCGTGGCGTTATATTTACAGGATTTCCATGGAATCTGCCTGCCTATATATGGTCACAACAGATTGAAATTTTACAATCTCTCAGTTTTTTAGGGGCATACGGCTTAAGTGCCCTCACACTTCTTTTCTCTATTATTCTAAGTACTCTCATCATAGATCACTCTAAAACCTCCATTACAGGCGCTTTTCTTATTTTAACCTTGTTCTCGTGTTTTTATGTTTGGGGAGACAACAGACTTCAAAACGCACCTCCCTATACGCCCCCAGAGGGTCTTATGATCCGTATCATTCAACCTAATATTAGTCAGGTCGAAAAATGGAATCCTAATTACTATACCAAACATTTAAATACTCTTATGAGTTTATCGATTTCTGACATCCCTGATAATGGGGACACAAAAGCGTTTCTTATTTTTCCAGAAACAGCGCTCAACGATGTCATGATGAGCACGGCAAAAGCCAAAGAGGTGTTTCAAAAAATATCCGAGGCCTACAAAGCAAAAGGGAAAGATGTTTTTATTCTGACAGGTGCTCTGCGGACGCATGTTCTCAATGACACTCAAAAAGAATATTATAACAGCGCGCTCCTTTATAATTCTGAGGGCTATATTATTGATGACTATAATAAAAGCCATCTTGTCCCCTTTGGAGAATATATGCCCTTGTCCAATATTATTGATATTTCTCCCATAGTGCAATTCACAGGGTTTACAGCGGGTGAAGGCGTGAAAACGATCTATCACAAAGACCTTCCTTCTTTTGGAGTGGCGCTGTGTTACGAGATTATCTTTCCTCATAAGCTCATTGATCAAAATGACCGCCCAGACATCCTCATCACACTCACCAATGATGCATGGTATGGACAAACACCGGGACCCTATCAACATTATATGATGGCGCGATATCGTGCCATTGAAGAACATCTCCCTGTCCTACGCTCTGCCAATACAGGGGTTTCTGGCGCATTCGATTCCTATGGGCGAGAGATAAAGAGCCTCCCTCTCGATAAAAGAGGATTTATAGACCTATACTAAAGAATAGGATCTATAGGCCTATATTGACTTATCATGAATACAAATGTATGTATTTCCTATGTTAAAGACTCCTGCTATAGCTCATGATGAGCATGTGACACGTCAACTTGATCTCCATATAGGGTCTCTCATCAAACGGCTGAGGCTTAAATCTGGAATTACACAAACGGCATTGAGTCAGGGCACAGGTGTTTCTTTACAGCAAATTCAAAAATATGAATCCGCCATCAACCGCGTAAGTGCCAGTCGTCTCTACTGGTTTGCGCGTGTTCTCCGCACCTCGCCCAATTACTTTTTTGATAGCTTTGTGTCGCAAAATAATGAGAAAACAGGATTGTGTGATAATGAACAAGACGGGTTTATCTCTCAACATACAGAGCTTGAACGTGAAAAAGAAGCTTTACTCACCTCCTATTTTGCAATTAAAGATCCAACCAAGAGAAAATGGCATTTAGATCATATCCTCCAAGATTCTCTTTCTGAATAATATAGATCCTCTCCCTTGAAACACAGATAAATACAACGTAGTCTGGGACTCTTACTCTATTCATTCCAAAGGATTTACTCCATGCTCCAAAATTCAAAAGACTTTATTTTCACTAGCGAATCCGTCTCCGAGGGTCATCCAGATAAAATTTGCGACCGCATTTCTGACGCCGTCTTGGATCATTTTATAACGAGTGACCCTCAAGCGCGCGTCGCCTGTGAAACAGCGGTTACAACGGATTTTGTTTGCTTATTGGGAGAAATTCGTTCTAAAGAGAAAATCTCTAAGAATGTTATTCGAGACATTACTCGTCAATGCATCAAAGATATTGGATATGATCAGGAAGGCTTTAGTTGGAAAGATCTTAATATCGATGTCCGCCTCCATGCACAATCTCTGGATATTGCACAAGGTGTTGATTCTGGTACAGGGGTTGACGAAGAAGAAGGCGCAGGAGATCAGGGGATTATGTTTGGATATGCCTGCAAGGAAACCCCAAGCCTTATGCCCGCCCCTATTTATTACTCTCATGCTATTTTAAAATCTTTATCTGATGCACGACGCTCTGGTGCTATTCCAGAGCTTGAGCCCGATGCAAAATCACAAGTCACCCTTCAATATAAAGACGGGCAACCTGTCAGTGCTCAATCTATCGTTGTGTCAACACAACATGTTGAAGACACAACGCAAGACTACATTCGAGAGATCGTCCGTACTCATGTCCAAAAAGTTCTTCCCGAGGGATGGATGTGCTCTGAAGACGAATTTTATGTGAACCCAACAGGGAGATTCGTCATTGGAGGCCCCGTCGGAGATGCCGGTCTCACAGGACGCAAGATTATTGTCGACACCTATGGAGGATCTGCCCCTCATGGTGGAGGTGCTTTTTCCGGGAAAGACCCCACAAAAGTTGATCGCTCTGCGGCGTACGCTGCGCGCTATATTGCCAAAAATATGGTTGCCGCTGACTATGCAGAAAAATGTACTATTCAGCTCTCCTATGCCATAGGGATCTCAAAACCTATTTCTCTGTACGTCAATACACATGGGACAGGCACTGTCCCTGAAACTGTCCTTAGTGACGCCATTTCAAAAGTCATCGATTTAAGCCCCCGTGGCATTCGAACCCACCTCAAACTCAACCGCCCTATTTATGCCCGCACCGCAGCCTATGGACATTTTGGGCGTGATCCTGAAGCCGATGGTGGGTTTTCATGGGAAAAACTGGATCTCGTTGAGAAGCTCCAAAAAGAAATTGGCTAAAGATATCCCTTTTTAATGCAGAAAGAACGGATCAGAAAAGTGTATGGGCGTCGTCAAGGACGTCCCTTACGGGGAGATCGTCAAAAGGCGCTAGATACCCTCTACCCTAAGCTCTCAATTTCCATGGAGTGTCTTGGAAAAGAAGGCACGCTTGCCCCCTCCTCTCTCTTTGAAGAAAAAACCACTTTTATTTTTGAAATTGGCTTTGGAAGCGGGGAATTCTTGCACAATAATATGCGCACTCATCCTGACATAGGCTTTATAGGCGCAGAGCCTTTTGTTAACGGGATGTCTTCATTCTTAAAAGAGATTAAAGACGAAGATCACAGTAATATCCGCGTTTTGATGGATGACGCGCTTATTCTCGCACACAGCCTAACCTCCGACTCTCTTGATCATATCTATGTTTTAAACCCAGACCCATGGCCAAAAACACGCCATCATAAAAGACGTATGATCAGCCAAAGGAACCTCACTGAGTTTGCTCGCCTTCTTAAATCTGGAGGCACATTAACAATGACCACAGATGTAGACTCTCTTGCCGAATGGATGTGCACTCAAGCCAGTATCCACCCCGATTTTGAATGGACAGCCCAAAAAGGAGATGATTGGCGTACAATGCCTCAAGGCTGGTACCAAACGCGCTACGAACTGAAAGGAAAAGAAGCAGGGCGACAGCAGAGCTATCTTATTTTTGAGAGAAGATAAAAATGATGCCTTATTCGAAACTCAAAAAGAATACTTGCCTTTATTCTCCAAAGCATATATAAATTCCTTACATTATTGCTCTTATATAAGGGTGGGCTCGCGAGGGACCTGCCTTTTTTGTTAGATTTTTTTGAGATAGACATGAATGATACGCAGTTAGAACAGACTATAAGTAAAGCCATTACCCCTGTGATTGAAGAAACAGGGCAAAGGCTTGTGTGTGTTGAAATGGGACAGGATGGAAATATGCCTGTGTTACGGGTCATGTGTGAGAACCCTAAAACAAAGCGTATTAATATTGATGAATGTGCCACGATTAGCCGTGAGGTCTCTGCAATTTTAGATGTTGAGGATTTCATTTCTTATCGCTATCGCTTGGAAGTGAGTTCTCCTGGTATTGATCGTCCTTTGGTCACGGCACAAGATTTTGAAAATTATAAAGGCCATGAGGCGCGTATATGGCTTTCGATTCCCTTAGGCAATGGACAAAAGAAAATGCGTGGAATTATAAAAACTGTCGAAGAGACGCGTGTCACTCTTGTCTCTGATGAGACCGTCTTTGAGGTGGATTTGAATCAAATTTCAAAAGCCAAACTAATTTTAACAGACGCTCTGATCAAGGAAACTGCAAAATCATTTGAAGTTTCTGATAAATCAGAGTAGAACCTAAACCCTAGAATAAAATGTAAAGAGGAAAATATGGAACTTTTACAGGTCGCAGATGCTCTCGCAAGAGAAAAAAACATTGAAAAAAACATTGTGATTGAAGCCCTTGAGGAAGCTATTCAGAAAGCTGGACGCTCTAAATACGGCCACGACCAAGATATTCGCGCTAAAATCGACCGCAAAAGCGGTGTTCTTGAACTTACACGCTATCAAACAGTGACAGAAGAAGAAGAAATTGAGAATGAAACAGCTCAAATCACATTAAAACAAGCCAAACGGATCAAGCCTGATGCCGTTCTGGGTGATGTTTTAATTGATGAACTTCCCCCTCTTGATTATGGACGCATTGCCGCACAAACGGCTCGTCAGGTGATTTTACAAAAAGTGCGGGAAGCCGAACGCGCCAATCAATATGAAGAATTCAAAGACCGTGTTGGAGAAATGATCTCTGGAATTGTCAAACGAGTTGAATTCGGAAATGTGACGATTGACCTTGGAAAAGCCGAGGCCGTTATTCGTCGTGATGAGTCTATTCCACGCGAAAACCTTAAAAATGGAGATCGTGTCCGTGCTTACATTTATGATGTCCGTGAAGAGCCACGTGGTCCTCAAATTTTCTTGTCTCGTTCTCATCCTCAATTTATGGCTGAACTCTTTAGACAAGAAGTCCCTGAAATTTATGAAGGTATCATTGAAATTAGAAATGTTGCCCGTGACCCTGGAAGTCGTGCAAAAATTACAGTTTATTCTCGTGATACAGGGATTGACCCTGTTGGAGCATGTGTTGGAATGCGTGGGTCTCGTGTTCAAGCGGTCGTGGGAGAGCTCCAAGGCGAAAAAATTGACATTATCAGTTGGACAGAAGACTTTCCTACACTCGTAATTAATGCTCTCTCTCCGGCTCAAGTCTCTCGTGTTGTGGTGGATGAAGATGCCAATCGTATTGATGTGGCTGTCCCAGAAGATCAACTCAGTCTTGCCATTGGTCGTCGGGGACAAAATGTACGTTTAGCTTCCATCCTCCTTGGATGGGACATTGACATTATGTCTGAAGCAGAAGAGTCAGAACGCCGTGCCGAAGAATTTAAATCTCGCACCTCGATCTTCATGGAAGGTCTTGATGTGGATGACGTGATTGCGCATTTGCTTGTGGCAGAAGGATTTACCTCCATTGAAGAAATTATTGACACACCTCTTGATGAACTCGCGCGGATTGAAGGGTTTTCTGAAGAGGTTGGCGCGGAGCTTCAAAACCGAGCTCAATCCTTCCTTGATCTCAAAGCACAAGAGCTTAAAAAGAAACAAAAAGAGCTGGGACTTCAAGATGATCTTATTGAGCTCTCTCTTGTTCCTTCAAGTCTTGCCATAAAATTGGGGGAAAAAGAGATAAAAACGCGTGATGACCTTGCTGATTTGGCTGCTGATGAGCTTGTTGAGCTTCTCGGAGAAGATCAGATGAACACCAAAGATGCCAATGATATTATTATGGAGGCGCGCGCCCACTGGTTCCCTGAAGAGGAAACAGAAGAAGAAGCGAGCGTAGCAGACAATGAGACAACAGAGCAAGACAACGACACTCAGGAGAGCGCGGATAAAAACGACTCTTCTGATGCAGCCTAAACCCGTGAGAAAGGAAAAGGTACATTTATGGATTTATGTGCATTGTGCAACATACTTCACACATCTTTTTATAAGGTTAGAGAGCATACGCTCTTTCTAATCCTCTTTTTCACGCCCTTTTTTCATCTATTTACGGTTCAGATCATACCTACGCATATTGGGTATAATCTCCCTATGGCACTTCTTATTTTACAGAAAGACAACTTATGACGGATACTAAAACAACTGACGCGGACAAAGAAGCGCCTAAAAAGAAACTTAGCCTAGGAGGAGGAACACTTAGCCTCGGAAGTGCTGCATCTGCAAAGGCCAAACAAAACATGGGCGGAAATGGTGGCGTGGCTGTTGAAATTCGCAGAAGCCGTAAAGCCCCTGCTCCAATTACAGTCTCTACTGAGTCCATGACCACGCCAAAGCCGTCCAAAGAACTTAAACAGCATGACGATCGGATCAAAGCCCTTCAACAGGCCATCGAAGACGAACAAAAACGTCAAGTAAAAATAGCGGAAGAAAAGAAAACTGTTTCAAAACAAGAAAAGGACTCTCCTCCTCCTCAAAAATCTGCCCGTGAGATTGAGCTAGAAGAGTTAAAACGTATAGAAGAACTTGAATTGGCTAAGGCTGAAGAAGAAAGCAAAAAACGGGCAGCACAAGTTGATAAATTCAAAAATGCCACTGTGCTTCCAACGAGAAGAACACCCACCGCTCCTATTTTTACAGACAATGCAACAAGCTACCGTGAGCGTGCAAAAAAAGCGCCACCTCGCCGTTCTTCTGGAGGAGAGGTCAAACGCCGTGGAGGACGATTAACCGTTACGCAAGTTCTAAACGAGGATTATACACGCGGAGAACGAGGGCAATCCATGGCTGCGCTTAAGCGCGCACGCGCACGCGCCAAAGCCGCTTTAGGACCTCAAGAAGCTGCCAAGAAAGTCTCTCGTGAAGTCATTCTTCCTGAATTTATTACAGTTCAAGAATTGGCCAACCGCATGACTGAAAAAGGAGGAGACATTATTAAGGCCCTCATGAAAATGGATGTCATGGCTACCATTACTCAAACCATTGATGCCGATACAGCAGAGCTCCTCATTGAAGAATTTGGACATACGATGAAACGTGTGACCGAGGCCGACGTGGAAATGGGCCTTCATACCCCAGATGAAGACGATTCCACAGATCTTGTGCCTCGCCCTCCTGTGGTAACAATTATGGGTCATGTGGATCATGGAAAGACCTCATTGCTCGATGCTATGCGTCAAACAGATGTCGTCGCCGGAGAGGCTGGAGGTATTACACAGCATATTGGAGCCTACCAAATTACAAGTTCAACGGGTCAAAAGATTACTTTTCTTGACACCCCTGGTCATGAGGCCTTCACCGAGATGCGCTCTCGGGGGGCAAATGTAACAGACGTGGTTATTATTGTGATTGCTGCCAATGATTCTATCATGCCACAAACAATTGAGGCCATTAATCATGCAAAAGCAGCCGACGTTCCTATGATTATTGCCATCAACAAGATTGATTTACCTGACGCCAATGTTAATAAAGCCAAACAAGACCTCCTCCAGCATGAAGTCGTTATTGAGGACATGGGCGGCGATGTTTTATGTGTTGAAGTCTCGGCGAAACAAAAAACAAATCTTGATAAATTAGAGGAAGCTATTTTCCTCCAAACAGAAATTCTTGATCTTAAAGCCAACCCTAACCGTAAAGCCTATGGAACAGTTGTTGAAGCCAAGTTAGAACAAGGACGAGGCTCTGTCGCAACCATTCTTATGCAAAATGGGACATTGAATATTGGAGATATATTTGTTGTTGGATCTGAATGGGGACGTGTTCGCGCACTCCTCAACGATAAAGGCGAGCCAATTAAAAAGGCTATCCCTGGAGAACCCGTTGAAGTCTTGGGTCTCAATGGGACACCAGAGGCGGGAGACTCTTTTGCCGTTGTTAAGAATGAAGCACGTGCGCGCGAAATCGTGGACTATCGTCTCCGTAAAAAACTGGAAAAGAAATCAGCCTCAGCGAATACAGCAACCTCTCTTGAGAGCATGATGGCTGTTGTGAAAGATGGAGAAAAGAAAACACTCCCTGTTCTTATCAAAGGAGATGTACATGGCTCTGTCGAAGCTCTTCTTGGCTCTTTAGAAAAATTGACCCAAGATCATCATGATGAGCTCGCCGTTCGTGCCCTTCATACAGGCGTTGGAGGCATCAATGAGTCAGATATTAGTCTCGCCAAAGCTTCAAATGCCGTGGTCATTGGCTTTAATGTCCGTGCCAATGCCCAAGCCCGAGAGCTTGCGAAACAAGAAGGCGTAGATATTCGATACTACAATATCATCTATAACGTCATTGACGACATGAAAGCAATCCTCTCAGGTATGCTCTCCCCTATTCAACGCGAAGAATATCTGGGGCAAGCTGAAATCCGTGAAGTCTTCAATATTACTAAAGTCGGAAAAATTGCAGGCTGTATGATGGTTGCAGGTATGGTCAAGCGGGGCGCAGGCGTACGCCTTCTCCGTGATGATGTTGTCATCCATGAAGGCATGCTCAAAACCCTTAAACGCTTCAAAGACGAAGTCAAAGAGGTCAAAGAAGGTATGGAATGTGGAATGGCTTTTGCAAATTACGATGATATCAAACAAGGCGATATGATTGAGTGCTTTGAAGTCATTGAAGAGCAACGAGAGTTGGATTAAGAAAAATAAAAACTTGACAAAAAAGAGACTAATTATTCATACTTCAAAAAAATACAAATAAAGGAGCTATCTATGACTGAATTAACACAAGCCTTTGATGATATCCCATATGATGATGGTAAAAACCGTGAGCCAATGGATTCTAAACCTAGAGACCGAGACAACAGTATTTCTCTAAAACTCTAAATGCAACAACGCTCTCAGAGACAGCTTCGTGTGGGTGAACAAATTCGGCATGTGATTGTTGAATGTTTGTTGCATGGGAATTTTACAGATGAAGTTCTCTATCACAACACACAAAACGTGACGGTCTCTGAGGTACGCATTAGTCCTGATTTAAAGAATGCAACAGCTTTTGTTTATGCCCTTCAAGGCGAAAATTTTGAAGCTATTTTAAAATCCATGAATAATGAGGCCAGAATATTCCAACGCTTCATCGGCAAAAACCTCACTCTCAAATTCACCCCTAAAATCCGCTTCAAAGAAGATACCAGCTTTGAAAATGCTAATAATATTGAACGTGTTTTCTATGAGATTCATAAAGAAGGTGACTCCTCACAATAAATCATGGCGCGACGTAAAAAAGGACTCAAAATTAATGGCTGGATCAATCTGAACAAGCCTAAGAATGTAAATTCAACGCATGCTGTAAATTGTGTTAGGCGCACTCTCAATGCTCAAAAAGCAGGGCATGCAGGGACATTAGACCCTCTGGCCTCTGGTGTTCTTCCGATTGCCCTCGGTGAAGCGACAAAAACCATTCCCTTTATACAAGATTCTCTTAAAACCTACGTTTTCACAGTTCAATGGGGTATACAGACCTCTACAGATGACCAAGAGGGAGAGGCTATTTCCTCCAGTGATCTCACGCCCAATAAAGAAGATATAATTTCTCTTCTTCCGCGTTATACAGGCAACATTGAACAAATACCGCCCCAATTTTCTGCCATTAAGATTAATGGAGAACGTGCCTATGATATCGCGCGCGACGGAAAACATGTAGACCTCCCCCCTCGCCCTGTCACCATAGAAACGCTTGAAATAACAGAGCATAACGAACAAACACGTCAAACCTCCTTTCAGATGCTCTGTGGAAAAGGCACATATGTACGCTCTTTAGCCCGTGATATGGGGCAAGATTTAGAGTGCTATGGGCATATCTGCGCCCTTAGCCGTACAAACGTTGGTTGTTTTTCCTTGGACAGCACGATTTCACTGGACTTTTTTGAAGAAATGGACGATAAGAGCGCCACTGACGATTTTTTGTTACCTGTTGAGAGTGTGCTAGACGACATCCCGGCTCTCTCATTAACACAGCAGGAAGCATCACAGTTGAAGAATGGACAGAGACTAACCTTTGTTTCCAGACCTGATACCGAGAGATTAACCTCCATCGGTATTGATCTGAAATCTAAAGATTTCACCCCTGCCCTCGCCCTCTTTGAAGACACAGCCTTAGGCCTTGTCACCATCAAAGGAGTCACTATTCAGCCTAGTCGTTTGTTTAATTTGTAACCATTTAAAAAGGAGAAAACGATGTCGATTACGGCTAATAAAAAACAAGACCTCATTAAAGATAACAAAACAACAAAAGATGATACAGGCTCACCAGAAGTCCAAGTCGCCATCTTAACAGAGCGGATCACAAACCTATCCGATCACATGAAAACCCACAAAAAAGATCTCAGCACACGCCGTGGTCTTCTCGCTATGGTCGCCCGTCGTCGTAAGCTTTTGGACTATCTCCGCGGAAAAAGCGAAGAGCGTTACCAAACCCTTATTAAGAAAATGGGTATCCGTAAATAAATCCTTCGGATTTTTGCTTTAAGAAAGTGGTCTTTGGATCGCTTTTTTTTATTGTCTTGATATCCCTCTCTTTATTTTATATATTCACTCTAGTTCTCAGGGCAGGGTGAAAGTCCCTACCGGCGGTAAATGTTTGTACAACAAAGCCCGCGAGCGCTTTTCTCTTCGGAGAAAAGGTCAAGCAGATCTGGTGTAACTCCAGAGCCGACGGTCATAGTCCGGATGAAAGAGAGCAATAGATAGGAACGTCTCTAACTATTTAGAGGCGCTCTACCTGTTACATGCCCTGATTCTTGTAAACTTAATTCTCATAGGAGAAACACATGAATCAGTACTTACCCTCCACCCAAAAAATCGCCTTTATCCAAGCTGGCTGGAATACCAATATTGTGGCACAAGGACGTAAATCCTTTGTCGCAGATATGAAAAAATCTGGAATTTCAAGTAACGAAATCGAGATTTTTGATGTCTCAGGCTCACTCGAAATCCCTCTCCAAGCTCAATATCTCGCCAAAACAGGACATTATGCCATCATCGTGGCGTGTGGTCTCATTACGAACGGGGGTATTTATCACCACGAGTTTGTTGCCTCCACCGTTATTGATGGCATTATGCGCGTTCAGCTAGACACAGGAGTCCCTATTCTCTCCGTCGTCCTCTCTCCTCAAAATTTTCATGAAAGCGAAGAACACCAAGAGTTTTTCTATAACCATTTCACGATTAAAGGACAGGAAGCAGCGGTAGCGTGCCTGAAAACGTTAGAGAATATGAGTGCATTTACATCACTTAAACAGGCGGCGTAGCCCCTACCCCTCTCCCTCGGAGATGGGTTTTATTAAGCTCTCACTCGTCATTTCTTCAGGCGCATCAATCCCCATTAACTCCAAAATTGTAGGGGCAATATTGGATAATGTTCCATCAAACAATTTTATCTTTTTCGAGCCTACATAAATGCAAGGCACGGGATTGGTGCTGTGTGTGGTACAGGGTTCTCCATTAACGAGCATTTCTTCGACATTGCCATGATCCGCAATGATTAGGGCTTGGCCGTTCACTTCTTTGAGGGCGTGGGTAATTTTGCCCAGAGCCTCATCAATATGCTCAACAGCTTTGACCGCCGCCTCGAACTGTCCAGAGTGCCCAACCATATCCCCATTAGCAATATTGAGGGCTATAAAATCATATGTGCCTGATCGAATAGCTTTGACAAGCTTCTCTGTCACTTCTGGAAGCGCCATTTCAGGTTTAAGATCGTAGGATTTAACATCTTTAGGGGACTCTACTAATATTCTATCTTCATGGGGATAAGACTCTTCCCGTCCACCATTCAAGTAATAGGTTACGTGCGGATATTTCTCCGTTTCGGCAATCCGCAGTTGAGTCATACCCTTCTCTTCTATGATCTCTCCCAATGTGCCTTTTAAATCTTTATCTGGATACATCACATGGATTTTTCCTTCAAACTGAGAATCATAGGCCGTCATCGACGCTAACGCTTTAAGTTTTGGCGCTTTAAATTTTTCTAACCCAAGGAAACAGCGTGTCAGTTGACGCATTCTGTCCGCTCTAAAATTAAACAAAAATACAGAGTCATTTTCTTGGATAGAGGATTCTTTAGACCCTAAAACACTCGGAGGGATATATTCATCGTATTCTCCATTCGCATAAGCTGTTTCAAAAACATCAGAGACAGTTTTAAATTTTTGTCCTTCTAAAGCAGTAAATAAGTTCCAGCCTTCCTCAACACGCTCCCATCTATTGTCTCGATCCATTGGATAAAAACGTCCAATAAGAGTAGAGAGATGAACATTCTCCAAAGACTCAATTTTATCTTCAAAAGCGCCCATATAGGCTTGGCCTGATTTCATTCCCACATCTCGCCCATCACTGATGGCATGAATAAAGACAGGCTTGCCCAAATTATTGAGAAGCTGAGACAGCCCCACAAGATGTTCTCCATGGCTATGCACGCCTCCTTCTGAGACAAGCCCCACAAGATGAATGGCGCGAGAGTCCTGAGACTCTTTCAAAAAGCACTCATAGGCTGGAATTTGAGAAAACACATCTTGGACAAGATCGTCTGAAATACGCTGTAAGGATTGACGGATCAAACGCCCTGACCCAATCGTCATATGCCCAACTTCCGAGTTTCCCATTTGCCCCTCTGGCAACCCCACATATTCTCCATCTGTCCGAATTTGACTCTGTGGGGAGTGTGCGCGTAATTCATCCAAATGTGGTGTCTTCGCTATCGCCACAGCATCCCCCTCACGCTCAGACGCACAGCCAAAGCCATCAAGGATACAAAGAAGGAAAGGTGATTTAGTCATGATAAGCCCACTTCCCCTCTTCGTGTTATCTCAGCCCCTCCCCATGTCATCCCAGCGAAAGCTTGGATTCTATTCTTGGATCGTAGACAAGATCCCAGCTTTCGCGGGGATGATATGGTGGGGAAAAGGGCGCGCCTCTGTTTCATTCTCGTTCTATCCTATATTTTTTTTATATTTACCACGGATGAACACAGATGAACACGGATATAAACGACAAGAAGAACAATCCGTGTCTATCTGTGTTCATCCGTGGTAAATAAAGAAACTTACTCTTCAGGTCTATGATGCTCAACGAAAAGTGGAAAATTATCATAGGTCGCATTTAAAGTCTTCTATGGCAGATTCGCGCTGTCCTCCCCAAAACACGCCACAGCAAGCTCTATGACCTCCTCAATTTGATCTTCTGAGGATAATTTAAAAATAAAATTATCTTCTTCTTAAAGTCATTTTTATCCATCTTTCATATTCCGTTTGACATTCAAGAGATATAATGGCATGACTATGGCGTATTGCAAGGGGCTTGTCTTGAGCATCCTTCGGTTGACTGCCGACAACAGGGTTGATCCCTCCCACATTTTTTGGCTCTGTTGTCCGCTGTCCACCTGTTGGATAGGATAGATTTTCCCTTTGCATGTTTAATTTACTTATGAACAAACTAAAGGAAAAAACTATGTTTAAAGTCTTTCGGAAAGAAATTGAATTTGCAGGACGAACACTTGTCCTCGAAACTGGAAAAGTTGCCCGCCAAGCGGATGCATGTGTAATCGCCACATATGGAGAAACCACTGTTCTTTGTGCAGTAACAGCAGCTAAATCCGTTGCGGAAGGACAAGATTTCTTCCCTCTTACTGTGCACTATCAGGAAAAAACGTATGCTGCTGGTAAAATCCCTGGTGGATTTTTTAAGCGTGAAGCGCGGCCCAGCGAGAAAGAAACACTCACATCGCGGCTTATCGATCGCCCTATTCGTCCATTATTTCCAGATGGCTTTAAAAATGAAATTCAGGTCATTGCAACTGTTGTTGCACATGACATGGAAAATGACCCTGATATGGTTGCTCTGATTGCTGCTTCTGCGGCTTTGACACTCTCTGGTGTTCCTTTCATGGGTCCTATTGCTGGCGCACGGGTCATCTATAAGGATGGAAGCTATATTGTCCAACCGAGTTTGGATCAAATGGAAGGCACAGAGCTTGATCTTGTTGTGGCGGGAACGCACGAAGGTGTGTTGATGGTTGAATCCGAAGCGCAAGAGCTTTCAGAAAAAATCATGCTCGGCGCTGTTGAGGCGGGTCAAAAAGAATTTGCTAAAGTGATAGATGGGATCATTGATCTGGCGGAAATGGCTGCGAAAGAGCCTTGGGATGTTACGAAGGAATCCCCTGAAGTCACCAAGCTTGGAAAAAGTTTAGACAAAGCTTTCTCCAAAGACATAGCAAAAGCCTACGCAATCCAAGAAAAAACGGAGCGCCAAACAGCACTCTCTGATATCAAGGACAAGGCGCTTGAACAGTTTGCCTCTGAAGAAAGTGAATTTGATACAGCAACAGTTCTTGGTAAATTTAAAAAGCTAGAAGCCGCTGTTGTGCGTGGAGATATCCTTAAAACTGGGAAACGGATTGACGGACGGGACACAAAAACTGTACGTAACATTGTGTCTGAGGTTGGAATTCTTCCTCGTGTTCACGGGTCTGCTTTGTTCACACGAGGAGAAACACAAGCGCTTGTTGTGACTACTCTTGGAACGGGTCAGGATGAGCAAATCATTGATGCCCTAGAAGGAGAATACAAACAAAAATTCCTTCTTCATTATAACTTCCCCTCTTATTCTGTTGGGGAATGCCGTCGCTTAGGACCTCCAGGTCGCCGTGAAATTGGTCATGGAAAGCTCGCATGGCGTGCTATTAACCCAGTCTTGCCAGATCCAGAAGATTTCCCGTATACAATGCGTGTTGTCTCTGAAATCACAGAATCCAATGGTTCTTCTTCCATGGCAACGGTGTGCGGAACATCTCTTGCGCTCATGGATGCAGGTGTGCCTTTGAAAAATCCTGTGGCTGGAATTGCCATGGGCTTGATTAAAGAAGGCAAAGATTTTGCCGTTCTCTCTGATATTTTGGGCGATGAAGATCACCTCGGAGACATGGACTTTAAAGTTGCAGGAACAGAAAATGGAATTACGTCTTTACAGATGGATATTAAAATCACATCTATTACCACTGAGATCATGACGATTGCCCTCGACCAAGCGAAAGAAGGACGTCTTCATATTCTTGATGAAATGGCCAAAGCCTTGACTCAAGCGCGTTCTGGTGTCCGTGAAGGCGCCCCTCAAATGGTGCAAATTTCTATCCCCGTTGACAAAATTCGTGACGTCATTGGAACAGGTGGAAAAATCATCCGTGAGATTACGGAAACGACAGGTGCTAAAATGGATGTCGAAGATGACGGAACAATCCGCGTCTCCGCCACAGAGCAATCCGCCATTGATGCGTGCGTCAAATGGATCAAAGACCTCACAGATGAACCTGAAAAAGGGGTTATCTATGATGGGAAAGTTGTTAAAACCGTTGATTTTGGAGCCTTTGTAAACTTCATGGGTGCCAAAGATGGTTTGGTTCATATCTCTGAACTCCAAGAAGCGCGCACCGCCAAAACAACTGATGTGATCAATGAAGGTGATACCGTCAAAGTCATGGTCATTGGCTTTGATGACCGCGGAAAAATTAAGCTTTCAATGAAGCGTGTTGATCAAGACACTGGCTTAGAGAAAACTCGCGATGATGAGAGAGAAGCTGGGTAACACTTTGAATATATAACAAAACCTCCCTTTCCAGGGGAGGTTTTTATAGGATAATATTGTATGCCACTGCCTCTTCCAAAAATAATTGGTCATAGATGCTCTCGTGGTGAAGGTCTTTACGAGAATACAGAAGAATCCCTTCGAGAAACAATTCAACATGCAGATGGTATTGAAATTGATGTAGTTCGTTCTAAAGATGGTGCCCTTTTTTTTATTCATGATACCTATTTTTGGGGAAATCATATTGAATATGAACTCAATTCTCGATTGTCAGAAGAATCTATCGCGCAGGTTCATGATCGTCGTATTTCTAAAATGATGTCTGAGGAAATTAAGACATTAGAACTCATCGATGGACAACCTCTTCTTGATCTTGAAAATTTTATATTTCTTATTCAAACAATAAAGTCTGATTTTATCGTGAATATAGAACTTAAAAGTATGAATACCTATATTCCAATGGCACAGGCCATTAAAGAATTGATAGAAAAAACACCCCTCCGCCCCCATCAATTTATTTTTTCTTCTTTTAATTACGTTGAACTTAAAAAAGGGCAGGAACGCTATCCTGAATTTCCTCTCGGCATTTTATTCGAACCAAGCAATACACAAAGAACAGAAATGTATCCTTGGAGAAATGAGAATGTTGAAAACTATGGAACATATACACCTTACCGCCATGAGAATCTACAAGACTTAAACGTGCAAGCTCTTACACCACAGTATATTTGTCTCAATGAGTTTGATTTGAGACCAACGGTGATAGATAAAATTCATGAGACCTTCCCGTCTCTACCGATTCTGGTGTGGTGGTACTATAAAGAAGCCATTCCCAAAGAGAACTACCAACTGATAAACACCTTAAAACTCTTACACAAAAAAGACCAACTCTCTTATATTACAGGTATTATCACAGATTATCCAAAAGCAATGAAGCAAGAGCTCAATAAACTCTGGAAAGAAAATAAATGGGATTAAAGCTCCCTCAAATCATCGGACATCGCGGGGCGTGTGCCTATGCACCTGAAAACACGCTGGAAAGCATTCAAGTTGCTGCCGACATGGATACACGGTGGGTTCATCTTGATGTCAAACTGACAAAAGATGACATTCCTATTATCTTCCATGATGAGACCTTAGAGCGTCTTACAAATGGGTCTGGGCCTATTGCAGAGAAAACGCTCAAAGAGATTAAAGAACTTGATGCAGGGTATCATTTTGGAGATAGCTTCTTTGGTGTGACCATTCCCACGTTAGAAGAAGCCGTAGATGTTCTGTTAGAGTATAAGATGGGATTAAATCTAGAAATCAAGCCCTGCCCTACCCGTGAACGAGACACAGCAGAGATTGCTTTAGATCTTTTGTCTCAGATTTGGGACAACCATGACAAGCTTCTTATCTCCAGTTTTAAAGCAAGTAGCTTAGAAGTCGCGCTCGAAATTGCCGAAGATTGGGCGCGCGGATTATTATTCGAGTCAGAGATTGATGAAAATTGGGTAGAAATAGCCGAAACACTCCATGTCTCTACCCTGAATGTGAACGGCAACACCATCACACAAGAACAAGTCGATCACATGCTTGATCTTGAAAAACCACTGATTGCCTATACCATCAATGACCCCTTACGCGCTCAACAACTCCAACGCTGGGGGGTGGACACACTTATCACGGATACCCCTGATGTTATTGCAGAAAATATTTTAACGATACACTGAGGGGGCTTTATGTTTTTAATTGGACTTCTTTCTTGTACACTCAATGTGTTGCTTATCATTTTTGTAATAAGCAATGAGTATTACAGTCGAAAATTAGGAGTCCCTGCCGCTCCTACTCTGCCATGGGTTAGAAAAGAGCTTATTACCCTCCTCAAAAAACATAAAAAAGAAGGAGAACACATTCACCTTGCTGAGCTAGGATGCGGCTGGGGTGGTTTAATGCTCAAAATCAATCAAAATATACCAAATATCCAGATTACAGGATTTGAAAAAGCACCTATGCCTTATATCTTTTCTTGGATACGTTGTCTTTTTTATAAAAATATAGAGTGTCTCTACGCTGATTTTTTTAAAGAAGACCTTACAAAATACGACATCCTTGTCTGCTATTTAACATCTCAGTTGATGAAAGATCTTTATGATAAACATCTTAAAGACTCCTCTTCAGATTTTCTTATTTTTTCTCTAAGCTTCCAAATAGAGGGTCTTATTCCCGCTGAAGCTATTAAAGTTTCAGGTCCTGTTCCTATTTTTATTTATGTATACAAAATAGGAGCTATACAAGAGAGTTCCAATCTTCCCCAGGACACATCCCTATCACATTAAATCCACAATCTACATGATGGTTCTCTCCTGTAACGGCAGAGGACATGTCTGAGAGAAGATAAAGTCCTGTTTGCCCAAGCTCATCTAATCCAACGGGACGACGCAAGGGGGCAGTGATGGCGTTATATTTAAAGGTTTTGCGGGCAGCACCTATCGCTGAACCTGCGAGGGTCCGCATAGGGCCAGCAGAAAGGCTATTCACACGGATACCATCAGGACCAAGATCTGCCGCGAGATAGCGGACTGAGGCTTCTAAAGCGGCTTTGGCGACGCCCATGACATTATAATTCGGCATTACTTTTTCTGCGCCGTAGTAGCTCAGCGTGATGGCAGACCCTCCTTCTTTCATCAAAGGCACAGCACGACGCATCACAGAGGTGAAAGAGTAACAAGAAATCGTCATTGAATTAACAAAATTATCAAGACTTGTATCTACATAGCGCCCTGTGAGCTCATTTTTATCTGAGTAGGCTAAGGAATGTACAATAAAATCAAGCTGTCCCCATTTCTGAGACAACGCCTCAAAGACAGAATCTATATCCTCTTCATTGCTCACATCACATTCCAACAGAGTATCTGCGCCAAGTGTTTCTATAAGAGGGGCAACACGCTTTTTAAATGCATCCCCTTGATAGGTAAAGGCCATTTCTGCGCCTTGCGCATGGAGCGCTTTTGCAATGCCCCATGCAATTGAATGATCATTGGCCACGCCCATAATCAATCCTTTTTTACCGTCCATCATACCCATCATTATTATCCTTTATATTTAGAAATCGCCAATGTGCAGTTTGTGCCTCCAAAGCCAAAACTATTGGACAAAATTGTGTCGTGTTCAATATTATCAACGCGCTCACGTGGTACAGGAATCTCTCCAAGCGCTTCATCCGCTGTTTCAATATTGATACTCGGCGCTACAAAATTGTGCTCCATCATCAGTAATCCATAAATGGTTTCTTGTACGCCTGTGGCGCCCAAAGAATGCCCCGTCATGGATTTCGTTGATCCTATGTAAGGAAGATCTTTATCAGGGCAGTCAAACACTTCACGAATGGCGGCGGCTTCTGTCATGTCTCCGACGGGGGTACTTGTCCCGTGACTATTGATGTATGTGACTGTTCCTTCTACGGTTGAAAGGGCTTGCTGCATACAACGCACAGCCCCTTCTCCACTGGGGGCGACCATATTATCTCCGTCAGATGTTGCCCCATAGCCTGTGAGTTCTGCATAAATTTTAGCACCTCTGGCTTTGGCACGTTCTAGCTCTTCCAAGACAATAACGCCTCCTCCGCCTGCAATCACAAATCCATCCCGATTGGCATCATAGGCCCGAGAGGCTTTTTCTGGTGTGTCATTATATTTAGAGGACATCGCCCCCATCGCATCAAAGAGCGCAGACAATGTCCAGCTCAGTTCTTCTGCCCCTCCTGCAAACATCACGTCTTGCTTGCCCCATGCAATCATCTCTGCCGCATTTCCAATACAATGTGCAGAGGTTGAGCACGCCGAGGAGATGGTATAATTAATCCCTTTAATTTTAAAATTTGTGGCAATTGTAGCAGACGTTGTGCTGCTCATACATTTAGGCACAGCATAAGGCCCTACACGTTTTGGACTCCCCTTTTCTCTGGTAATATCGGCGGCCTCCACTTGCGTTTTTGTTGAAGGCCCTCCAGACCCCATCACAATTCCCGTCATAGGGTTAACAACATCTTTTTCTTCTAATCCAGAATCAGAAATCGCTTGATCCATTGCAATATGGTTATACGCCGCCGCATCTCCCATAAAACGACGAATCTTACGATCAATAAGAGATTCAATATCAATCTCTGGCTTGCCATGCACTTGAGAACGAAAACCCAAATCTGCATATTCCTGAGAAAAGGTAATTCCCGATTTTCCCGCTTTCAGAGAGTCCAAGACCTCTTCTTTGCTATTCCCAATACAAGAGACAATTCCTATCCCTGTTACCACAACACGGCGAGATCCATTTGAAAGTGTCATCACAGACTCCTTGTTTTATTTCTATTGAGGGTTACATCGCCGCAGGATTAGCAAATAATCCCACTTTTAAATCTTTGGCTTCATAAATTGTTTCTCCATCCGCCTCCACACGTCCATCGGCAATGCCGAGAACAAGACGACGGTTAATGACCCGTTTGATATCCAACACATAACGCACAATTTTTGTTGTAGGAAGAATCTGTCCTGTAAATTTCAATTCTCCAAGTCCAAGTGCCCGTCCAGAGCCTTGTGCGCCTGTCCACCCAAGATAAAAGCCAAGCAATTGCCACAACGCATCAAGTCCTAAACATCCTGGCATCACAGGATCATCTTTAAAGTGACATTTGAAAAACCAAAGATCTTCTTTGATATCAAACTCAGCCACAAGTTTACCTTTCTCATACGCTCCTCCCTCAGTTGTAACCTCAGGAATACGATCCACCATCAGCATGGGAGGCAACGGAAGCTTTGCATTCCCCTCTCCAAAGAGAGTTCCTTCCGCACATAAAATAAGGTCATCGTAAGCATAGCTCGATTTCGGTTCAAAAGTCATCATTACGTCTTCTTTGTGTTGGTGAACTGTCATAGGGCATATTTATAAAAGGGATTGAGCCAAAGGGCAAATACTTTGTAACATTTTGTAATAAAGTGTAGGAATGAGGTGTATTAGCTCTTTAAGAATCTAGAATCTAATCCAAAAACACACTCTCAGGCAAGCTTTCCACACTTGGATACATCGCCTTCAACCCTCTATAGCTTTCCACAAGAGCCGCCATGGCCAAAGGTTTAGCTATAGCATGGGGCATATTAGGGGTGTCCCCTGTTGCAACGACACCGAGCATTCTCCCTGCTGCTTTGGCGCAGGCGACGGCTTGTTCTTCGATGGTCATGATGGAAAGCGCTTTAAAGAATAAATCACACATAGGTTTGATTGAGTTGATGAGCTCCGTGGGAGGATCTGCAGGGCAATCATTGGCGACAATTCCAAGTTGCCAACTGCTCCCTGCGGGCACGCCCATACGTGCGGCCTCTTGGGTCATCACAGAAAGGATGGTTTGGAATTGATCATCCGCATTCACAAAAAAACATTGCACATCCTTATCCGAACAATGCCCAAAACTATGCCCTGCATAGGCACTCAGAGCACAGACTCCATCGGCCAAAGACCATTCATTTGTTGAAATTTTAAGCTCAATCACCAAATCACACAGCTCTTGCGCCGAGATTTCATAGGCCATACAACGCGTTGAGAACTCCATAAAGAGGCGCAAGCTCTCTTCTCGTGGAATATCATCATTTTCCCATGCTGTTAAATAGCTTTGCAATACCCACAAGACAAAGTCAAAATAGGAAAACTCACACTCCTCCCATTCATCCAAAACAAAGCGAGACAAAGCGCGTCCTTGCTCAGACACTTGATCAATGAATTGAGAATGAGGGAGAGTCCAAGAGGATATCCCTCCTCCATACGCCTCCGCTCGGAGTATTTCAGAGAGTTTTTGAAATCCAGCTTCCATTGTCTCATCAGGCTTTTCAAACAAAAAGCACGCCTCCACATAAAATCCTGACAAGGTCAAGATATAGTCTGTAATTTTGGGAGTCTCATAGCCTGCCGTCACGGACAATGTTTTATCCATATGAGAATGGATAAAGGCCACCAAATCTGATTTTTCGGGCGTTAACCGCATAAAAGAACCTACAATAAAAGACACACACGCGAAAAGAGGCTCGTGCGCACAAAAGCTTGTGTTATAAAAAGGCAAACTGACGACCAGAACACTCGTCAGGAGAATTACTATAGTCAGGGTATCAAATTATTTCGTTTGGACAATGCCCCAAAGTGATTTTTTTTCTAAATAGCCCTTATAACTAGAAATACTGACCTTACAAAACATGTTCTTACACTCATGAACACGCACCAGAGCCCCCTCCTCTATGCGCAAAGTCGCCCGCGAGTCTTTTTTTGTACTTTTTTTAAGGAGAACATAAGGCTTTTCTCCTTGAGAGCGCACAAGAGCATAAGAGCGCGTTGAGAGTAAGCTTTGATGTACCCACCCCTCTTCTCCACTCATATCTCGTATTTTAGCCCATTGATCAAAATCAGCAAGAATCTGAACAGGCCACCCTTTTTGCCTATAGACCCACTTAATAGGATGGTCTGTGGAAGGGCCATAGCGCATATAGGTTTCATCTGAACGCAAAGACATAAATTGTTGAGTCTCCCCTCCATACGCTAAAGAAGCCCAACACAAGGAAAACAAAAGAAGGAAAGGTAATCTGAATATATTTTTCATCTGCATAACTTTAAACATAGCGCTCCTATAGACTTTTCTCTATGAGTTAAATATATCATTCACACTATGACTCAAAAAATCAATGATTTTAAAAACTCGCGCCTCTCTATTGCCCCTATGATGGCATGGACAGATCGGCATTGTCGTTTTTTTCATCGCTTAATTAGTCCGCACAGTCTCCTTTATACAGAGATGGTCACAACGGGCGCGCTTACCTATGGAGATCAAGACAAACATCTTTCTTACAACACACAAGAGCATCCTATTGCCCTTCAGCTTGGAGGTAACAGCCCTAAAGATCTCGCGTTTAGTGCAAAATTAGGCGAAGATTATGGATATGATGAAATTAATCTTAACTGCGGATGCCCCAGCGATCGTGTCCAAAGTGGGGCATTTGGAGCGTCCCTTATGAACGTACCAGACCTTGTTGCAGAGTGTGTAGATTCCATGCAACATGCAGTCAAAATCCCTATCACTATAAAATGTCGTATTGGCATTGATGAAAGCGATGATTATAATTTTCTTGAACAATTTGTTTCTACAATTGTGCAAACAGGCGCGTCTCACTTCATTATCCACGCCAGAAAAGCATGGCTCAAAGGGTTAAGCCCGAAAGAAAACCGAGAGATTCCACCTCTACGCTATGATATTGTTCAACGACTCAAAAAAGAACATCCTCATCTAACTCTGATTCTAAATGGAGGCATTCAAACTATTGAGGATATCAAACAGCATCTCACTCTTTTTGATGGCGTGATGCTTGGGCGAGAAGCCTATAAAAACCCATGGATACTCTCCGCCATTGAAAAAGAAATTTTTAATGCGCCCTCTCCCTCAAGAGAAGAGATTGTGCACAGCATGCAAGACTACATCAATACAAGCTACGCGCCCTCTCAATCCATCGTCCGTCATATGATGGGGCTTTTTAAGGGAGAAATCGGTGGAAAAATTTGGCGTCAGACTCTCTCTGATCACGGCAACAGTAAAAATATTCTTCTCACTGCCCTTGAAAAAGTGAAAAAGACCTGACATGCTTTTACGCGTGTGTTTTCACACATCCTTTCGATTAGAATTCCCTATTCAGCCAAAAGTTGCTATACTGGGGAGCTTTGTGAGGGTATAACTTTTATATACGGGGACGTACACAACCAATGAGCTGGCATAGACTCGATCCAGAAAAAACACACAAACTCCTTGATACCGTCAGATCAAGCGGAGAAGATTTGTTGTTTTCTCAAAAAAACAATGAAGCAAAATGCATGCGCTTGCCGTTTTACACTGATTTTCTGCTCTATCGCATTGAAAACACAGCGTCCCTCCCTATATTTTCCATGGATTTTCTCGGACATGACGAGGATTTTTTCTATTTAGATGGTACAGATTCAGCCCTTCATGTCGCACAAAAAAACAAACAGCTCTCTCTGAGAGACGATAATATTGACGCGTACATTCAATTTTATTTTTTAAATGTCATACAAGAAGAGGGCGAGATTTACGCCCTTTTTGACTCCCCCCCCCTCCCAGACCTTATCAATCAGAACGTTCACGCGGTACAAAAAAATATCCCTGCAGGGACTCCAGAATTTCACGCGACCAAAGACTCCGATGGATTTACCGTCTCCACCCCACTTTTTTACGACAGCGCGCTTATGAATGGACACTTAAAGGTCTCACTAGATGGAAACGTAACAATTACAGCCCTAAAACCGCTCCTTGGACAAACAATGGGAGACTCTTTTGGCGATAGAGTATAATTAAGATAAACAGGATAAACTAAGAATGAGCACAGAAGAAAACACAGGTCTAAACATAAACCCTCTCAGTGGGGCATTTGGGGCATTGGGGAATAAACCTCATGTTAATACGTATGCGCATGACGAATCGGATAAGATATTAGTGTCCCTCAGGGAGATTCTGTCTCAAATACCTGCAGGTCAACGTCTTCTTGAAATTCTGGACCAATTTAAAATTCCTGTAAAAATTATAAAAAGTAGAGACATTCAATACACCACTCCAGACGAACAGAGCATATACCTCTTTACCGCCCCCCATTATAAAAAAGATATTGATGTCCTTGCTGTCACACTCGCATGCGGAATTCGTGATATAGAACAAAGCATTAAAGGATTCACAAAGCCTGACCCTCAACTTGATCCTGTTGAATTTGCCTCTATAACCTTTTCTCGCTCTCTGGATATAATCGTAACTATGTGTGAAATTTCAGATCAACTGAAGGAAAAGTTTGGATATGAAAAACCTCTTGACATCATCGAAGAAATCGGCCATGGTGATATATATAGAGCGTACAAATCTCAAGTAGACCGCGATAGCATGGTTGATATGTTAATTGGGAATGTACATAACGAGAGTGAGTAAAAAGGAGAGTACTATTATGAGAGCAATGAGTTTAAATAACCTAAAAAGAGTTATAACAAATCAATCATCTATGCACACGCCAGTCGTAACAGCGTCAATGAGCTTAGATAATAAATAGACAAAAATAAATAGTACCCCTTCATTGAAGGTTTAAAACCCTGCTTGATTCAAGCGGGGTTTTGTTTTTCCCGAAAGCTCAGAAACTAACAGACTCTCCACACCCACAGCGTGCTGTTTCATTTGGATTTGAGATTGAAATACGGCGAGAGCCTAAAGAATCCATAATATAATCAATGTCCACCCCAAAAAAGCGCAAAACATCTTTCTTAGGAATATAAAGCGTTAATCCATTCTCCACCTCAAGAACTTCATCGTCCTCAGAGACCTCTTCTTTCATCACAGGCTTAATATCATACTCATTCCCTCCACAGCCTTTCCCTGTCAGAATCATAAAGCGAATCCCTGCCATCCCCTCGCTTAACTGCGCCTTGAGATAGCTCCGCGCCTCTTGCGTCACCTTAACTTCTTCTGTCGTTAATCCAAACATTGTATACTCTCTTCCTTTTCCCAGATCCTGAAATAAAGTCAGGATGACTAAATTTTTAGTTTTGCACCCCAGTTATTGTCATCCTGAACTTGTTTCAGGATCTCCTAGAACAAGTCCTCATACAAATCATTCCATTCTGGGTTATCCGCTTCAATTAAATTAATCTTCCAATCTCTATGCCAGTTTTTTAGCTGCTTTTCTCTTAATATAGCATGCTCTGGGGCATCAAATATCTCATAATAAACAAGTAAGTCTGCGTTATATTTTGCCGTAAACCCTTTATAAATTTTCTCTTTATGCTCCCAAATACGCTTTTGTAATTCAGATGTTACGCCAATATATAAAACACCTTTTTTCTTATTTGTCAGCATATACACGTACATTTCATTCCCCAGATCCTGAAACAAGTTCAGGATGACAACTTTTAGGTTTATACCTCACTCCCGTCATCCTGAATTTATTTCAGGATCTCCTAGACAAACCTCACGTAAACATATTCAACTGCAACTTCGCTGTTTCCGCCATCATAGAAGGATCCCATGTTGGATCCCAGACAATTTCAACATCGACATGACGGACACCCTCAACAGGGAAAATAGCGCCTTGCACCATCCCAGGCATCTCTTGTGCCACAGGGCACGCAGGCGAGGTCAGAGACATTTCTACATACACATCCCATTCCTCACTGCCCTCAACTTTCGTCACCACAATCTTATAAATCAAGCCCAATTCATAGATATTGACAGGAATCTCAGGATCATACACCTCTCTAAGCCCCGCCACAGCTTTCCGTACAATCTCATTGTCCATATCCACTTCAACATAAGGCGGGATGGCCAGAGCATCATACTCATCCTCACCTCCTACTGCATTTTTAACCATTTCTTTATCCGCAACCGCTTCCATTTTCATCCTAACATCTCCTGTGCCTTGTGCAGAGCGCCTACAAGACGATCTATATCTTCATAGTCGGTATAAATCCCCAATGAGGCTCTCATTGTTCCCTCTACCTTAAATCTTTTCATCAAGGGCATGCAACAATGGTGACCTGTCCGCACATAAACACCCATTTGATCGAGGATCATAGCCACATCACTTGTATGCGCCCCCTCCATTGTAAACGAAAATATCCCTATTTTATCCGCCGTGTCCCCATAAAACGTCAAATGAGGCACATCTTTAAGCTTTTTGTGCGCGTATTGCGCCATTTCAGCCTCTTTGAGGGCAATCTGATCAAATCCTGCGTCTGTGATGTATTTTATAGCCCTACCAAGCCCCAGCACCTCTAAAATCGCAGGAGTCCCTACTTCAAAGCGTGCAGGAGCATCCTGATAGGTCGTTTTTTCAAAACTCACCGTCTCTATCATGTCGCCTCCCCCTTGGTAGGGTGGCATTGCATTCAATATCTCTTCCTTCCCCCACAAAACCCCAACGCCCGTTGGTCCATAGAGCTTATGCCCCGTAAACACAAAAAAATCGCACTTCAGTGCAGGAATATTGACAGATCTATGGACAATTGACTGGGATCCATCCACTAAAACTTTAATATCATCATCATAAGACTTAGCTATACTGGCGATCAGAGCCACATCATTCACCACTCCAAGAGCATTCGAAATATGTACAATGGAGACAAATTTTGTGCGTTTTGAGATCAATTTTTTGTACGTGTCTATATCCAGAGACCCATCCTCAAGAACAGGAATGATTTTAAGCACAATACCGATCTGATCCCTTAGAATCTGCCATGGAACGATGTTTGCGTGATGTTCCATCTCTGAGATTATAATCTCATCCCCTGTACGTAAAAACGTCCGTCCCCAGCTTTGCGCCACCAAATTTATGCCTTCTGTAGCGTTGCGTGTGAAAATAACTTCATTTTGAGAACTTACACCCAGAAAATCCGCCACTTGTGCCCGTACATCCTCATAGGCCTGCGTAATGTCCTGTGACCACCCATAAAGCCCCCGATGGATATTGGCATATCCATTTCTCATAAAATCATTCATGTGCTCAATCACACAGTCCGGTTTTTGGGCACTGGCTGCAGAATCCAGATAGGCAATTTTATTATCTCTCAAAGAAGGAAAATCTTGTTTAAATGTCGACATCATCAACCCCCTCTAAAATTTCTGCCAGAAAAGAATCAATCAAAAGGTCTTTGGCCTTTGACTCTGGAATCCCTCGAGAGCGCAGATAAAAAATTTGATCCTCATCTAATTGTCCCGTTGTCGCTCCATGCGCACATTCCACATCATCGGCATAAATTTCCAGATCCGGTTGCGTGATCATCGTCGCCGTTGGAGAAAGAAGAAGCGCATTTGACATTTGACGCGCATTTGTTTTTTGCGCCTCCTTCGAGACGTACGACTTACTCTCAAAAGTACATACTGACCAGTCTCTCAAAACCGAGCGATAAAATTGCTCAGACGTACAATTTGGAGCATGATGTTCCACACATATTTTTGTGCTCAGCTTTTGTTTTGCCGAGAGAATATTAACTCCCTTAAAAGAACACTCTGCATGCCCCCCCTGTAGGGTTGCGCGCATCGCCTGATTAGTTTTATTTCCACCTTTATTAATTAATAAATGACTATAATAAGATCCTTTATCCTGCTGTATTAAAATATTAAAATTATTATTAGATTCCTTAGATTCTTCTTGAAGTGTAACCTGCTCAAGACGCGCATTCTTATGAAGAATAATGTCCACTTGCACCTCTCTTTCATACCCTCCCTCGCCTCGATATTCATCCCTCAAAGATAGGATTCCATTCTCCTCAATAATGATTTTCAGAGCAAGATTTTGGGTATGCGTGAAAGATAAAATCTCCGTCAAAGACTCTCCTTTCTTGACATGAATAAGGGTACATTTATCCAAGACATCTTCTTCAGAGACAAGAGGGCTATCCAAAGGATGCATAACCATTCTCCTCTAACATGAGTGCAAGCTCTGCCCCACCCGTCTTCACAATACGTCCATGAGCAAGGACATGCACAACATCGGGTTTAATATACTCCAACAAACGCTGGTAATGCGTAATCACAAGAAAGGAGCGCTCAGGCGTACGCAACGCATTCACCCCCTCAGAGACAATCTTTAGCGCATCAATATCAAGGCCACTATCCGTCTCATCCAAAACAGAAAAGAGAGGCTCTAGCATGGCCATTTGCAACACTTCGTTTCTCTTTTTTTCTCCGCCAGAAAATCCAACATTAACGGCACGTTTTAGCTTATCATCAGAAATATGAAGTAATTTCTGCTTTTCTTTCATGAGCTTTAGAAGAGCAAGAGAATCTAGCTCTTCCTCTCCTCGTGCCTTACGCACTGCATTCAAGGCTGTTTTTAGGAATGTGGTCATCTGTACGCCTGGAATTTCAATGGGGTACTGAAACGCTAAAAACAGCCCTGCGACAGCGCGCTCTTCTGGCATCAAGGCCAAAAGATCAACCCCATTAAGTTCAACAGATCCATTTGTTACCTCATACCCCTCACGCCCCGCAAGCACATAGGACAACGTCGATTTACCTGATCCATTCGGCCCCATAATCGCATGCACCTGCCCAGACTCAATCTCAAGATTAAGCCCATTGAGAATTTGCTTCCCAGCAACTTTTACGGTTAAATTTTTAATTTTTATCATTTTAGCCCCTTTCTCCATTGTCATTCCCTGAATTTTCTAAAGAAAATTCTAGGGGAATCCATTCTAAGACACTGGATCGCCCTAGAATTTGTTTTACAAATTCAGGCGATGACAGAGAGACTTTATGCGCAAATTTTATCATGTAAATCTTTCCAGTCTTTATTATCTTTTTCTATCAGTTTTATTTTGGCTTCTCGCCTGTACTTCTTTAGTCTTTAGTCTTTTTTCTCTTTTTATAGCCTGCTCTATATTCTCATGCACTTCATACCACACCAATGTACCCACATTATATTTTTGGCTAAAACCCTCTGTTTCTTTACTCTTATGTTCCCACACTCTCTTTGGCAAGTTAGAGGTCACGCCAACATACAGTGTTCCATTCTTTTTACTTGCCAACATGTAAACACAATATTTGTTCATTCTAATGGCCTCCCCCATACAAAACATTGTCATCGCCTGAATTTGCTCTTCAAATTCTAGGGCGATCTATAAATTTAACTCTGGATTGCCCTAGAATGTAAAAACATTCAGGCAATGACAATAGAGAGACTAGCCAACACTCCCTTCCAAACTAATCCCCACCAACTTCTGTGCCTCGACAGCAAATTCCATGGGGAGGTGTTGCATCACCTCCCGACAAAAACCGTTCACGATCAAAGCCAGAGCCTCTTCCGAGCCAATACCCCGTTGACGACAATAAAAGAGTTGATCCTCTGAGATTTTACTGGTTGTCGCCTCGTGTTCACAGATCGCTGTGGGGTTTTTAGCTTCAATGGTGGGGAATGTATGGGCACCACATGTGCCTCCAATCAACAAGCTATCGCATTGGGTAAAGTTCCGCGCCCCTTCGGCGCCCGCTAAAATCTTCACCTGCCCCCGATACGTACTATCACTATGTCCAGCAGAAATGCCTTTGGCGATGATACGGCTTTTTGTGTTTTTACCGATATGGATCGTTTTTGTGCCTGTATCGGCTTGTTGGTAATGATTGGTGATCGCCACAGAGTAAAATTCTCCTTGAGACCCATCTCCCTTGAGAATACAGGAGGGATATTTCCATGTAATCGCTGATCCCGTTTCCACCTGTGTCCATGAGATTTTAGAATTACGTCCTTCACACAATCCTCTTTTGGTTACAAAATTATAAATCCCGCCCTTCCCATTCTCATCTCCCGGATACCAATTTTGAACGGTTGAATATTTAATTTCCGCCTCTTCATGCGCCACCAACTCAACAATAGCCGCATGGAGTTGATTTTCATCGCGCATGGGCGCGGTGCATCCCTCCAGATAAGACACATACGATCCTTCATCGGCAATAATAAGCGTACGCTCAAATTGCCCCGTATTCATTTCATTAATCCGAAAATAGGTAGACAGCTCCATCGGACATCGGACACCTTTAGGAATATATACAAAGGATCCATCCGTGAACACCGCACTATTCAAACAGGCATGCTTATTATCATGATAGGGCACGACAGAGCCCATATACTGACGCACCAGATCAGGGTAATCTTGTATAGCTTCACTTATAGAACAAAAGATTACTCCTTTTTCTTTAAGTTTTTTCTTAAATGTTGTTGCCACTGAGACAGAGTCAAAAATAACATCCACGGCAACAGGGGGTTTAACCCCTGCTAGCATTTCCTGTTCCCGAAGAGGTATTCCAAGTTTTTTATATGTTTCTAGTATCTTAGGGTCTATATCTTCAAGTGATTTCGGAGCATCATCGAGTGATTTTGGGGCTGCATAATAATACATATCTTGATAATCAATCTCTGGGAATTTTACCTTCGCCCATTGAGGCTCTGGCATTTTCAACCAATGGCGATAGGCTTTTAAACGCATCTCCAAAAGCCACTCTGGTTCCTTCTTTTTGGCCGAGATAAAACGTACAGTCTCTTCACTTAGCCCCTTCGGCGCTTTCTCGCTTTCAATATCTGTGACAAAGCCCGCCTCGTATTGCTCAAGGTTTTTGACTTGGTCTATTGTCTCTTGAGCCATGCGCGCATTCATGCGTTTAAATCCTTTAAGGTAATATTTTGGAGCGCCAATTTAACTGCTCCATTAATTTTATGAAGCCGTCCCGTCGCAGGGGAAGAGTGAATGAGCACGCACTCTTGTGCCCCCTCTTCCGTACACGCTGTCAAAGAACGTGCTCCATCAATGGCCGTGATAATATCTTGCGCAGATATGTCATGCGGAGAAAGGCTCAGCGTATATCCGCCTCGTACGCCGCGAAGAGAGCTCACAATCTCGGCCTTCACAAACAAGCGCATCAATTTCGCCACCGTTGGCTCAGAAAGATGTGTCTTCTCTGCCAGTTGAGACACTGACAAAAGAGCACCCTCCTTACTCATCTCCGAGAGCAAGACAAGCCCATAATCCGACATTTTCGAGAGCTTAAACATCTCTTTTCCTAATCCATACTAATTTTGTACGGTATATACCCCCCCCTCCCCAAGAATGCAACATATATTAACCAAAAATTAACCTTTGGAGCCTACAATGAAGGTAACAGGAGAAAAGAAATGCTTAAAAGAAACTTTAATGCCGTAAACACCGCTCAAACAACTTTAAAGCTCGGCGCTCTTAGCCGAAATATTCCACAACTTAATCATCCTAAAGCTGGTTTGAAGTAATAACTTTTACTGTAGCACCATCAAGTGCGAGAGCAGGTTGTGAATACAATTCATTTATATAACAATATTTTTCACTCTCATCAAACTTCCTTCTTTTCTACATCTTTAATATCCACCAATAATTTTTGAGCCTTAAAAAAATACCCCAAATTACTAAAAATACTGTACGCCTCTTTCCAATCTTTTATGCCACCCTTGACAAGAACTTTTGTCATTTTGTTAGCATTCACGGCCTTATGATTGAGTTTTACAAAACCACTTGTTTGTAAGCACATAGAGAGAAGGTGATTATCTTTATTTTCTCTTGCGAGCGCCACAGCATCCTGCGCAAATTTAACAGAATCTGTAAAATGTTGCCCGTGAAAGAGTAAAATAGACATCGTATTTAGGGCTTGAATAGCCCCTTCTTTATCCTCCAACTCTTCACTAACTCTCAAACACTCCCATAAGTTTTTTTGAGATTTATTAAAAAAATTTGGATCTGCATTTCCAGCATTTTGACTTCTTACTAGAAGATTTTTGTAGAGAATAGCTAGACTCAACAGACATGACGCATAATCCCGTAAGCTACCAAGATTTTTGAAAGACTCAAGAGCCTCCAAAAGAGTAGGTTCAGAGACAGAGTAATCCTGTGTAAGCTCATACGATATTCCCATAGAAAATGTTGCTCTTGCAACACCGTACAAATCCTTATTTTTTTCAAAAAGGTTCTTAGCCATTTCATAAAAACTAAGCGCCTTTTTGAAATCCTCGAGAGCACCCATATTTCTAACTGCATCACCTTTACTCATCAAGTGATCTGCCTGAGATAACTCTTGCTTATTGTGCGGAAACACTCTTGATCTATATCTATCAAGCATAAAGCCATCTATACGTTTTTTAGAATCTTCAAGCGCACGCTTTTTTATTTTCAGATCATAACAACCATCAGCCATACTAGTTAAGGTAATCCATGGCTTACATTTACTGTCTATGTATATATATCTGTTGGCAATTTCCTGATAATCTTTACCTAATACATGGTACAGATTTATAGAATAACATCCTCTTTTCTTTTCAGCCAAAGGGAATATTGAGGGTACTATGCTTTCAACTTTATATCGTTGCAAATTTACAATATGCCCCTCTGGAGTTTTGTCTAATCTATTATTTTTATAACGATTCAGAACAAGACCTTTCTCCGTGTAAGAATTCTCATAGAAGTAGAAAATATTTTCTTTTCCTTCTTTTTCATTACGTGGTGCATGACCAAAGAAAAATTGATAGTACGGCTTCTCTGTATACTCAATACACCAGAAAAGGAGTTTAACTCCATCAATATATTTAAAAGTTTTTTCTTCAAGATTAAAATAACAACACTCTACCATTCCTCCATAAAACAGATTCAAATTTAATTCATCCGAGTTATTAACGCACTCATTAAACATGATATTATAGGCAAGACTAAGAGCTCTATATTCTGATCTCTGACTTAGCGAGGGCAAATTATCATCAATACAAATAAAATTTTCAGGCCAAGAAAGCTGATCTACCTGATCTTCGAGATATGACGATCCAGATCCCGCATAATAGGTAGAACCAATGCGGGGGAAATCCTTATTTTTGACATCAGAACTATGGATAAATCTAAAAGAATTTTCTTTTTGACAGTAGACAGAAAGAATAACATCTAGGTTTCTATATGTGTCCTCATTCAACATTACACCAACACTATGAATAAAATCTTCATCTGGAGAAGAGGTCTCCTTAAGTAATTCAGACACACTATTTAAGAAGCTTTTCGCTTCAATACGAGTCCCTGCCCAACAGACTGCTACATGAGGGTGAAGAATATATAGTTTCTTAACGAGCTTGTTTACAATACATCCTTCTGGAGCTTCCTCATTACGAGCACTGGGCAGATCAATGTTTTCATCTCCACCGCCAACCAAGTTAGAAATAAGGCAATCAGCCACCATGAAAGGTGAAGAATCCGGAGGATGGCTTGCAAAAATTATGGTCATGATTCATGTAGCTTATATGAATCTCTTTCCATGAGTCAATTTACATTTACTTATTATAACCCTACCTTATAGTCAACAACATTTATATACAGAAAATTCATAGGCCAAAATAGTGATTGACTAGACAAGAGCTATCTCAGCCCTTTTATTGCCCCTCCATCGAGAGCAATAGAAGATCCTGTAATATAGGACGCCTGTTCACTACATAAGAAACACGCTGTTGCTCCAAACTCTTTCATTGTCCCATAGCGCGCAAGAGGAATATCTTGTGCATCTTTTTGAACCTGCTCTTCGTATGTTATACCTTCACTATTAGCCCAGCCTTGAACAACCTCTTGAAGACGCTCTGTTTCAATGCGAGCAGGCATTATACAATTAACCGTTACCCCGTCTTTTCCAACTTCAGAAGATAATGTTTTTGCAAAAGCCTGTAAGCCCGAACGTGCCACGTTAGACAGAACAAGATCAGGGACAGGCTGGACAGCCCCTTGAGTTGTCACAAACAAAATCCGTCCCCATTTTTGGGATTGCATGGCAGGTAAAACGGTGTGCGCACAGGCAATCATAGAGAGAAGATTATTTTCCAACGCAAAACGATACGCCTCTCCCCCTAAATCCGTGGCTTTTCCCATTTTGGGGCCTCCCGAGCTACACACAAGAATATCTATCTCGCCAAAATTCTGATGCACATTTTTAAAAAATGAACTCCGTTGAGCTTCATTATTATAATCAGATATCTGTGTAAAATATGCGCCTCCTATTTCTTGAAAAAGAGTCTCTGCCTGATCCAAATGATCTTGATGGCGAGAAGAAATTGCAACTTTACATCCTTCCCGCAAAAGCGCCTCAGCCGTTGCCAACCCCAGCCCTTTACTGCCTCCAATAATTAGCGCCACACGGTCTTTAATTCCTAAATCCATTTATTTTTTCTACCTCGTCGCCAAGAACTGAATCTCTTTGTTCTTCTCTTCTGCATCGCCTAAATGCCATGCATTACGCGCCAAAAAGACAGGGTCTTCGTCGTGGTCGTTGGCGATGGCAGAACGGTTAGCGTCCATGAAGGATTTGAGCGCTTGAGGTTCTCCTTCGATCCATCGCGCTGTATAGAGGGCCGCTTGTTCGAAATGGACGGGGATGTTGTATTCTGTACGGATACGGTCGGCGAGGACTTCGAATTGAAGCTGTCCGACGACCCCTACAATCCAATGAGAGTCTAAGAGAGGCTTAAAAACACGCGCCACGCCCTCTTCGGCTAATTGTTGAAGAGCCTTGCCCAGATGCTTGGCTTTCATCGGATCATCGGGCATAACACGTTGCATATATTCAGGGGCAAAAGAGGGAATGCCTGTAAAGGTCAAACTCTCCCCTTCTGTCAGGACGTCTCCAATGTGGAGATTCCCATGATTGGGGATGCCTATAATATCCCCCGGAAAAGCTTCTTCTGCCATTTCACGATCTTGAGCCAGAAAGAGTTGAGGCGAATGGATAGGGATCATCTTGCCAGATCGGCTGTGCTTTAACTTCATTCCTCGCTTGAAAGTTCCAGAACAAATCCTTGTAAATGCTATTCTATCTCTGTGTTTAGGATCCATATTGGCTTGGATCTTAAAAATAAAGGCTGTGACTTTATTCTCAGTAGGATCAACTGTACGTTCTTGTGCTTTTTGAGGGCGCGGAGACGGCGCCCATCGCCCTAGTCCCTCTAAAAGCTCTTTGACGCCAAACGTACTAATGGCACTTCCGAAAAAGACAGGAGTCATGTGGCCTTCTCTGTACGCCTCTTGATCAAAAGCAGGACAAAATTCCTTGACCATCTCTATCTCCTCTCGGAGCTTAGAGGCTGTGTACTCATCTAAGATTTTATCAATTTGAGGGTCATTCACGCCACTACATATTATCCCCTCTTTAATCTTATTGCCTTTGCCTTTTTCAAAGAGATGGATGGTATCATCATAGAGGCTATAACAGCCTTTAAAGTCTCGCCCCATACCAATTGGCCATGTGGCAGGGGTCACTTCTAAAGCCAGTTTTTGTTCAATTTCGTCCATCAAATCAATAGGGTCTTGCCCATCTCGATCCATTTTGTTGATAAAGGTAATAATGGGAATATTACGGAGACGACAGACTTCAAAGAGTTTTAGGGTTTGCTTTTCAATCCCCTTGGCACAATCAAGAACCATTACAGCACTATCCACAGCCGTTAGAGTTCTATAAGTGTCCTCACTAAAATCTTCATGCCCAGGTGTATCGAGAAGGTTGTACGTCTTTCCTTCATAGTCAAAGGTCATCACCGACGAGGAGACAGAAATCCCCCGCTCTTGCTCCACTTTCATCCAGTCTGAGCGCGCACGGCGGCGGTTTCCTTTGGCTTTAACTTCCCCTGCAAGCTGAATAGCGCCTCCAAAAAGCAATAATTTCTCAGTCAATGTGGTTTTCCCTGCATCAGGATGAGAAATAATGGCAAATGTCCGTCGTTTTTTGACGATGTCTTCTAACTTACTCAAGTATGTCTCCTCCAAAAGGATTTTTCATCTCTTTATCTTCTATTTCAATCGCCCACACATCAGGATCACGTTCAATAGAACGGCGAATATAGGCATCTATCTCCGATTCCGCAATCTCTTCTTTGCCCAGAGAATTTCCAAGCGCATGCATCCAGCATAGATTGTTCTCACTATTTCTAACTTGCGTTAAAATATGACACCCATTCCCAAGCCCATTAATTTTAAGAAGAACAGTTGCGCCTGAATGCGCGCCCTTATTAATAACATAGACAGGAATACAGGCAGACTGACATTGTGCAATGTGGCTTTCCACCCACAAAGCCGTTGGGAGGAAATCGTCTGTCATTTTCGTTTTTTCGCGTACAGCTCAAGACGGTGATCCATCAAATCATAGCCCATATCGTGCGCTATTTTTTCTTTAAGGGCTTCCAGTTTTTCATTATGAAATTCAACAATCTCTCCACTATCAATATCAATGAGATGGTCATGATGCTCATCATTTAATTCATAGCGAGAAAAGCTTTCGTTAAAATCATGACGAATAAGAATGTCCATTTCATGAAGCAAAGACACCGTGCGATACACTGTCGCCATACTAATGGAAGAATCAACATCAGAAGCGCGTTTATAGAGCTCTTCAACAGAAGGATGATCCTGAGACTCTTCTAAAATCTTTAAAATAACCTTCCGAGGTGTCGTTAATTTAACACCCGCCTCCACACATATTTTTTCAAGATTTAAAGGCATAATCTACTCCGTCTTTTCTTTAAAAATAACACGTCGAGAGGGAAGTGTAACGGTTACAAGTGTTCCTTTACCAATATCAGAATCTAAATCTAATGTCCCCCCATGCAATTCCAACATCGCACGTGCCAGAGGAAGACCCAACCCTGTCCCCTGTTGGTCTTGTGCATGTTGGGAATCCATGATCTGTCCAAAAGGTTCGAGCGCATCTTTAATTTTGTCTTTGGGAATACCTATTCCTTGGTCTTTGACAGAAATTAATATATCTCCAATATCATCGAGATAGGCACTTATCTTAATTTCTTGTCCTTTTTTAGAAAATTTAACGGCATTACTGACCAAATTGATTAAAACCTGACGGATAAGACGCATATCTGCCAACAGAAAGGGAAGAGTCTCTTCGATATCGAGAAGAAGTTTAATTTCACTTTTAAAGGCTCTGGACTCCATAATACGCGCCACTGAAATGATCAAAGCGCCAATATCAACCTCTTGCTCATCCAAATCAACTTTCCCAGATTCAATTTTAGACATATCCAAAACTTCATTGATGATTTCCAGAAGATGCTTAGCGCTCAAATGGATATCTCCAAGATATTCCTTATATTTATCACTGCCCAAAGCCCCAAAGGTTTCATTCATCATGATTTCTGAAAAGCCTATGACGGCATTCAAAGGTGTACGTAACTCATGGCTCATATTCGCAAGAAAGCTAGATTTTGCATTATTGGCTGCATCCGCGCGTTCTTTCGCCATCCGTAAAGACATTTCCATTTGCTTTCTCAAGGTAATATCCATCATGGTTTTAACCTGAAAATTACGCCCCTGACTTAAGGCCAACGTTGCCGTTGTATAGAGGACATTTGCAATAGAGCCATCTTTTCTCAGAAGGCGTCCCTCTCCTGAGCTTCTAATACCGCTATCCATCATAGAATCATAGCGCTCTATTTCTTCTTTTTTTTCTTCATGAGGCAAGAGAACAGAAAAATCTTCTCCGATAATATCAGCTCTTTTCCAGCCATATGTCCGCAGAAAACTATCATTCACACGCACAACACGACGATGATGATCTGTCACAAAAATACCAACTTCACTCACATCAAAGATAGACGTTAAGAGAGAAATCGCATCATCTCGCTCTCTTTGAAGAATAGAATCATCTGTTGTGTCGGGCTGTGCCATCACATCCATAAGAATAGTTTTTCCATCTGACATGGAGACAGGATTAATCCAAAACCCATACACACGCACAGCGCCAGGTAAACTGGGGAGGGCTTGAATAGTCACAGGTACATTTTGCTTGAGACAGACTTCGAATGCTTGCTCAAAATGGCGTACATTTTCACTATCTATAAAGTCCGACATTTCACGATTTATAATTTGCGATCTCTGTCTCTGAAAATACTCGACAGCCTTTTGATTGGCTTCAACTACGCGGTAATCCCCCTGTTTTGTAACCTGAACTAAAAACCTCGGGACAGGCATAGAATCAAAAAAAAGCTTGTGGTCTAAATTCATTTCTCTCTTAAACCTTACTCATCAGTTTCTAAAAACTTCTGTAAATGTGTTGACTCCTGCATAATGATATAATCATTGCGCATTGTAGCACAATTTCTCTCAAGATCTTTTTTCATATCCTGAAGAATATCTTTTAAACTTTGCCCTGAAACTGGTTCTGTAATACATCCTGTAATACTTAAAGATACACCGTTAATTTTCTCCATACTTTCAAAATGACGGCGGACTCTTTCATAAAATTTTACAGCGCCAACAGATCTTGCGTACTTTAATGAGACAAGGATATAGACATCATCAACCCTGTATGCATCATCAAATACCCTTAAATTAGATAAAACGATCTCTGAAATTGGCTTTAAGAGACTGAGAGTATCCTCCTCTTCCTTATTCCAAAGAGCATCAGAGCGCAACAAACAGAGACAAAAGCTATTATTTTCCCGTTCAAAACGCTTTAGCTCTTTTCGATAATCTTCTAGCAAAAAAGAACTTAATCTTAAACCTGTCTCAGAATCTCTCTCAGAAGAAGCGCCCGTCTCTTCCAAACAAGATCTTAGATGAAGGGCAAAACGCTCATGTGAGTCTATAAAAGAGTGTACAGCTCCTTTTTTGTCCGTCTCATGAAGAGTTTGAAAGAGAGAGAGAACAGTCATATTTTGATTTAACCCCTCAAAATCTTTTAACAGAACTTTAACGCGTTCCGCTTGTTCTTCTTGCTCCAAATAATTTAAAAGAACATCAAGATGTTTGCTCTGTAAAAGAGAGAGACTAAGCCCCTTCCCTTCTTCAAAAACAAGAGAGAATATAATTATCTCATACCACCGCCTACAGTCCGAAAGAACAGACTCAACATAACGTTTTAAAAGCAAGCTTTTGTCCATAAAATATTTCCTCTTTTATTACCCATCCTTAGATATAACACAGAAAACATTAAATAATTACTCTATTCCTTGAATTTTCAGTCAGGAATCCATTCTTTTTGTAGCGCATCGAGAGTTCCCTCTTTAATAGCCTGCCGAATTTCTTTCATTAAGAGACTCATCACAGCCACATTATGCTGCGCCAGAATTTGTCCAGCGAGCTGTTCTTTGGCTTTAAAGAGGTGGTGAATATACGCTTTAGAGTATAAAGAGGAGGACTCACTCCCTAACTCAGGCCAAAGAGGGTCTTGATCTTCTTTATATTTCGCGTTTAAGAGATTTAAACGCTCATTCGGTGCTCCCTTCATCAACGCCCACCCATGACGGGCAATGCGTGTCGGAGAGACACAATCAAATGTATCTATCCCAAGGCGCACACATTCAAAGATATCCCGAAAGGTTCCTATTCCTAAAAGATGGACGGGGCGCTCTGGCGCAATATGAGGCATACACCAAGAGACAATTTCAAAAAACTGATCAAAATTTCCACCGAATGTCCCCCCAAGGGCCGTTCCAAAGAAAGGGCGTGAGGCACAAAAGGCCGAGCTTTCTTCTCGTAGGTTTTTAAAGATCCCACCTTGGACAACACCATAGATGGCTTGTCGCCCATCATGTTTTTCATCAAAGGCCTTGAGAGAACGATCTCCCCATCTATGGCTCATATGCATGGAGTCTTCGGTATATTTCTCTGTCACATGCATGGCTGTGCACTCATCCAACTGGACAACAAAGTCAGCACCAATCTTGCGTTGGAGGTCCATCGCGCTCTCGGGAGAGAGAAACAATTTACGTCCATCCTTATAAGAACGGAAAGCTGCGCCTTCTTCTGTGATTTTTGTTAATGATTTTTTCCGAGTGGGCTTATTATTGCGACATTTAATCTCATCAGCATTCACCCCTTCTCCCATAGAGTAAATCTGAAACCCTCCACTATCCGTTAATATTGGGCCGTCCCAGCCCATAAACTTGTGGAGACCTCCCATTTTTTCAACAATATCCGCTCCCGGCTGGATCATAAGATGGTAGGTATTCGCCAGAATAAAATCAGCCCCTGCCTCTTTCACCTGAGACGGGTGCAAGCCTTTAATATTGGCCTTTGTGCCACAAAAAATAAAATTGGGGGTATCCAATCCGCCATGAGGCGTTTCCAAACGCCCTAAACGCGCGCGCGAGCTTGGATCTATATGTGTGATATCAAAAGAAAAATTGGGATACTCAATGCCCCCAGCCCGACTCAAAAACTCTGTGTTAGGCTGGACACTCATACCTTATAGAATAAATCAGGCTTTTTTAGCTGCAACAGCTTGCTCGACCTGAGCTTTAATAGGACGCAAAGACACATCAAGTTTTGTCTTAGCCGTGCCCATCACATACGCATCCAACCCACCTTTATGGTCAATTGTCCGTAACCCCGCGGCACTGAGTTTAATCCGCACAGAGCGTTTTAAAACTTCGCTATAGACTTTTGTTTCTTTAATATTAGGCAAAAAACGTCTCCGCGTTCTATTCAACGCATGAGAAACATTATTTCCAGATTGGGGCGTTTTCCCAGTAACAACACAACGACGGCTCATCTTCTTATTCCTTAATTAAACATTCGAATGCGGATAAATACACTTGAATAGCGCTCAAAGTCAAGCCTATATTTTAGCTCTCTTAAAGATATAGCACCACCTTCACCTTTCTTACTGTAGAAGAACACAAGAAAAAACTGTCGTCGCCTGAATGTGTGCGCACATTCTAGGGCGATCCAGAATAGATTCCCCTAGAATTGCCTCACGACAATTCAGGGAATGACAATGTATTCTCTTCAAATCCAGAGTTTTAAGAAAGTAAGACTAGCATGGATCAAACTAAAAAAACATCCGTGTTCATCCGTGTTCATCCGTGGTAAAAAACATGAATGAGCCTTTTGAAACACACAGACCTCCCTCTTGATATAGATCAAAGAGTAAGTGAGCGCGCCAAGCATTTAGCTCTGCGCCTTAACTATACGACAGGACGCATTGAGCTTGTCATCCCTAAAAAATGTCCTCACGGTTGATCAAACGCTTTCTTCTTCAGCATCAAGACTGGATTACAGAGAAACAAAAAACAATTCCACCTTCAATTCCCTTTGAAGACGGCGCTCTCATTCCTATTTTTGGAAACGAGACACGCATTCAAATAACACATAACACAGACTTAAAAAGAACAACGCTAGCCCTCAAAGACAACATCTTAAATGTCAAAACTTACCTCGATGACCCCACTTCCCGCATCCAAAGATTTTTAAAGAAGGAGGCCTCCCTGCGATATCACGCCCTTGCCCTTCACAAAGCCAAAAACAGTAGGAAAAAGTTAACATCACTCACGGTCAGAGACACAAAAAGCCGGTGGGGGAGCTGTTCCACAGATGGGCGCCTCTCCCTCTCCTCGCGCCTGATTTTTGCGCCTGTAGAGGCCATGGACTACGTTATCGCCCACGAAATCGCCCACCTTACTCATATGAATCACTCTCCTGCTTTTTGGCGATTATGTAAGTCCTTGTGTGAAAATTACACAGAAGGGAAATCATGGATGAAAGCACATGGACATACATTGATGCGCTATGGGCGATAAAAAGCATTATCCCTTCGGAGGAGGGCTGAGAGAGGATTTAAGAATAGAATAACCTCACCTCACCATTGTCATCCTGAACTTGTTTCAGGATGACAATGGTGAGAGAAGATCACAGGCCTTTAAACGCTATCCATAAACCCCTGCAAGATCACCTGTGCAGCGAGCTGATCTGTGAGCCCCTTCTCTTTCGCTTTGCGCTTATTCACAGACTTATCCAGTAAGTTATCCACAGAGGCTGTGGATAACCGTTCATCGTGGTAAATATATGGCATATCTTTGATATGGTTTTGAAGCTCTGCCATAAAATCTCTGACAGATTGACAACGCCTCCCTTCTTTTCCACTCATCTCGAAAGGGTATCCCACGACCAAACCATCTATAGTATAGTCTGTTATAATGCCTTTGAGCGCCTCCATATCCCGTTTAAATTTTGTGCGTTTAAGTGTTTCAACGGGGCTTGCCACACCGATCATCAAAGACCCGACAGCCACACCAATTGTCTTTGCCCCAACATCCAGTCCTAAGAGGCGCGCCTCAGATCCTATCTTTTTTCTAAAATTGTGTGCGTCTATGCTAGACATTTTGCTCTAATCCCTCTATTTCAAGTATACTAAAGTAATGCACACAATCAAAACAGAGTAAAAGAGAATATCAGTATGGATCAACAAACAGTCGCCCGTGTCGCCGCACTTGCCCGCCTAGACCTCCATGACGCGCAAAAGAAAATGCTGGAAACACAGTTAACCGATATCATTGGGTTCGTCGAGCAACTCTCTGAAATTAACACTGACAATATTACTCCCCTTTCCAGTGTGGTTGATTCGGAACTCCCTTTGCGCAAAGATGAAGTTACAGATGGCCAAAAGAAAGAAGATGTTCTCGCTAACAATCCTGAAGAGAACGAAGATTTTTACGTTGTTACAAAAATTATAGAATAGACCCACATGACAGATTTAACACATTTAACCATTGCCGATGCGCTCAAAAGCCTTACAGCCAAAGAGATTACAGCCACAGAGCTCACCCAAGCGCATATCGACAAGCCAGACATTTATAATGCCTACATCACGAAGACCTCAGAGCAAGCCCTTGAGCAAGCCAAAGAGTCAGATGCGCGCTATCAAAACGGTACAGCAAAAGCCCTTGATGGAATCCCTCTAGGGATTAAAGATCTCTTCTGTACCAAAGGTGTAAGAACAACCGCCGCAAGTAAAATACTAGAAAACTTTGTCCCTCCCTATGAATCCACAGTGACTCAAAAACTCCTTGAGAGCGGAAGTGTCTTTCTGGGGAAAACAAATTTAGATGAATTTGGAATGGGATCCTCTAATACAAACAGTGCCTATGGGAAGGTCATTAATCCATGGAGATCTTCTACCACTCCTAACATTGAGTATGTCCCCGGAGGATCATCAGGAGGCTCTGCCACGATTGTAGCCTCTGGACTTGCCATGGGCGCAACAGGCACAGACACAGGAGGATCCATCCGTCAACCTGCAGGATTTTGTGGAATTGTTGGGATTAAGCCAACATATGGACGGTGCTCTCGTTACGGCGTGATTGCCTATGCCTCCTCTTTGGATCAAGCAGGAGTCTTTGCGCGTACCGTTGAAGATTCAGCCCTTCTGCTTCACGCCATTGCAGGGCACGATCCAAAAGACAGCACCTCCGCCACTCAGCCTCTCCCTGATTTCACCAAATCTCTGACAGGGGATATTCGAGGATTGAAAGTTGGCATTCCAAAAGAGTATCGCCTTAAAGACATGCCCGAAGAGATTCAAAAAATATGGGATCAAGGGGCAGAGTGGCTCAAAAGCGCAGGCGCAGAGATTATTGATATTTCTTTGCCCCACACAAAATCTGCCCTCGCGGCTTACTATATTATAGCCCCTGCCGAAGCCTCCTCAAATCTTGCGCGCTATGACGGTGTCCGTTATGGGCTACGTGTTGAGGGCAAAGATTTAGATGATACTTATGCAAAGACACGAGGCGCAGGCTTTGGAGACGAGGTCAAACGTCGTATTATGACAGGCACATATGTCCTCTCTGCAGGCTATTATGATGCCTATTATAAAAAAGCCCAGAAAGTCCGCCGTTTGATCCGTGATGATTTTGTGAGCGCCTACGAGCAATGTGATGTTATTTTAACGCCAACCTCTCCTTCGGGTGCATTTCCCATCGGCGAGAAAGAAGATGATCCTATTAAGATGTATCTCAATGATGTTTTTACAGTCCCTATCAATATTGCAGGCCTCCCAGGAATTTCCGTGCCTGCGGGATTAGATACAAAGGGTCTCCCTCTGGGACTACAACTCATTGGAAAAGCATGGGACGAAGAAACACTTTTTAGAACCGCAGATATCATCGAAAAAGCCGCAGACTTTAAAGGATTAACCCTCAATATAAGGCAGGCAGCATAATGTTAAAGATATTTTCTATTGTTATTCTTTTTTTCTGTTTTACCTCCTTCCAAACTGTTCTGGCACAGACTGCAAAAGCCGTGGAGGAAAGCACGCCTGAAATTGTTTCAATTGACCGTGCTAACCTTTACCTCCAAAAATGCCTCAATACATTTCCTGAGAAATTTACCCCCAAAGCCCATAAACGATTCTGTCATTGTTCTGCAGCAAATGTCCGTTTGAATATTACCAATTCAGAACTCAATAGCCTCGAGAGGAAATTGATTACAGAAGCAGGAAATGAGGTTTTTGAAAAATATATTCAACAGGTTATATCTCCGTGCATGGAGATTGCCGTCGAAGATATTGCCTATGTTGGATGCCTTGAAGAACGAGGACACAGCCCCTACATCATAAACATACTTGATTATTGCCGTTGCACAGGACAACAAATGGCTAAATTTGTAAAATATAAGGGGGCAAGTAGCATCATTATCAACATGACAAATAACCCTCAATTTTATAAAGATCCTCTCAAAACTTTGCTCACCACCAATCAATACAATATTGCCTATTATCAAGCCTATAAAGCATGTCGCCCCTTTGGACTAGAAAAGAAGAACAGAATATGAAATATTTTATCCTCTCAACATTTATACTCTCTCTCACGCTGTCTGGTGCCTTTGCCCAAACGCCCGTCACAAACGCGCAAGCACAGAAATATTACGAAATTTGTGCCAAAAAAAGAGATGAGCGCATGAGTCCAAAGACACAAGATAGATTTTGTCAATGTGCGTCCATTGGGTATAAAACACATATCACACAAGAAGATTTACAAGACCTTGGCAAACAAGATCAAAATGCCCGCCGTGTGATGAATAAAATCCTCGTAAAATTATACGCCCCATGCATGGAATATCCTGTGCGCGACATGGTGCTTCAAAAATGTAGCAAAGATGCGTTTCAGGCGGGGAAGCAAATTTGTGGATGTATGGCCTCTAAAATGGCCTCTTATATTTCAGAGCGTGCACAAAGTGATATTGAATCTATCTTGAAAAAAGACCCTAATATTCACGACCCTTTGGAGGCCATTACAAGCTCTCCCTCATACGAACAACAAGAAAAAAACATTGTTTTACAATGTATCAAAGGACAATAGGAGTACCTTAGCTATGGCAGAAACGCTACAAGGAGACACAGGCGAGTGGGAAATAGTCATCGGACTGGAAATCCATGCCCAAATCATTGCCCTGTCCAAACTCTTTTCTGGCGCCTCAACAGAATTTGGAGCACAACCCAACACGCAAGTCTCTCTCGTGGATGCTGGCATGCCTGGCATGCTCCCTGTCCTCAATGAAGTATGTGTTGAACAAGCCGTCCGCACGGGCTTAGGTCTCAACGCCAAAATTAATGAGCACTCTATCTTTGACCGCAAAAATTATTTTTATCCTGATCTTCCCACAGGCTATCAGATTTCTCAATTCTCTGATCCAATTGTCGGCGAAGGCATTATTGAAATTGACATGGAAGATGGCACAACCAAAGAAATTAGAATCACGCGCCTTCACCTCGAGCAAGACGCAGGAAAATCCATCCACGACATGCACCCCTCTAAAAGCTATATCGACCTCAACCGATCTGGCTGCGCCCTCATGGAAATTGTGTCCGAGCCAGACATTCGAGGCGCAGATGAAGCCTGTGCCTATATCTCCAAAATCCGTATGATTCTACGCTACCTAGGAACATGTGACGGAAACATGGATCAAGGCTCCATGCGGGCCGATGTGAATGTGTCTCTTCGTCGCAAAGGCGTCACAGAACTTGGAACACGCACCGAAATCAAAAATGTCAATTCTCTCAAAGCCGTTCAACAGGCGATCGCTTACGAATCTCGTCGTCAGCTCGAAGTTTTAGAAGAGGGAGGAGAAATCAAACAAGAAACACGTCTCTGGGATTCTGACAAGATGGAGACACGCGCCATGCGCTCTAAAGAAGAAGCCCATGATTACCGCTATTTCCCTGATCCAGATTTACTCCCTCTTAATTTAGAAAGCGCATGGGTCAAAGAAATCAAAGAAACCCTCCCCGAGCTTCCCGATCAAAAGAAAAAACGCTTTGTAAAAGAATTTGGACTCAGCCTCTATGATTCCTCCATCCTTATCACAGACCGTGCACGTGCGGACTATTTTGAAACAGTTGCCACAGGACATGATCCTAAAATAGCGGCCAACTGGGTAATTAACGAACTCCTTGGCGCCCTCAACAAACAAGATCTTGATCTCACACAAACCCCTGTGAGTGCCCAACAACTCGCAGGCCTCCTCGCCCTCATACAAGACAACACAATTTCAGGAAAAATTGCCAAAGATGTGTTTGCCGAAATGATGGACACCAGCAAAGATGCCTCCACTATCGTAGAAGACAAAGGCCTCAAACAAGTCACCGACACAGGCACCATCGAAGCTCTCGTCGATGAAGTCATCGCCGAAAACCCCGACAATCTCGCCGCCTACAAAAGCGGCAAAGACCGCCTCTTCGGCTTCTTCGTCGGCCAAGTCATGAAAAAATCCCAAGGCAAGGCAAATCCTGCAGTGGTGAATGAGGTGCTAAAAGAAAAGCTATAATCTATCCTTTACCTTGATCATCCACGTATATCGAAAGATTATGATTTTTCTTTTCTAAAAAAACATACATGACCAAAAAACAAGTCACAAAACGACAACATCACATTCCAAAGATGATACTCAAACGATTTGCGGACAACACAGATAAGGTATTTATGCTCGATGGTAAAACAGGAGATATACTACATCTCAAGCTAGATTCAGTGGCGATTAGAAAGCATTTATACAGCGTACATTTAAACGATTGCAAAGATGACACTCTCGAACAAAAATTTTCTTTAGTTGAAAGTGAGGCCGAAAATATTCTAACCCATGTTCTATCTAACCCCGATTATAATAACCCAGATGATCTTAAAAAATTAATAGAGTTTGTGATTATTCTCATGATTAGAACCCCTCGTGTTGTTAAAATAGCTGAAACAACTGGAGCATCAGATAAAATGGCAAAAACCCTCAGAGAAAAAGCCACGGAAAAAGGATTTTCAGAAGAAAAGACGGAAAATTACATCACATTCATTCAAAATAATAGAGGAGCCTCCTTTGCAGAAACTTTTCTCCACTCATTTAAAGAACGCTTTAGCCAAATTACCGAAAACTTTGACGCATACTTATGTAGAGCAGAAAAACCAAGATTAACTTTCGTTGTCAGTGACACTTATGCTGTTTTAGAAGCTATTGGTGATATAAATAAAAATAAATTTGGAACAGATTGGTGGAAAATGGCAGTTCAAATTTATTTTCCTCTATCTGCCAATCATTGTATCATCTTAACTCCAAAAAAAGATAAAAGTAAAATTGGAAAGAAAGTTTTTGAATTTGGAAAAATATCAGTTAATTCAAGATTCATTAGAAGAGTTAACACACTATCTTTTCTACAAAAAGAAAATTTCTTATATGGACCTTGCAAAAAAGAGCTAGAAAGACTCGGTAGACTTGATCCACAATAAATTTTAGTTTTCAGGCATAACTACGGCATTTATAACAATAATATGCTTTGAACTAAGAATGAGACTTCATGACTATATTAACTTGATAAACTAGGATTTTTCTCCTATATTATCTAAGTGAACAATAAGAGAATACAAGCAAGAGAAGAGAGCAGACAGAAAAAGAGATTTAATTTTAGGGGTTTTCTTCCCCCCTCCCTTAAAAATTGAGGAACGAACTGAATAACCCTAAAAAGAACAATTAAAACAAAAGGATACACCATCAAAAAGGCAAAAATGGTTCAAATATTATCCATATTACCAATCAAAAGACCTAGCCAGCTTTCAAAGAGGATGTTAAACTACTCTCCATGAAACAAAAAGTTGAATATAAAAGTTGTCTTATATCGGGAAGGCATGTTGGGGTCTCTCTTCCTCGCAGGATCAAAAGTAGACCCCGTCCGCTTTTCAGAATTTTTGAATAAAAATGCCCAGCAAGGCTGGCGCGTTGTGACGATGGAGGGTGAAGTCCGTCGTATGCTCCTCTTCTTCAAACGAGAAGCCTTTATGGTCATCATGGAAAGGGAGATCACATGAGCATTAACCCCCACCGCCTTTTACTCAAACTGATCTCTGGACTTGTCATCTTAGGAGGCATTCTCATCGTTTTCCAAATTTGGGGCATCGATATTATCAACTGGTATATTTTCTTAAGAGCCATGGGCACATTAGCCGTCATCATCGTCATTCTCGGATTCCTCCTCGTTGTGAAAACAGATTTCGGCGAACATAAGAAAATGACAGATGAAAATTATTTGGATTAAGATTCAATATCTTTAAAAAATATTTACTTTTAATTATATGGAAAAAAATCACCCTATAGATTTTACTTTTTCTTCCACCATCGCCACAACATGATCTACAATAGACTCATCGCCTTCTTTGAGACGGTGGGCGGTCTGCCCGCCGATATAGATTTGGTGAGTCCCTTTTCCCCCTCCTGTGAGTCCAATATCTGTCATCATCGCTTCCCCTGGACCATTGACGACACAGCCGATGATTGAGACGGTTAAGGGGGTAGATATATGCTCTAATCTTTTCTCAAGCTTTTCAACGGTTTCAATGACATTAAATTGCTGACGCGCACAAGAGGGACAAGAAACAACCGTGACACCTTTGTGTCTTAGTCCAAGCGCTTTGAGCATTTCAAACCCTACTTTGACCTCTTCCACAGGATCTGCGGATAAGGACACGCGGATAGTATCCCCAATGCCTGCCCAGAGGAGGTTTCCCATACCAATAGAAGATTTAACAGTCCCTGTTCTTAATCCTCCCGCCTCTGTAACTCCTACATGCAAAGGATAATCACACACTTGGGCTAGTTGCGTATAGGCTGTTGTGGCCATAAAAACATCAGAGGCCTTACATGATATTTTAAAGTTGAAGAAATCATGATCTTCTAAAATTTGAATATGGCGCAGCGCAGACTCGACCATCGCATCAGGACAAGGCTCTCCATATTTTTCAAGTAAATCTCGCTCAAGAGACCCTGCATTGACACCAATCCTGATCGAACAATTATAATCCTTAGCAGCTTGAATAAGCTCCTTCACCCGTGTTTCTGATCCAATATTCCCTGGATTAATCCGCAAGCACGCCGCTCCATTTTGAGCGGCTTCAATCCCGCGCTTATAGTGAAAATGAATATCGGCCACAATGGGGACAGAGACTTGTGCGCTAATCTCTTTCAGGGATCGACTTGACTCTTCATCAGGGCAAGATACACGCACAATATCTACACCAGCTTTTTCCAAATCCTGAATTTGAGCTACAGTCGCCTTCACATCCCGCGTATCCGTATTGGTCATTGATTGCACTGTAATTGGTGCATCACCTCCCACAGGTACATCCCCCACCATAATCTGACGAGAGGAACGTCGTTCAATCTGTCGCCAAGGGCGATGATGGGTATGATCTGTAGGGTTCATAGCTTCTACATGCACTTTTTTAGGAGGAATATCAATGTACTTTTTAAGTATATCGAATTGTAGGCACAACACGATTTAAGGCCTCTAGACATCAATTAATTTTGAAGCAACGCTCCTCGCGTTAAACTGACATTTTTGCGCACCTGACTCACGCGCCCCAATGTCCCAACAGATTTTTCTCCCACAAAGATCTCCGTCCCTCCTGCGTTCCCTGTCATAAGGCGATAGCCTTCTCCGGTTGGTACATTATAGGTTCGCCCCATTTGGAGAATGCCTGAATAGACAGCCTTGCCTTCTTTATTTTTAACTTCAATCCATGAATCATAAATGGCTTTGATCTTTATATTGTCTTCTTTTTTATCTTGCGGAGGAGAGACAAGCTTTTCAGAGATCATCGAAGGAAGTGCCTCGACAGATACAGGCTTATGCTCTTTAAATTCAACAATGGTCTTTTGTTCTAACTCTTTTCTCAGAGTGTCAGAGACAGCAGGAATTATTTTTTGTTCTGGGGAGAGAACAATCCCTTTTTGGGCCGTGCGCTCGCCAATCAACACCCCCAAAGTACCTAAAATAACCACACAAACACAGATAACCATCTTGGAAGGCCTTTGAGAAACAGTTACGACCTCTCCATGGGAAGACAAATCAACAGAGTCCGCATGACGCCCTATGGTTTTCATCTTAAATAATTTGACCATACGATTAGAATCCAAGTTCATATACTCCGCATAGACTTTAACAAACCCAATCGCATAGACACGCGGGGGGAGTTCATCATGATCATCATATTCTATGGCTTCAATATGGCGCGCTTTGATTTTAAGAGCAGATTCAATGTCTTCAATAGACAGCCCGTGCTTTTCACGTGCCTCTTTCAAGAGGTCTCCTGCCGAGCGCCCTACAGTATTGGGAAAAAATTCTTCGTCTTTTGTCATGGTGTTGTATAGTCCAGAAACAGGAAATTACATTAGGAATACTCAGAATATGACAGAGTTCTCAAAAAAGACAGTGAAAGACGCAGAAATTTTGCATTTTCAAAAAGACTCTGCCGAGTGGTGGGATGAAAAAGGCGCCTTTGCGCCTCTGCATAAACTCAATCCTGTCCGTATAAAGTTTATGAGAGATGAAATGATCTCTCATTTTGATCTCGGAGCACCCACACGAGACATCCTGAAAGGGCTTGATATCCTTGATATTGGGTGTGGCGGAGGCCTCGTGTGCGAGCCTCTGACTCGTTTGGGCGGGCAGGTCACAGGCATCGACGCAGACTCTCAAGCCATCGATATCGCCACAACCCACGCCAAAACACACAATTTAAACATTACATACACATGCACGACCTCAGAGGTGCTCTCCACCCAAAAGAAAAAATATGATGTTGTCTGTGCCCTTGAGATTTTAGAACATGTCGATGACCCTCAATTTTTTATCAAAACATGTCTCGCTTGCCTCAAGCCAAATGGACTCCTCCTCCTCTCAACCCTCAACCGTACCCCGAAATCGTTTCTTCAAGGTATTATCGCCGCTGAATATCTCCTCCGTTGGGTACCAAAAGGAACACATCACTGGTCACAGTTTCTTAAGCCAAGTGAGCTACGCCGATTTTTAAAGGAAGAAGGGTTTGATATTAATTCACTTAAGGGGATAAGCTATAATATATTAAAGAAAGATTTTCATATATCAGATAAAGACTTATCTACAAATTACATCTTATCGGCCAGACATATATGATGGTGATTTAGTTGAAGTGGAGAGAGGTTATAGATTAGAAAGAAGTTTTACTCTCGCCTAAGCATATTGCCAATACGCTTTAAACCCTCTATTCTCTCTCCCATGAACGGATTTATATTTACACTCATACTTATCGCCATGGGACTAACGCTCTTCTCACTTGTCGCAGGGGTGGTTCTCATGGCAAAGGGTGGAAAACCCAATGAACTCTATGGCAACAAACTCATGCGCGCACGGGTGTACTTGCAAGGCTTTGCTGTGGCCCTCTTTGTCCTCGCCTTTTTTATGAGTAACGCGCATAGCTAACTTAAACTGGAGATTTAAAACAAATGAAAATACTTGTCCCTGTCAAACGTGCCATTGATTATAATGTGAAAGTCCGTGTGAAATCAGATGAGAGTGGGGTAGAACTCTCTAACGTCAAAATGTCCATCAATCCTTTTGATGAAATCGCCGTCGAAGAAGCGGTCAAACTGAAAGAAACAGGCTCAGCCACAGAAATCATTGTCGTGAGCATTGGCCCTGATAAAGCCCAAGAGACACTCCGCACGGCTATGGCTATTGGGACCGATCGTGGAATTTTGGTCAAAACAGAAGCCCCTACAGATTTAGGAGGCGTCGAGCCTCTCGCTGTGGCCAAAACGCTTAAAGCCCTCATTGACAAAGAAGAGCCCGACCTTGTCATCATGGGCAAACAATCCATTGATGATGATTCTAACCAAACAGGGCAAATGCTCGCGGCTCTGTTGAACTGGCCTCAAGCCACCTTTGCCTCGAAATTAGAACTCAGTAAGGGCAAAGCCCTTGTCACCCGTGAAGTCGATGGAGGACTAGAAACACTCTCTGTCCAGCTTCCTGCCATCATCACAACGGATTTACGTCTCAATGAACCGCGCTATGCCTCTCTCCCTAATATTATGAAAGCCAAAAAGAAACCTCTGGAAGAGCTAACACCTCAAGATTTAGGGGTAGACTTCACCCCACGCCTCAAAATTGTAAAAATAAAAGAACCCGCCAAGCGCCAAGCAGGTATTAAAGTTGAAAGCGTGGATGCCTTGATTGATAAACTTAAGAATGAGGCGAAAGTCATCTGAATATAAAGACAATACGCTGTCATCCTGAACTTGTTTCAGGATCCCGTTCCAAACTTTAACCAGATCCTGAAATAAATTCAGGATGACAAAACACGAGGAGAAACGCCATGTCATTTTTCATTGTTGCAGGTCACTATCAAGGCCACTATATCCCCCAGGTCTTCTTCGCAGGGCTTGCGATGCTTCCTGTTTTTGATAGACTTCCCCTCTGGACTAACAAATAAAAAGGCTCCCCCCATGACCATCCTTGTAATTGCAGAACATAATAACGCACGCATTAAAGCCACAACGCTTAACACCATTGCCGCGGCACAAAAAATAGACGGAGATGTCCATCTTCTTGTGGCAGGGCATGAGTGTGACAAGGTGGTGGAGTCTGCGACTCAAATTGAGGGCGTACACACCGTTTTAAAAGCCGAGGCTTTGCATTTCGAACATGCTCTGGCGGAAAACTTAGCGCCTCTTATCGTTGAACAAGCAGATAATTATACTCACCTTCTTGCCCCCGCGAGTACCTTTGGGAAAAATATCATGCCCCGTGTGGCAGCCCTTCTGGATACGCAACAAATTTCTGATGTCATCACCATAGACAATGAAAACACATTCCAACGCCCTGTGTATGGAGGACAAGCCATCGCCACTGTGGAGAGCACAGATGAAAAGAAAGTCCTCACCATCCGCTCTACAGGATTTGACCCTGTCTCTCGTGAAGGTGGCTCTGCTCCTATTCAAGACATCACAGCCACACCAGATTCAGGGCTGTCCAGCTTTGTCTCTCTTGAAGAATCAAAATCAGAACGCCCAGAGTTAGGCTCAGCCAAAATTGTTGTCTCTGGAGGACGAGGCGTGGGCTCTGCCGACAATTTCAAACTTATTGAAGCGTTAGCGGATAAATTGGGTGCCGCCATCGGTGCTTCCCGTGCCGCCGTTGACTCAGGCTACGTCCCCAATGATTACCAAGTTGGACAAACAGGTAAAATCGTCGCCCCCAATCTCTATATCGCCATAGGTATTTCAGGCGCCATCCAACATCTCGCTGGCATGAAAGACTCAAAAGTCATCGTCGCCATCAATAAAGACGAAGACGCCCCCATTTTCGAAGTCGCTGATTATGGCTTGGTTGCAGATTTGTTTGAGGCCGTGCCTAAGATGATGGAGAAGCTATAAAAAAGATTTCTACATGAGCATCTATCATTTTGTCGCCTTTGTCTCCATTAGCTTTTATGCTGTTTTACCCGTCATTGCAAAAAGCTATCCATTGATAAACTGACTTTTTCATGGCTTATCCTTTTTGGAGTAATCAATTTTATTGGCTTTGCTGTTTATTTATACGCTATTGCTAAAATACCTGTCATTGAATACCAAATGCTCGGCATCACTGCTCCTGTTTTAAGTGCTTTCTTGGCCTACTTAATCCTCTCTGAGGCTCTGACTATTCGTCACCTTATAGGCATTCTCTTTATGGGAGTTGGTCTTTATCTTTCATTAAACAAATAAAGAAAATCTTTACCACGGATGAAGACAGATACACACGGATAAGTATACTCAATTCACTCCAAACCCGTCATTCCTGCGGAGGCAGGAATCTATAGACAGTGTTTTTATCACTGACATGTGGATCCCCGACGTTTAAAATATGCTTCGCACATTCTCGGGGATGACGACGAAGAGCATAAAAAAATAATCCGTGTCTATCTGTGTTCATCCGTGGTAAAAAAAAGATAAAAGCTCTACCCCCTACTCCACATTCTCCTTCAATGCAGACAATGAAAACGCGCGCCCTTGTGTCGTGTTATTCATATTTGCATCTTCTGTCCGCGCGCCATCCATATTGGTTTTATCAAGCTTTGCTCCTGAGAGATTAGCGCCGCGGAGGTCACAGTTAGAGAGATTAGCATGAGAGAGATCTGCGCTTTTAAAAGAAACATTGCGGAGATCCGAGCCACTTAAATCCACATAGCGGAGTACCGCCTCATCTAAAATACAGGGTGCAAATTTTTGCAACGCGCCCTCTCCGAAAATCAAAGAGGAACAATTGACGTTTTTCAAAACAGAATGGCTCAACCGAGCGCCTTTTAAATTTGCACCTCGTAAATCACTCTCTTCCATATCACAATGACGTAAATCACTCTCTTCCAGATGCGCACTTTGAAATTGCACACGGTATAAATTCATTCCAAAAAAGGTGGCCTTTTGCGCTTTGATTGCAGTTAATCTTTCTCCTTTGAGAGATTTTAATTCTCTAAGATCATACCCACTCACATCAAGCTGACGGCCCTCCTCTCCTGAGGTTTTAACCCAGACACTATGGTCTTCAATCAATCTTTCTAAAGAGTCCTCTAAATCAGAGAGTGATTTTCCAACATTTTCATCCGTAATAGACTCTGTAAAATCAATATCTCCTTCTTTGTCCTTAATCTGATTAAGATCAACATTAGAGAAAATAGCCTGCGCCAATTTAGCGCCAGAGAGTTGCATGTTTTTAACATCTGCGCCTGAGAGATCCGCGCCTTCCAAGATTGACCCTCGAAAATCTGCCCCCTCCATATTCGCCCCAGATAAAATTGCATCTGAAAAATCTGTTTTATTGGCCAGAGAGCCTGATAAACGTGCCCCTGACAAATTAGCACCTTTAAAATTAACAGCAGAGGATCCTCCGACTCCTGATTTATCCATCAAACCACCCTCTCGAAGGTCGGCTTCCTCTAAATCTGTCCCTTCCAGATCTGCGCCTTCAATACGCGAGCCTCTCAAATCTGCCCGTACGAAGCTTGCATTATTTAAATTTGAAAATCCTAAATCACAGGCATACAGTGTTGCCGTTTGAAAATTGGCGCCTGATAAATCCATTTGTTGCATCAGGACATCCACAAAATCAACTTGTTGCATATCTTTTCCCTTTAAAGACAACCCAGAGATATCAACTCTCTTTAACATAGCCCTGCGCCCCCCAATGCGTCCTTCTAAAAACCGCTTATGCAGACTAACCAGCGCATCAAGTTGCACCTGAGATAATTTCTCGAGAGAGGGAGAGGATGTATTTTGTGCGGGCATTTATAATCCTATAGATAAAAGATCCTTCAAGTATGCGTCAAAAAGATTAAGAATTTAAGTGCAAAATATAAAAAAATACAGCACAGTAAACAAATGAAATTTTCAACACTTTCTCTGGTTATAATCATTCTCGCCTTACAAGCCTGTGGCGTAAAACCAAGTGATGTAATTCCAAAGGACAAAACAGACTTTCCAAGAGAATACCCTTCTCAATTATAGTCGTTTAGAATAAGAACAAGACATTCTTATTCTAAACTACGTTCAAGCCACGCAGGCTTTCGGCGGACTCCCGCCGCCTCGCAGTCGCTCGGGTCATCTTCAAAGAATGTACTATTCTTAATGAAAACGACTATATAATCAAAAATCTGATCTGGCGCGCCCTCTTAGATTATAGCCCTTACTCCAAAGAAATAAAAGAAAACTTCAGAGAGGACGTCTGCGCCTTAATATCAGGAGTCACTTGAATTTCATGCTGAAAACTCACGGCATCTTCTCCCTTTAGCTTTTCCTGTTTCACAGACAAAACACCTTCATCCAGACTCTCCTCGCTTTCGGACTGAAATCTCAAAGCAATGTCTGGAATAAGGGAGTCTTCCCCAAGAAGGTTTAGAACCCGCCCCTCAATTTTAAGTTTCGTGCCGTCCCACTCAGTCTCGATCCCATCAAAAACAAGCCCCTCTCCTGGAACCATAATTTTAAAGCCCATTGCCACATATAAAGGTTTTGAGGCAGGAAAATGTTCAAGGACGGAGGCCTTAAACATTAATCCGCCTATAAAAAGAATGATAAAAGCAATTAATCCCACAAAAACACCTAGAAAAATGCCTCCTGTTTTCTGTTTGGAGGGACTTTCTTTTTTTTCCGAGTCAAAACGGGAATTTAATGTTTCCCGTTTGGAGAAATCAATATTAGGCTTCTCCTCCTCTTGCTCATCCTCTTCTTCCAAAGTTTCTTGGAGGGACTCGAGAAGATCATCAAAATTATCAGAAGGCGGTGCCTCTTCGGTAGCCTCCTCATAAAACCATTCATAGGCACATTTTGTGCAACGCATCATGCGCCCACCGAGAGACATAATTTCTGCCTCTACATTATATCTACTTGAACATTCTGGACAAACAATAATCATGACTTCATTCTACCCATATAATCTTGTATGTATAGGATCAGAAAAGAAGATTCACACAAAAGGATGCATCAGAGACATGATCTCGTTTGAAGAAGTAGGGTTAAGGTACGGCACGCAACCAGAAATTTTTTCTGGGGTGAACTTCACGCTTTCACAAGGCTCCTTCTATTATTTATCTGGACCAAGCGGGGCTGGAAAAACATCTCTGATTAAGCTATCGAGCCTCACCCAACGTCCTACACGCGGTTTTATCCGTATGTTTGGACAAGTGATAGAGCATCATGACCGCAAAAGCCTGACCTCTATCCGCCAGAAAATTGGCATTGTATTTCAGGATTTTCGGCTCCTCAATCATCTGAGTGTTTTTGAAAACGTAGCGCTCCCTTTGCGCATTAAAAACATTGCCTCTTCCTCTATACGGCAAAATGTAGAAGAGCTTTTAGACTGGGTAGGTTTGGGAAACCGCATGCATTATCAGCCTTTAATGCTCTCTGGGGGGGAACAGCAACGTGTCTCAATCGCGCGCGCCATCATTGCACAACCCCATCTTCTTCTCGCCGATGAACCCACGGGCAACCTTGATCCCGAGATCAGCGAAAAACTCTTAAAGCTCTTTACCCAGCTTCACCGCATGGGCACAACCATTGTGATTGCAACCCATAATGAACACATCATAAAGACACATCCTCATCCTATTCTCCATCTTGATAATGGCATTTTGACAGAACGTATTCTCCCTACTTTTCCAGATTTAAGATTGAAGACAAGCCCTCTTTCAGACATCTCAGACACCATAAAGAATCTATAAAAATGAACCCTTTTCTTCATCAAATTATCCCCCTCAAAGACACCTCTCAAGATCGTATTCTTATGGCCATGATTGCGTTGATGATGTGCTCTATTCTCATGATTATGGCTTCAGCTCTTTTCCTGAGTAATTTAAGTGCGCACTGGCATAAATCTGTGTCTCATATTGCCACAATAGAAATCCCTAAAAACACGCCAAATAAAACTATATCAGAACTAAAAAAGCTATTAAATAACAGCAGTCTCATTAAAGATTTTAATCTTATAAATAAAGACAGAATAAAAGATATTATAGCCCCATGGATTGATCAAAGTGTTCTCAACAGTGAAGACCTCCCTCTACCCACACTCCTGACCGTGTCCTTGAATTCAGGAAGCCCTATTGAGCGAGACAAACTCAAATTTTCTCTTAAAGCGCTTGATGAGAACATTAAAATGGAAACCCATGAAAACTGGTTAAGCTCTGCGTTTGAGCGCGCCCAAACACTCAAAACTCTGGCATGGATCATTGGGCTTTCTTTGACTCTCACGCTCATTATTTCCCTTTCTATTCTAACACGTACACGCGTTCTACTTAATAAAGAGGCCATTAACCTTCTTCATATCTCTGGCGCAAGCGACGCCTACATTGTAAAACAATTCCTTATTTATATTTTTGGCGTTGCCTTTAAAGGAATTCTGATTGGCTGTCTTTTTGCCAGCCTCCTACTATTAACCTTCTCAAGCTCAACCACCCCTGAGAACAGTGAAGTCTTTACATTTGCAACGCTTTCTTCGGGGCATATGAGTATACTCTGGACAATGCCCTTTATTATTCTTGTCTTTATGCTGCTGACAACGTCAAAAACCGTTACAAATGAACTTAGGAAAATGGTTTAATAAAATGAACAAGCTTTCTGTTATAATTTTATTAGTTCTTTTAATCCTCTATGGAATTGGCTTCGCGTGTTTTACGTTCAACGCCCTCACGCCCTCTCCCCTCAAAGACACACACACAGATGCGACCATCATCCTCACAGGGGGAGAAAACAGGATCAAAGAAGGGGTTCTTCGCCTCAAAATGAAACAAACAGAGCATGTCTTTATTAGTGGCGTCGGCAAAGACATTACCCTGAAAGATATCTATCCCGAAGGCTACGAAGAGATCAAATGCTGTGTGTCTCTAGGCTATGTCGCCCAAGACACCATTGGAAACGCCACAGAATCCTTCACATGGCTCTCCCAGCACAAGCACATAAAGTCTTTTGCCCTCGTCACCTCTTCCTACCATATCCCCCGCGCCGCTCATATTTTTAAGACACACCCTGAGGCCAAAAACCATACCATCCTCCTCGTCCCCATCCCGATGGAACGCCTCTCTCCCAAGTCTCGAGAATTTTGGAACCTCATGTTCAAAGAATATAACAAGCTAATTTATACGTGGTGCACCTTTAGAGGTCAGACATCATGAATAATCTCCTCCGCTCTCTTCTCTTTAACTTCATCTATTATGGCTCAACTGCCATCTTATGTTTTCTCTATGTCCCCACCGTTTTACTCCCACGCCCCCTCTATATTAAGCTCCTAACCGCCTATTTTCACTATGTGGCTTTTTTAGAAAAATATATTCTAGATTTAAACTATGAAGTCATTGGTACAGAGCATCTCCCGAAAACAGGCTCTTATATTGTCGCCATGAAGCATCAATCTGCCTATGAGACCTTAAAACTGTGTGTTTTGTTTTATAACCCTGCTGTTATTCTTAAAAAAGAGCTCTTTTCCATTCCGCTCTGGGGCTGGCTGGCCAAAAAAGCAGGCCATATAGGCATTGACCGCACCAACAGACAAACAGCTATTCACTCGATTAATGACGGCACACAACGTGTGGCACAAGAAGGTCGCCCCCTTGTGATCTTTCCGCAAGGCACACGTGTGCGCGTAGGAGACACACGCCCTTATAAAAAAGGTGTCGCCCGCATGGCAGAGCATGGAGACTTATCCATTATCCCCATCGCCCTCAATAGCGGTGTGTTCTGGCCTAAAAATGCCTTTTGGAAACGCGCGGGAACTGTTACTTTTAAGATCTTACCGCCTCTTCCTACAGGATTATCCGTTGAAAAAACGATGGAGAAGATAGAAAAAGACCTTGAATATGAAAGCAACCTCTTAGCGAAAAACGCAAAACTCAAATGAAAACACTTCTCAAATATAGCTTTATCCTTGCGCTCACCCTCTGTGTTTTATATAGCGCCCTTTGGTTCGGACTGGCCTCTTTAACCAATCAAGAAATTACAAGAATAAGCACCACTGGAGACGTTACTTTTTCTCCGCCTCTGGGACACGTATCAGGCTTTCCGTTTTGGCATCATTTAACCTATACAGGGACACTCTCCACCCCTGACTTTTCTCTCACGGTCGAAGAAATGGAGATGGAGATTCAAATCTATACAGACAGAGCAAAAGCTCACGTCACTCTTCCCAATGGATTTCAAATAACAGACAGATACACACACAAAACACATCACTTTGGAGACTCTCATTTAAAATTGGCCTCTCCCTACCCTCTCCCCAAAAATCATTCTCGGAAAGCCATGAAAATCTGGCGCGCGCAGAAAGGGCGTCTCCTTGTCTCTTCTCTCCTTTTACAAAAAGAAGGGGTTAAGATAGAAGGATCAGGACTTCTTGACCTCGATGAAAACTTACAACCCCAAGGCAAACTCAACCTCTCCATTTACGGCTACAAAGCCCTCATGGCAGAACTCGGGCGTACAGGAAAACTCAGCTCCCAAGAAGCCCAACTCGCCACGGCATTTATAGGGCAACTCTTTGGACAAGATGGACCTAAAACCCAAAAAGCCTTCAAAACTCCTCTGACGATAAAGAATAACGCGCTTTATATAGGCCCTCTTAGAGTTACAAAATTGAAGAGGATCGAGTGGGAGTAATTTAACAAATACCCTAGAGCGTCATCCTGAACTTGTTTCAGGATCTTATGCTTCTATTCACCAGATCCTGAAACAAGTTCAGGATGACGGGAGTCTCCAATTATCACAGGGGGAATCTCCTGTTTGGCCTTAATAACGCCCTTGCGGATCGCGGACGTCTTTTCAAAATAATGAAACAACTGTTCACTCTCTCCCTTACGGATCGCCTTTTGCAGTTCGGTCAGATCTTCATTGAAACGTTGGAGAACATCCAGAATAGCCTCTTTATTCGAGAGAAAGATATCACGCCACATTGTAGGATCTCCCGCCGCAATCCGTGTAAAATCTCGGAATCCACCTGCGGAATATTTGATAATTTCACTTTGTGTATCTTCTTCTAGATCCGTCGCTGTCCCCACAATCGTATAAGCAATTAAGTGCGGCAAATGAGAGGTAATACCCAACACACGATCATGATGTTTCGGGGACATGATTTCAACCATAGATCCACAGGCCTCCCAAAACCTAGATATTTTTTGCACGGCCTCGGATTTTTTCTCTCCCTCAAGAGGCGTTAAAATTGTCCAATGCCCTTCAAAAAGATTGGAAAACCCAGCTTCTGGGCCCGACTTTTCTGTTCCCGCAATGGGATGGGCAGGAACAAAAGAGACATCATCCGGAAGGAAGGGACATAACGCTTGTATAACAGGGCCTTTCACTGAGCCCACATCTGTAATAATTGCGCCTGCCTTTAATCCAGAAGAAATAATATTTCCAATTTTTCCATACGCGCCCACAGGCACAGCAATAATCACAAGATCAGCGTGTTGAACACTCGCCTTTAAATCTGTCATACTCTCATCGGCAAGGTTTAAACGAGACACCGTGTCACAGACCTCTTGAGAAACATCGCCACAGATAAGTTTCTCACATAATCCCTCTGCTTTAATTTTACGCGCCAAGGAGGATCCAATAAGACCAAAGCCAATGATCGTAATCGTATGAAACATCATAATTTTTCCTTACTTGTATAAGGTGATTTTGAAGAGACAGGTTTGAGAACAGATGTCACAGGCACAGCCATCCCCTTTGAAGGTTTAATAGGTGCATATGTTTGTTTCCGCGCAATCACGACATTAACGCCCCCCATCATTGGTACAATAAAACGACAATATTTTTCAAAAAAAGGAGATAATTTAAACATCACACGCCATCGTAAAGGCGGTGTAAACAAAGAGGATGTCAACTCATCACAGATAAAATGTGTCTCAGATAATAATTTTCGAATTTGAGAGGAGGAAAAGGGCTGTCCATGCCCAAACGGAGACCATTCCGTATGCGCCCATAACCCCCGACGATTAGGAACAATGAGAATGAGCTGTCCTTCACTTTTGAGAACCCTCCAAATTTCTTGAAGACTTTCCAGCGGGAACTGGCAATATTCCAACCCATGAATCATAAAGACACTCTCCAGAGAATTACTCTCCAACGGAAGCGCCAATGTGTCTGTATGCACAATATTACGAAGATCCCCTCTTATCTCCTCAGGAATACCAATAGAGGACGGGAGAAGCGACAAGATTTGATTCATATAGGGAGAGACATACCCCACACCCAATGTCTCTTTTGTCTTTTTAAAATGTTGTCTCATAACGCGCTGTAAAACCAGACGCACTGTGCGACCTTCTCGTGTTTTATAAAAACGATCAAAATGGAGGATGGAGACAAACATGGGAGGGAGTATAAAGGAAGATCCTCTAGCTTTAAAGCCCTCTAAATCATCTCAATCAGAGCAGGAATCAGCGGTAAGTCTGCTGGCAAGAGCGCCTCATCATATAAATCAAGAGGCTTTAGCCATTTCAAGGCCTGCCCTTCTTTCCCTTGCGGAATGCCTGCCCAAACACGACAGGCGTAGAGAGGCATGAGAAGATTAAACTTATCGTACATATAAGACACAAAACTTAGCGGAGAAAAACAACACGGACGGGTTTCTATCCCAAGCTCTTCAGAGAGTTCTCGCATGAGGGCATATTCAGGACTTTCGCCCTCTTCCAACTTCCCTCCCGGAAATTCCCACATTCCTGCCATAGATTTCCCCTCTGGACGTTGTGAAATGAGCACACGTCCATCTACATCAATCAACGCCACTGCCGCGACCAATAAAACAGGAAGCCCAGACTTTTCGGGTCTGGGCTTCTCTAATTCATCTCTACAGGAGTGTGGATTATTCACCAGAGGCTGGTTCAATCTCATTCCCCTGTATGTCGAAGACTTCAATCTCCGCGCCTTCTTTCCATGTTTTCAAAAGAGCATTGAGCACTGTCTTACGTTCTTCTGACTCTAGGAAAGGTTTTACTTCTGTGTAGGACGGCGCAGGACGTACTCTTTTATCTTCCAACTTAATCACATGCCATCCAAACTGTGTTTTCACAGGTTTTTCAGTCACAGCTCCTTTTTTCAAAGAAAAAGCAGCAGTTGAGAATTCAGGCACCATGTCTTTGGCTGTAAAATATCCAAGGTCTCCTCCTTTTGCGCCTGTTGGCCCTGTGGATTTCTCCTTGGCAAGCTCTGCAAAATCTCCACCATCGGTCAAAGCTTTAATAATCGCTTCGGCTTCGCTTTCTTTTTCAACCAAAATATGACGCGCCCGTGCTTCTTCAACATCTGGTTGCTTTGAGAGAAAGTCTTTATAAGACTCCTTAAGCGTTTCTTCTGTCACAGCTTGCTCTAATGCTCTTTCAACAAACACAGCTCTAATGATTTCAGATTTCGCCAAGGCCAAGCGTTCAATCACATCAGGGTCGTTTTCAATCCCCGCCTGATTCGCCAAAGTCCCCACAACTTGTGAACTCACAAGTTGCTCTTGCACCATAGGAAAGATCGCCTCAAGCGGTTGTCCCTTGAGCTGAGGAATCGCATTAATAAAATTAAGAGCCTCAGAAATTTTAATGTCCTTGTTATCCACTGTCGCAATCACAATGTCTTTTTCTGCTGACAATGCCGGTGCAGACGTAGAGTCTGTACTTTCCATACCAGAAGATGGCATCTCAGTCTCCATCGTAGAGCGAGATGAAAAATACCCCCCCACGGCAAGCGCTGCAACAATTACAGCCGCCAAGATCGCAAAAGGCGCTTTTTTCTTACAACACGACTTCACAGCACATGTCTCGTTTGTTTCTGGGGTTTCAGTCATAATACATATCCTCTACTATAAAAAATTAAATGCAAAATTAAATGCTAGTGAGATTCATACACAACACCACACAGGATGCAATAGTTTTTACACCCTTATGTTGACCTCTCCTTGCCATAGGCTTATATGAGGAGGGTTAAATTATAATTTGGATGGAAAAATGATTCTCAATCTTGCGACGAAAATATTTGGCTCTAGTAATGAGCGCGTTTTAAAAAAGCTCAAAGGCGATGTGGACGCGATTAATGCGCTTGAATCTGAGTTTGAAAAACTCTCTGACTCTGATCTACGTCACAAGACAGAGGACTTCAGAACGCGTCTCAATAACGGAGAAACAGAACAAGGCATCCTCCACGAAGCCTTCGCCACCGTGCGGGAAGCCTCCAAACGTACCCTTGGGCAACGTCACTTTGATGTTCAACTCTTGGGCGGAATGGTGCTCAATAATAACCAGATTGCAGAAATGCGTACGGGAGAAGGGAAAACGCTTGTAGCAACCCTCCCTGTCTACCTCAATGCCATCTCGGGCAAAGGCGTTCATGTCGTCACCGTCAATGATTACCTCGCCGAACGAGATGCCAAATGGATGGCTGAGATCTATAATTTTCTTGGTCTCTCTGTCGGATGTATCATCGGAGACACAGACGATCTTGGGCGTAAAGAGGCCTATGAGGCCGATGTCACCTATGGAACAAACAACGAGTTCGGTTTTGATTATTTGCGAGATAACATGAAATACGCCTTGGACGACATGGTCCAACGCCCCTTTAACTTTGCGATTGTCGACGAGGTGGACTCTATTTTGATTGATGAGGCAAGAACCCCTCTTATTATCTCAGGTCCGTCTGAGAGTGATGTTGGAATGTATAGCAGAGTCGACACACTCATTTCCTCTCTGGAAGAGTCTGATTTTGATCTGGATGAAAAGATGAAAACCATCATTTTCACCGATGAAGGCAGCGAACATATTGAAGACCTCCTCAAGGCGCATGGTATTTTAACAGAAGGAGGACTCTACGATCCTCAAAATATTTCTCTGATTCACCATGCAAATCAAGCCCTCCGTGCCCATAAAATGTTTTCCCGCGACACAGACTATATAGTCAAAGACAATAAAGTAATCCTGATTGACGAGTTCACAGGACGGATGATGGATGGAAGACGCCTCTCGGAAGGCCTCCACCAAGCCATTGAGGCCAAGGAACACGTCGAAGTCCAAAGTGAAAACCAAACGCTGGCCTCTATCACCTTCCAAAATTACTTCCGCATGTATCCAAAACTCGCAGGCATGACAGGAACAGCGCTCACAGAAGCCACAGAATTCATGGAAATCTATGGGCTTGGCGTCGTGGATATTCCTACCAATGTGGATATTACACGAATTGATAATGACGATAAAATCTATAGATCCTTCGACGAAAAAGTGGGCGCCATTGCCGAAGTCGTCGCCGAATGCCAAGAGCGGCAACAACCTGTTCTCATCGGAACTGTTTCAATTGAAAAATCAGAGATTCTTTCCAGCCAATTGAAAAAACTTAAAGTTACGCACAAAGTCCTCAACGCACGCCATCACGAACAAGAATCCCAAATCATTGCCCAAGCGGGACAGCCGGGTGCGGTCACTATTGCCACCAACATGGCAGGCCGAGGTACAGATATTCAGCTTGGAGGGAATTTGGACATGCGTCTTGCCGAAGAAATCAATGCAACCCTCCCCGAGGCCGACAAGGCCAAAGCCATCGCCAAAATCAAAGCTGAGATTGATGTCGCGCATGCGATCGTCATTGAAGCAGGCGGACTTTACGTGATCGGAACAGAGCGCCATGAATCTCGGCGTGTTGATAATCAGCTCCGCGGACGCTCAGGTCGTCAAGGAGACCCGGGAGAAACCATCTTCTTCCTCTCCACCCAAGACGATCTCATGCGTATTTTCTCGCCAGATGCCTTGGAAGGCGTGCTCTCGAATAAATCTATCGGACTTAAAGAAGGCGAAGCCCTCGCCCATCCATGGCTGACCAAAGCCCTCCAACGTGCCCAAGCCCGTGTCGAGCAACAAAATTTTGAAGTCCGTAAAAACCTTCTTAAATTCGACAATGTCATGAATGATCAACGCAAAGTCATCTACGAGCAACGTCGCGAGATTATGGGCTCTGAAGATATCACAGAGCTCATCACAGACATGCGCCATGACACCATAGAAGATATGGTGGCCAACACGATCCCTGAAAAAGCCTATGCTGATCAGTGGGACACCGAGACTCTTACCAATGAAGTCACGCGCGTCCTCCATCTCGACCTCCCCATCAAAGACTGGGCCAAAGAGGAAGGCATTGCCGATGAAGAAATCATTGATCGTATTATTTATGCCTCAGATGACAAAATGGAGGGCAAAGCGGCGCGTGGCGGAGAAATTTTCCATCGCATTCAAAAATCAATGCTCCTCCAATCCCTCGATCAGCACTGGAAAGAACATCTCTATAACCTCGATCATCTCCGCCAAGGCATTAATCTGCGCGCGTTTGCTCAAAAAGATCCGTTGAACGAGTATAAAACAGAAGCCTTCATGTATTTCGAAAACATGCTCAACAGCATGAAAGAAGCTATCGTCCATGATCTTAGCCTCGTCGAAATCAACTTCGATGAACAAGCCCTGCAGGCCATGATGAACGCACAACGCATCGAACAAGAGATGAAAAAGAGCCGCCAAGACCCCGCTCTCGCAGGCCTCTCCCCCCAACAAGGACAAGGAGACCCAACAACTCTCCCCACCACCGTCAAACACGAATTCGACCAAAACGACCCCACAACATGGTCTAAAACAGGCCGAAACGCGCCCTGTCCCTGTAACTCAGGCAAAAAATACAAGCAATGTCACGGGCGAATCGCGGCGTAGAACAAAAAAACTCTCCCTCTTTTTTTCTAGTGCCCCGAGAGGTTCAATATCTTTGTAAATGGTGACCGCTGAGGGATTCGAACCCTCGACCTACTGATTAAAAGTCAGTTGCTCTACCGACTGAGCTAAGCGGTCATACGACAATGATAGACTGTCGCCAAGACAGGGTATTCTTAATGGATAAGGGGGGGGAAGGTCAAGCTTTGTTTGCTGTTATTTCTAATTTTTCTTTCAAGAGCGTTTCAACAGCTGGCGTGATAAACTCTGAAATATCGCCACCTAATGAGAAAATCTCCTTGATAAAGGAGGACGAGACAAACTGCCACTTATCAGAGGCCATGAGAAAAACGGTTTCTATTTCTGGGTTAAGCTTAGCATTCATTCCTGTCATTTGAAATTCATACTCAAAATCAGACACCGCTCGTAAACCACGAATAATACAGGATGCCTTTTTCTTTTGCGCATAGGAGATCAACAATCCGTCAAAGAATTCAACCTTAATATCACACTGTTTATCGGGAAGATTATCAATATCACATTGTACCATCTCAAAGCGCTCTCCATCACTAAAGAGGGGCTCTTTGTTAATATTCTTGGCAACCCCGACAACTAAAAGATCTACAAGCTTGCTTGCACGTTGAATAATATGAAGATGCCCCTTTGTAATCGGGTCAAATGTTCCTGGATATATCCCTGTGCGTTGACTCATGAGGGGCTTATAACATTAGCCCCTCATATATTCAAGCCTACCTATAAAAAACCCTCTACGGCAAACAATGACACGCGTGCGTTGTGTTCAACGTTGACTTACAGGCCTTAGACTGTGCTGGAGGATACACCAAGCAATTACAAGGGTCATTAATTTTACGAGTGATCAAATTTACATTAACGTTAGTATCTGTATATTTTCTCCAATAATGAGGAGAAGGAGCACATGTAGCTAAAACAGAGGGAGGGGCTGGCAGAGGAACCGCTGGCGACAATTTCCCACATGTTACAGGATCACGTAAGAAATGATCTGATCCAGACACAGGATTCTGACGATCACACGCCGTGCAAGGTATGCTAGAGGCCTCTATAATATTTCCTGTTTTACAGGCACATGTTCCTATTACAGGTCCGCTATTCACCCAACCACAGATACCAGAATCCCATACTTGTGGTTGCCTAGGGCTATCACCTATAACTGGATCCATTTGACCTGGATTTGGGTATGCTGGAATGACATTAGAGCAGCTACGTGGAACAGTTCGTGTTAAAATTGCAGGATTTACACAAGAACAGTAGCCCGACGTTGAACCACATTCTGCCGAAATAGAGGAAGGATTTCCTGCTCCGTTAACGGGAGTCCACCACCAATTTAAAACATTTCCAGAACAAAATCTTTCCCTGTTGTAAGTTGGAACAGTACCTGAATGGCCAGAAGGGCAAGGAGGGCAATTTCTTATTGCCGATGCTCCAATACAGGTGCAATCTGTCAATAGAGTATTATTGGCAGAACTACACGTCGTTGCAGTATTGTTAGTATAAGTCGTTAACCCAGAGCCATACCCATAAACACTCGTACAAAGAGGGGTTGTTGTGGATGTTGATGAACTAGTACATGCCCCGCTTGAGTTGAACCCTATCCATATTCCCGCATCACATCTATATTTTCTTTTACGACAATCCCCTGCATATTTAAAGCCTGTATTTGCCCCATCTCCTGCAAGAGGCAAAAATACATCTGGCGTTGTTGAGTGGCCAGGACAGAGAGCAATCGTTGCAGCAGGACAGCTTGCCGCTGGAATTCCCACACAAACAGGGGCACCTCCTGGGTTAGGGTCTACCAGAACAGGCGTAGAGGTTGGACATATAACTTCAATGTCATTTTCACAGATTGCGACACCATTTTGTATCCCAACCATATACTCTCCAGCAGGACATTTCATCCCATCCCCAGTTGTTACTTCATCTCCAGGATTCGAAGCATTATTCCCTGCAATATTTTCTGGTCGGAAACAATTTCCAGAGAGATCACAGACCTGATCTGTCAAAATTTTTCCGTTATTTCCACTTGCACCACTCACACGCAAAGCAGGAGGATCTCCAGCATTAAGCGCAGAGATTGTTAATTTTTGAGAAGGATTAGGCACTCCGACACCTGTGTTATTTATAATAAGAGATTCAATATCCTCAGGATTTGCATCTGTTCTCTTCCAAGGAGAAATGCGTTCCTGTGCTCCATATTCAATGACATCATCATAGAAATTGAGACCCGCGACTTCGTTTCTAAGAGAATCAACATAAATAGAGTTGGTTGTCGCAACTCCTCCCTCAAACCCAGGATTACAATTTTGTGAATCAAGAGTCCCCCCAACACAAGAACTAGAAAATAAACCCTCACGAGTATATCCACCTTGACGTGTTTTTCCTGTACTTAAAATAAGGTAATCAACAGAACCATCTGGAATAACACGTGGGTTTCCAACATTATCTAAAATAGAAATAGCGCCTTTTACATCATCCAGCGTTGTTCTATTTGTCATAGAATATGTCACAGCATATAACAAACGTGATCCATATCCATCCAACGACCCCTCTTCTTCCATTTGCAAATCTCGATATGGCAAGGCTCCGACAATAACATTAATCTCTGTTCCTACCAAAGGTGCCCCTGCAACCCTAGAAGCAATAGCCTGTTCCATACAAATTCCATTCAGACAGTTCCCTGCAGTAAGGTTAAGGGGAGGATCATATGTTGCTCCTCCTGCGCTACAATCCACGGCAACTCCATAATTAGCATTTGAGGAAGGCGCAGTCATCTGTGCAGGGCACGGATAAGCCCCATTAGCCGTCCGATAAGATTGAATATATGCCGAGGCCTGCCTCACATGCTCATCCGTTATTCTCATTTTTTCTCTTTGCAGATAGTTACTGTATATTTGAAGAAAAGGTGCAACCAACAATCCAATAACAATCATAGAAATCATCACCTCCAATAAGGTGAACCCTCTCATATCTTCATCAGTTTCTCTCGCTGTTGTAATCTTTATCATGGGTAACATATTACATCTCCATTTGTTTTAAATCCTCGGACCCATTTTCCAGGGCCACAATCTCGTTGTATCGGCACTGCATACACTGGCGCTACACACACCTCATTTGCTAATGAGATTCCAACCATAACAGTTCCTGGCGTATTACATCGAATAAAATTAGATCCCGTTATACGTTCGACATTAAAACATGTTACACCATCATTTGCACAAATTTCTTTGGTAAAAACACTATTATTAACACTCACACCCGCGGTTCCAAGCCCATCTTGAATATCCAACTTTTCATTAGGAGCATTCGTCCCAACCCCAACCATTCCAGTAGTCGTTGTTTTTATATTTATCATATCCACTTCATACGCCCAAATCGATTGAGTTAGCTCCTTCCCAAAGAATACAGAATCATCATAGTAGGTATTCCCCCCAGTCCCTAAATAGTAACCTCCGGCCTGTACAAAAGTTGAATCACCGTCACAATTTTCAAAATCCCGGCTATTAGCCGCCGTACCGCATGGAAACATAGCAACACCACTCTGATGATGAAATCCACCACGCTGATCTGGACCTGAAGACCAAACAACATAATGGGCATCATTTTGTACACCTGCCGTTGGGTTGTTATTTTCATCTATTGCCCGTATCACACCATTATAATAGTTATAGCTTCCAGAAACGGTTAAATCTTCAGAGACAGCATACATAATACGCCCCCCCCAAGCATCTATAACCCCTTGATTAGAAAAAGAATCTCCCTGCAATTGACCTTGTAAAGTCCTGATGGGCATGCTCCCAACCAACACACGTGTATTAACCCCATTACTATCAGGTCGTGCGCCTGTCACCACACAGAGACCACCCACACACCCAACACCAGGGAAAGCAGGGAGTCCTGCTGCTGCTGCACATTGCGCAATACCATACATGGGATCTGTTGTCGGAAGAGTTGGGTCTGCAGGACACGGATACACACTATCATCTATTTTTAACCGAGCGATAAGGGAAGACGACAATGAAATTGCATCTTTGGTATCTTCTACTCTTTTATCCATCTCATAAATAGAATATTGACGCACTAAGGGAACAAACAATAAACCTGTGATAATAATAACAATCGCAAGCTCAATGAGCGTAAATCCTCTACAATGATTTTGTTTCATTTTCATTTTCATTTTCATTTTCATTATTTATGGCGGTATAATGCAGTCAAATAGTCCGCTCGCGAGAACGCCTCTAGGGAATGTTCCTCCAGAACAACCTGAAGGGGCATTTCCAGAAAAGGCTGCAGGAAAAACCCCCACACATTCTTCATCTGAATTTGCAATCCCTCTCAATCCATTTCCCTTACAGTAAATTCCACCACCAGCCAAACCTGCGTTATTCGCAACATCTACTGTCCCTACAGCAATAATTGCGGGGTCAAACACATTTCTATCATAAATATCATCTGGGGCAATGAGCGCTGCATTTGGAACGGGTAAGACACACGTCGACAAAGGATTTGTTATTTTAGCATTCCCACTCGTTCGACAAATACGATCCACAAACAAGGTGTCTGTACGCATATTCCCCATCACTTCCAATTTTGCAACAGCGGTCTCTGGACGAGGCCCAGTACCTGTTGTTATAGAAGCAGGAATAGCTCCAATCAAAGCATTGCCTGGGTTTCTGCTTTGCATGTTCGGTGCTCCAACTGCATACGACCAAATATATCCCTGTGTACTCGTTGAAAAAGAGACATAGTCATCATAATGGCTTGCCCCAGGAACTGAATATTGTGCTCTTTGGATTTGACCCGGCACAGAGGGGGGCGTTGGAATATTTATTAAATCATCACACAACATCGTTCCAAAGTTAGGAGTCAGTCCTACCGCACAGGTCAACTCAGAGTTCGTCGTAAATAACGTATCTATATGATCACAATTTACTGTATCACGATTAGAAGCACCCCCCGTAGGGCAGACATTCATTGTGCCTCCCTCTAATGAAAAAGCGCCACTATTATCCTCCCCATGACTTATGAGAACAAAATGAACATTCGGATTACTAGCTGCGTCAACTGTCTGAGGCTCATTTGTTACACCATCCCTTTGGAAAAGTGTAATTATCCCTCCCACATCGCTGAAAGTCCCTACGTTTGTCAGGGTTTGAGTAATAGCATACGTTAATTTTCCTCCATATCCATCCACAATATTCTCAACATTAATACCAAGAGCTTTAAAAGGTACATCCCCTATGATAACTCTTACTGCTGGTGCCCCTGGTGTTCGACAAGGGTTAGTTGCTCCTGTAACACATGGAATGATAACACCCGTAAATTCCACACCTGCCCCAACAGATCCAGACGTCAAATTACGCACCGCAGGAAGAGGGTAACGCCCATTTTCTACTGCAAATTTTGTAAGAGAATCACGTACATAACTCAGAGAAGATTCTGTTTTGTGTACCTTATTGCGTATTTGCTCTAAATCATAAATATGGATCAAGGGAACAAGTAAAAGACCTATAACAATCAAAGCGATTGACACTTCTATGAGAGACAATCCAGATTCTTTACTTCTAAATTTATAAAAGTGATTATTTTCCATACAAGAGTCATCCATAAGTTTTTACATACATTGTATATAAATTTTACGCAATTAAGATTAAGAAAGAGTTAACGCCTAAGCGTCTTTATCTCCTGAGGCTATCACATTATCCTCTGATTCAGAATGATTATCTTCAGATTTCTCCTCTTCATCATCTTGTACCAACCACGCAACAGAGACGACTTTCTCGTTTTTAGAGACTTTGAAGATGGTGACCCCTTGGGCAGAACGCCCTGTAAAGCGGACATCATGGATTGGTGTGCGGATCATTTTTCCTTGATCTGTTACGAGCATAACTTGATGCTCATCAGTCACAGGGAAGGTCGCAATCACGTCCCCTGTTTTATCCGTCACAGACATATTGATCACGCCTTGCCCCCCTCGACCAATCGTACGGTATTCAGTAGCATAGGTTCGTTTTCCAAACCCGTTTTCAGAGACACATAAGATGGCCTGCCCTTTGCCTTCTGTCTCTTCACTCTGACGATCGAGCACGGACATGCCAATAACCTTATCCCCGTCCTTGAGTCTAATACCACGCACCCCTGTAGAATTCCGCCCTGCAAAGACACGGATAGCATCTACATTAAAGCGGATAGCCTTTCCTTTTTGAGTGGCCAACAAAATATCTTGCGTATCCGCACACGACATCACAGAGACAAGGCTCTCTCCCTCTCCCAACTTCATGGCAATCAAGCCATTTGAGCGAATATTTTTGAAATCAGAGAGTTTATTCCGACGCACAGATCCATGAGATGTTGCAAACATCAAATCAAGCTCCGACCAGCTCTCTTCATCTTCTGGAAGACGCATATAGACAGACACCGTCTCGTTTTTTTCCAATGGCAAGAGATTCACAAGTGCCTTCCCGCGAGACTGAGGTGTCCCCAATGGCAATTGATACACTTTCAAGCGATGCGCAATCCCCCGAGACGTAAAGAAAATAATAGGCGTATGGGTTGAGACCACAAAAAGATCAGAGACAAAATCCTCATCTTTCATATTAAGGCCTGAACGCCCCTTCCCTCCACGACGCTGTGCACGGTAGGTATCAAGAGGCGTGCGCTTCACATATCCGTCATTGGTCACCGTCACGACCATCTCTTCCCTTTGAATGAGATCTTCAATATCCGTTTCGAACTCCGCGTCCACAAGCTCTGTCCGACGAGGAGTTGCAAATTTTGCTTTGATCTCCAAAAACTCATTGCGCATCACATCAAAAAGCTTTTCTTTACTGGCAAGAATAGAGAGCAGTTCGGCAATTTCATCCGTAATCCCTTTCAATTCGCCTCCAATTTTATCCCGCTCAAGCCCTGTTAAGCGATGCAGGCGTAAATCCAAAATCCCTTTGGCTTGAACCTCTGAGAATTGATAAGTTTGAGCCTCATCCAACATATGTTCAGGATCAGAAATCAATTCAATGAGAGACGCCACATCCTCGGCGGGCCAGCGCTTTTCAATCAATTGCTCTTTCGCGGTTTGCGGATCAGGCGCTTTCCGAATAAGGGCAATAATGTCATCGATATTAGCCACAGCCACCGCAAGCCCTGCCAAGATATGCGCGCGATCCCGCGCTTTATTTAATTCAAATACAGTTCGGCGCGTAATGATTTCTTCTCTAAATTTTACAAAGAGCTTTACAAAATCTTCAAGAATCAACATCTCAGGACGCCCATGATTGAGGGCTACCATATTACAACCAAAGGATGTTTGAAGTGGAGTGTGCTTAAAGAGCTGATTGAGAACAACTTCCGCATGCGTTCCTCGCTGAAGCTCGACCACAACGCGCACACCATCTCTGTCTGACTCATCTCGTACAGCGGCTATACCTTCTACAATTTTGTGACGCGCAACTTCGCCAAGGCGCTCAAGAAGACGTCCTTTATTCACCTGATAAGGCACTTCATGAACAATAATTGCCTCTCGATTTTCACGAATCTCTTCAACTGACGTTTTAGAGCGCATCATCACAGAGCCATTCCCCGTGGTATAAGCAGAATAAATACCGCTCCGACCCAAAATCTGTGCGCCCGTTGGAAAATCAGGCCCCGGAATATAGCTCATCAATTCTTGAGTGGTAATGTCTGGGTTATCAATTGTCGCACAACATGCATCAATGACTTCTCCCAAATTATGAGGCGGAATATTGGTTGCCATTCCCACAGCAATCCCCCCTGCCCCATTCACGAGTAAATTCGGAATGCGCGACGGTAAAACTTCTGGCTCAGACGTTGATTCATCATAGTTAGGGCGGAAATCAACCGTCCCCTTGTCAATATCCAAGAGAATGGCTTCCGCAGGTTTGCCCAGACGTGACTCTGTATATCTCATCGCAGCAGGGGGATCTCCATCCATCGACCCAAAGTTCCCCTGCCCATCTACCAAGGGCAAGCGCAAACTAAAGTCCTGTGCCATCCGCACCATAGAATCATAAATCGCCTGATCTCCGTGAGGATGATACTTCCCCATCACATCCCCGACAATCCGCGCCGATTTTCGATATTGCTTGTCAGAGGTGTATCCTCCTTCTCGCATCGCATATAAAATCCGACGATGTACAGGCTTCAACCCATCTCGTACATCAGGCAAAGCCCGCGACACAATCACGCTCATCGCATAATCGAGATAGGATTTTTTCATTTCCTCTTCAAGGGAAATTGTTGGCATTTCAGGGGGAGTTTCAGCGAGGTCTGACATGGAATTTTTCTATTCTCATAAAGTTAAAACGAACCCACTCTTTCTAGCAGGTTCGGTTTAGTATCACAAGAGAGGGACTGGGTATCTTTTAGATGCATTTTCTGTCAGGGATTTTAAACTGAGTCCAAAGAGTATTTACACTTTCCTCGTGTGCCGGAACATGCACGCTCTCCACCTGATTGAGAAGTGCCTTCAAAAAGTTTCTTGAAGCACCCCCAGCACGCAAATCCTTTAAATCAGATACCTGGTTAACTTCTCCTCTTTGGTTTCGTGCAAACACAGCAGGATTGGCATTTTTAAATGACACCATCAAAACACAGCTATCTTGCGCCTCTAAAACGTAATAGGGTGCAACCAAATTTTTTAAAGACTCTGTCCCATATTTTTGAATCCGCTGGATCAACTCCTGAAAAGGCTTCACAAGGAAATATTTCTCTGAGGTCTTCTCAATAAGATTTTGAAGACTTGGCTCTATGACTGCCAAATCACTCTGTTCGTCCATACAGTGTTTGACCAATATACCGTAATGATATGGACTAGAGTTAGCCATAACATCAAAGGCATATGGCAATACATCTTCTACGATCCCTCGTAGTGACTCTTGAAAACAGGCATTCTGAATCAGATCCAAAAAACGATCTTTATCGTCACGCTGTAACATCTCCTCTAAATATCCTGGAAGAATTGGAACTATTTCCTCATGAAGCTCTGAATATTGGCACGCCCCCTCCAGAATGCTCACAGAATCGCTATCATGAACAAACGCTATCGCTTCAAGAAGTAAAGGTTTGAACTGCGCGCGTGTCTCCGCACTATGGCTCATAGCCCTGTAACAATAGTTTGGCACGCCTGCGTGAAGTGGTCTGATTGAGTCTGTCAACCCTAACCCCTTCCCAATCGCCTTTAAATCCTTAAGAAACAGCTTATTCTTCTGCCCCATGTGCTTTTTTCCTGATTTCAAATATTGATTTAATCAAGGATCTATATCTTTTTTTTATTTACGTCAAGGAGAAAGATTATAACTGAGACAAGCCACCTAGCTTTCTAGAAGTAGTTAGCGCCTCTATTTGGGCTGAGGTATACCTTCTAGTTCTTTAAAGCCATTCATGGATTCAGCTACACCTTTCTCCATCATTGTCTTGAAGGTACTCATTACGATTGCATGATAGTGCTCACGCTTTACCTCGGCAGATTGCCCTGCCGCAGACCTATAATAAGAGTTCATCACTTCCAATTCTTCTTGAGTAAAGAGATTAACTGCTGTATTGGCGGAAAGGTCTTGGCTCTCCTTAAGAGATAAAACACGAGACATGTAGGCTCGAAACTCCTCTTGTTTCTCAACAGGTAACTGCACAACAATTGAGTCAATTAAACGGTCCGATTGCGCTCTTATACCCCACACCTCATGCAAAACAGCCGCCAACTGTCTCTTATTGCTCTCTGCTTGCACCTCATCAAGAGCATAAGCCTTTGCACCTCCCAACGAGAAGACACAAAGTCCCACGCATAGAAAAAATTTATAATTCATGTTTTACGCCTTATCATTTAGAAACAATTAGAACGGGATTTCATCCTCAAGATCATTCACTTGGGTATTGGCTGGTGCAGAAGCACTCTGTTGTTGCTCTTGAGGAGTATTAAACCCTCCATCGGAAGGCGCCTGTTGTGCGCCACCAGAGGCTCCACGACTATCAAGCATAGTCAACTCTCCCCGATAAGGACGTAAAACAATTTCTGTAGAGTACTTTTCTTGTCCTGAGGCTTGATCTGTCCATTTACGTGTCTGAAGTTCACCCTCAATATAAACCTTAGAGCCTTTTTGAAGATAATTTTCACACAGCTTAATAATCCCAGGATTAAAGACAACAACACGATGCCATTCCGTCTTTTCCTTGCGCTCTCCCGTCGCCTTGTCTTTCCATGTATCAGAGGTCGCAATCGACAAATTAGCAACCTTATCTCCTGATTGCATAGAGCGAATCTCGGGCTGATTTCCCAAATTCCCAATTAAAATAACTTTATTGACAGATCCCGCCACAATATACTCCTTTTAAAAACGATAATAATGAATCAGTTGTACAATGCCAGAATGGGAAAGTCATGCCCTTTCTTGAACTTTTCAACATGCGTCTATTTATCATTTAATAGGGTACCTCAATTTTCAAACCACCATACATACTCTTTCCACCAAATGTCAGCTGACCATCAGATGGCTCAACATTTAAACCTTGGACATCAAATGCTGTATCATGCCCTGCCACAGCACAAATCGTTGTTTCATTAAATGTATGGCAAATTCCACCTTCAACTTGTGTAAAACTAGTTCCATTATGCTCCCCGACAGTTCCACTCAAATAAAGAGAATTATTAGTATCTGTATGCCCATATTTTCCTGTAATATTTTGTGCCCAAGACACACCCTGTCTATCACCTCCAACAGTCATTTGCCCTTTGGTTGACAGACTGTAAACATGAGAGAGTGTATCTCCCACTCCAAAACTCACAGCACTCATTCCAGAGAAAGACCCTTCTGCCCCTGTTGATGTCTTTAATGTCACATCAGCTCCCCCCGAAGCCACAAAGCCTATCCCTCTATCTGCTCCAAAACTACGCTCATACTTGATATCTCTTCCATAGTAGATCTCCCCTTGGCCATTGAACAGAATGGCACTTCCTGCCTGCAACGACGAGGTTAACTTAAACCCATCTAAGCCAAACTCTTGAAATGTATTTGTTCCCGAAAATTGAATATGAAACTCTTCTCCATCTGTAATACGAGCATGATGTTCGTCAAAGACTGATAGCCCCCCTTTTCCTAAAAAACTCTTATCAGACAAGGGGTGATAATTTAGCCTGTGAGGCTTGATTCCTATTTCAAGGTTTCCTGTATGACCCAACATTTCAACAGTATTGAAACCAAGAACAGCAGACGGCATCCAGCCCTTTCCTATTCCAACACGGACACAGGACTCATCCGCCTGAACTCCAAAATTTTCTGAGAGTTCATCAAGCGCTTTTATCCCCCATTCCGGCAATATTTTTTTTGAAATTTCTCCACTAAAACCTAAATGGTCTAATTCAGCAGAGTTCATCCATTGGCCAATAGCAAACTGCCCATCCTCCTGTGTCACCGATGTACAAATATCATCAACCATACCCCATTATAGGCTATAATCTACAAACAAGGCTTTAAATTATGTTAATTTATTGATATATCTTGCTTTTCTCCACACAAAACGGCATAGAAGACAGATGCTAAAAACCATATCCATCCGTGGGGCACGGGAACATAACCTACAAAATATTGATGTGGATATTCCACGGGACTCTTTGACGGTCATCACAGGACTATCGGGATCTGGAAAATCATCTCTGGCATTTGATACGATTTATGCCGAGGGACAAAGGCGCTATGTAGAAAGCTTGTCGGCCTATGCACGGCAATTTTTAGAGATGATGCAAAAGCCTGATGTGGACTCAATTGAGGGTCTATCCCCTGCTATTTCCATTGAGCAAAAAACAACCTCCAAAAACCCACGTTCAACCGTGGGAACAGTAACGGAAATTTATGATTATATGCGCTTGTTGTGGGCGCGTGTGGGGGTTCCTTATTCTCCCGCCACAGGCAAACCCATTGAAAGTCAGACTGTATCTCAAATGGTAGATCGGATTATGGAGATGGGCGACGAGACACGCCTTTATATTATGGCGCCTATTATCCGAGGGCGCAAAGGCGAATACCGCAAAGAATTTGCAGACCTTAAAGTCAAAGGCTTTCAACGGGTCAAAGTTGATGGAGAGATCTATGAAATTGATGATGTTCCAAAACTTGATAAAAAGATAAAGCACGACATAGAAGTGGTTGTAGATCGGCTTGTCCTCCGAGACGATATTCTCACTCGCTTGGCAGATTCCGTGGAAACAGCCCTCCAACTGGCCGATGGTCTCATCATTGTAGAGAATGCAGACACACACGACCATCTGCTTCTCTCTGAGAAATTCGCCTGTCCTGTCTCTGGCTTTACGATTGCAGAGATAGAACCTCGTATTTTCTCGTTTAATAATCCACATGGAGCATGTCCAATGTGTGATGGACTAGGGAAAAAGATGAGAGTAGATCCTTTACTGGTTGTGCCTGATTCCACGAAATCAATTGAAACTGGTGCGCTTGCCCCGTGGATGACTCGCTTTTCTAAATTTTACCTTCAAGCGACAGAGGCTGTGGCGCACTATTATGGATTTGAAACCACCACCCCGTGGGAAGACATGGAGTCTGCGCATCAAGATATTGTCTTATATGGCTCAGGGACAGATGTCATTAAAACAACCTATAAAAGCAAAAAAGACAGTACATGGAACAGCAACAAGCCGTTTGAAGGAATTATCCCTAATTTAGAGCGTCGCTTGCTGGAAACAGACAGCAATTCTGTGCGCACAAATTTAAGTAAATATCAAACCAGTACCCATTGTGAATCCTGTGAGGGGGATCGCCTTAAACCTCAATCTTTGGCGGTTAAAATTCAAAGCAAAACCATTTCTGACATTACCCGTTACTCTATTGCCGAGTCTCTGTCGTGGTTTTCAACTTTGGAGGCACAGCTCTCCTCACAACACCAAGAGATTGCTCGTCCTGTGCTTAAAGAGATCAATGAACGGCTCTCTTTCTTGATGAATGTGGGGCTAGATTATCTCTCTCTTTCTCGTACCTCTGGGACATTGTCTGGCGGAGAAAGCCAGCGTATTCGCTTGGCCTCTCAAATTGGATCAGGGCTCACAGGTGTCCTTTATGTATTAGATGAGCCATCCATCGGTCTCCACCAACGGGATAATAATCGCCTTCTTGAAACCCTCCAAAATCTCCGAGACATGGGCAATACAGTGATTGTTGTCGAACATGATGAAGATTCCATCCGTCTCGCCGATCACCTCATTGATATGGGCCCTCGGGCAGGGATCAATGGAGGGCACATTGTGGCTCAAGGCCTCCCTCAAGATGTCATGGACTGCAAAGAGAGCATTACAGGGCAATATCTCACAGGGCAATTAGAAATCCCTGTCCCCTCTGCACGGCGCAAAGGGCATAAAAAGCAATTTATAGAGGTCAAAGGCGCGCGCGGGCATAATCTCAAAAATATCTCTGCCCAGTTTCCTTTGGGCACATTTACATGCGTGACAGGAGTCTCAGGCTCGGGAAAATCAACGCTCACCCTTGATACGCTCTATCGAGGTGCAAGCCGTGCGGTCATGCGCTCAAACGCCATCCCTTTAGACCATGATGAGATTACGGGCTTAGAATTTATAGACAAGATCATTGATATCGATCAAAGCCCCATTGGGCGCACCCCTCGCTCAAACCCAGCCACCTATACAGGGGCATTTTCTCCGATCCGAGAGTGGTTTGCGGGGCTTCCAGAATCTAAAGCCCGTGGCTATAAAACAGGACGTTTTTCTTTTAATGTTAAAGGCGGGCGCTGTGAAGCCTGCCAAGGGGATGGGCTCATCAAAATTGAAATGCATTTCCTCCCCGATGTGTATGTCCAGTGTGAGACCTGCAAGGGGAAACGCTATAATCGAGAAACCCTCGACATTAAATTCAAAAATCATTCTATCTCTGATGTCTTAGAGATGAGTATTGATAAAGGCGCAGAGCTTTTCAAAGCTGTGCCCTCCATCCGTGACAAGCTGGAAACCCTCAAAAGCGTCGGCCTTGGCTACATAAAAGTCGGACAACCCGCCACCACACTCTCAGGCGGAGAAGCCCAACGGGTCAAACTCTCCAAAGAACTGAGTAAACGCTCTACAGGAAAAACACTCTATATCTTAGATGAGCCCACAACAGGACTCCATTTCGATGACGTCAAAAAACTCCTCGAAGTCCTCCACAGCCTCGTCGACAAAGGCAACAGTATCATCGTCATCGAACACAATCTCGACGTCATCAAAACCGCCGATTGGGTCATCGATATAGGCCCAGAGGGCGGAGATAAAGGGGGAGATATTATTGGCGTGGGGACGCCAGAAGCACTGTGTGAGATAGAAAAGAGTTATACAGGGGGCTTTTTGAAAGAGATTTTGGGACGGAACAGTCTAAAAAAGTCAGCTTGAAGGCCTATTCATTACCCCTTCTTACTTTCTTTTAACAAATCTTCAATCAATATATGCAGTTTACTTGAAGGGTTATCGGTTTCATTCTTTTCTGCATGCGCAAAAACATACTTAGAGTTTTGAATAGCAATCTTGGTTTTATCTTTCAAACATCTTGTATAAAGATCAGAGAGACTTTCTTTAGTATACTCACTCAGATAGCTTTTAGATTTTAACTCCCTAATAACATCTGTGGAATTATCAAATGGTTTTGTAGACTTACAAAAATGAAAGAGCACCCATATTTCAAAACAAGGAATACTGGGGATAGCATATATTGGAACACCCTCATGCTCAGAGTTTGAAGTTATTTTATCTAATGTGCTTTGATAATAGGCGTGAGTATCTTTATCAAAAACACAATAGACACGATCAAAAGTATCATCTTGAGACTCTATATTTTTATCTAACTGTATGATTGCATCTTTATAAACAGAGCTTGGAGCACTCCCACCTTCTCCATATATAATCACTGTATTGGTCAATTCTAGGTCTCTTTTTAAAGCCTTCATATAATCGGGAAAGCTTTTGCTATCTTCACATACAATTAAAATCCGATCACGAGGAGTCCGTGTTGCTTCAGGGGAAACAAAACTTGTCTTAGCCTGTCTTTTTTTGGGTTGATAACCAACTTCAGGAGATTTTCGTCTTTTTTCACGAGGCATTAGAGAAGGTCTCCAATATTCGGCAATGCGCCATAGCGACCACTCAAATATCGTTTTTCTATTGCCTCACCTCGATCTCCTTTAAATTCCAATAGAGGTTTTAAAGCTGTCTCTCCTGATTTCCATTTTTCTACAAAACAAATTTGATCACGACCTAACGAATTCATAATATTAGTGTCATGCGTTGTAAAAATAAGTTGGGCATTATGAGTATTAAATTTCTTGCTTTTGAACAAATCGACTAATGCTTTCATAGCCCTTGGATGAAGACTTTGGTGTAATTCATCAATAATAAGGGTATCTCCATCTTTTAAAGTATCCAAGATCGGTGCAGAAAGAGAAAATAACATCTTTGTTCCCTCAGATTCGTCTTGTACCTTTAAATAGTGAAGCGTATCGTCATTTTTTTTATGCCCCATGTATGTCTCAGTATACTTCATGCCTTGAGCTTGACTTATCATTTCCTTTTTCAAAGGATCAGGAACGCCCTCAAAATGATCCTCTGTGATTTCTTTTTCTTTAACAAGAATATCTTCAATACGGCTATCTGCGTTCTTCATAAAGCGAAGAATTTTTGCTTTATTAGAATGTCCATCTAAAACCGCTCGAGAGGAATAACCAGAGAAATCCCTGCGCGGATTAAAAGATATAAATAAATTTCTATCAATCCATTCAAAGGGAATGCTGAAATCTCCCGAATTAAGCTGTGTTGCTGTTGATAAAAACAGAGCATTGGAACGTGTAGAGGTCAACCATTGAGATTTAGCCCCTTTTAATTCTTTTTTAACAAAAGAACTTTGAATATCATCAACGTTTCTTTCAAACCAACGCTGTGGTTTTTGTTTTTCTCCGTCTTGTGGCGTAGCATAGAGCCATTCTTCGTAGATACGCTCATGGTCTATTGAAAAGCCATATTGAAATAAAAATTTTTGGTAGATAAATACAATTTCAAACTCAGAAGGTTTATCTTCTGTTTCCGTTGAAAACAAAAAAGGCGTAACATTAATCTTTTCACCGTGTTGCTTATTATTCGAAGATTCTCCGACAAAATTTTTAAAGAAATTCATAGCTCGCAAAAGATTTGTCTTGCCCGACCCATTTGCGCCATGGATAGACATCACTTCGGAAACATATGGCACTGCCTTATACCCCGTCTCAAGAACATTTCTCCCCTCTGCTTCTGTCTTTGAGGTTACACAAGAGAGTGTTTGTTTACCTTTAATCGATCTAAAATTAGTAACGCTAAATTCAATTAACATTCTATAGCCTTCCTTTTAATCGGTATATGTGCACTTAAATGTATTAATTTCAAGTTAAAAGAAGTCTTTCGCTATATAACCGTCCCCACACTCCACCAATATTCAAATTGTTCCTTGAACATTTTGGAGAGGTCTTTGTTGACAATAACGAGGCTTTTTCCGTCGACGGGCAAACTGACTTTATTGTCATAAATTACAACCACATTTTGATGTTTGCCAAAATAATCCACGGGGATTTTTCTGTAGTTTTCTTTTTTGCCTGTGATAAAACTATTGTCTTCAGAAATTGTATTGCGCTCTGTGTACCCCTCCCGTTCCATTTCATCCAGTTTTTTGAGGATTTCAGGAGGACTACGTCTATCATCACAGCAATGATAGAGAGCCTCTCCTCCCTCTGGGAGGGTTTGACAAATATCATCCAAAACTTCGAGGAAGTTGTTTAGAGTGTAGGAGTAGGTTTCTTTCTTAATCACGCCTCCTTCAACAACAGACAGGCCATGCTTGAGAAGAGTTTTATATATAGCCTCAAGTACATCCAAAGAGCGTGTCCGTTCTGCTTCAAAACTTCGGATTTGATCATCACTCAACCCCGCATGTGTGGCAAGGTCTGCTTGTGTCCATTTTAAAAGTGCCCGAGCGGCTTTAATTTGTTCAATCGTCATCAACATAAAAATACTCCTAGAGTTATTGTATTACAAAAAAAATGTAAAATAAACATAAATTATGTTGACATTCCACGTGAATACATAATATAAGAGCACCTGTTGCAAAAGAAATTTTGCAATCCCCACATTAAACTCGAGCCATGGCAGACAGCCATCGGCTCTTTTTTTTAACGTTTAGAAACTTATTGTCTCGGACTCACCGCACTGAGCTCATAGCTCAACAACATCAAAATAATGGCAGCGTTAAGCTCAAAATTCTCTTCAAGATAGTCGAATTTTCGGACGCCGGGTTGAATGAAGAGTTCAAGAATAATAACGCCTAACATCAAGGCCATATAGACAAAGATATAGGGGGTAAACGTATAAGAGAGGGCTTTCTTTCTCCACGAAGACCAACGATGTCGATCGTACCACAAGGCAATAGATCCACCTCCCACAATGCAGAATAAAAAGATACGCATACAAAACATAAACCAGATCAAAACTGTTGGAGCGTTTTCAGGTGTTCCTTTCACCGCAAACATAAGAATATCTTGGACGCTAGTGAGAGGGAGGTCTCGAATATCCTCTGTCAAAAACCCCAAGCCCCATCGAGTTTCTTCTCCAATCATAAAGAGAGCTCCTATAAAGACAGCGATCACAGCCCAGTCTCTCACTTTATATTTAAACAACAGTTTTCCTGTCAAAAAGACAACAATCCCATACAGTAAAACCGTCATATTCTCGACAATCCCATTGGGACGATACAGGAGGTTATAAATCCATGTTTGATGATCAAAACGGATGAAAAAATAAGGGACAAAGCTAATGATAAAGAAGCTATAGAAGAATAGCCAATAAGACGAGTTTATCAAAATGCGCATTACGCAACCATCATGATCTCGTAATCTTCAATTACAGGATTAGCCAAAAGCTTATCGCACATTTCCTCAATTGCGTTTTCTTTTGTCCCTTCTGCAAGGTCAAGTTCTATGATCTTTCCTTGGCGTACTTCTTTTACACCTGCAAAGCCAAGCCCATCTAATGCATGTGTGATCGCCTTACCTTGAGGATCAAGAACACCATTTTTGAGCATAATTTTAATTGTAGCTTTCATTGTCTTTCTCCTAATTCTTTTGAGGTTTTTTAGTGGTCTTGACCGCTTTAAATTTACGCTCTTTGGCCAGCTCATTTTCGATCTCTTCGAGTTGAGAGGCCACATCTTCGTTGATTTCCCCCTCTTTCATCAAACCACCTTCTGGAATGAGTCCTAAACGTTTGGCAATTTCTTGATAGCCTTCCACCAGATCACCTAAATCAAAACGGAAACGATCTTTATCCAGTTTTTCTCCTGTCTCGGTATCCCATAAACGACATGTGTCTGGAGAAATCTCATCTGCAAGCAGAATATACAGCTCGCCATATTCTCCCCATAAACGCCCAAACTCGACTTTGAAATCAACCAGCTTTAAGCCGAGCCCCATAAACATACCGTTGAGATAATCATTGATCCGCCATGCCATGGCCACAATTTCTTCCATCTCATAAGGATCAGCCCACCCAAATGTGATGATGTGGTCTTCACTGATCAAAGGATCTCCCAAGGCATCATCTTTATAGTAAAATTCAACCAAGGGTTTTGCTAAGTACGTTCCCTCTTTGACCCCAAGGCGCTTACACAGAGAACCTGCCGCAATGTTACGAACAACAACCTCCACAGGAATAATTTCAACTTTGCGCGTTAATTGCTCGCGCATATTCATCGAGCGCAAGAAATGCGTCGGAATGCCAATGCCTTCAAGCTTGGTCATGATATGCGAAGAAATGCGATTATTCAAAACCCCTTTGCCGGCAATGGTTGCTTTTTTTTCTGCATTAAAGGCCGTCGCATCATCTTTAAAATAATGCACAACTGTGTCAGACGTCGGGCCTTCATAAAGGATTTTGGCTTTGCCTTCGTAAATTTTTGTTCTCTTTGTCCCCATCCGCTCATTCCTGATAATCTTCACAATTAACCTCTTTCCATTCCATGAAATCTATTGGATTTATTTATGTAGCATGCTATATCAGCTCCTGTAAATCGAATTATCACACGTTCTTAAAAAGGAAACACACAAAATGTCAGATTTAGAGAGCCGTAAAGATGCCTTCGAAGCAAAATTTGCTCATGATGCAGATATTAAATTTAAAGTTGAAGCACGGTGCTGTAAAATTATAGGACTATGGGCCGCTGAAAAGCTTGGTATTGTACGTGAAGAAGAGGCCGAAGCCTACGCCAAAGAAGTCGTGATTGCCAATCTTGAAGAAATAGGACTCGATGACGTCAAGCGCAAATTGATGGGAGATTTTGGTCAAAAAGGCGTTGAAGTTCCTGAAAATGAAATCGATGAAAAACTTGTTGAGTATATGGATGAAGCCAAAACTCAAATTATGCAAGAAAGCTAACTTTTCATGAAAACTGCAATCATCGTCTTTCCTGGAACAAACCGCGAAAAAGACATGGCGGACGCCATTGAGGCTGTTTCTGGGCAACGTCCTGAGTTCATATGGCATAAGGAAACATCCTTAGACAATTATGATCTCATTGTTCTCCCCGGAGGATTTTCTTATGGAGATTATTTGCGCTGTGGCGCGATGGCAGCACACTCTCCTATTATGAAAGAGCTCCTGCGCCAAGCCGAACGAGGCACGCGTATTTTTGGTGTGTGTAATGGCTTTCAAATGCTCATTGAAACACAAATTCTTCCTGGAGCACTCCTGCGCAATAATTCCTTAAAATTTATCTGTAAGCATGTGCATCTCAAAGCAGAAAATACAACAGAATCTTTCACACATAAACTCTCAAACACCCCCGTTATTCATGTCCCCATCGCCCATGGAGATGGCAACTATTTCGCCAACGATAATATTTTAGACGATATCAAGGCTCACACTCAAATCGCCTTCCGCTATTGCGACGAAAATGGAGACACCACCCAAGGCAACCCCAATGGCTCAACCGAAAACATCGCAGGAATCTACAACAAACGCAAAACCATCCTCGGCATGATGCCTCACCCTGAAAACGCTACGCTGGATCATCACGAGAATCTCTCTGGCGTTGGATTATTTCAGGGGATATTGGATGGCTTGGGATGAAAGTATTAGAAGTAAAAGAAAAAGAAACTTTTTTAAAAACAGTTCCTCTACTTGTTAAGTCCCACAGTCTTCTGGGATGGATTAAAATGGAACAATTCTGATTGTTGTTCATAAAACCATAACACCAAAGGAAACTCTTTCTTAATCTTATTCTGCTATGCTAGAATTAGGGTATAATTTTTGAAAAATGGGGTAAAAAATGCTGGGGCCGATTAACGCATATCAAGTACAACAACAGAGTGTACAAAGCACACAAGTTAGAAATCCAAACTCACAGCCCTTTTTAGCCCAAGAGCAAAATTCCTCACGCTCTGAGCGTTTAAACGAAACGCGTCGCACAGGGGAAGCTCTTGCCAATACAAACAAAACCCAAAATCAAAACAAAGAGTCACAAGATATTTCAGAGGAGAGACTTGAAAGCATTTTGTCTCAAGGCATTACAGAGCGCGGGTCTTTACTCGATGTTTTCGCTTAACCCTACTGAAACGCAACCTCATTAAATGATCTTAATTTACGGCTATGGAGCTTAGACGGTCCAATTTCACGCAGAAGGGTCATGGTTCGTAACCCAATCTTTAAATGTTGATCCACACGCTGACGATAAAACTTATCCGCCATACCGGGGAGTTTGAGCTGTCCATGTAAGGGTTTATCAGAGACACACAACAAGGTACCGTAAGGCACTCGAAAGCGGAATCCATTCGCGGCAATTGTACCTGACTCCATATCGAGGGCTATGGCACGGCTTTGGCTGAGACGTCTGTTTTGACGAATAAGAGAGCGAAACTCCCAGTTTCTATCATCTACGGTGGCGACCGTCCCTGTCCGCATGATATTTTTGAGTTCATAGCCCTGCAACCCTGTGACTTCACTGACCGATTGCTCTAACGCCAATTGAATTTCTGAGAGAGGCGGAATAGGAATGCTTGGGTGGAGGTCTTTATACAAGACGTTGTCCTCCCGAATATAGGCATGTGCCAACACGTAATCACCCATATTCTGGGAGTTCCGCAACCCTGCACAATGCCCTAACATCAACCATGCATGAGGACGTAAAACGGCGATATGATCTGTAATTGTTTTTGCATTGGAGGGGCCAACGCCAATATTAACCATGGTGATCCCTGATCCATCAGGGCGTTTTAAATGATAGGCGGGCATTTGAGGAAGACGCGCGAGGGCAAAGCCTTCTTCATCTGGGGGAGACTCTTTTAAACTCTTATTATATTGTATTTTATTCCCTGGCTCGACAAAGGCGTGATAGCCTTCTCCATTTACATTTTCTGCCATTAAATTCTCTGCATGGGCAACAAACTCATCAATATAAAATTGATAGTTTGTAAAAATCACGTAATTTTGAAAATGCTTTGAATTTGTGGCCGTATAGTGACGCAAACGCATGAGGCTGACATCTACACGAGGCGCCGTAAATAAAGCCAGTGGCTCAGATGACCCCTCTGACACGATATTCGTCCCATTCGCAACCTCATCGTTCATCATGCTTAAATCAGGTTGGTCAAATAACTCAGGAAGAAGCGCCATTTGCTCATCCGTTAAATCATTTTCCAGATGAAATTCTTCCCCCAACGCAAAATGGACAGGAATAGGCACATCGCTTAAACCAACTTCAACGGCCGTATCATGGTTTTGTAACAGGAGGCAGATTTGCTCTTTGTAATACTCAGAAAAAATAGTGGGATTTGTGAGAGTGACCTCATAAATTCCCGGCTTTGGAACAAACCCATAGGCGCGTCGAATATCTTTGCGTGTGGCGGTCTTTGTCGAAATGCGCAACCGAGGATAAAATGCCTGTACTTTTTTCTTTGGAATTTTCCCGTGTGAAAAGGCTTTAAATTGCGTGCATAAATAGTCAACACTGTCTTGATAGAGACTTTCTATCGCCTCACAAGCTTGCTGTGCGTCTTTATATTTTTTAAGGGATTTGTGTGTCATGGCTCCTATAATAGCTCATAGTTCATTAGGAAAAAGTAAAGAAAACAAAAAATTAAGAGGCCTCCACATCTTCATCAGGGTCAAGCCCGACAAGAGAGTAGGCAAACTCCTCAGGATGGAAGGATTGAAGGTCTTCAATTTCCTCTCCGACCCCAATTGCATGAATAGGGAGTTTAAACTGATCAGCCAGAGACACAACAACCCCTCCTTTGGCAGAGCCATCAAGCTTGGTGACAATGAGTCCTGTGATGTGTGCAATCTCTTTAAAGCTTTGAAGTTGTGCGTGTGCATTTTGTCCTGTAGTAGAATCCAACACAAGCAACGTTGAATGAGGGATGCTTTCATCATGTTTTTTTAGGACACGAATTATTTTTTCCAACTCATCCATCAAATTCTTTTTGTTGTGAAGGCGTCCTGCCGTATCAATCAAGAGGATATCTGCCCCCTCTTCTTTTGCTTGCGTATAGGCCTCATACGCAACCGCCGCCGCATCTGAGCCTAAGTCTTTCTTGATCAAAGGACATCCCACACGGTCTGCCCAAATTTGAAGCTGTTCAAGAGCTGCGGCACGGAAGGTGTCCCCCGCCGCCATCACAATCTTTTTGCCTTGTTTGTAATGCATGTGATACGCGAGTTTTCCGATCGTTGTGGTTTTCCCTACACCATTCACGCCACACACCAAAATGACCCGAGGGCCTGAGTCCAAAGGGCTTACATCTAATGCCTGCGCCACAGGCTGTAAGATCGCAGAGATTTTCTCTGCCAAGGCCTGTTTTATTTCCCGTTCATCAACATCTTTCCCAAAACGATCTTTGGCGATTTCTTTGGCTAGCTCCATTGCCGTTTGAGGTCCTAGATCAGCCTCAATCAGAGCGTCTTCTAACGCTTCAACAGCCTCTTCATCAAGTTTTTTCTTTGTTAAAACATCGCCAAGCCCTTTGGTCAATTTGTGGGATGACTTTGAAAGGCCTTGCGACAAGCGAGAGAGCCAGCCTCCGCTTTCAATCTCTGTCGCCTCTTCTTTTCCGCTATTTAAGGGAGAAAGCTCAGGAAGAGGCTCTTCCTCAATCATCGCATCAAGGATCTCAGTCTCAGTTGGCTCTAGTCTATGTTGTAAATCTTCACTGATATCTGCATCATATTCCACAGGCAACTCAAGCTCTGGCTCACCATCAGGATGAAGAACTTTATTTTCGGCCTCGTGAACATCTTGTTCTGCCGCGTTTTTTCTCTTACGCCAAAATACCATAATGGAGACATCTTAGCAGATAAGAACATTCTCCTCAATAGTCTTTGGGCTGAGACAGACCAATTCTCCCTGCTCATGTTTATGAGGTAAACGCACAGGAGAAAAGTTCTCAGAACGTCCAAAATTATTTTTTTCTACAATGACTTTATGTTCTTTATTGATCTGATTTATTAAGAATTTACTGAGTTGTTTTTCTCCCGCTTCTCTTAATAAAGAGGCGCGTTCTTTTCGAATTTGAGGAGGGACTTGAGGCATTTTTACAGCGGGAGTGCCCTCACGCTCTGAGTAAGGGAAGACATGACAATATACCAAGTCACATTCCTCAATAATATCAAGCGTGTTTTTAAACATTTCATCACTCTCTGTTGGAAATCCTGCTATAATATCTGCGCCAAAGGCCATATCAGGACGCAGATCTCTGGCACGGCGTACCATATTAATTGCATCTTGGCGTAAATGGCGGCGCTTCATCCGCTTTAAGATCATATCATCCCCCGCTTGCAAGCTCATATGAAGATGGGGCATCAAACGAGGCTCTTCCGCAATCAAGCGCCATAAATCATCATCTATTTCAACAGGATCAAGGGAAGAGAGACGCAAACGCGGCAAGTCTGGAACAAGAGCCAACATTCGACGGATCATTTGACCCAATGTTGGGGTTCCAGAGAGGTCAGCGCCGTAAGAGGTGACATCCACCCCCGTCAACACAATCTCCTTGTACCCCTGTTCAACCAGAGCCTGTACTTGTTTGACAATCTCTCCAATCGGGACGGAACGTGAATTTCCTCGTCCATAGGGAATAATACAAAACGTACAACGATGATCACACCCATTTTGCACCTGCACAAAGGCACGCGCCCGTCCCTCGAACCCCTCCACGAGATGAGAGGCCGTTTCAGTGACACTCATGATGTCATTCACAAGAATTTTCTGATCTCCCATAGTCAACCATGTACTTGCGTCCAACTTCACATCATTCCCAATCACATGATCAACCCCCTCCATATCTGCATATATATCTGGGTTAATCTGTGCAGAACAGCCTGTTACAATGATTTTCTTATCTGGATTCTGGCGATTGAGTTTTCGTATAGATTGCCGCGCCTGACGCTCTGCCTCTTTGGTTACAGCACAGGTATTCACAATAATAGTATCCCTCATCCCCGCATTCTCTGCATGCGCGCGCATCACTTCACTCTCATACGTATTCAAGCGACATCCAAAAGTGACGAGTTGTGGTTGTAGGGTCTTTTTAGTCATAGGCTGGACGGTATAGGAGTTTTTACTAGGTTTCAAGCTCTCTTCATTTGTATAAAATTAACTATAATTTCAATCATTTGTTTTTGCACAAACGGACTCTCCTGTTATATACTGAGAGATAAGACACATTTCTAAGAAAGATATCTTATGGTCTACAGATACAGTAAAAAACAGATCCGACGGCGAGATGCTATTTTTGGAGGGCTTCTTTTGCTTATTCTCCTTGTGCTTATTATTACTTTTTTCTTTATCAGTCTTATGGACGCCTCAAGTGCCTCCAATATCACATCAGATTTTTTGACCGTCTGTTATACACAAGACACACATGAAATCTGCCTGTAAACCCACCTGTGAGATAAACCTCTTGACCTGTCCCTTAAAAACAATGTAGTCTCCCCCTGTTTTCATGACATTGGCGTCACACCCATGTCCATTGTGAGAAGCAAGGATACCCCCCGTCAGCGAAGTTACGCTCACTGGGGTGTTTTTAGTTGGAGTTTTAAGGGATATGTTTCAGTCTTTAAGTGATCGATTAGGTGGAATTTTTGACGGGCTTCGGGGGAAAGGAAACCTGAAGGAAGAGGACGTCAATAGCGCCATGCGTGAAATCCGCATTGCCTTGCTTGAGGCAGATGTCGCCCTCCCCGTTGTCAAAGACTTTATCAATACGGTCAAAGACCAAGCCATTGGTCAAAACGTTGTGAAAGGGGTTAACCCTGTGCAACAAGTGATCAAAATTGTCAATGATGCGATGATTGAGATGTTGGGCTCGGATGAGTCTGAGCTTTTGGTCTTGAATGCGAAAGCGCCTGCTGCTCTCTTAATGGTCGGACTTCAAGGATCAGGAAAAACAACCTCTTCTGCCAAAATTGCTAAATTCCTCACTGACAAACACAATAAAAAAGTTTTGATGGCTGGACTTGATGTTCATCGCCCTGCCGCGCAAGAACAATTGGCTCAGCTTGGAGAGCAAACGGCTATTTCCACACTCCCTATTGTCAAAGGAAATACCCCTCTCGACATTGCCAAACGTGCTATGGAGATGGGGCGACTTGAAGGGTATGACATTGTTATACTCGATACGGCAGGACGGCTTTCTATCGATGACACATTGATGGAAGAAGTCGTACAGATTAAAAAAGCGACAAACCCCGTTGAAATCCTTCTTGTGGCCGATGCAATGATAGGACAAGATGCAGTTAATGTTGCCAAAGCCTTTGATGAAAAGCTCTCTATCACAGGCATTATGCTCACCCGCGTGGATGGAGATGCCCGCGGAGGCGCCGCCATGTCCATGCGAGGTATCACAGGCAAACCCGTCAAATTGATTGGGGTCGGTGAAAAATGGAGCGAGATTGAAGCCTTCCACCCCGACCGTATTACCAGCCGTATTTTAGGCATGGGAGACGTTGTCTCTCTGGTTGAAAAAGCCGTTGAAATCGTTGATGAAGAAGACGCCGCCAAAATGGCGGAGAAATTTAGAAAGGGCAAGTTTGACTTTGACGACATGCTCTCTCAAATGCGTCAGATGAATAAAATGGGAGGCGCAAGCGCTCTTATGAAGATGCTCCCCGGACTTGGGAAATTTGCAGATCAGATTGAAAACGCCAATCTGGAAGGCACAGTCCTCAAAAAACAAGAAGCCATGATCCTCTCCATGACCAAAGCAGAGCGCGCACGCCCTTCTCTTTTAAACGCATCCAGAAAGCGACGAATAGCAACTGGGTCAGGAGGAACTGTCCAAGACTTAAATCGATTAGTGAAGCAACATGCCCAGATGGAAAAGATGATGAAACGCATGAAGAAGATGGGCATGAGTGGCATGATGAAACAAATGAAAAGCCTGATGGGCGGAAAAGACGCCGCCATGATGGATGAATTAGAAGGCATGAATGACGCCGAGGCCATGTCTCTCTTACAGAAAGAACAAGCAGGCTCAGGACTCTCACCCGAAGGACTAGGCCCAAACCCCTTTGATATTGGTGGAGGAAGCCTGGGCGGAGGACTCCCTGGACTAGGAGGCGCTATGGCCGGTCTTCCCGGCATGAACACGCGTGGCGGGACAAAGAAAAACCGTAAGAAGAAAAAGAGATAACCACTTATTTAAAAAACATAATTGAACAAACATAAAAAGGAGAAAAATTATGGCACTAGCAATCAGACTGTCTCGCGGGGGACGTAAAAATAGACCGCATTACTCAATTGTTGTGGCCGATTCACGAATGCCCCGTGACGGACGCTTTATTGAGAAATTGGGGACATACAACCCTCTTTTGGCCAAAGATGATGAAAAGCGTGTAACGCTCAACGGAGAACGCATCACCTATTGGCTTGGAGAAGGCGCAAAAGCCTCTGAGCGTGTTGCAATATTTCTCGGAAAAGCAGGATTAGCACCTGTTCCCGAGCACAGAAAAAGCATTCAAAAAGCCCTCCCCAAAGCCAAAGCGCAAGAGCGTTTAGCCGAGAAGGAAGAAAAAGCTAAAGCTGCAGAAGACGCTAAAAAACAAGCTAAAGAAGAGGCTAAAGTAGCAAGCGAAGCAGAAAAAGAAGCCCCTATAGCTGAAGAGACTCCCGTTACTGAAGAGGTGCCTGTTGAAGACAAAGCCTCTGAAGAAACCGCCGAATCTTAATATTTTTAACTGCCAAGACGCGACGGCGCAAAGTTTTTCTAATAAGAGACTCTTTGCCTCCGTGCGCCTTGGCGTTTTAAAACAGAGAAATATATGGATAATTCTTCCCGTTTTCGCATTGCCAAAATCACTAGCGCCCATGGCATTAAGGGCTTTGTGAAGATGAAATTCTTTATAGACGATCTGTCTATACTAGAAAACGCCCCCCCTCTTTTTATAGGAGAGACAAGCAATGACACGTTTATCCTCACTCTTAAAAATGCCGTTAAAACGCAATGGGTTGTCCAAATCGCAGGAGTCACCGATCGCAATCGTGCAGAAGAACTGCGTGGAACAGAGCTTTTTATAGAGAACTCCACCCTCCCCTCTGCTCCAGAGGGGTCCTTTTCCCAACAAGATCTCATAGGCATGACCATTCTCGACAGTACACACACCCCGTTCGGAGAAATCATCGCCGTTCAAAATTTTGGTGCAGGAGATCTTTTGGAAATCAACCCTCTGACAGGCTCAACCTTCTATTTCCCTTTCAACGAGGACACCTGTCCTGTCATTGACATACAAAATAAAACAATCGAAACAAAAGGATTAAAAGACTTTATTTTTTGAATTCGGATAAAGTTGATGTGGCTACACTATTCCGGACAGAAAATGTATAAAGTCTAAAACAAGGAATAGAAACAATGTCATCAAGAAAATACAAGCAGTATCCCGCAGAATTCAGGGAATCTTCAGCGAGATTAGCGTTAGAATCCGACCAGCCAATCACCCAGACAGCACGTGAACTTGGGGTTAGTGCCAAGGAATTATATTACTGGATTAAGGTGTATTCAGGTTCAGATAAGGTGTCTGGTCGCGAAAACGTGCCTGCCTCTGAAGAGATCAAGCGCTTAAAGAAGGAGCTTTCAAGGGTTAAGTTGGAGCGTGATATATAGCTCTTCTTAATAAGAATCATGCATGTTATACTTTAGCATGACTTATCAAACCCCCCACAGGATTGCCGTTTTATCCTTCATTGAAAACGGTGGAAGCAAGGCTCAAGCTGCGAAGATTTTTAAGATTTCTCGCGACACTATC
>JAJRSA010000010.1 GCA_024279035.1 Alphaproteobacteria bacterium
CGTGAACTCTCTAAAATATGGCGTATGTTTTCAAATTGATTGCGAGTTATATCACTAGGATAAGTATGCGACATTTAAACCTCCAAAGTTGCCTAAGGAAGGATAGCAAATATTAAAAAGATTTTAAACAGGTTCTTAGAGCAAGAAGCTCTTCGTTTAGGGTTTAATGAAATATATTTAAAATCAGGTACAGCCGCAAATTTTTATCTCAAGCTTGGATATCAAGCCCTTGAGCAAATGGTGGCAACAAACACAGCAGCAGGACAAAAAACTCTTCAATATAAAACAATGATCTATATATTACTGAAGGGTCATCCTGAATTTACTTCAGGATTTTTTAGAGAAATAGGGTGTTCTACATTCATATTAGCAGCACGTTCTATCTGTAGTGCAAAATGTTCTTTTAGCCAGACTTGCAAACCAGAAGGATATTAAATTTAACATATGTATCACATCATATCCATAAACCGGTCAAACAAATAATGACTATCCTGTGGCCCGGGGGAAGCTTCGGGGTGGTATTGAACGGAGAAGATGGGTTTGTCTTTGACTTTTAAGCCTTCGTTTGACCCATCGAAAAGACTCGTATGGGTAACGGTAACAGTATCAGGGAGACTGTCTTCTATCACTTCAAACCCATGATTTTGAGAGGTGATTTCGACTTTTCCTGTGGTGAGGTCCTTGACGGGGTGGTTGGCGCCCCTATGCCCCAAATGCATTTTTTTGGTTTGTCCGCCAAGGGCTATAGCGAGCATTTGGTGGCCTAAGCAAATCCCAAAAACAGGAATATTTTTCTCCATAATGGACTTGATGGTTGGAACGGCGTATAGCCCTGTTGCCGCAGGGTCTCCTGGTCCGTTAGACAAAAAGACTCCGTCGGGCTTGAGCGCAAGAATATCATTGGCAGGGGTCGTGGCGGGGACAACGGTCACTTTTGCCCCTGTACTCGCCAGACAACGGAGAATATTGCGCTTTGCTCCAAAATCTATGGCAACAATATGTTTGTCAGTTTTGTCTTGCGTGCCATAGCCTTGCGCACGCGACCAGAGTGTTTCAGTCCATGTGTAAGGCTTAGGGCAGGTAACCCCTTTGGCGAGATCACTGCCTTCTAATCCTGACCAACTTTCTAGCTCTTTATAGAGGGCATTGAGATCAAATTTGCCTTCATAATTGACGGCAATAATCCCATTCGGAGCCCCATTATCTCGAATATCTTGGGTAAGGGCACGGGTATCAATGCCTGTAATGCCACATAAATTGTGATCTTTCAGCCAGTCATCCAAATGCTTTGTCGCACGCCAATTCGACGGGTTTGTGATGGGTTCTCTGAGGATAAGGCCTTGGGCAGCAGGCATGAGGGCTTCAATATCTTCTTCATTTGTGCCGACATTGCCAATATGGGGAAAGGTGAAATTGATGATCTGCCCTGCATAGCTTGGGTCTGTGAGGATTTCCTGATAGCCAGTCATTGACGTATTAAAACAAACTTCACCGAGTTTTGAGGTCTGTGCCCCTATCCCATGCCCCCAGAGGCATGTTTTATTATGAAGGAGAAGAACGGCGGTTGCGTTTTTTGGTCTTGTAAAGCTTGAAAAATCAGGCATGATTTCCTTTCCAGTGAACATATATATACTGGAAAGCTATTGTAATACCTAAATGAGGCCTAAAATAAAAGAAAAAAAGAAAAAATGTCAGAGAAACGCACAGAATTAAATAATAATCTTAAAATTGCCCTCAAAGCCAAAGAGAAAATTAAAACCTCAACGCTCCGTTTGATCAATGCCGCCATTAAAGACCGAGATATTGCCGATCGTACCAAAGGGAATACTGATGGCATTAGTGATGATGAGATTCTCTCTCTCTTACAATCCATGATTAAGCAGCGCAAAGACTCCTCTCGGATTTACCGTGAGGCAGAGCGTCTTGACCTTGCAGAGCGCGAAGAGCAAGAAATAGAAATCATCCAAGAATTTCTACCTCAACAACTGGGGGAAGAAGAGCTGAAAACCATTATACAAGGCATTATTGCCGAGAGTGGCGCTTCTGATATCAAAGACATGGGAAAAGTGATGGGCGTCCTCAAAAGCAAATATGCAGGCCAACTGGATATGGGAAAAGCCAGTGGGATGGTTAAATCTCTGTTGGGGTAGGGCGGAATCATACTCTTGTGTTTGTCTCTATAGGCTATATATGCGCCGTGATAGAGTTTTCTTATGTCTTGTACCTCTTTTAAAGAAAGTTTTTTACCTCATCTTGAGTCATTGAGTGATATGCGACAATGGGTTGGGAAATGCTCTCTTCACAGGGAATAGAGCTTGTGAACACCATTACATTATGTGTCTCTGAACTGATGGCAAACACCATTGAGTATGCGTTCCCGTCTGCAACATCTTTGTGTGTAACGCTCACTATTACCTTCTCGCAAGACTCTTCGTCTATATCCGTAGAAATTGAAGATGATGGCGCGTCTTTTACAAATTTTGAAATGGCTGTTGAGGCGGTGCGTTCGGCACATGATGTGCCAACGCTTGATGATCGAGGGCGAGGACTGTATTTGGTAGGAAATATGTGTTCTGACCTTTTCTATGTAGCTAAAAATGAAGAAGATATTCCTTTAAATAAAACGGTGTTAGTCTATGAGTCTGTTGCCTAAAAATACAAAATCTGTGATTTTACTGGTTGATGATGATGATATTATCCGCAGTGTGATCAAAGCCTATTTGGAGGGGCTTTATCAGGTTGAAGAGTTTGATCATGTGCATAAAGCGCTCACCTTTCTTAAAGACAACAGCGTTGATCTTGTGCTCAGTGATATCAACATGCCTGATATGAACGGGCTTGAATTGCGTGATGCGTTGAATGGGTTTACGCATCTTGAGGCTGTGCCCTTTATTTTTCTAACAGGCTCTTCAGATGAAGATTTACGCCAAAAGGCGCGTGCCTTAGGGATTGATGATTTTATCACCAAGCCTGTCAAAAAAGAAGAGTTATTGAACGCTATTCAGCCCACATTGCGCAGGAGAGAGCAGGTGGCGTCTGCCTTAGGGCGCATGCTTGATGAGCAAATTACAGACTCTCTAAAGCCCACGCTTCCTGCAACAGCCCGTAACTTCAATCTTATTCTTGAAAGCCAGGAAGCCAGTGTAGGAGGAGGGGATCTCGTTCTCCATATTCCCCACAAAGATTTTGATTTTATTATTCTCGCTGATGTAATGGGGCATGGGGTTGAGGCAAAATTCTTTGCGCATGCCTATGCAGGCTATATCTATGGGTTGATGCGCTCTTTTGCCGATAGCTTGTCTCCCGAAGGCTTTTTAGAGCGCCTTAATAAAGCAATTTATGAAGATGCTTTGCTCGAAAAATCAATGTTGACGGTGTGTATCGCACAGCTTTTCCCTGATGGGCGTGTCATTGTGGGCACAGCAGGCCACCCTGCGCCATTGATTGCCACCAAAGAGGGAGTCTATGAGATGGATTGTGGTGGTATGTTGCTGGGTGCTTTGGATAGCTCAACCTATGAAACCTCCCATATAGATTTATCACAAGGGGCACGTCTTTTACTCTTTTCTGATGGATTAATAGAGCTCCCTACTATGCTTGAAGACCCCGACGGCGTGTATGCTCAGTTGGCAAAACATATGAAAGAGACATTACAGGACAGTTTGGATAGTGCAGGAGAGGCCTTACACTCCTACTATAAAAAAGAGTGCAAAGACGAGGGGTTGCGAGATGACGTCACCTATGTTCTCCTCGATTTTGACCCAATAAAGCTCAATAAAAGTAAAATCTATGATGGGTATAAAAAGTGGTTATGAATCCTTTTTATGTGCTCTTTCTCTTGTTCCTCTGCCGTCTTTTTCTCACTGCCTGCGGGGCGTTTGAACGCCTATAAAAGAAACAATGCTCAAAAGAATAACCATAATTAACCTTCTTTTAACATTTCTGGATATATACTGAGAAAGTTAGCGAAAAGGATTCACATTGGATCTTATTCGTATTATAATATGAAGATGGTGCGTGCAATGCGTTGCCTGTTTCCATCTTCCGGTCTCCGAAGAAACTATGCGAGGCCGTCACATACATCTCTAGGAAGGAGAACTACTATGCCTGTTATTGCAACAAATACGTCTGCGAATACCGCACTTAACTTTCTCAATAGAAACTCAGAAGATCAAGCCAAATCACTGTCAAAATTGTCAAGTGGATCACGAATCGTGGTCGCCTCTGATGATGCTGCTGGTTTGGCCGTGGCCTCACGAATTCAAGCTGATATTTCTGTATTGGAGCAAGCTGGAAGAAATGTCTTGCAAGCGCGTGCTGTTTTACAAACGGCCGATGGAGCCCTCTCAAATATTGGGGATATTCTTCAAAGGTTAAAATCTTTATCAGCCCAATCTTTATCAGGAGCGGTGACGAATGCGGAGAGACTTTTTATCGATGCGGAATATCAACAATTACTCACTGAAGTTGATGCGACTGTGGCCTCCACAACATTTAATGGAGATCCGTTGATTGATGGAACATACAATGAAAACTATCTTGTTGGTCCAGATCCTGCTCTTGATATTTTAGCAGCTAACCTTTCCTCTGTAACCGCAACAGTGGCCGGCATTGGTGCTGCTGGAACAAACGTAACAACAACTGTTCTTGCCACAGCAGCTGCGACAGCGATTGATACAGCGATTGATAACATTTCAGCGGATCGTTCAACTGTGGGATCTTTGATCTCTCGTTTTGAGTTTCGTGGGGATTATATAGCAACAGCGACTGAAAATCTGCAAGCGGCTCGATCTTCTATTGTCGATGTGGATATTGCTGCCGAGCAAACAAACCTTGTGGCGAAACAAGTTTTGACAGAGGCCTCAATTGCAGCATTGGTTCAAGCCAATCAAGCCAAGCAGTCTCTTCTCGCTTTGATCCGATAGATCTAAGAAACAGTCAGTCGACAATAAACTAATGAATATAAGCAAAGGGGAGACTGGCACATAAAATGCAAGTCTCCCCTTGTGCATTTTAATAAAACAATCATCCTGAACTTGTCTCAGGAGATAGTCTCTCCCTCCACCAGATCCTGAAACAAATTCAGGATGACATAGAGGAAAAGATGAAGACTAGAGTATAAAGAGTAGGAGAAAAGAATGTCAGAGATAGGAAGTGCAGGGTCCATTGTGCAATCAGGAACACGCTTGTTCCTTGTCGGAGGATCTTCAGGATTAGATACAAGTGCGTTGATTGAAGCCGCAGTGCAACAACGGTTGCGCGAAGCGCTGACCATTGATGTTAAAATTGAAACGAATAATGTGCGCTCGGCGGCGCTCACAACATTGCAGGAGCTTGGCGGAGATGTACAAGTGGCCTTGACGGCTCTGAGGGGAGCTTTTGGGCTCTCTTCAACGGATGGAGCTATTTTTGAGGCCAAGGCTGGGACGTTAACATCGGATACGGCTATTGATCCTTCTTCACTGGTGAGTGTGACCATTGATGAGACGGCTCCGACGGGAAGTAATGAAATTATTGTTCAGCAAAAAGCACAAGTCCATCGTATCGCCAGTGATACAACGACAGATCCAGCTGTGGCTTTTGGACTGACTGGGACATTTAGATTGCGTCTGGCAGGAGAAGGGATCCGAGATATTGATATTGTCGCCACAGATACGCTCCAAGATATTGCAGATAAAATCAACGTAGAGACAGATTCAACCAAAGTTCAAGCCTCGATTATTAAAATATCGGAGACAGACTTTCAACTGGTTCTTAGTGGAACAGAGACAGGTCTCAATCTCAAAAGAGATGTCATTAGTGGAGATGATATTCTTCAAAGCATTGGGGTCTTGGATGGGGTAAGTGCCTTTAAAAATGTTCTTCAAGTCGAGCAAGATTCTATTATAGAGTATAATGGCATTACCATTACACGTGATTCCAATACAATTGATGATCTTATTACAGGGATCGGGATTGAGATTCTTGGTGCTGATCCTGCAACAACGCTTACGTTAGACGTAGGAAATGATAATGCAGGAGTGAAGGCAAGTATTGAGAATTTTGTTACAGCCTATAATACATTCCGTGATTTTGTATTGCAAAACCAAGTGGTGGCAAGTGATGGGAGTGTGTCTGATGAGACGGCCTTGTTTGGGGACAATTTGTTGGAAGGACTCAATACGTCGCTTCAAAGGCTCTTTGGAATAAACTTTACAGCAACAGGAGGCGCGGAAACTCTTGGAGAAATTGGATTAGAACTAGATGCTAACAACCAGATTATAATTGATGAATCGGTTCTTGATGATGCAATTATCAATAATTTTGATGTAGTGCGCGCTCTGTTTCAATCACAATATAGTGATGATAATGCAGAATTTAATGTTTTACGAAACGATTCGCAAATTCAAAGCCTTAATTTTGCTCTTGATATCACCTATTCTGGAGGGGCAATTACCAATGTAGCTGTGGGCGGAGATAATACGCTCTTTGACATTAGTGGAAGCTCTATTACAGGAAAAATAGGCACAATTTATCAAGGCTTGGTGTTTGCTTATGTTGGAACAGCATCGACTACAGTTAATATTGGATTTGAGCAGGGGTTTGCTGATTTAGGCGTGAATGTGCTTGAGGGGTATGTGAGTGTAGTTGGGGGGCTTATTCAGGGTGAAAAACTCTCCCTTGATAATCAAAATGATAATCTCTCAGGCCGTGCAACCCGTGTCCGAGAACGGGCAGAAGATTTTCGAGAAAGACTGATTGACCAATATGCCCGATTCGAGGCACAATTAAGTCGCGCGAAATCTATTATTGCTCAACTCCGTGCTATCTTAGGGATCGATAACAATGACAACTGATAATCCTTCTTACACACACGCAAGTTCTGCGTATCAGCAGACCTCGGATGAGAATTTGGAGCCTATGGAGATTATTCTTGAGCTCTTTAAGGGGATATTGAAATTCTTGGAACAGGCAAAATCTGCCTATCAAAAGGATGATTTGGAACAAATGACCTATTTCCTTGATCGAACATTCAAGGTGATTGAAGCTCTTCATGCTCATTTAGATATGGAGGCAGGGAAAAAAGAAGCAGAATTTCTTCAAGAATTTTATGTGATTATGATGGGACGGATGGGAAAAATCTTTGATCGCCCTGATATTCCACGTGAATTTGACCAGTTGATCGCTTATGCTACACCAGTCTATGAGCAATGGTATGTGCTTACCCATGGCGCTCTTCCGAACGCCTCAGAAGCGAGCGCTACTGGCTAAACTTTTGGTATACCCCTTGCATATTCTCCTGTATGGACACAAACCAACAGGACTATTCACCTCTTTCAGATAACGATCTTCTCCTCAAAATTAAGGACGACGACGATCAAAATGCGTTTGCCTTTTTGATGGAGAGGTATAAACAAAAGGTGAGGGGACTCTCTTACCGCTTGCTCTATAATGAACAAGGGGCAGAAGATGCGATGCAAGATGTCTTTTGTACCGTTTGGAAAAATAGAGAGAAGTGGGATGTAAACGGAACAGCCCAATTTTCAACATGGATTTATCGCGTCACGGTGAATCGGTGCGTTGATATAAAGCGCAAGATGCGCCCTCAAGTGAATATCGAGGATGTAGATCTCTCCCATGATGATGGGGCAGATTTAAAAATGGGACACACACAAATGGCGGAGGCCTTAAAATCTTTGCTTGATGATCTTCCTATCACTCAGGCCTTGGCTCTGCGCCTCTACTATTTCGAAGAAAAAACTATCCTCGAAATTTCTACGCAGATGGAGAAAAGCGAGCTGAGTGTGCGCTCTATGATCAAACGAGGGAAAGCAAGTCTCCGAGATCATCAGGATATGCTTAGGGCTTTTTAAAAAAGAAGAAGAGTCAAAAGAGCGTAAATAAGCAGAGACATAGGGTTGCAATTTTTACACTGGGTTTATACTGGGTTTTTTCGTTTTTATAAAATACCAAACAATAGAAACCAAGCTACTCGTGCAGATAGAGGCAAGCATTCCACAGGTGCGGAGCCATGAATCGTCTTGGAGGAGTCCGAGGATAAAGAGGCTTCCTCCGACTGTGATTCCAGAGAGAATAGAGACTGTTCCAGCCAGACCGTTATATCTCTTTGAGAGCACAAGCCACACAACGCCGAACGTTCCAAGGGAGAATGTGACACAAAAATGGAGAACTCCAGCTGTGATAAATGTTTTTCTCTCTCGCCCCCCTTTTTTAGAGGTCGCCAAAGAGGCGCTTACAAAACATTATCCCACCTATAGCGGTGCGTTTGTGGCAGGGTCTATGTTACGAGGGGAAGAGACTTCTCTGTCTGATATTGATATTGTTGTCCTTTTTGAGGATGAGTCTGAGGATGTTCATCGCTTTTCTATGACAGAGCAGGGATGGCCAATTGAGTTTTTTGTGCACACCGTGTCTGGCAATGAGCATTTCATGGCAGAAGATGTAAAGCAGGGGATGTGTGCCACGATGGATATGATGGTTAAGGGGATTCCATTACCCGAAGACACCGCCTTTTTGCAGACTCGAAGAGCCGTTTGAAGAGGCTTTTGCCATGGCTTTTGAGGGAGATTTGTCCAAAATAAGAGTGTTGACAGAAAAAACTTTAGCCCCCTATGGCGGACGGTGCTTTGATGGATATAAACGATCTGCTCCAAAGTTAAAATTACCATGAGCATTCACAAGGTTTTACAGTCTCTGGGCGTAGACGGGGATGAAGCCAGAACCTATATGGTCTTGTTGGAGCAACATACCCCTATAACGGCAGGTGTTCTATCTAAACAGCTGGGAATGGCACGGGCGTCTTTGTATGGATTTTTGAAGCGCTTGCAGGAGAAATGGATCATCAAAGAATCTACACACAATAATGTGAAAACATTTTATCCTGAACCCCCACAAAAATTGGATATGCTCTTTAAAAAACAGATTGGGGATCTAGAAAACTCTCGGAAAGAGTTTAAAGCGCTTTTACCAGAGATAGAAAAGAAAGCAGGGCTTTCCATGGGATCTCCTCGCTTTACCTTCTTTGATGGGGCGGAAGGTGTACGGCATGTCTTAAATGATATTTTGCTCTATCCCAACAGTGCAACATCGGCTTTTTGATCCATCAAAGAAACGTTTGATCTTCTGGGGTCAGACTTTTTTAAATACCACAATACGGAGCGTATCCGAAATAACATATCCATTCGCGGGCTATGGGCAAAAAACAGGATTGTAGATGTGAAGCAATATCCTTTTATGGGAGAGGGAGGTGGGTTTCTACGGGAACTTCGGATGGTGCCTGATGAAATTGATTATACGTTAAGTTATTGGATTTATAACAACAAGATCATATATATGTCTTCTCTGCGGGAAACGTTTGCCTTTATCATTGAAAGTGAGGAAATGGTTAAAACGGCGCAGACACAATTTGATTTCATCTGGACTCGCTCCACAAAGATAAAAGCTAGAAACAAAGATACAGATGCCTTTTTGAAAGAGGTGGATGGAGATTAAGAGACGTTCTTCCCCCATCTCTTGTGAAGCCAAAGCCATTGAGAAGGATTTGCTTTGATCCAGCTTTCTAGATATGTATGCGCCTCTTTCATCAGAGGCTCAACTGGTTTGGGGGATCCATCTTGTTCAAACAACTCTAGTTCTGGGTGGAGTGTCATCCGAAATTGGTGGGGGGCGATGCGTTCACATTGTGTGGGGATTAGAGGGATTTTGTATTTTTGGGCGAGCTGTATGAAGGCAGGGCTGGTCATGGCGTCTGTACCAAAGAATGGGACAGGAAGGCCTTCATTGTATTTTTGGTCGATGAGAATGCCGACATGGCGTCCCTCTTTCAAAGCTTTGACCAATTGTCGTGCCCCATGAGGTGATTTAGGATAGGTGCGGATTTTCCCTTTCATACTGCGCATTTTATTAAGGATTTTATCCGCCCACGGATTGTTGGGTGGGCGATAGACAAGATCCATTTCAAGGCCATGTGTGTAGAAGGAGGGAGAGGCAATTTCCCAATTAGCACAATGTGCGCCGAAGAAAATGGCGCCTGTCCTATCCTCCCGTAATTCTTTGAGCTTTTCTAGCCCTACAATTTCAACATGCTGTTGCCCAATCTCTTCTAAATGGGGGTATTCACTCATGACTTGGGCGAGGTTTATCCACATGCCTTGGATGATTTTGTCTTGTTCTTTTGTCGATAATTCAGGCAGAGCATGGTGCAGGTGGCGCTTTGCTTTACGGGAGGCAGAGAGATGTGTCCCGACATGTTTGCCAATCCATATGGAGTAGCGTGAGGTTTTTTTGAGAGAAAGACGTGAAAAAATGAACAGAATAAGAAAGAGCCCGAGGGCTTCAAACGCATAGCGTATTTTTTTCATGAGGTATGATCTTTTATGAATTTGAGGAGAGCTTTTTTCTCTTGGGCAAGAAAATGTGTCTCAATCGGGAGCGTGAGTATACTATCTTTAAAATCACTCTCTGGAAGGCGCGCATAATCTTTTTCTGTGGTGATGAGAAGTGCATCTTCTTTGAGAGAAGATTTTTTAAGTTTCTTTAGATCTTTGTCTGTAAAAGGATGGTGATCAGGAAAAGAGACAAATTTTTCAATATTTAACCCTTTTTCTTCCAGTGTTTTTTGAAACTTTGGAGGATGGGCAATCCCACAAAAGGCGATATATTTTTTCTTTTTATCGGCACGCCAGCCAGATGTTACTTTTGTTATTGCCCGAAAGACGGGTTTATTTTCAGGCAGGATATCTTTCAATCCATACTGATCTTCTCCAATAATAATAAACGCATCAACAGCTTCAAACCCTTCTTTCAAAGGCGTACGAAGAGGGCCGGCAGGCAAGGTTTTCTGATTTCCGAATCCATACGTGCCATCGACCACAACAAAACTGATATTTTTCTCTAAGGAGGGGTTTTGGAGGCCATCATCCATAATGATCACATCCGCATTACTCCGCGTTGCAAGCTCAGCCCCTTGATAGCGATTGCGGGAGACAATAGTGCGCGCATGACGATTTAGCAAAAGCGCCTCATCCCCCCACAAAGAAATATTTTTGGACATGTCTACAAATTCAGGGCCACTCACATTTCCTCCATATCCGCGCGTCAAAAAGACAGGCGCCATAAAGTCATTATGTTCTGTCAGAATTTTTGATAAAGCGATGGAGGTGGGCGTTTTACCTGCCCCTCCAATATTCAAATTCCCAAGGCAAATCACAGGAATGGAAACAGAGCGCGGTGTTGTTAGCGCGCGGTTCATTTTATTGGCTGTTTTGTAGAAGATAGAAAAGGGAGAAAAGAAGCACGCCGAGAGTTTCGAGAGAAGTCCTGCGCGCTTATACCAAAATGTAGGCGTGTTTGATCTGTTCATGGACACTATCTATAAGGCATATCTGCTTTTAAGAAAAGAGGTTCTATTTCTTCTAGAATATGTGTAATAATGCCTGCTTTTTGAGAGGCATAGGATCTTCCTGCGTGTATAAGACTTTGTCGTTTGGTCTCATTATTTAAGAGAGTTTGAATGTGCGTGGCTAAATCTTCTTTTTTACTGATTCGGTGCGCCGCCTGCGCGTCAATCATGCCTTCAAATAACATATCTTGGTTTTGTGTATGAGGGCCTGTCAATACCGCACAATCCAAAAGAGTGGCTTCTATGGGGTTATGTCCTCCCCCCCCATCCGCACTAAAGGAGCGTCCAATCACTGCAATATCACATAGGGCATAAAACAGCCCGAGTTCCCCTAATGTATCCGCGAGATAAACATCACAGAATGTTGAGGGCATCTCTTGGTTTGTACGACATTCAATGGACACAGGAAAATCCCTACATTTTTTAAGAATCTCTTCTTGGCGTTCAGGATGACGCGGGACAATGATAGTGAGAAGGTTTGGACACTCTTCTTTGAGTTTAAGGTGAGTCTCACAGGCCAGCTCTTCTTCTCCTGCATGCGTGCTGGCATAAAGCCAAAGAGGACGGTTCTTTGTTACGGTTTTGAGCTGTTCTAGTGTCGGTAGGTCATAGGGGAGGGGGGGTGCACTATATTTGAGATTATCTGTCACTAAACTATGGTGTGCCCCCAATTGATCAAAATAGGTTTTATGCACCTCTGTTTGACAGAGAATTGTATCAAAGCAAGAGAGCACGGACTTGGCTGTTTTTTTAATGCGACTCCAGTTTTTAAAAGATTTTTCAGACATCCGCGCATTGATAAGCGCCGATGGAATATGGCGTTTTTTTAAGAATTTAAGCGTATTAGGCCATAATTCCGACTCCATCCAAAAGGCAATATCAGGGCTCCAATGATCAAAAAAGAATCTTACCCAGTCAGGATGATCAAGGACGGCATATTGGTGAATAGCATTCTCAGGTAGACGTTCATCCATAAGAGTTGCAGATGTGCGTGTCCCCGTCGTAACCAGAAAAAAGGGCTTTGTAGCAAGTATTTTTGAAATATGAGAGATCAAAATAAGAGCAACTTGCGCTTCTCCCACACTTGCCGCATGAATCCAGATTAGCTTTTCTTTAGGACGAGGAATGCTTGCCTTCCCATAGCGTTCCTCTAAACGATCTCCATCTTCCTTTCCAATTTTAACCCGTTGCCCCAGATAAAATTTGAGCGCAGGGGCACTGCGCTCAGATAATCTTTTATAGAGTTTTTCAATCATTTATTTCTATTAGGGTACGCAGGTAAACGGTCCTGGCGGTGTACCAACGACTGAACATCCTTTGTTACAGGAAATATATTGACCAAATATAACAGTAGTCGTACATGTGCCTGAAACACTTAATGGAGCCCAAGTCGTTAGGTTAAGATTAGCTGGTGCAAACGCTCCAGAAGCAGCAAGAGAAGATGATGTGTTCGCTGTAGCCGCAGAGAAGAGACCAGTAGCTGCAACAAGAGCAAAAGGAATGTTTCCTATAGCGCTTCTTGGGTCAGGGGCAAAGCTAAGTTCACTAAGGGTTTGAAAATAAGCAGGCTTTACATTGGCGAGAGCAACCTGCTCCCAAACGATATCCATACCATCGCAAGGATCTGGAAAGAGGGACGTAATTATGCTCGTTACAACACCTCCTACAATTCCACCAAAACAGGCTCCAAGTACACTCGTTATTAGACCTGAGATCAGGCCAGAAATTATACCTGCACCAGCGGCCAGAAGCATATTTGCAACGGTATCATAAAGTACAGAAAGAGTTCCTCCCCCCAAATTATAGAGTCCCACAAGATTTCCCATAGTGCTAGCAATAGCGCTAATGGTTGATGCAGGAACTCCTCCTACCGCACAGCCTCCAGAAAATGTAGGATTATCCGTAAAAAGGCTTCCTATAAGGTAAGCCGCGGTCATAAGTTGTTCCCCAAGGCAGACCATTTGGGCGGTAGGATCTGGACGTGTAATGAGAGCTTGTGCAATTTGTGCGCTACGTTGCGCTACTGCCGTTCCCTGATCCTTCATAGCTTGCAGAATATCTGGATTACAGGTACTTGCCGTGCTTTGCGCAGATGCTGTAGAGTGAAACGAAAAAATACCAAGTGTTAAAATCAGAATTGCAATGAGTGTTTTCAAGTGTGAGTAACGATGCATCATCAAGGAATCCTCTCCCATTTCATTTTATAAAACATTAACTAAACCTACCCTATATTATAGTGAAAAACTATGTACGAACGCAAACTTTTCTTATTTATTCCTTGTTCTTAGTTGTTTTTACTAGAAAATATATGAGGTAAACCCACTTATTTTAAGGTTTTTATTCTGTTTTTAATTTAGAAATATCTCTGACGTTCAAATAGAGTTAACGAACATAAATATGAACTTCATTGGTTATGGCATGTTCACTTTCTGCTGTTGAGAGGTCAAGCCTTTCTTGTTGTAGACCCATTTGAACAAGAGATCTTAAAACATTTTCTGCATTACGCCGTGCCCGCGTACCTTCAATGGCTTGAAAGGCAGCGTTTCCTGATATGGGTTGAACAGCAACAAGCTCAAAGCGGGCGTTTGGATATTGATCCAGTGTCGCGTTGAGCGCTGTATACACGGGTTGCTGATAGTCAACATTAGCCTTGTCAAATTTTATTTTGACAAGGGGGCGAGGGTTATCAACGGAGGGGGGATGTGAAGGAGAACTCTGTGCGGATTGTGTAAGAGTGGACGTCTCTGCTACATTAGTAAAAGGCCTATTGGAAAGACTCTTACTATAAAAATCACCATTCGTCACAGCAAGAGAGAGAGTTCTCATATTGTTTTGTTCAGAGGACAAATACGCTGTTGTTCTTGTAATGTCATCACTTACGTTGTTCTGGAGGCGATCAATAATAACAATTGTATTATTGATACGGTCTTCAAGTTCAGCTAATTTAACGTGATCGGATTCCATTGATCCGTGGAGTTTATAGGTGGCTCGTGTTTCTCGAAGAAGAAATGTAGATATAGACGCTTGGTTTGCGATTTCCAAGGCGAGACTATTAAGATCGGCTAAGTTTTGAGAAAGCTTCTCAAGAGACATTTGAGAATCGGATAATTTTTTAACCAATCTGGGGTTTCCAGGAGTAGACCCTGATTGAAGCTGCGTACTAATCGTGCCCACATCAGCATAGTATTGCGCCGAAACGTCTTGACCGAATTTCTCTAATTTCAAGAGGAAGGTTGAGGCTTCTCCTAAGTCAACTTGCAATTGCTCCAAGTCGTTTCTAAGGGTAAGCATCTTTTCTGCGGCAATAGTATTCCCCTGTGTAAGGAGCTTATCCGACATAAGAATATCTTCAGCTTTGATATCGGGTGCTATAGAGGGGATGGCATAGATTTTTTCACGGAGCTCATGTGGAATTGGCTTGTTTGTAATAATGAGGCTAGGACGATTGTCCTGAGCGGAAAACGCCGGCATGCTACTTAAAGTAACTGTTGTTAGGGTGGCCAACGTGGTGAATAGAAATGTTTTTGGAATTCTTAACATGCGCGCTTTTCTCTAAATAGGAGTATAAATCAAAAAAATATAAAATCTGTGCTTTTATCTGACCTTAAGGACTAAATGTCAAACAGAATCAAAATAAACTCACCCTATTCTACATATTTTTACGCCAGTCGCAACTTTTTTAAATTGATTCTCGAGGGGGGTAAATCTAATTCCATAGGTAGTGAAAAAAACACTCACAAAGGAGGGGTGAACCTAATGGAACCAGAATATTGATCTGGTATAGTCATTTAGAATAAGAACAAGACATTCTTATTCTAAATGGCGTTCAAGCCACGCAGGCTTTCGGCGGACTCCCGCCGCCTCGCAGTCGCTCGAGTTATCTTCAAAGAATGTACTATAATCTTAATAAAAATGAGTATAACAGGATTCTCTCAAGTCGTAAGTGAAACGGGTTACATGTAATTCAGGATAATTTAAATAAAAATAAATCTTCCCCAAAATTATGATACTCTTATCACACCACAAAACAGGAAACTATCATGCCCAAATTCTTATTTTTAGCGGGAAGCGCGCGTCAAGGCTCTCTGAATAAAAAACTTGTACAGATTGCTGCAAAAACAATGGAAAAGCAGGGACATAGAATCTCTGTGATTGACCTTAAAAATTTTAAAATGCCCCTTTATGACGGAGATTGTGAGGACGAACATGGCCTACCTGAAAATGCAATCTTGCTTAAAAAGATCTTTAGAGAACATGATGGGATTTTTATAGCTTCCCCTGAGTATAACAGCTCATTTTCTCCTCTTCTTAAAAATACCCTTGACTGGATCTCTCGGCCCCATGAGCCTGAGGAACCTCCCCTCTGCGCTTTTAAAGGTAAAGTTGTTGCGCTTGGGGCGGTGTCCCCTGGAGGATTGGGTGGACTCAGAGGCCTCGTCCCTCTCCGTATGATGCTTGGCAATATTGGGGTCACCGTTATTCCAACGCAAGTGGCCATTGGAAATGGGTTTAAAGTGTTTAACGAGGAGGGGATGCTTAAAGAAGAAGGGCAACAAAAAATGCTTATGGCTACACTTGATGAATTTGTAAGAATTACAAAGGCTTTGTGTTAAAGAGAAAGATAGGATGACAGACACTCTCTAATGTATACACAATCTTTCTCAATTTGTACGACCAGATCCTCAAGAGAATTAAATCGTGCCTCATCTCTTATTTTCTGAACAGGGCAAATATGAAGGGTTTGTCCGTAGAGATCACCATCGAAATCTAGAATATGTGCCTCCACAAGGGCTTCTTTGGTTTCAAACATAGGACGAATACCGATATTCGTGGCCGCAGGACGCCATTGGGTTTCCCCCTCTATTTGTACCGTGGTGGCATAGACCCCAAAGGCAGGGTGAATCGTATCTCCAAGAAGGACATTTGCTGTCGGGTATCCAAGGGTGCGCCCTCGCTTATCTCCATGAATAACAGAGCCTCGAATATCCCATTCCCACCCTAAGATTTCATTGGCCTGTGTAATCATTCCGCGACGGAGATAGGATCGTACCTGACTTGCGGAGTATTTCTGAGCATGTTCATCTTTCAAAATATCAATGGACGTGACATTCACCCCCTGCGCACGAAGTGTCTCAGAAGAGCCTGTCCTGTTTTGTCCAAAGCGAAAATCCTGACCGATAAAAATATGATCTACTCCAATATGTTGAATCAAAATATCAGTTATAAACGCCTCCGCAGATTTTTGAGCAAAATCTCGTGTAAAATCAATCTCAATTAAAAAATCCACACCTGTCTCTGCTATTTTTTCTCTCTTAAGGCCACGCGGAGTTATGCGAAAAGAGACATCATGCGGTTGAAAGACTTGTCGTGGATGAGGTTCAAATGTAAGAATACCGACAGGGAGCGCGTGCTTATGAGCAAAAGATAACGCCTGCGTGATCAGGGCTCTGTGCCCTTTATGCATCCCATCAAAATTACCGATGACAAGAACGGCGCCCCTCAAGGAGTCAGGTATAGGTTGTGTATGTGTGACTATTTTCATGATCTTCTTCATATAGAGGGCAAGCCTCTAAAACGCAAGCCTTCTTCTCCCCCATAATGCATTGCAAAATGCAATTTAAAATAAGAAAATGCAGAGCATAATTTTTATAACCAATTGTATTTAAACAAAATAACTTTTGGCACGAGATATGCTTAATAGAAGATGTTCTCGTGAAGATGGGAACTTTTTAAGTGTGTTTACCCTAACCACTTAGAAATACTATAATACCCTAACTCGACCGGTTCTTTGCCATAAGAACCGGTCTTTTGGGTTTTTACTACTGGGATTGACATTTACGCACATAGACTGGATAAATAAGCTCTTCACAAGAGAAAGAAACATCATGATAGGGACTATTATTTCAGGATTCTTGATTATAGCAGGGGTTTCCCTCCAGATTTTAGTGCCTCTTCATCTTATCTCTGTCACAGGATGGGGTGTTTTTGGTATCCCTGATCAAATTTTTCTATTTTTCTTGGTATAACCCTCTTATCCTTTGGCATTATGGGGCTTCTATCTGTTTCATTACAAAGCCTATGCACGGGCATTAGAGCAGAAAGTTCATAAAAAATGAGCGTTGTTGGATTTACCTTCCTAATTTTAACATTCTATCTGATGATCCTAAAGGGCGTGAGCTATTTTTCCCGAAGGATTGCAAGATGGAGACAGTGTTTTAGGCGCTTTATTTAATGCCCATGCGCCTTATTTTGGCGCGTTTGTTCTTGTGGCCGCCTTTGCCGCAGGCATGTCCACGGTTGACAGTCAATTACTCTCTGCGGGGTACTTTACGTTTTAAAAAGCGGCTGCCAGTGGAGAATGTTGCCAAAAGATTACCCTAATTGGTCTCTTTGTTACTATTATTTCAGCATTTGGAACGAGAAAA
>JAJRSA010000011.1 GCA_024279035.1 Alphaproteobacteria bacterium
TACTCTCTCCTTAAAATGGGTATTTAATCGGCTACGCCTGATACCCATTTTAAGGAGAGAGTATATGAGCAAATTACGGCTGAAGCCTCTTTCCGCCTGAAGGCGGAGGTTTATAACCTAAAAAGTGACAATGAATACACACTGCTTCGAAAACTTATCAAAGACAACGCACCAGAGGCATTATAAATAGCACAAAAATATAGTCGTTTAGAATAAGAACAAGGCATTCTTATTCTAAACTGCGTTCAAGCCACGCAGGCTTTCGGCGGACTCTCGCCGCCTCGCAGTCGCTCGGGTCATCTTCAAAGAATGTGTTATTCTTAATAAAAATGACTATAAAACACATCCACCTTTCCTCAGGTAAAAAGAAACACCAAAGATACAACAAGAAGACTCATAATAAAGCTTACTCACATTCTAACGTCGTGCGCTCTTGTTCTCCACGGCGGACAATGGCGGAGGACGTTTGTCCGAATTCCTTATCGAGCTGTTCGAAAGAAACGCAGGCATGCTCTTTTCGTCCTAGGCCAGAGAGAGAGAGGCCGAGCTTTAAGAGGTTATCTGCGGCTTTTGGACCTTTGGGCGCTTTTTGATAGGCATCGGCAAAAATTCTAGCTGCTTTATCATATTCATTTTGAACATAATAGGTCTCTCCGAGCCAATAGCGGGCATTATCTGTCAAGCTATCCTCAGGATAATTTGTAATGAAAGCTTCAAATCCTTTTTGTGCACGCGCATTGTCTCCTTCTTTCAAAAGTGCAAAGGCACGCTCATAGGATTGCGTTGGAGAAGACTCAACGGAGAGTGTTTCTGTTGGTGTAGTTTCAAGAGACTCTTCTCTTTCTTGTTCAGCCTGAGAGGGTGTTGCCCCATCAATCGTCATTAAAACTTCATTGTTATTTATGCCCAAATTGCCTTCTGTCATACTATGAGTCACAGAAGGTCTGTTTTCTATAGTCTCTAACCGTGTGTTTAATGTATCAAGGTTAAACTGGAATTGCTCTATTTCTCCTCGTAATGTCCGAATTTGGGTTTCGAGATCATTGAGACGCACATCTGTTTGCGCTCTATATTTTTGATCTTCTTCCATAGATCCTAACATATGAGCGGGAAGATCATCTCCTTTATAGACGGATTTCGACAGAGTCTGCATATCACGCTCAATACGACTGAGGCGATTATAAAGATCGCTTTGCGCAAAAGCCTGCACAGACGGACAAAGAACAAACGCAAAGCAGGCCATAAAAAGGGCCTGCTTCAACGCATAAATATATTTGTAAGAAATCATGAAACCTCAAGATTTAGTTAATTGTGGTTACGCCACGGCGGTTTTGCGACCATGCAGACGAGTCATTATCAAAGACAACGGGGCGTTCTTTTCCGTAGCTAACCACGGACAAGCGATGAGCTTCCACCCCAAGAGCGACAAGATAACTGCGCACGGCATTCGCACGACGCTCGCCCAACGCCAAGTTATATTCCCGTGTCCCACGCTCATCCGCATGACCTTCTATTGTGATGTAAAGACTCTGATATTGTCCAAGCCATTGCGCCTGACGATCTAACACAGAGCGCGCCTCATCACTTAAATTATAGCTATCATACGCAAAGAAAACACGATCCCCTACATTTTCAACCAAATCCTCTTGAGATCCGGGGAGCGCAGAGCTTGTCACATCATAGCCTGTGCCATCAACGCCCATCGATATCCCTTCTCGATCAGAGGTTACAACAACGCCCTCATCCATGGATTCTTTGTTTGAACATGCTGTCACAAAGACAGCAAGGACGATTATCATTAAAATACGGTATGGCATTGTTCTAAAACTCCTGCATCTTTAAAAAATATTCAGACTCATCATTGGCGAATCTCTATAAACATCAAAGTAAGACACTCGCTCAAAAAAACAAGGCATGAATGCACATAGGTTTAAAATGATCCTCTGTTTTTTTAATTCAGCCCGTATTCCAACTCTTTCAATAGGAGAAGAGCTTCATCTTTTTCTCCTTGAGACTCAACACTCTCAATATATTCATAAATCAATTTAATGGCTTTTTTGCGCTGTCCGATACGGGCATTAAGGACTCCTGCTTCAAATAGAAGTCGAGGCTCTTCTGGGACGATGAGGCGCATAATATCTATGCGTTGGAGGGCGGCTGTGAAATCTTCTCCTGAAATAAGGCGTGTTTTTATATTATTTTGGAGGCGGATCAAAATATCTCGATTACTCATTGGTGTGTAATAATGGGAGGAGAGCTCGGCACGCTCTCCTACGAGCATTTTTAGCTTTTCTCGCAAATCATGTGCCTCCATGATTTTGGCGTCTTCAAAAGGGTCAAAGATCAACCGTTCTCCCTGCGTTTCAATCCGCAAAAAAACATGCGCGGGAAAGTTTAAAGCTTGTATCTCCCATCCCAATGATCTTGCCACAGAAAGATATAAAATGGACAGCGTCACAGGCAACCCTTTACGGCGATCAATGACAGACATAATATCTGCATTATCCAATCGATCATAGGTCTCTATATCCCCTGTATAGTCTTCTTGCTCCACAAGGATGGTTTTTAAAAGGGTTAACTGGGCGTCTGCGCCTAAATTATCCTCACCACACGCCTTATGGCAGGCGTCCACCAGACGTTTTTTATGGTGTGTATATCTTTGGAGAGAACGCCCAGGATGATCTAAAGACGCAATCAGCACCGCCGTATGGAACAGATCAATTTGCGAATCCACCTGACGGCCAATCTCTGCCAATTCTAACAGGATTTGGGACGCGTACGGTTCTATCAAAGGAACAATCTCTCTAATTATTCAAGGGATAGACTTGTACAGACTCTTTTAAACCCGTTGAAGGGCGAGAAGGATAGGACGAAGACTCTAGAAACTCTCCCCGAGGAGGAAGATCTCCTGTTTGCACATAAGGCTCAGGAAGCACCACACGGGAAACAGGTGGGGCAGAAATACTTTCTGGGTATCGACGAGTGTCGCTCTGATCATCGTAAGTATTTCCCGCTGCTGGCTCTATCCTGTGTGGAGCATACGGATCCATAGGTTGTCCTATGTTATTCTGCGGAGATTGGCCCACAGGAGGGTAGCGATTATAGTCTCCATATTGAGGCGCAGAAGATGCATTCAATGTGTCTTGTGTCAGTGGTTGCCCTGCAAATTTCACATAGCTTATAACTTCTTTGACACCTGATACCGTCCGCGCTTGGTCAATCACTTTATTGAGCTCATTTTGATTCTGGGACACTCCCATAAAATACACAGCCCCTTGCACTGTATCGATAGAATAATTGATCGATTGAACCTCTTTATCCAAGGTCAATTTTGTACGGAGTTGTGCTGTAATCCAAAGGTCACGAGCGTAGCCCGGTATCCCCTCACTCTCCGCCACACGCACCTCGTTAATCACTTGTTTCACACCTCGTGGTTGCCATGCCAATCGGACAGCGTCCACACGATGTTGTGAGTTTTGAACAACGCCCGTGACCAAAACACGCCCCTGATTGACCGTTAAATCAAGCTTTTTGAAGAGGTTTACATTCTCCTTGAACCAGAGATGATTAATTTGCGCATGAATCTTGAAATCAGAGGCAGCACGCGGTAATCCGCCCTCTTTGGCAGCCTCAACACCTGTCTTCGCTCCAGCGCCCACAGCAAACCCCAATGTTGTACATCCAGAGCTTAATGCCATGACAGAGAGAAGACTGACCATTGAAATTATTTTTTGCGTGTTCATTGAAATATCCATTCCTAACGAGAATCATTTAAAGTAATTTTCATTATGGAGATTTTTTCTCTACAATGTCCATGCATTCCTCAAATGTTTGATATAAAAAGGTGGGGATAGGATGAGCGCATCAAAGCGCATATCCATTTCTTCATGTGCTAAGTTTTTCATACGGTAGTAATCTGCACTCCGCATAATACGGGTCTTTGCCTGTTGAGAAATAGAGTGAATTCCTTCTTCATATGTCGCACGGTATTTAACCTCTGCGAAAACAAAAGTGCGCCCTTTCCGCGCAATAATATCCACTTCTCCAACATGAGTCTTATAGCGCATTTCTAAAACTCTATACCCTTTTAAGATTAAAAAAAGAGCCGCAACACGTTCCGCCAAAACACCTTTGTGATAGCGAGACACTTTATTCATTTTTTACTTTTAACGCATACTCATACACTGTTTTCTTTGCCAAGCCTGAGATATCCATCACCGATTGAACAGACTCCTTAACGGAAAAATTCTCCTCAGTGATAAAGCCTCTCAGGAGAATCATAACATCTTCTTCTGTCCACACTTTACCGTCTTGCCCTGATATCATCAAAACGACTTCCCCTTTAATCGGAGAATCCTTAAGGCGCACAAGAATATCTGCACATGTCCCAGACAATATTTCTTCAAATGTTTTGGTCAGCTCTCTGGCAATCACAATATGCCTTTCTCCCATACTCTTTTGAATTGTCTTAACCGTATCAAAAATCCGAGGCGCTGTCTCATAATAAATATGAGTCATCGGCAAATCTTTCCAGCGCAACAACGTATCTTCCTTTGCCTTTTTCTTGCTGGGCATAAATCCTAAGAATATAAATTGATCCGTTGGGAGACCCGAGAGTTGTAACCCCGTCAACACAGCGCTCGCCCCTGGAACAGAGGTTACATAAGCCCCCTTCTCTAGGCATTCCGTTACAAGCTTATACCCAGGGTCTGCAATCAACGGCAATCCTGCATCACTGCACAGCGCCACGGCCTCCCCCTGCCCGATCCGTTTTATAATTTCATCCCGTGCGCGACTATCACTATGGTCATTATATTTTATTTTCTTCACTTGAATGCCATAGTGATGAAGTAACTTCCCCGTTACACGCGTATCTTCACACGCCACCACATCCACAGACATCAGAGTTTCCAAAGCACGAAGACTTATATCTTTCAGGTACCCGATGGGCGTCCCAACAAGATATAGCCCTGCGGAAAGATTTCTCTTTTCTATACTGAATTCAATATGCTTTGTTTGCTCGACCATAACAGAAGAGATATCACATTCTTTACCTATTTCTTCAAAATATTAAGAGCCTCTTTCGGGAGGTTTTGTGTGAATTCATCATCCAATGTTTCTGCTCCGCTCATTAAGCGGTAAACGATAGAGCCATAAATCATATCAACAGCAAGCGCTGTACAGAGAGTTTCACGAAACTCCCCTTTTTCTTTACCTTCTTCAATAAGGTTAGCAAGCGTTTCTTCATGTTGGAGCATAAAATTCTCATAGAAAAGGGTGAGAGTCTGTTCACTAGACTGCGCCTCTGCCATAATTTCAATTAAGATCTTTCCGTTTTTTCCTTTAAGAAGACGCATAAATCGTTCCATTTGGTTACGGACAGATTGTGCAGAGGTTGCACTTGTTGGAAGCGCAGGGGTGTTTCCTAATTGATAAAGAAGAGCATCCAACACAACAGCAACTTTATTCGGCCACCAGCGGTAAATAGTCGTTTTTCCGACCCCTGCTTTCTTGGCAATCGCCTCAATCGACAAATTTTTAACAGATGTGAGAAGCAAAAGACGGTTCACAGCATTTAAAATAGACTTTTTAGACGTTTCAGAGCGTGGACGTCCTCTTTTTTTATTCTTGTCTTCGGATTGTGCCGCTTCATGATATTTAAGTGCTGCGTCTGACATACGTGAGACCCTCTCTTGGTTTGAATTTTTTATGACGTGTCGTATTGTTATAGGAGGAAAGAGCGTTAATCAAGAGCTTTAAAAAATAAAATTATTTTCTTTGCACACATATTGGAATGGTCTATAAAAGGGGTATGCATAAAGCATTTAGAACAAAGAAAAGATGTCTCTCCCCACGTGGCGATAGACACATAACTTAAATCCCCCTGATCACATATGGAAGTTTGGATATTATTTTATGAAGATATAGACTCTTCAACCAATGAGGCGTTTGAAATCAGACGCTTTCTGGCCGAAGGCAAAGAGATGGGGATTACCGTTAAGGTTTTTTCTCCGGAACAGTTTGATCTTTTGGTCACAGATAAGGATCGAGATATGATCCTCATTGATGGAGAAGCCCAATCTCTCCCTGATTTCCTTCTTCCTCGCACCCCTCCCATAGAAACAGGCTATTTCTCTTTGGCTGTTATCCGCCAGCTTGAACGCTTGGGGGTTGAAACGTATAATGGCTCTGTGTGTATTGAGGCTGTTTCTGACAAAATGCACACACATCAAATTTTATGTGAGCAGGGATTGCCGACGCCCACCACTATGCTTGCAAAATTTCCTGTCGATATTGCCTTGGTTGAAAAACATATAGGCTTCCCTGTTGTCGTAAAAACGTTACTAGGTGTGAACGGGACAGGTGTTTTCTTAGTTGAAACTGAAGATGCCTTTAATGATCTGATGAATTTGGTGGGAGAAACAAACCCTGATATTCAACTCATCTTCCAAAAATATGTGGCCGCAAGCCGTGGACGAGATTTACGCGTTTTTGTCGTAGATGGAAACGTTATCGCCTGTATGGAACGTCGTGCCAAAGATGGGGGCTTTAAAGCCAATTACAGCCAAGGGGGCTCTATCTTGGAATTTGACCTGAATGAAGAGGCTAAACAAATTGCCCTCAAAACAGCCGATGTTTTGGATATCCGTGTGGCCGGAATTGATCTTCTCTTTACGGACAAAGGGTTTACAATCTGTGAAGCCAACACATTCCCTGGCTTTAAAGGATTAGAGCAAGCATGTGACGTAAACATTCCTCGTACTATTTTTAATTCTATGAAAGACCGTTTAACAGAGAGGCAGAGCGATAAAAAGCTGTCTTCTGTAAATATCATAAACAAATAGATCTTCAGAAATAAGCTTTAAACTTATAGTCATTTTCATTAAGAAATGTACGGTGACCCGAGCGACTGCGAGGCGGCCGGAGTCCGCTGAAAGCCTGCGTGGCTTGAACGCAGTTCAGAATAAGACAGAGTTCCCCTTTGCATCAATTCCTATGAGTGATCGTAGATATATCTTTACCGATCCATAATCATCGCACTAAAGGTCGCCTCGGCGCAGAGTTTGTCACCAACCTTTGCTGTACCTTTGAATTTCCAGACTGTTCCTCGGGAGCGAATAACCTCGACATGGAGATGTAATGTGTCGCCCGGTGTGACAGGTTTTCGGAATCGAGCGTCATCGATGCTCATAAAATAGACCAGTTTTCCTTCTGACTCTTTGCCCAGAGTTTTGACCACCATAATGGCGGATGTTTGCGCCATGGCTTCAACGATAAGAACACCAGGCATGATCGGCGCAGCAGGAAAATGTCCTGTAAAATGAGGCTCATTCATGGTCACGTTTTTAAGGCCTGTTGCAGATTTTCCAGATTCAAACTGAATAATGCGATCCACAAGCAAGAGAGGATAGCGATGGGGAATCATTTCCATGATTTTCACAATATCTATGGATTCAAACTCTTTCGTCTCTATATCTGACATTTTTTACTTTCTTGTTATTTTATTCAAATAAGCAATTTGTTTCATATTCTCTCTGATTGGTTTTGCAGGGCTTCCCATATAGGTTTGCCCTTCAGGCACATCCTTCATCACACCAGACTGAGCTGCAATTTGAACATTTGATCCAATTTTTAAATGCCCCGCAATGCCTACCTGCCCTGCAATCACAGAAAAATCTCCGATATGTGTGCTCCCAGAGATCCCTACCTGAGAGACAATAATACATCCTTTGCCAATTTGCACATTGTGCGCAATTTGGACGAGATTATCAACCCATGTCCCCTGCCCTATAATGGTATCTGGCCCTGCGCCTCTATCTATGGTTGTATTCGCTCCAATTTCACAGTGATCTTCGATCAGGACACGCCCAAGTTGAGGAACTTTCACATGCCCTGTCAGATCAACCGCAAACCCAAATCCATCTTGCCCAATCCGAGCTCCTGTATAGATACAGACATCATCTTTCATTAATGTGTGAGAAATAGTTGCATTCATACCAATACGACACCGCGCTCCAATTTCAACATTTCCTCCAATCACAGCGTTGGATTCAATCCATGTGTCTTCTCCGATAATGGCATGGGCTTTAATAATCACACCAGAGTCTATCGTTACATTTTTTCCAATTTTTGCCGTTGACTCAATTACGGCATGCGCCGAGATTGACGGCGCAGGCTTGGCATACGGGTAAAAGATTTGTGCTGTTAAAGCATAAGCTTTGTAAGGGGTTTTCGTCAAAAGAGGCAATGTGCCTTTAGGGCAAAGATCTATAAAGTCAGGTGAAATAAAACAAGCCCCTGCCTTTGTAGATTTTAAAGGGTCTTTATACTTCACATTGTCAAAGAAACTTATGTGTGCCGATTTTCCTTCTTCCAAAGAAGCTACATCAGAGAATAAGGTCTCTTGATCTGCGCCAGAACTTTCAAGGGTTGCGCCAGAAATATTTAAAATTTCAGCCAGAGTCTTTGAGCCAGAGTTTTTAAAAAAGCGAGGATCTGCCATGGCTATATCTACTTAAAAGGAATGGATTTTACTTTAGCATTTAATCTTTCCATCACCTCTGCTGTAATATCCATTGATTTTTCAACAATAACAACGGCTTGACGAGAGAGTACAAGCTTGTGTTTTTTCTCCGTTGCGAGTGCGCCGACGACAGACACCACTTCTTTACGAAGCTTTGCATGCGCCTCTAAGGCACTCTTTTCAAAAGCCTCTCGTTTTTTTTCTATTTTAGCCTGTTTATTTTTAAAGCTCACTTCAAATCCCTTAACTCTGTCTTTAAATGCCACCTCAGAGAGATTTTTTTTAGAGCTTATAATTTTTGCTTCTTCTTCTTTTAATGCTTTTCCTTCTTTTTCAACAACAGCTTTCAACGCATTTCTTTCCGCAGTAATACGTTCTCGTAAAGCTTTTCCAGCCACGGACATAACTTCTAATTGTTGCATATCCACAACAACCATCTCCGCAGAAAAAGCCATCTGTGGCGTCAGCATAAGAAGAGCAAGTGAGAGTATAAAATAGTATTTGATATTGTTCATGTAAACTAAACCTTGTCTGTATCTAAAATTGTGTTCCAAAAGAAAATCTAAAATTTTCTGTTTCATCAAAATCTTCATCAAGATATGGCAACGCATAATCAAAGCGAATAGGACCAAGAGGAGAGCGCCACGATATACCAACCCCCGCAGACGCACGTAGAGATGTTTTATCCGCAATCTCTGCGCCAATCTCATCATCAGGTTCCCATAAAGATCCAAAATCTGTAAATGTATGCCCTTTAATGCCTAGCTCTTCAGGAAGGCCAACGGGAAAAGAGGCTTCGACAGACCCTCGATAGAAATAATTTCCACCAAGCGCATCATTTGTTGAGGTATCACGAGGCCCGACCCCAGCACTCTCAAATCCACGTAGCGTTGATCCGCCAAGATAGAACCGCTCATGAATTTGAACTTCTTCATCGGAAATGCCTGTAATAGCCCCAACTTCACTCAGAGCACTGAGCACTATTTTTTTGGTCACAGGGTAATAGGTTTTGACGCCTAAACGTCCTGAGATGTAATTTGCATCTCCTCCAATCCCTGCATATTCCGTATCAAACCAGCCTGTAATTCCTTCTGTCGGAAATAAAGTACTATCCAGATCTGTATAGTTTAAACGGTGTGTGACCGCAGAGGTGATCCGTTCTCCTTCTTGATCTCGAATAAAGCGAGAGGTGCTTGCATTCACGTCTGTAATTTCATTTTGTTCAATACGATAGCCTATATTTTGGCGGAGTTTTTCAGAGAGAGGATATCCAAAACTAAAGCCTCCTCCTGAGCGACGTTGATCAAAAGAACTCTCATCTTGCAAATCACGCGTAATATGGAAGGCATCCAAAGACGCTGAAATATCACGATCCAAGAAGTAAGGCTCGGTCAAAGACAAATCAAACTCCGTACGCTCTCCTGCTATTGTAGCGGCAGCCAAGAAATCTTGCCCTTTCCCAAGAAAGTTTCGTTCACGCAAACGAATATCCCCTAAAGGTCCATCATTTGTTGAAAACCCTGCCCCTAAGGAAAGCTCTCCCGTTGATTTTTCGGCAATTTTTACATCAAGAACGGTCTTATCTGGAGCACTCCCTGGACGACGTTTAATCTCAACAGACTCAAAATAGCCTAGATCTTTAATATTTTGTTCCGATTTTGCCAGTTGGGATTTGACCAGAGGATCCCCTTCGGTCATTTCAAATTCACGGCGGACAACTTTATCCATCGTCCGTACATTCCCCTGAACATTAATCCGCTCTACAAATTGAGGGCGTGTTTCTGAGATATTAAAAATAACATGCATTGTATTATTTTGACGGTTCTTTTTGATATCAGGAGACACGCGGACAAAAGGATATTGCCGTCTTTCCAGACCAATTACTAGAGCATCCGAGCTTTCTTCAACTTCTTCTGCATTATACCAAGATCCCGCTTTAAAGGTTAACTCTTCTTTGAGATAAGAACTATCAAATCCACGGATTGTAGAATGAATAAGCGCGTTGGAAATGCGATATCGTGGTCCTTCTTGAACCGTAAACGTCATAAAGAAATTCTCTTTGTTTTCAGAGAGCTCTGCCACCGCAGAGAGAATCCGGAAATCGGCATACCCCTCTTTCAAATAGAAACGACGCAATAATTCTTGGTCAAATGCTAAACGATCAGGATCGTACCGATCTGCTGTTGAAAGAAAGCGATACCAGCGATCTTCTTTGGAAGAAAGTACCGACCTTAAATCTCCATCATCAAACGCTCTGTTGCCCACAAAACGAATCCCTTTGATTTCTGTGATATCTCCTTCTGTGATCTCAAAGACAAGATTTACACGATTTTGATCCAACTTAATCAATTTAGGTTCAATTTGAGCTGAGAAACGCCCACTTCTTTTATAAATCTGATAGAGACGCGCCGTATCACTTTGAATCTTTGTCCGTGTTAACACCATCCGAGGGCGCAAACGAATCTCTTGAGAGAGCTCAGCCTCTTCAATTTTTTTATTTCCCTCAAAGACAACTTTGTTAATCACAGGGTTTTCAACAACATCAACAATCAAAATACCATTGGCCTCTTTAATCCCAACATCTGCGAAGAATCCTGTGGCATATAGAGCCTTGACAGAGCGATCCAACACTTCTTGATCCACTGGGTCTCCCAATCGTACCGGCAAATAGGTTTTAACTGTTTCAATCTCAACGCGCTCACTCCCGCGCACTTCAATCCGAGAAATAGTCTGCGCCCACACCTGAGAGGTAAGCAATATGAGAGAAACACATAAACACGCACAACGAGAGAAAAAATTCATGATATATAAGACCTTTGAATTATAAGAGATAAAATTCTATGTCTCTATTTTTACAGACAACCCAAAGAGAACACAAGAGCATCTCTCTATTTTTACTCAAAGATCGGGGGTTAAAGTAGAATCTGCGCTATATCATTCAAATTGGCAAAGACCATAAGAAACACAAGAAAAGTTAACCCCACACGAAAGGCATATTCTTGTGTTTTTTCGGAAAGAGGCTTTCCTTTGACGGCCTCGATAGCATACATCGCCAAATGCCCTCCATCGAGAAGAGGAATAGGGAAGAGATTGATGAGTCCCAAATTAATAGATAAAAGAGCTGCAAAGGTGATAAGTGCGAGCCAACCACGTTGCGCCATATCTCCTGCAATAGCGCCTATACGAATAATGCCTCCAAGTTCTTTAGGGCTTCGTTTTCCAGACACAATTTGTCCCATTGCGCCTAAGCTATCCACTGTTATATTCCATGTCGCGCGGGTTGCCTCTAAGAGGGCTGCAGGAGGCGTGAATTTTACAAAAATCTGCTTATACTCTTCTGCAAGAACAATGACGTCATAGAACTTACTGTTCGCGTCAGTTAGCCCTTTATTCTTTTCTAAAAGAGGATCAACCAACATAGACCCACCTTCTTTTGTGATCCCCCTCAAACTAATCTCGAAAGGATTCCCCAGACGAGAGAGTATTTTTGAACGAATCTTCTCTATATCATTTGAATCAACGGACACACCATCAATGGCAGTAATGCCGTTAAGCGCAACGCCACTACTTGCACCAAGAATGCCTATACGTCCAATTTCTTGTTTAAAACCAAATTTATCTTCAAAAGAAACACGCTCAGGCACAGGGGTTAACTCAACAATTTCCCCTTTGCGTTCTACAACAAAAGTCATTTCTGTATCGAGAGAAAGAGCGACAGAACGACGAATATCTTCAAATCGACTGGCTGTCCGTCCATTAATTTCTAAAACGAGATCATGTGGCTTAAACCCTGCCTGATCTGCAGGACCCCCAATTTCAACGGCCGTAATAACAGGCGGAATTTCATATTTCCCCTTAACGCCAAAAAGCATGGACAGGATAAAGATAGCAAATAGAAAATTAATCGCAGGGCCTGCGAATACAATCAAAGCCCTCTTCCAGACAGGCTGTGTAAAAAAGGCAACTTTTCTATCTTCCTCTGTATAGGACATATCTTTGTCATGCCCTGCACTCGCAGGATCAGAATCTCCAAACATTTTGACATATCCCCCTAGAGGAATAAGAGAGAATTTCCAGCGTGTGCCTGTTTTGGCTGTAAAGCCCCAGAGTTCTTTTCCAAACCCGATGGAAAACACTTCGACACGCACACCACACATCCGTGCGACAATAAAATGTCCCCATTCATGGACAAAGACTAAAATCGTTAAGACCAATAGAAAACTTGCGCCATAGAGCCAAATATTTTCTAAAACCATTTGAAAAAGATCTATAAAAGAGTCCATATAAATTTATCCTGCTTTTTTAAAATGAGAAGAGATCTTTTGAATAAAAACCTCAGTATCTGTCCGTACACTCTGATCTAAATCCACAATATCTTCAAGGGTAGATGTACAATGCGTATAATTTTTACTCAAAGCCTCTTCAACACACTCCATCATAGCAGGAAAAGGTATCTGAGACATTAAGAAGGATTCAACCGCCACTTCATTCGCAGCATTTAAAATTACAGGCGCATTTCCCTGCGCTCTCAAAGCATCATAAGAAAGACGCAACGCTGGAAATTTTTCAAAATCGGGACGTTCAAAACTTAAATTTGAGAGTGTTTGTATATCCAGTTTTTGTCCGCATGTCTCTAAACGATCAGGATATCCAAGCGCATTCGCAATAGGGGTACTCATATCAGGAGCCCCCATTTGTGCTAAAACTGACCCATCACAATATTGAACCATAGAATGAATAATGGATTGAGGATGGATAATGACGTCAATTTGATCTGCACTCATCCCGAACAAATGATGGGCCTCTATCACTTCCAAGCCTTTGTTCATCATAGAAGCACTGTCCACAGAGATCTTCGCTCCCATTGACCAATTCGGATGAGCCACGGCCTGCTTGGGAGTGGCACACGCTATTTGCTCTGCGCTCCATGTTCTAAACGGCCCTCCTGAGGCAGTCAAAATAATTTTTTCTATAGCGTTTTTATTCTCTTTTTCAAACACTTGGAAAATAGCATTATGCTCACTATCGACAGGCAGAATAGTTGTCCCATAACGTTGTGCACGAGACATTAACAACGCCCCTGCGGACACAAGAGGCTCTTTATTGGCAATCGCCACAACATTTCCATTTGGAATCGCTTGAAAGAGAGGCTCTAGCCCTGCCAGACCGACAATGGCCATCATTACCCAATCAACACTGTGAGAGGCCATATCCAAAAGCGCTTGTCGTCCCGCCATGGCCTCCGTCTCATGTCCACTCAAAGCATCCCTAAGAGAGTCCAGCTTGGTTTCATCTGCAATCACTGCGTATTTAGCTTTTAACGCAATGGAGTGCGCCGCCAATAGATCAACATTTTGATTGGCCGTTAAAATTTCAACTTTATAGCGTTCTTTATGGTGAGTAAGAAGCGCCACAGTGCTCCGCCCTACTGAGCCTGTAGATCCAAACACAGAGACCGTTTTTTTCATTATGCCCATCCACTGACAAATAAGACGATGGACAAAAAGACAGGCGCCACCAAAAGAAGTGCATCAATACGATCGAGTATCCCTCCATGCCCTGGAAATAAAGAACCAGTATCTTTAACTTTCACGTGACGCTTCAGAGCTGACACCATAAGATCTCCTGATTGTCCAACCACACCGATCAGAATGCTAATCCCGAGTAAAAATGGAATCGCACGAATTTCCGGCACGGCAACAAAGAAAGGGATAAAAGATCCAAGCAAAGCGCCTGCATATCCTTCCCATGTCTTATTCGGGCTAATCGTTGGGCTCATTTTAAAATGCCCAAAACTTTTACCGAAGATATAGGCCAAACTATCACTTGCCCACACACTCGCAAGACACAAAAGAATGACTGTAAATTCATTAAGCCTAAGCATATAAAGAGACAAAAATCCGACACTGATATAGATCAGCCCCGCACAAGCCAATAAGGTTGGTTTTTTTGCTTTTTGAGCCATTAAACCCCACTCATATAAAGCCACAAAGAATGCAACACCTAAGAAAACATTAAAAACCCACCCTCCTACATATAAGAGTCCAATGATAAGAGGAGCGCCCACAAGAATGGTTAAAAGACGTTTTTTAAGATTATCTGTAAGAGTCACCTTACTCTCTCCCCTACCCTATTTTTTTAATCCCACCAAAACGGCGGTCTCGTGAGGTATATTCTATCACAGCCTGCTCTAAGTCTTTTTTTGCAAAATCAGGCCAGAGGACATCTAAAAAGACAAACTCTGTGTAGGCACACTGCCAGAGTAAAAAGTTACTAATCCGCTGTTCTCCACTGGTGCGAATAAGGATATCGGGGTCAGGAAGGCCTACTGTCATCAGACGAGATTCAAAAGCCTCTTCCATCTCGCCTTGAGACAAAGCCACACCTTTTTGAATTTGGTCTTCAACAAGCTTTTGAGCCGTATGCAGTATTTCCTGCCGTCCCCCATAATTTAAAGCAATGCATAAAGTTAAAGCTTCATTGTCTTGTGTTAAACGCTCTGCATTTTCGATCATGGTGACAATATCATCGGCCAACCCTTTACGGTGTCCAATCACACGGAGCTTCACATTATTCTTATGCAATTCCGCCGTTTCAGATTTAAGATAATAGCGAAGCAAGCCCATAAGCTCATTCACTTCTTCTTTGGGACGATTCCAATTCTCGGTAGAGAATCCAAAGAGCGTCAAATAAGGAATATTAAGGTCTCGGACAGCCTCTACGGTACGGCGTGACGCTTCGATGCCTTGTTTGTGACCTGCCGTGCGAGGCAAACCACGAGATTTTGCCCAACGGCCATTGCCATCCATAATAATGGCAACATGAGTGACAGGATGAGAAGAATCAGACATCTTGAGGTTAAACCGTCATAATGTCGGATTCTTTGCTCGACAACCGCTCATCCACGATTTTTATATGAGAATCTGTAAGCTTCTGGACATCATCAGAGAGACGCTTTTGCTCATCTTCTGAAATCTCATTGTCTTTTTCCATCTTTTTAAGGGCATCCATCCCATCACGACGAATATTACGCACCGCAATACGTGTTTGCTCCGCATAATTGCGCGCGACTTTCACAAGTTCTTGGCGACGTTCTTCATTCAGCTCAGGAATAGGCACACGGATAATGGTTCCTTCTGCCTGCGGATTTAATCCCAACCCAGAATCACGAATAGCCTTTTCAACATTTTTCGTGGCATTCATATCCCAAACTTGCACGGTCAATAAACGAGGCTCTGGTGCATTCACCGTCGCCACTTGGCTCAACGGCATCTTGCTTCCATACATATCAACTTGTACGGGATCCAACATCGACGTCGACGCACGCCCTGTTCTCAACCCCGAAAACTCTTTCCCCAAATTGTCCAAAGCCCCTTCCATACGGCGCTTTAAATCTTTTTCATTGTAAGTCATTCCTTCTGCCTCTTTCTTAATAAAGAAATTATAGTCTATAATGATGTATTATTGTACGAATATGCCCCTCTAATCAAGGGTTTTTACTTCGAATTAGAACGGCTTATGACGCCCCACTCTAAAATAAAGTGGTAAACTCTTCATTTTGTATTCTTTTGACCAAGATTTTTCTAATTTATCTATAATCAGATCAAAAGGATTTTGCCCAGTATCTTTTATATATCTTTGTATAACTGACCATGTTGATAAAAACGCAATAAGATCGCCCATATCCCACTTCACTGATATTTCAAACTTAGGCACTTCAATTTCCTTAAAGGGAAACCAGAGTTCTTCATAGTGATTAAGGTACAGAGCAGATTGCTCTGGCCAATATTGAAGTAAAATATCCTCTTTTAGCTCTTTCAAGAGAATATCAATAGCTTCAATACCCTGCCAA